>NZ_BFBX01000070.1:129115-133512 GCF_003851045.1 Paenibacillus sp. 598K | reverse complement strand
GGGGTCCAGCCGCCGATATCGACCACCGTCTGATCGCGCGTGTACAGGAACGCCTGCGAGTCCGGGTAGGCATCCGGGTCCCGAAAGGCGTAGAAGCTGGTCATCTTGCGGAGATCGACATCCATGACGAGCAGGCCGGGCGTGACGTGATCGCCTGCAGCCAGCTTCTCCAGGTAGATGAGCCTGCGCCTGGGGTCGGACTGGTGGTAGACGAGCGAGCCGGTGTCCAGGATGAGCCATTGCGAGGGGCGCTCGGAGGCGAGGAACTCGCGATACTCGGGAATCGCCCGCACCTCGTCGAAGGTCCGGAAGCCAGAGACGCGGCTGGAAGCGTATATGCTGCCATCGACGCCATAGAGGACCATGTCTAGGATGTACAGATTAGAGGCGCTCATGCCGTCGAGCAACGGCGTGATCGACTTGTCGTAGGCGCCGCCGGCGATCGCCTGCTGGACGTTGCCATTGCTCGTGACGATGCGAGCCAGCTCTTCTATCCACTTCATGAATAGCTGGGCGTTCTGATGCTGCTGTCCGGTATATTGCAGCGCGAGCTGATGCTGCAGGTCGAGGCTGCGGCTCTTGATCGTCAGGAAGACGAACAGGCTCGATAAGAGGACATACAGCAGGATGACGACTTGCAGGATGATCTTCATCCGTTTGTCCAGAGAGCTAAACATAGGCACACTTCACTCCAGTGCGAGAACGCTGACATCATAGTACAGCCAGCATAGCACACTCTCCGCCAGATCCCATAGGGGAGGATCGCAGGAAAGGGTGGACAATCCATCGACAATGCGCTTGCGCGGAGCGATCCCAGACGATACAGTGAGGAAGGATGCATCGCCAGGGCTGCCAACACCGCTGGCTGATGAGCTGCTATCGACGATAGAACACGCAATCCAAGGAGGAAATTGCCATGACAGGACAAGCCCATACGCTCTCGCCAGAGGAGCAAGAGGCGCTGCTGAAGACGTTGCGGGCGCGCTTCGACAAGCAGATGCACCGCCACCCCGAGCTGGTTTGGTCTGAGGTGCAGACCCGGCTGGAGGCATCGCCGGACAAGCTGCGCACACTGCATGAGATGGAAGCAAGCGGCGGCGAGCCGGACGTGATCGGCTACGACGCCGAGACGGGCGAGTATACATTTTGCGACTGCGCGGCCGAGAGTCCCAAGGGCCGCCGCAGCGTTTGCTACGATCACGAGGCGCTGGAGTCGCGCAAGGAGCACAAGCCGAAGCACAGCGCCGTCGGCATGGCGGCTGAGCTCGGCATCGAGCTGCTGACCGAGGACCAATACCGCGCGCTGCAGGAGCAGATCGGCCCCTTCGACTTGAAGACGTCGAGCTGGGTGCAGACGCCGGCGGACATCCGCAAGCTCGGCGGCGCGATCTTCTGCGACCGTCGCTACGATACCGTATTCGTCTATCACAACGGCGCCGAGTCGTACTATGGGGCGCGCGGCTTCCGGGGGACGCTGAAGGTGTAGGAGGCTCGGAAGGCTCGGATAGGGCCGGTCATCGCGGTTCCTAAACTACCTAAATAAAACAGGATGAGTAGAGCCCTGACGACTCTCTCATCCTGTTGCTTATTGTGGGTATTACTATGTTACGCTCTATTTACACTGTTAACTATACGATATACTCTACCAGACCATAATCTGCCGCGCTCTACTCGGTTACGCTACATCTACTCCTGCCCGCCCGTGACAGCTGACCCGTCAGTTGCTGCTCTCAATGAAATCATTGGCATTCGCATAAGCGATCCGCAGCTCCTCGTACGCCTCGGCCAGCATCGGCGAGGGCCGGTCATTATCGGTGATGACCCGCTTGAGCTGGCGCTTGAACGCCTCGTAAGCCCCGAGCACGGGGTCGATCTCGTAATGCTGGATGTCCTCATGCTGCAGGTAGAACGTCCAGGCTTGCATATAGGCGGCTTGCGACATCCCCAGATACCCGATCGATAGCCGGTAATTGTGCGGGGACGGATGCTTGTGCAGCACCTCATACGCATCGACCGCATCGCTCATCGCGCTCGTCATCAATCCCCAGAACAGCTGTTTGTCTCTCTGCCAATCCTTATCCGCCATTCAGGCACCTCCCTGCTCCCAAACCCACCTCATCAGTTTACCATATAATGGCCCGGTTGCGAACGTGTATTCCTGAATTTACCCGACTTCTTCGTGAAATTGATTGGCATGCAGCTTGGCATAGAACCCATCTCGCGCCAGCAGCTCCTCGTGGGTGCCGCGCTCGATAATCTCGCCGCCATGGAGGACGAGGATCTGCGTCGCCTCGCGAATCGTGCTGAGCCGATGGGCGATCACAAAGCTGGTGCGCCCTTGCATCAGCACCTTCATCGCAGCCTGGATGCGCATCTCGGTGCGCGTATCGACGCTGCTCGTCGCCTCGTCGAGGATGAGGATCGCCGGGTCGGCGAGGATCGCGCGCGCGATCGTCATCAGCTGACGCTGTCCGTGACTCAGATTGCCGCCCTCGGCGGACAGCATCGTCTCGTAGCCGTCCGGCAGCTGACGGATGAATCGATCCGCGCCCGCCAGCTCGGCGGCCCGCCGCACCTCCTCATCCGTCGCCTCGAGGCGGCCGTAGCGGAGATTGTCGCCGATCGTGCCGGTGAACAGATAGCCGTCCTGCAGCACGATGCCGAGCTGGCGGCGCAGGTCGAGCTTGTCGAGCTGTCGGATGTCCTGGCCGTCGACTCGGATCTCCCCCTCCCGGATATCGTAAAACCGGGTCAGCAGATTGATGATCGTCGTCTTGCCCGCGCCGGTTGGTCCGACGAGCGCGATCATGTCTCCCGGCTGCGCAGCGAAGGAGATGTCGCGCAGCGTCGTCTGCTCGCCATAGCCGAAGCTGACGCCCCGGAACTCCACGCTGCCCTGTACCGGCTTGCCCGCCGACTGCCGCTCCTCCTCGTCATGCTCCGTCTCGGTGTCCATGATCTCGAATACACGCTCGGCGCCCGCGATGCCGGCCTGGATCATATTGTACTGGTTGGCCAACTGATTGACCGGACCGCTGAACTGACGCGAGTAGTTGAGGAAGCTGACGATGACCCCGACCGTCGTCCACTCGTGCAGCGCCATCCAGCCCCCGGCGACGGCGATCAGGATGAAGCCGAAGTGATTCATCATATTCATCATCGGACCGATGATGCCCGAGAGGATCTGAGCGCGCGTACCCGCGCCGCGCAGCCGCTCGCTGATCGAGCGGAACTCGCCGGAGGCTCGTTGCTCGCGGCTCATCAGCTTGACGACCTTCTGCCCGGAGACCGTCTCCTCGATGAAGCCGTTCAGCTCGCCCAGATACCGCTGCTGTTCGCTGAAGTGCCGCTTCGTACGGCGGGCGATCGCCTTGGCCAGCAGCATGATGAACGGGATCGTCACGATCGCCACCAGCGTCAGCCAAACGTTAAGCCATAGCATCAGCGTCAGCGAGCCGACCAGCATAACGGCGCTATTCATCAGCTGCACTAGGCTCTGGTCGAGCGTCGTCGAGACATTGTCCATATCGTTGGTCGTGCGGCTCATCAGCTCGCCATGCGTCGTCCGGTCGAAAAAGCGGAGCGGCAGCCGCTGCAAATGCGCAAACAGATCGCCCCGCATCGTCCATACGGTGCGGCTGGCGATGCCCGCCATCACATACGTCTGCAGCCAGGAGGCGAGACTGCCCGCCCCGTAGACCGCCAGCAGCAGCAGACAGAGCCCGGCCAGACCGTCCAGTCGCTGCTCGATGATATAGTCATCGATCGCCCGGCCGAGCAGGTACGGAGCCGTCAGCGTCAGTGCCGCCCCGCACAGCACCAGCGCGCCTACGAGCAGCAGTTGGAGCCGCTGTCTGGCGAGATAGCGCCAGATCCGTTTCACTGTGGCGCCGGTCTGCTGCGCCCGCACCTTCTCCAATTGCGGGCCGCGCCCCCGGCCGAAGCCGAGCATCGCCGGCTGCACCTCCGGCTTGCTGTTCCTGGCGGATTTGTCGCGTCTAGACATGGGCTGCGCCCTCCTTTCCTTGCTGCGAAGCGCAGATCTCCCGGTAGACGCCGCTGCTCGCCAGCAGCTCCTCATGGCTGCCGATCGCGTGGATGCGACCCTGCTCGAGGATGAGGATCTGATCGGCATCGATGACCGACGAGATGCGCTGGGCGATGACGAGCGTCGTGGTGCCCGCCATCCGCTGCCGCAGCGCCTCCTGGATGCGAGCTTCCGTCTCCAGATCGACGGCGCTCGTACTGTCGTCGAGGATGAGGATCCTCGGACGCAGCAGGAGCGCCCGGGCGATCGAGAGCCGCTGCTTCTGGCCGCCCGAGAGATTGACCCCGCGCTGGCCGAGCTGCGTATCGTAGCCGTCCGGCAGACCGAGGATGAAGTCATGCGCCTGCGC
>NZ_BFBX01000070.1:128562-128996 GCF_003851045.1 Paenibacillus sp. 598K | reverse complement strand
ATGAAGTCATGCGCCTGCGCAGCCCGGGCCGCCTCCTCGACCTCCTGCTGCGATGCCTCCGGCGAGCCGTAACGGATGTTGTCCCGGATCGTGCCGGTGAACAGGATCGCTTGCTGCAGCACGAGCCCGACCTCTCGCCGCAGCTCCGCGGTCGGGATGTCGCGCACGTCCACGCCGTCGAGCAGGATGCGCCCCTCCGTCGCGTCATAGAGACGCGGGATCAGGCTGACCAACGACGACTTGCCAGCTCCGGTCGCGCCGAGGATGCCGACCGTCTGACCCGGACGCACCGCGAAGCTGATCCCCTCCAGCGCCCGCTCTCCAGCTGCGCCGCTGTATGCGAACGATACACTGTCGAAGACGATACCGCCCTCGCGGATAATCGGCCGGCTCTGCGGTTGCGGCTCGCGGATCGTCGGTCGGGTGTCCAGCAC
>NZ_BFBX01000070.1:91922-128518 GCF_003851045.1 Paenibacillus sp. 598K | reverse complement strand
GGTGTCCAGCACCTCCTCGACTCGGCGTGCCGAGGCGATCGCCCGCGACACCGCCACCAGCATCATGCCAAGCGAGAGCATCGAGAAGAGCAGCTGGCTCATATAGCTGACGAAGGCGATCAGGTCGCCGACCGGCAGCGCTCCGGCCCGATTCTGCGCGCCGCCGAACCAGAGGATAGCGACGATGCTGAAGTTCAGCACCAGCATCATCAAGGGCATGTTGATGGCGATTGTCCGGGCCGCCTTGAGCGCCGCCTCGAGAAAATCGTCGTTGGCGCTGCGGAAGCGCGTCTTCTCAAAGGCGCCTCTGACGAACGCCTTGACGACGCGAATGCCGGAAAGATTCTCCTGCAGCACCGTATTAAGCCGATCGAGCCGTTGCTGGACGACGCCGAAGATCGGGACGACGCGCCGCGTGATCACATAAAGGATAAGGACGAGCAGCGGGATGATAATGACGAAGATAAGCGCCAGCCGCGGGCTGATCAGGAAGGCCATGACGATGCTGCCGATCGCCAGACTCTGGTCGCGCACGAGCATGCGCAGCGTCATCTGCACCAGATTCTGGAGCTGCACGACATCGCCGGTCAGCCGGGTGATGATCGAGCCCGCCGAGAGCCGATCGAGGTTGTCGTACGAGAAGGTCTGCACCTTATCGAACAGACTGACCCGCAGATCGGCGCCGAAGCCCTGGGCCGCCCGACTCGAGTAGACCGTACAGCCGACCCCGCCGATCAGTCCGACGAAGGCGACCAGCGCCATCCATAGTCCTGTCCGCCAGATGTGCTCGAGATCGCCTGTCATGACGCCTTGGTCGACGATGCTCGCCATCAGGCGCGGCTGCAGCAGATCCATGCACACCTCCATCACCATCATGAGCGGCGCGAGGATGATCGCTGCGCGATAAGGCAGCAGGTAGCTGCGCAGACGCCAGATTGACTTCATCGATCCGCCTCCTCGCCGAGCTGCTCGCGGTGCTCTTCCAGCTCTGCGTAGATCCGCAGCAGCAGCTCACGGAACATCTCCCGCTCCTCCGACGAGAATCGGGCAAAGCTTCGCTCCTCCAGCCGCTCGAGCGCCTCCCGCACTCCCGTCGCCGCGGCACGCCCCTTATCCGTCAGAAAGACGCGGGACACCCGTTGGTCGCGTGTGTCCGCCTTGCGCTCCAGCAGGCCATGCTTGGCCATCCGATCGATCATCACCGTCAGCGTCGCAGGCTGGACATGCATATGGCTGGCCAGCTCCTTCTGGCTCTGCCCGTCCTCCCGCGCCAGCCTCAGCAAGAGCGGCGGTTGGCCGGGATAGACATCATAGTCCCGGATCAGCAGATCCACATTGTGTCTGAACAATCGATGCGTCCGTCCCATCAGGCGCGGGATCGATTCCTCTTCCTGTCTCTTCATTATTGCGTTGCCTCCATTTACTTAGCCGACTAACTAAATATACATTAGACGATCCCGGCGGATGTGTCAATCTTCCGAGGGGCGAGAGGCGAGGCAGACTAATCCTCGCCCCTCCGACCGGGGATTAGTCTGCCTCGCCAGGCGGTACGAACTGCGGATCGTGCTGGGCGATGACGCGGTAGACGCTGCTGCTGATATCCTGCCGATCGGCCTCATCCTCGTCGGTAAACTCGATCGTCACGCGATGAACCGCCCCCGGCTCAATCGCAATTTCTTGCAGGCGGATCTCAAAATCAAAGCCATCCTCATAAGGGGTACCGTCCCGATGCAAATAGCAAAGCAGGCCAGAAATATCCTCTTCCGTCACAATCAACGTTTTGTCCTCGGTTATGCGCATGGGTGCACCCTGCCTCTCCATTTGAATAATAGCCAGGGCGTTGCTGCGAAGGTCTGACTCCACGATTCCTATCCTCCTGCGCCCGGCCCAGCCGTTTGTTCCCAGTATACTCTTGGTCGGCGTGAAGGGTCTACCTCGACACCAAGCCTTGATCGGGCTATAAAATAATGCTTGCCAAAACTTAACCGCCCGCTATACTAAAGAATGTCGTTCGAGACGGAAGTCCGGTGTGAATCCGGCACGGTCCCGCCACTGTGATGAGCTTGCCTAGCAGGCTTCAGTCAGGTCGGTCTCCTGCGATGCGGTATGGAATCCGGCCGTCGCCCCTCATGGCGATCCGCCCTGCTTCCTGCCGATGACCTGTACCTTCGTGGTAAAAGGCAGGGTTAGTAGCGCATCGGACCTTTGTTTAAGCGTGCCTATTATCCTTAGCCTGCTCCCTTCGCGGAGGAGGTTTTTTGTCTTAGATCAACACGACTACCCCATGAGAGAGAGGAACAACATGATGAAGAAAAAATGGATCTCCGGCTCGCTGGCGCTGCTGCTGGCTGCAGCGGTCGGTACGGGTTGGGGGCTGGGTGGCGTAGCCTATGCGGCCCCGGACGGGCCTGTCGTAACGCCCCCAGCGCCGATTGTCGTACTGGAGAACAGCATCAACAAAACCGCTGCCGATATGGTCGCGTGGGCGACGGGGTATCGGGATTATATTCCTAATGAGTCGTTGACTAATGTGAATGAACACTTACGTACTCCGGAGCGCGCGGTGGGGCCCTATAACGGCCAATACGTCGTGCTTGGCGATTTTGGTGAAATTACGATGGAATTTGAAGATGGCGGCATCGGCAACGGACCAGGCGAAGACTTCGCCGTGTTCGAGAATGGCATAGCTAACACCAGTGTTCCTGGATGGGGGTTTCTGGAGCTTGCCTATGTTGAGGTATCAACGGATGGAGAAACGTGGCTCCGCTTTGACTCCGAGTCAAAAACAAAGGGAGCGGTAGGCGCCTACTCCTTTATGGATCAAAGCGAGGTAAATGGACTAGCTGGCAAATCTCTCGGCGATTACGGTACTGGCTTTGATCTTGAGGCGTTAAAGCATAAGCCCGAGGTTCTCTCAGGTCTCGTTGATCTGGAACGCATAAATTACGTAAAAATTCTTGATATTGTTGGCGATGGAAATCAAGTCGACAGTAAAAATAATTCGATCTATGACCCGTATCCCTCATACGGTTCTGCCGGTTTTGACTTAACAGGAATCGGTGTAATAAATAAATCCTTCTATCTCACCCAAGTTGAGATCGTATCGCCTGATCTGGCACACGAGGGCCTTCCTCTTGTAAAAGAGGTTGAAGCCAAAGTCGGTTCGACAGCTTTTAATGCCCTGTTGCAAGCAGTCGGCGAGGAGGAAGTTGAATATTCCGTTCACCCAGAGTTCGGGGCGTATATTGAATCTATCAAGGGACTGGCAGGAACCGCGAAGGATTGGTGGAGCTTCCTTATTAATGATGCGTTCGCCGAGGTCGGCGCCAGCTCCTATCTGGTCCAGGACGGAGACGACCTGAAATGGTCATATACGTATACGCCGCCTACACCTGAACCCGAACCCCAACCACAACCGTCCACCCCTCCATCCTATAGCTGGTACCCGCCTCCCGCTGCTCCAGTAAAAGAGGAGGTCAAGGAGACGCCAGAAGAGCCGGTAACCGAAGAACCCGTAACGGAAGAACCTGTGACGGAGCAGCCTGTCGAGGAGCCGCGACCTGCCGTACCGGCCTTCGTCGATCAAGCGAGCGCTTCGACGTGGGCACAGCACGCCGTGCTGCGTGTAGCAGAGCTTGGCATCTTTACGGGCAAGCCTTCTGGAGAAGGTGTTGTGTTCGATCCGAAAGGTACCGCGACGCGGGCTGAGTTCACCAAGATTCTAGTGACGCTTGCGCAAAGCGACTCCGACACAGCGACCGAAGTCACCTCTGAGTTCAACGATGTATCGGCCACTGCTTGGTATGCCGGCTATGTCAGCGTGGCGAAGAACCAAGGCTGGATCACCGGCTTTGCCGACGGCGCCTTCCAGCCGTCCGCAGCGATCACTCGCCAGGATGCAGCCGTCCTGATCGCCCGCGCCTTCGGACTGAAGGCTTCGGACGCTGCGCCGAGCTTCCGCGATGTTCAAGCCGCCTATGCCGTAGCCGCGGTGCGGGCTCTGGCCGAGGCTGGCATCATGGAGGGCTATAACGGCAGCTTCCGCCCGCAGGACGTTATCACCCGCGAAGAGCTGGCCGTTGTTGCGTTGAGAGTTTATGAGGCGTTTGTAGGTTCTAATTAAAACTACAGGCACTGTCGCACAGAAACTTAAACTGGGTGAACAGTGCCTTTTACTAAACAATCACCGTACTGCGAGTTGAAATCTCTTGAGTTGAGAATAATTCAGCGAACTTATGGGAAACAATACACACCGAATAATTATCTCGTCGAAAAACAGCCATGACAAGAAAGCCTTGTCACCCCCAGGAATGAAAATAAGTCGGGTGCATCAGTCGCATCCCGACTTTTATTTTCGTATTAAATCCTAGCATTCCCTTCCCAACATTTTCATTGAACTGACTTTGACTTATGCACCGATGCAATAAAAAACCACATGGAGTTGTTACACCCGCATGTGGTTAATACAAATATCTATTCCAATTTAATACCTAGATTAGTAGAAACAATGTGAACATTGCTGTTACGTTTGAAGAATCTCCACAGTTCCGATTCTCTCTCAAAACAACCATCTTGAAAAATTTCCAATTTCATTCCATTACTAAAAATTATTTCTATTTCATAGAGAGCGGAAATAGAAAAACTGTCAACAAAAACTTTTCTTGCATTAGTTTCTATAAATTCCTTTGATATTTTTTCAAACAAATTGCCGTCCGTATCCCAATCATAGTTACTCCAATCAAAGTCATCATCATAACGTTCTGGATAGTAAAAATCTCCACTACCAACTATTATTTTTGAATCTTTTTGTATCCTCCATTTGGACTGCACATTCAAGGAAAAATCCGATGTTTTAACAACACTCCCCCATATGTCAAAATCTTCTTTAACTTGACCCAAACCCATCCACATCATATTTCCTGCTCTACCCAGCCGCGCTATAGGCAGGTTAATAATTTGTTCTAAACCTTCAATGATTTGAGGTGATAATTTAACTTCACTCATCTTCTACCCTCTTCCAGCAGCAATCTCTTTAGCTGCTTCTTCAATTTCCTTATAAGAATAGTTTTTTTTGGTTATCTGATCATGAAGTCTACTACGTTGGTCTGGGGTTAATTTATATTTATTTGCAATACTATTGAATTGCTCATTTTGTCTTTTGTTATCTCCAGGCGTTCCATTACGCTGATTCCCTTCTTTTTGTTTCCCCCCTTTTTTAGCCAATCCAAACTTCCCACCTGGACCCCTTACTAACGAAGCTCCCCATAAAACTCCGTCTATAAAGTCAGGAAAACCTTGGGCAATTTGTTGCCCCATGTAATTACTAAGTAGTCTTTGGCGCAGTCTTTCTTGAATCTCTCTGTCAAGCCCATAGTAATAGTCATTATCTCCTGCTAACCATCTAATATAAGAATAATCATCCGGATAAAGACTCCAATAATTCCCTTTTGAAAAAACAAGCGGAATCTGTTCCCCTATCTTTCCTACAATAATTCCATTATCAATTATTGGTCTTCCAGAAAAATTCTTATCGTCTCCTAAATAGATGCTATTAGTGGAAGAGCAACTTCCAGGTGTAGCCCAATTACCATTTTGAGCTACGCAATAATTCCCGGATGGGTCAATATTAATCAACGGATTATTGTACACATAAGTATAAAAATTTAAACTCAGCGGATTACTCAAAATTCCTTCATACGTATCCTTACTTATAAACCTCCCAATACCTGGATCATACCACCGCGCGCGCAGATATTGCAATTGGGTGGTTTTATCCCAGTACTCCCCAGAGTAGCGGAACGGGTTTTCTACCGTTTCTTGTGTCATTTGCGGATTGCCCCACAAGTCGTAGCTGTACGTGTTCAGCGCTGCGTTCCCCGTCGCATCTCGTAGCTCGATGACATCCCCGTGGCCGTTATGCAGGTAGTAGCCACTGTTAGTATTGCTTTGCCTGGAGATGAGCTCATGACCTCGCACATACCTGGCTTTGAATGCGGCTGTCGTCCCCGTCGTCAGCGTACCCTCGGCAATCATCTGATCGCCATCGAGGTAATAGCGGGTCTTCACGCCATTTTCAATCCGTTCATACAACAGTCCGTCGCCGTTGTAGCGATAAGCGACTTCATTGCCGTTATACCGGGCCGTGACCAAACGATTTTGCGAATCATATACATACTCGGACTCATTGATGTCCAGCATGCTCGGGTTATCCGTTGCCAAGGTCGTTCGGTTATGCCGGGCGTCGTAGCTGTAGGCTTCATTGAACGGACTGGCTGTGGAGACCCGATTTAACGGATCATAGGAATAGGCCTCGGTCGTCGTATTTCCCGTCGCCCCGCCTGCGATCGCAGTGATGTTGCTATTCCCGTCATGTGTGTAATTAAAGCTGTACAGCCCCGTTCCATTACTCTTCTGATGCGTCAGGTTTTTCAGACGGCTGCCTTCATATTCGTAATTCGAGGTCGTGCCATTTTTAAGCATGCGCTGCTTGACCAGGTTGTTTTTATAGTACGTATACGTCGCTTCCGAATTCGTCGTCGTTGGGCCTACAGCAGTCAGCCGATCCCGCAGATCATACGAATAATTCAATACATAGCCGTAAGGATCCGTCATCGTGTTGCGCAGGCCAGACGTGTTATACGTATACTTGATCGTTTTGTTGTCTGGATAGGTCACTTGAGTCAGTTCGCCTGTAGCTGCCTTATACGTATACAGGGTTGTGCCAGTGATGTCGATCATCGACTTCCGGCGTCCTGCTGCATCATACGTGTAGTTGACCGTCTCGTCTGGCGCTTGCTTGCTCAAGAGGAAGTTCCGATTGTTATACGTCATCGTGAACAGTTGCCCTTTGCGGTCCTTGTGCTGCACGACATTGCCGTTCGGATCATAGCTGTACGTATCGCTCTGTCCGGTCTCATTAGTTTGCTGGATGAGACGGCCCAACTCGTCATACTGCTTGGTGATGGAAGCCCCATCGGGATAGACGATCGTCTTTAACGGCCCCGCCTTCGCGTAGGCGTAAGTATACACGCCCCCCAACGCATCGGTCACCTTCGTCACCCGCCCGAGCACATCGTACAGATAAGAGGTCGCATCGGTCGCATTGGTTTCGGTGATGACATTGCCCTCATGGTCGTACGCTAGCGCCTGCACTTGCTGGTACTGGCCATTGCGCCATTCCTCGTTCAGGATAGAGCGTCCCAGAATATCAGTGGTACTGCGGAAGCGGTTCAGTTCCGGATCGGTGACTACGGTCTGACGGGTCAGCTTATCGTAGTCGGTGGTGGAGAAGGAGCCGTCCGGCGCTTCGGTTTTGATAGGCTCACTCCAATTGTTGTACGTATAGCTGGTCTGACGATTGGTTGCGCCAAGCGCCCGTTCCCACGACAGTCGACCATAGCTATCATAACCCAGCGTTCGCATGATGCGGTAGGAGCCATCCAGGATCGCTTCCTCGACCAACTGTCCGATCGCATTCCAGCGCAGGCGTGTCGTGACGCCGGACTCCTCTCGAATCGTCGCTTGGTTGGAGGCGTTAGTGTAGGTGACCGAAGCATAGGTATTGTCTGGATGCGTAATACGAGTCAAGCGATCCAACTTGTCATATTGCAGGCTCGTTGTGGATTGATTGCCATCTTGATAGGATTTGACTAAGCCTGTCGTCGGGAAATAATCCAAGGTATGCGTGACGGTTTGCGTTGCATTTCCGGTGGAGGTCGGGTTCGTCACCACAACGGTCTGTTTGGTCGGATATGCACCGGAAAATGTAGAACCGTACTCCGTATTGTAGATGATATCGCGCGTATCATCTTTAATAATCGTTCGTTGAACATTGCCATACGTATCAAAGTTTTCATAATTCGCCTGCGCAAGTACAGTCCCGCTAGCATTGTTCTCTTTGACGGCCACTTGGGTGACGCTGCCTTGTGCATTTCGCAATAACTCCGTATAGCGACTTTGTCCCGTTCGTATAGGCTCCGTGATACTCGCCAACCATTTTGTCGTCGGATGATACGTATACGTCTTCGTCGTGCCCATCGGGTCAGTCTCGGTCAAGACGTTTCCATAGTTATCGAACGTCCTAGACGTTTGGATGGCCGTCGCCAAGGCGCTTCCCTTTTTAAACTGTGTCTTGGTCTGAATCGGGAGCGTAATTTTCCGAGTCTCATCGTAGGTATAGGTGGTCGTTATGTGCTCGTCGTTGGGCGCGGTTTGTGTCATGAAATTCGTATAAAATACAGGATAATCTTCAATTCCGTTCATGACTTTGCGATGATTAAATAGTGTGCTTGTCAGTCCATCATCAATACTCACCGTAATATTAGAAATGTTTTGTCCATGACTGCTTGCATAATCGGTCCCATACGTATAGTTTTGAACATTGGAGGCTACGCCAGCGACCTCCTCTTTACGTGAGGCGATGCGGAATGCTCTTTGAGAGGCTAACATCCCGATCACTCTCGTAATCGATGGCCCGTAGGTATAGACGGTTTTCGCTCCGGTCGGATGATAAATAGTTTCCAGCATCGCAGCAGGGTTACTCTTGACCGGCGAACTGCCGATAACGCTGAAGGGTACATCTTTTATGCTATAACCATACGTGGTTGTTCGAGTGTCGACATCACGTACGCTGGAGAGAATTTCCGTCTGAAATTGAGTGAATGGGGGTAAAGGATCATACGTTGTATAGTTGTATTTGGTGTATAGAACGCTTTTATCGCCTTGTTGCAAAATCACCTCATTCGCGTTATAGGTAATATCAATCGAGTTATTAATGGCATCCTTAATACTCGTCAGCACTTTGCCATACGTCGGGTGATCGGTGTAATGAAACGTTATGGTATTGTTGTAGGCATCCGAAATTTGAATCAATCGTCCACCTGACGAGAAGTAATGCTTGGTGCCGTGAATGGATTTGACGACAGTGGATGACCATTCATCATTGACCGAAACGGAAGAATCATAGGCGACGGATAAGTCTTGAAATGGATACCCCTTTAGCGTAGAGCCTGTAATCTGATAGCTTCCTTGGTCAAATAAATTGAGGTATCTTCCTCCCTCGGAATACTTGATATAAGGGATTTTCCACGACCAGCCCTTACCGATTGGATATCGTTTCTCTTCGTCGGTTTTTTCCTTGGCTTTATCTCGTGGCCATATTTCAGAACCTGTGTATTGATTAGTCCAATTAAGATTTCCATATATATGATCTACTTCTCTAGAACGGTACCCCGTTGAATCAATGTTTGACCATTTTCCATAAACGCGAGGGTCTGGCGAATCTTTCAGCTCGGTAAGCCATTGAAACAGCCCCATGGAATCATAGATATTATTCATAATGTCTGGCAGAATACTTGGGTCATAATAAATGTAAGTAATATTTTGGAAGGGAATGGTATATCTATGTCCTGTCGTTGGATTTTCATACTCCATATATTTATTTCCATCATAGGTAATTCTACACAAACAAAAGATAAACGGCTCATGGCTTTTCTCAAAGAACTCCGCGCTTGAGCTGTCATAGACTCGTGTCAAATCAAAGGATAAACCATTTCTTCCTGGCAAGGAAAGATCTGTCGCTTCAACAGTCAAACTGCCAGTCAGCGTTGAGATGTTTTCTTGCTGTGTACGGATCGAATAAGGAGCTTGGGGCGCTTTTACATTTAACGTTTGGATTGCATTCAAGATATTCGGATTAGGTACGTAAGTGTTCATTGCCATCATCATTGCTTCAGCTTCAACTTCTTCAAACGTCAACTCTTCTTGTAGCTCCGCTTTTTCTCCCTCCTCAGCTGCGTAACCAGGAGCTCCCATCGGGGGAGCGAAAGATTCACCCGTCTCACGGACGATCTCTCCCCACTGAAAATCCTCTTCCCATTCCAATTCGTCATAAGGTACATAGATGTCTTGTGTTTCAAGACTGTTTGCTACAAATTCACTTTGAAGCGTGTCTTCTTGGGCGTATAACACGGTATTGCTGTATACACCCAAGTCCGTAGTAAGAAGAGTAAACACTAGGAACATAATAAAATATCTTTTCATTTTCCGCCCTCGCAGTATAAGTAATTTCGAAAAGTCATACGTCACTCTTCCAAGCCAAACTAGCTATATTATCAGCATTTTGAACATACAGAAAACTGAGGACTGACTATCATTACTCTAATTTTCTACTGCGCAAGTTGCCGTTTTGATCATATGTAAAAACCAAAACACTACCATCTTCAAGTTCAATTCTCATCAATTTGTTATTAGAATCATAGATATATTTTACTGGAGGAACGCTCAAGTCAGGACCAATAATTAACCCTGTAGAGGTAGGTTCTAATGCACCAGTAACGTTAATACCCAATTGCTTCTGACTGTTAGAACCCCAAGCACTTACTGAACCATTTTGCATAAGTGCTAGCGTATGCTCAAAGCCGCCTGAAATTTGCAACGCATTTTTCAACTTAGTAACTGTAATTGGCGCTTGCTGATCAGTAGTACTTCCTATTCCTAATTGACCTTTATTATTAAGGCCCCACGCTTTAACAGTCCCGTCGTTCAAGATTGCAAAAGAGTGCTTTCCTCCAACTGCAATTTGCTTAACATTTGTCAAGCCTGGGATAGTAACTGGACTAGTCTTGGTGGTTGTATTTCCTATTCCTAACTGGCCAGCGTCATTAAGGCCCCACGCCTTTACAGACCCATCATTTAATAGCGCTAGAGTGTGTCCTGTTCCAGAAACAAGTTGCTTTACATTAGTCAAACCGGAAATTGTTACTGGACTGAGTTGCTGAGTCGTATTACCAACCCCTAACTGCCCATTGCCATTATCTCCCCAAGCCTTTACAGATCCATTAGCCATAATGACAAATGAAGAAAATGAACCTGTAACTACTTGTTTTACATTGGTCAAATTAGGGATTTGTACTGGAGAAACCCTTGGATCATTGTCTCCTGTTCCTAACTCCCCGTAAATATTGGGCCCCCAAGTCATTACATTGCCATTGTTTAATAAAGCTAACGTATGAAAACTCCCAGAGAATATTTGTTTAACATTGGTTAAATTGGGAATGATCGATCCAGCAGGCGCTCCTCCTAGTTGAAGAAAGTCAATATTCCCCCAGGCAATAACAGTGCCATTAGCTAACAAAAACAAAGAATGAACATAACCAGTGGTGATATCTTTAACATCATTTAATTGATTGTTCAAAGTGGGAGTGTCGCCAGTAATCCCTCCCACCCCCAATAAACCTTGAAGATTAGAACCCCAGGCATAGTACTCTCCATTTTTCAAGGCAAAAGATTGAAATGCAAATGGACTTGTTATGACCTTCACTTCATTCTCTGTCCCGTATGTGTGTGTAACCCTAAAATTTGTCGACAATACAAACATCAAAAAGATTATTACCACAGAAAACATTTTGAATATACTCTTCAAACCTTTCCCCTCCCTCTTACTATTTATTTAAAATTTGTATGTATGTTCTACTATTAAACACCTATAAAAAACACCCCCTTAATAAAAAATACCTTCCCCAAGTTGGAGAAGGCATAGGTATATAGGCATGCGTAAATAGACACGCGCTATATCCCCAGCCTCTGACCACGAAGGTACTGGTTTAACCGATAAACAGCGTGCCGAGTCCTATAGGAAATAGCCGTGTCATACCGTATCTCAAGTGACCGACCTGACTAAAGCTTGTCTTTGCAAGCTTATCACAGTGGCGGGACCGTGCCGGATTCGCACCGGACTTCCGTCTCAAAAGACAATCTCTAGTATACTTACATTCTAAATTATGGCAAGCACTTTTTTTGAGATATATTCTTTATTGAATTATATCTTCCAAACCTTACAACACATAAATACCATGCTCTAGAGACTATCACACCATCTCAAAAGGCTCACCATCACCATTTCCCTATACTTCCAAAAGTAACTCCTATCGTTTCTACAACGAAGGCCGCTCGAATCATTGCTACAATTAAAGAGAAGGTTTAACACGTACAAATTTAACCCCCTCAAGGAAGGGAGCATTCCCGATGAAATTACTGAAAATAACGATTCTGGTCGGCATGCTGCTGCTATCCTGCCTTGCCGCTTGGCTGGTCTACCTGGTAGCGCAAACTACGCATACACCTGCACCTACCACCGAATCACGCACATCGATGAACAACCTCACAAATCATGATCGTTACGATTCTCTCGATGAAGCCGCAGCGCGATCAGACCTTGTTGTACGAGGCAAGGTGCTGCAGGTGGATGCCTACGATTCTATAACAGAAGAGTACCAGCTTGAGATCCAAGAAACATTCAAGGGGGAAGCAAAACCAGGAGAGGTTATTCATGTGTACGAGACGGGAGGGACCATGATTGCGGAGGAGAATTATGTGTTGTTTCTCGAACGTTCCACAGGCGGCTACTTTCCACATCCAACCTACACCTCAGGGTCTAAAGATTTTATCCTCCATATCGCTGCTAGTGACAAGGTTCTTCAACAGTCCACCTCCTCCGAAGTCGCTGGGGATTGGAAGTCACTGCGCGAGGAATTGCGAACTACACAGGGGATGAGTACCCCAAGAGAGGGTGCCCCTCTGGAGCGAGCTGCCGTTCGGACGGACGATGTGCCGCTTCGAACCTTGGCGACCGAAGCCGAGGTGATCGCTCGAATCGAAGGCGTGGAGGTGCTATGGGAAAACAAATATCACCGCGCGGTCACATTAAAGTTTCACGAGGTTTATCTGGATGACAGTGAGCAAGACGTCTTGAACAATGCAGATGTCCAATACATCCTGCCAGCCTCCATGGAGCTAGGCGTCGAGTATTTGGCCTTCCTGTCGTTCATGGACGGCTACTTCTTTACGGTGTCGCAAGGCAACAGTTTGGTGTCTGTAGATGATAGCCAGACCTGGACCGAAGCCATCGAATTAACTGAACGACTTCGCTCAAGTTGAAGCTTCCTATCTGAGGCCATCCTCATCGAAAGCATTAATCGCCCGCAGGACGTTATCACCCGCGAAGAGCTGGCCGTCGTTGCATTGAGAGTATATGAGGCATTTGTAGGACCGCAATAACATAAAAAGGCGCTATCGCTCACAAGTGTGGGCGGCAGCGCCTTTTGCCATTGAGTCGAGGTTAGTAAACGAATCTGCGCTGTGCCCAGAAGCTAAACACAAAAATCGAGACTTCCGTCAGAATCTTGGCAACCAGCAGCGGAAGGATCAGTTTTTCGTTATAGAAGTACAACAGTCCGTAGTTCAGCAAGAGGACCAACACGACGAGCGAGAAATATTTGGGCAACGATTGCCGGATCCTGGAGATTCGTCCTCCGGAGAACACATATTTCCGATTGATGGAATAATTGAAGATTGAGCTGCACAGCCTTGCTGCAGCCACCGCCAAAAACAAATTGTGCGTGATGTACTGGATGACAAATAATAAGCCGAAATCTATCAGCGCCGAAACCATCGACGAAGTACTGAACATCAGAAGGGGCATATAAATGCGGATCGAGTCTGCGAAAGGACGAAAATGAGAGGAGGCATTATGATTCAGATACACGGTATCAATGAATTCCTCCGTAATCGCATACCCCTCCCTATGCGCCGTAAGCAGCATGTTCATCTCGTACTCGAATCGCTCCCCGGGAATTTGGCACAGCCAGTCCAGCATCGCGTAGGGGAAGCCGCGCAGACCTGTTTGCGTATCGTGGACCTTGGCGCCTGTCGTCAGCGAAAATACGGCGCGAGTCACGGAATTGCCGAAACGGCTCCGAGCAGGAACCTTGCCTGTAAAGCGGCGGCTTCCAAGTACGATGCCAGGGCTCGTCTGCGCGAGGAGCCGTTCAAAGACGCGCTGAATATCATGGGGCAGATGCTGACCGTCGCTGTCCGCGCACACGACTCCGCCTTGCGGTCCATTTTCTCTTATATGCTGGAAACCCGTTTTCAGCGCCCGCCCTTTACCCATATTGACACCATGCGTCAGCACCGTGCAGCCATAGGCCTCCGCCGTCTGGAATATCCCCCGATATGCCGGTCCGCTGCCATCATCCACGATGACAATCGGACCGAGCTTGAACGTCTGCAACTGCTTCACAAGATTCAGTAAACGCGCGTCAGGTTCATAGGATGGAATGAGTATCGTCATGACCCTTGTCCCTCCGTCACATACACAATGTCGCTGACGCCTCGTTCCCGATTGCGTCCAAGCGGATTGTTAACCACACGGCCCATGAAATACATCGTGGATGAGCCCCCGCCGTCGAGGTTATACGCCTCGGTTGCGCCGAGGTCCTTCATCGTCTGGGCAAGCTCTGCCAGCGTCATGCCCCGGCTGTCATCCTGTCTGCCATCTACCACCACAAACACATAATGATGAGGCGCAATCATCCCAATGGCTGTTCGAGGATTCGCATTCTGAATGGAGCGGTTGCCGAAGTTCGTGTCGATTTTCACGCTGCTGAAATCACTGGTGATCTCACCGTTCTGTATCAGGATCGGTCCAAAGGATAACGTATTGGTCGCCCCCTGCGCCAGCAACTCCGAAGAAGAAATTTCATTTTCGTTGTACGTCTTCATGGTACCGTCATCGAACAGCGCCAACGCATCCCGGGTCGGTTCATCCCGATACAACACCCCATTGCGGATGATGACGCCATCCTGACGGAATCCGTAGTAGTCCCCGTTCACCGCAAAGATCGCCTGATTCGCCTCGGCAATTTCCGATGTGTCCTCTTTAATATTCGTGCCAAAGCTGTTGTCCGCCAGCGCACTGCGCAAGCTGCTTGCATCCTTCGTCTGGACATCGGCAACATAATACGTAATCTGATCCGGGCCGGAGCCGGTCTGTACTTTTTGAATTTGGATCTGCAGACGATCGCTGGTATAGCTCCAGTCATCGAACGTTGCTTGTGCATCCTCTGAAGCGGCAGAGCTTGTAGCGGAGCTATCGGTTGTATCAATGGCCAAGCTCTCATCTGCTACGACGACCTGCACATGCCGGATTAGATAGCGATCAGCCAGGCTGTACAGGATACCACTAATAGCGAGCACTACAACTAGAGTAATCGGAATCCACCTGCGCTTTTTTCTCAACTGCATTCACCTCTCCATCAAAGCTCTTATAGCCATGATAAGTGGGTTAGCTTAAAGAAAACATAAAACTGACTTCGACTTCCTGGTCAGTTGCGCCGCAAACACACAAAAGGCGCTAGCGCCCACGAGTGTGGACGGCAGCGCCTTATTGCAGTCGCAAATTAGCATGCTCAATTGCTTGATATGGCCGGAAACGGATACTTCGAGAGAAATTGATTGTATTGCTTTAACACGTTCTTGACTTCACTTCGAGTAGAGTCCAGTCTTAGTGCTTCAGTTATACGAACCGCTTGATGAATGGCCTCTTTTAACCCATTATCGTTTTGTTCTTCGATTGCAACTAAACAATAGTCCATGAATCCCTTGATGTCAGCATGGGATTTTTCAAAATACAGGCCGCTGTATTGCAACGTAATTATTTGTCCCTTTACATAGTCATTCGATTTTTTCTGTTCAATATCATTCATGATTAACGATAGTAATTGATGCTGGCTCAGCAGTAAGTTTTTAATCTCCTGATTATGCATTTCATTTTCCTTGTAATTCGAACCCCACAAAAATGACAGCACGCATAATATTGCTGCTACGATGAAAATAACAATTCGCTTCATTTCACGCTCCTTAATAAAGGTCATTCTCGCAGATCATCTTGTGTATCATTCATGCGCTCGCTCATCCCCCTCCAGACGACCGCTATAGGCGATGTCCTGCCTTACGTCAGCTGCCTGGTCATCCATCCGACCTTGAGTCTGGAGCGTAAAGATCAGTTCCTGCAATTGCTCGATTCGTCCTCGCACCCCCCGGCCAATCGCCTGGGCTCGCGCCTCATCCACGAAGATCGATCCCTGGAAAATTTCATTGATCTCTTCTTCAATACCATCTAACGCCGATAAGTTTAGCCATTCAAAGGTCGTAACGAGTTTAATTTGTTCCCGGTGATTTTGCTTGAAGGGCTTGCAGGTAAGCCGTTTATCACTTCCGATTAACCCCAGCGGCTTCGAGAACCAAAGCGATGACCCGCTATCGTATATGGGCGCCGCCCCTATCCATTCCAAACGCTCTGCATGGCGGATAGCCCCAAAATTGTTTTGATGCCGATCCTCGTTAGCGATCAAATAATCGACCACAATCATCCGGTCAAGCGCTTCAACGATCCCGGGGATCCCTAACGCCTCGCAGCAGTTGATGTAATGCTGATACACCGATACATGATTGGGCTTTTGGCGGGTATGCATGATGTACCAGGCGGTGACAAGCTCTGTCTGCGGAGTAGTAAAATTTTCACATACGCTATATGGATAATCCTCCTGCTCGATGAGCTCATAGGGAACATGCGGAATGCCCAATCGCTCCATAATTCGGGTAGCAATCACCTCATTGTAAGGCTCCTGTTGGACCGCCCCGCTCCCTCCTTTAACCAGACAGCGTTTCCCCTCCATAATCGCCCATTTCTTTTTCAGCCAGCCATCCGTTGTATTGTCAGGAGATACCAGACTTATAGCGTCTGAAGCGCCTTTGCCAAACAATACATTTCCGACATCCTCCGTAAATGCATTCTCAAAAAAGTTAATGTCGCTCCATTTGAGGCTTGATGCAGAAGGACGGATCCAATAGTGATCGGACAAGCTTAATCCGTAGCTTTTATCCAACAGTTTTTGAGTGGTTGATAAATGCAGCTCCAAGAGAGCTTCGGCAATGCCGTCTCTACTGGCAGGGATTGCTCGCCCGGACCACCATTCGTTCAGAGCGGCTCGATCCACCTTCCCTTTCTTAACAGGTATACCCACTGGAACATGATGCTGCGCGTAGACTCGTCCAATGGATGAGATCGTCACTGTCGCCGGATCTAGCTCAATCTCAGCCACAGGCTTATGTTTGTGCATAAGTGTGTAAGAAGTGGTCCCAACGTCCGTCATGCCGCTCACCTCACTCTTTACTGTGCAATTGAATCGAGTATTATTGAACAATTCTCCAATCTTCCACCCATTCCCTCCTTGAACATAATATTTCTGGAAGTCTTGCTAGATAGGGGGCCCAATCGAGCCCCCTCCAACACCTCTTATCTGCTCCAGATCCGGTAGAAGATCGCAGCTGCCTCGGCCCTTGTCGCCAGACGTTGCGGCAGGAAGCGGCCGTCGGGGTAGCCTCCGATCGCGCCCGCGGCGTGCAGTGCCTCCACAGCCTCGCGAGCATAGACGCTGATCGCTCCCTGATCGATAAACGCAGGTGCCTGTGATAGGTCGCCTGTCTGCCCCAGCTCCGGCAATGCCCGGTACAGCAATGTCGCCATCTCCTGACGGGAGATCGGGTCCTGCGTGCCGAATCGGCCGTCTCCCCGGCCCTGGACGATGCCCAGCGCATAGGCGGTCCCGATCGCTACTCGATACTCGCTATCCGGGTCGACGTCGGAGAAGCTGGCTGCGTCATCGCCGCTACCCTGGAGCTGGAGCAGCGCCACGAGACTCTGCACGAACTCGGCGCGCGTCATCGGTCGATTGGGCTCGTACTGGCCGACTGACGTACCGGTGACGATCCCCCGCACAGCCAACGTCTCGATCATCGTCTGCGCCCATCTCGCCTCTGTGAGATCGGCGAAGGGCGCATCGACCTCCATCACGCCGAAGCGCCCGGATATCCCTGCCGGGAAGGTGACGATGCTCCGAACGCTATCGAATCGCGACGCGGCGATGGCAGACGAGCTGCCGTCCTCGGCGATGGCGAAGGCTACGATCCGATGCGGCTGCTCCTCTGTCCGCTGCACATAGCCAAGCGAGAGCGTGGCCGACTCTGCGCCGATCCCGATCGACTTGCCATCCACCTGCAAGGCATAAGTATAGACAGGTCTGTCCTGCCAAGACCCTCTGCGGCTCGCAGGCCACTCGTCGACAGTCGTCTGCTGGAGCCGGATGGTCAATGGACGGGCATCGGAGGCGCCGCTGGCTGCCAATGTCTGCCACGGCAACGTCAGCGTTGCGCCGTCGATGGTCACTACCAGCGTATCTGCCTTGCCCTTCATGTTCTCGATGACGCTGGCAGGGACCCGTATGACTGCGCCGTCAGCCGCCTTGCCCTCTCGCTGGACCTGCACATGCAGCGCGTCGCCAGCCTGCTCCAGCGCCCGCCGCGCGTCTTCCACCTCTAGCAGGATATCCGCTGCATCCGCGGCTGACAGGTTCACGGTCAGACTGCCTGCTGCTGCGATTACCGAGGGCTCGCCTTCGTCTGGGCTGCCCCCCGGGCTAACGCCTGGATAAACAGGATAGTAGCTGCCCGGGTTATTCCCTCCGGAGTCGTCTTTCTCTTGGGGCCCCATCAGCACGATGCTGCGGAACAGCGACGCATCCTTTGTTCCGCCGATACCGCCGCCCCACTCGATATAGCCCTTGCGGCCCTCTCCATCGTTATCGTTGACGAGCACCGACAAGCTGAATACTTGACCCGCTACCGGCTGCAGCGGTCTCAGCTCGCTCCACGGCAAGCGAAGGCGATACGTGGTCAGCTTCTTATCCTCTTGTCGTTCGATCTCCAGCTTGCCGTTGTCTACAGTGCCGCTCTTCAACCCCTGCATCGCCATCCAGCGATAGATCTCCGGTCCATCCGGCGTCATCGCCAGTCCATATTCATACCAGCTCCCGCTGTCGCCCGGCATTCCCGGAGCGATACTGAACTGGATGCCGTCGTTGCGGAAGATCTCGATCCCCGAGGAGCCATGAGCCATGACATCATCCTGGATGTCGCCGTTCAGATACAAGTATTCGTCGTCCCAGCGCACCGCCAGCGTGCCGCCCAGATCGGATGAGCCGTTATAGGCCGAGGGAGGATCGAACACGGCCTGTCCTTTGGCCAGGTCGATCGTGACCGCACTCCGCTTGTCCGTCTGTTGCAGGACACGGTTATAGTCGAGTTGTCGGGTCACCTGGATCGGCTTGTAGCCATGGACGTCGGCCGTCAGGCTCAGCGGATAAGTCGTGCCCTCGACCAGCCCGGGCAGCGCAATCTCGTAATCCCATCCCTTCCCCGGCGCTATCGCAGGCGCCTTGGCCAGCTTGCCGCTTGACGTGCCCACGCGCCATTGGATATCGGAGATCGCCAGCTCCGCATCCGAATCATTGGCGAACCGGAGGCGCAGCGATAGCGGGTCACTGCGACCTGCGGATATTAGCGGCGTCATGCTCAGTCCCTGATAGGTGAGGGTAAAGTCGTCCTCCGGCGCCTCCGGCAAGCCTGCCGGGTCGAGTCCTGGCCCGCCATACGCCCCGATGTTCGGCGCGCCTGTCGGCGAGACAGCGTTGCCCCAGTAATCCCGACCGCCATTGTTCGGAAGGACAGTCCCTGCGCCCAGCGCCGGCGAGCCGTCCCGCAATTGATAGCCGGATACGGAGCTCCAGCCCTCGGCTGCTCCTCCCTGGTAGACGAGCAGCGGGTTGGCTGTCACTTTATTCGGGTCGGCTGGCTCGCTTGTCGGATGATTGCCGTAGAACAGATTGCTGTCGAAGACACCGCCCGTACCCGGCAGATTATAGCCGCCGCTGCCCAGATTATAGATCAGGTTATTTTTGAAGGTATAAGGGGCGTTGACGTCCCCTGCATCGTCCCACTCGTGATCGATAATTTTAGCATTCGAATTCGCTCCGAGATAGACGGTATTATTGTAGATTTGCGTGCCAGCCGATACGCCCCCGGCAAAGGTGAAGGCATGCTTGGCATCATTCTGGCTAATATTGTAACGCACGATGTTGTTGGTCGAGCCGATCTCCGTACCGGGGGTATTCGTCGCATCGACGAACAGGATAAAACCGCCGGCATTGTCGTGGCTATAATTGTATTGCACGATGCTGTCCCGGGTATCGATATCGAGATTGAAGCCCTGCCCGTCGCCCTCAGGCTTATACGTGTTGAACGCTTCGTTGAACTGGACGATATTGTTTTTGCCGCGCGTCGGCCAGATCGCCGCCGTCCCGTTGAATTGCCCCGGCTCCGAGTATACGCCAGCGCCCTCGACAACATTATGCTCGATCAAGCCGCCGTCCACCCCAAAGGTCAGGATGCCGTCGCTATCGGATTCCTTGACATAATTCTGCCGGATGACGACCTGCTCCGACGCGTAACCGACGCCGTTCCATACTTGATCCCAGACGACGATCCCCGTACGTCCGACGCGCTCCACCGTATTGCCCTCGATCAGCACCCCATCGAAGCGGTCCGTACCTGCGCCTCCCGCATAGACAGCGATGCCGCCGAACGCATGGGGGTCGCCGCCCGCATAGCGGAAGCTGCCCGATACATCGTGAACATAGTTATCTGAGATGCGAATGCCCGACAGCGTACCCGCTCCCGCATTCTCGATGAAGATGCCTTCACGGAATACATCGCCTCGCTCCGATGCATAGTTGGTAATCTCGAGGTTCTGTATAATCCAGTGCGATTGGTTCCTCAGGTAGACCGTCCCCCCTGCGAGCCCGCCGCCGTTGATGATCGGTTTGGGACCAGTACCATACGAGGACAGCGTGATCGGATGCTCAGCCGTGCCGCTCCCCTTGGGGGACAGTTGACCGGACCAGATGCCTCCCGTCTTCAGCAGGATACGATCGCCTGGCTTGAAGGTCCGCTCGTTCACTGGACTCAGCGATTGCCAAGCGCTCTCCGGCGTTCGCCCGTCATCGTCGTCGTCTCCGCCCAAGGCGTCCACATAGTAATCGCCTTGCCCTGCGGATTGGACGCGATTGGAGACCGTGACGGAGCCTATCTGCGTACGCCAGGCTACCGCGTCTCCAGACACCTCCAGCTTGAGGTAATGGGTATCCGCCGGAACGGGAGCGCTCGGTGTGTATGTAGCTCTGCTCCATGCGGCATCGCCCGTCGAGACGGGGGTATCGTGCGAGGTCTGCAGCTCGTACCAGACGCTGCCATCCGTCGAGCCATACCATACGATCTCTGCTGTCGCGTCGGCGAAGCGATGGATGTCTGCCGAGAACGTCCTCACGCCGTGTAGATGATAGGTGATCGACTCGGGAGTATCTGCGGTAGGCACCAGTCTCGTCGCATCGCCGCCAAAGTTGGCCGGACCGCTGCCGTCAAAAGCCCAGCTCGCGGTATGGGCATCCACCTTGGACCAGTCCGCCAGCTCGTCCTCGATCGTCAGCGGCACTGTAGCGATATTGCTTAGCCGCACTGCACCGAGCTGTGTATGCCAACTGGTGATGTTACCTGTGATCTCCAGCTTAAAGTAGCTCATGTCCGCAGCAATCGCTCCGGCAGGAGAGTAGGTGACCCCCTTCCAGGCTGCGTCGCCAGAGGAAGTCGGCGTATCATGCACAGCCGCAATCTCCGACCAGACGCTGCCGTCTGCAGACCCGTAAAACCGCAGCGTCGCCTGCGAATCGGCAAAATAATAAAAGCGCACTTGAAAATCTTGCACCTCGTCAAACGCATACACCAGATACGCCGGATCCAGATTGGTCGGCACAGCTCGTGTCGCATCGCCGTCGAAGAACGTCGCGCCGCTGCCGTCGAGCGTCCAGTTCGCGCTCCTATCCATGACAGCAGACCAGTCGCTCAGTTCGTCGCGCAGCTCCAGCTCGGCATGTGCCGATACAGGCGCAGCCGGGAGTCCCGCCGCCAACAGCATGACGACCGCCAGGGTCGCCGTTAACCACTTTCTCAACATCTTCATTCCTCATTTCTGTGAGATGTCTTCCACGTCAAGCGAGCTGCCGCCAGTCGACGGTCAACCAACGCCTCATAGGCTAAGTGCGGGGCGAGCTTGTCGCTGTCCGCAAGCTCGCCCCTCTCCATCAACGACTCGATGGCCGCATTGCGAAGACCGCTCCTGTAGTAGCTGTAAAAGGCGCTCGCTTCGAATCGCATCGGCCCGTAGATCACTTGCCCCGCTGCGACAGCGGCGGCTCTTCGTTCATTCTCCGTCTCCAGCGCCGCCAGAATAGCCGCATAGCTGATGTCCTCCACAACGCCCGCCTCCTGAGCGATCCTCCGCTCTATTAGCGCCCGCGCGGCTTGCTCGCCAGCTACTGCCCGCAGACGCTCCGTCGGCGTGCCGCCATCATAATGCCTCGACCAAAAGCCCGCATCCATCTGCGCGCCATATTGTCTGCGGTATTCGTCAGCGACGAGCGCCCGGTGACCGTCCATATGCAGCAGCAGCTCTTGCTCAGCGATCTCCACGCCGTCCACAACCACTGCCGCTCCTGTCGCATCAGACCAGCTATGCGCCCAGACGATAGACGCCCATAGACATCCCGCTACCAGAGCCAACAGGACCAGCGCTGTCCAGCGCCGCCCCTTGGCCGCTGCTCCCTTCCGCCTTTGCATCTGTCATCCTCCTTGCTCTGGCTGCCTGTTGGCCGATGTCGGATAAAGCGCTTTCTAAATGGCGCCAATTTCTCCAGCTTCGAGGCAACGAACGGGCTATCGCCTCAAGGGCAGTGCCTTGAGGCGATAGCCGCGAGCCATTGTGCTTATTGCGCTTTATCGAGATAATCTTTTTGGAAGTCGACGACGGCTTTATCCAGCAAAGCTTGCGGATCGGCGTCCTTATTCGTCAGCACGGTCTGGATGACGACATCAAGTGTCTTATACAGCTCTTGTGCATTGACCGGCTCTTCCGGACGCAAGCCGTTGCCGCCATTGGTCATATAATCCTCGAACATCGCCATGTTGACATTCGTATACTTCTGGATGATTTCCTGCTCGGCCGCGATACGATCTTCATTGATCCATACGCGCAAGCTATGCGGACCTACGATCATACCCTGTTCATTGGAGGTCTTGGATTGTGTCTCCAGCCCGGCCAGTGTCTCCGGTGTCGCCTGCGGGGAGAAGCCCCTTACCTCCAGCCACTTGAAGGTCGCTTCCAGTTGCTCGGCTGTCGCCTGCGGCGCGAACATGTACAAGCCCCCGCCGAGCAGCGTGACGTTGCCCTTCGGCCCTGCCGGCAGAGCCGACATCGCCAGATTGTCCTTGGACATCTGGAAGCCCTGGATCATCGCGTTGCCCCAGTCCGGCACCCCGAAGCTCATGCCGACCTGATCCGTTCCGAACATCTGGAACATGTCGGTGCCGATATCGACGAGATTGTTCGCCGGGAGCACGTCATATTTCCATTTCAGATCCTTGACGTATTGCAACGCAGCGACCGCCTCCGGCGAGTTGAATACCGCTTGCCATTTGCCATCCACCTGCGCTTCGAATTCCGCGCCGTGCGCCCAGGCGATATTCATAAACATCCAGCCGCCCTGATTGTTTTTGGTAGGGAAGAAAAAGCCCGCCTTGCCTGTTTTGTCTTTGATCGTCTTTGCCGTTTGCGCCAGTTCTTCATAGGTTTTCGGGAAGACAGGCACGCCCTCAGCATCGACCAACCCCGCTTCCTTGAACAGGTTGACGTTATACATCAGACCGATGACATAACCGTCCTTCGGAATGCCGTAGTACTTGCCATCCTTCTGGATCAGCTTGAGCAGGTCCGGATTCAAGGCGCTCGTCCAGTCGTTTTTCTGGAGCAGGTCCGTAATGTCCGCTGAGTATTTGGCCTTGATAATCTTATCCGCTTCGGTGAAGAACGTCTCGTAGATGGTCGGCAGTTGCCCGCTTGCCGCCTTCGGCAGGAAGGAGCTGACATCGTATCCCCACTCATCCTTCTCCAACGTAATCCACGGGTAGCTCGCCTTCATCTGCGCTACATATTCGTCGTAGATTTTAACTTGCGCTTCCTCATTGGGCTTTGGCCAGTTGCTAATCTTGATCGTCACCGGCTGCTCCGCATTCCCGGACTCGGTGGTCTCGCTCTTTGCCGGAGTCGTACCTGAGCTGCCGCCTGTGTTATCCCCCCCGCTCTTGCCATTGCTGCTGCATCCCGCAGCCACCAGGGCGACCATGCACAGCAGGATCATAACCGCTTGCCAACCTTTTGATGTACCGAGTTTCATTTGTATTCCCCCATCTTTCCTATCAGAGTGGATTGCATTAGAGCCTAAAGCGCTTTCTTGTGAAGGACATCTTTATCCTATCATGCACCCTCAAATCGCAAGTAGGCGTCAAACCTGCGAAACGGTTTGTAAATCTGTCTCCCTCGGAGTATGCAGTCACGCTCTAGCCCTTAATACCGCCGCCGATCGAATACCCTTGCATGATGTAACGCTGGAAGATCAGGAATAGCAGCACCGGCGGGACGATCGCAAAGGTCAGCGCGACAAACTGTATGTCCATCGGCAGGGTTGCCTTAAGGTTATAGATGGCCACCATGACGGTCCACTGCGACTGATCCTTCAGCACCATATAGGGCCAAAAAAAGTCCATCCATACCCCGTTAATTGTTAATATCGTAATCGTGATCAGCACAGGCACACTGAGCGGCAGTACGATACGGAAGAAAATGCCCAGCTTGGTCGACCCATCGATCCGCGCCGCTTCGATCAGCGAGACGGGGATCGTGTCGAAGAAGTTTTTGAAGATGAGGATCGTCACCGGATTGACCGCCGCCATAAACCACATCGGCCAATAGGTGTTGGTCAGGTTCAGGTGCAGCAGCGGAAAGTCGACAATATTGCTGAACAACGGCACCATGCCTACTGTATTGGGCAGCAGCACCGTCCACAGAATCAGCAGAAAAATAAAACCGCTGCCTCTGGGCTTGAGCTTGGAGAAAAAATAGCCGGCCAAGCCGTTGAACAACAGACAGAACGCAACAGCTCCGAGCGTCAAGTATCCGGTATTGACATAGTACTTCATAAACCGGAACTCATTCCAGGTCTGCCACACCTTCTCGATATGAAATGACCGGGGGATGATCGTCGGAGGGATGGCATAAAACTCCTTGATATCCTTGAAGCTCGACATAATAACCCATAACGCCGGAAAAATACAAATCGCCGAGACGATGATCATAGCCGCGAAGATGAGCCAATAGACCAGCTTGACCCCGGGCTGCTTATACTCCAAATCCCCTATAATACCGGAGCCTTTGCCTGTTTTCATGGATGCTTCACTACTCCCTTTCCCATTTCTTCTCGAGCTTGAAGTAGACGATGGTCAGCAGCATGAGGATGACGAAGGTGACGACCCCAAGCGCCAGCGAGTGCCCCGCCTCGAAGTAACGGAAGGCGTAAAAATAACTCTGCAGCATCAGCGACATCGACGCGTTGCTCGGACCGCCCTCGGTCATAACCAATGGCTCGTTGAACACCTGGAATACGCCGCTTACCTGCAGGATCAGCATCAGACTGATCATCGGAGCGATCTGCGGCAGCGTAATGCTGCGGAACTTCCTCCAGATGCCCGCGCCGTCAATCGAGGCGGCTTCGTACAGATCGCTGTTGATGCCTTGCAGGCTGGCGAGGTAGAGCAGGGTCGTCGCGCCAAAGCTGCGCCAGGTAATCGTCAGAATGATCAGGAGGATCGTCATGTCCGGGTTCTGCAGCCACTCTTGCGTTGGCAGTCCGAACCAGCCCAGCAGCATGTTGAGGACGCCGCCCTCTCCGGGATTGAACAGAAACATCCACATCAGCGCTGCAGCGATGCCTGGCACCATATTAGGGAAAAACACCGAGAAGCGGAATGCCGACCCCCAATGCCGCATCTCATTGATCGCGATAGCCACCACGATCGGCACGGCAAATCCGATGACAAGCGACCAGAAAACATAGACAAACGTATTGACTAACGTCTGCTGGAATACGGCATTTTGCATGACATCCAAGTAATTCTGAATCCCGATCCACTCGACGCCCTCAAAGCCCTCTGTACGAAAAAAGGACAGGATGATCCCTTGAAACAACGGCTGCCAGGAAAAGAAGAAGAAAAACAGCAGCGTCGGCACAATCAACAGCCATGATGACCACTCTCTTAACCAGTACAATATAAATGCCTTCCGTTTTTTTGCCTGCCCGAGGGGCGTTTGAACCTTCAGGTTACCATGCATGTCCGCACCCTTCCCCTGTGTATCCGATGTAGTACATTCATGTTAACGCTTCCTGATCCCAGGGTGAATGAGCCATACCTGCGAAATCGTTTGTGATCCTGTCAACCTCCACAAAATACAAACAAGACCGCCCCAGGAAGTAAGGGGCGGTCTTGCATTGTTCGATGATACGGGTGCCCTGTCGCGGTTTCGAAGTACCGCGAGGGTCGGCTCTGACAGGAGGCGATGAGCTTGTAAGATGACAGCTATACTTTACGACAAGATCGGTGGATGCATGGGCTGATCGAGGAATCCGCTGCCTGTCATAAATGTAAAATATCGCTCCAGCAGCTCCGTATTCATGTCGGGACAGACGATTCCTGTATCCGCCAATGCGTTTTGAGTGCTGGACGAGTCGTAGACGGGCATGTTCTCGTACAACTCCCAGACGGTCTTGCCCTCCTCCACCTGTTCCGTCAGCAAGGGCAGGAAGGGCGTGTCTCGGTTGGTCCATACCCGTTAATAATCTTCGTATTCAGCAGATGTCTGAGCGCTCGATGAGCGATAGCCGGGGACATCACGTCTCCGCCAGAGATGACGTATCGCACAGACGCCAGGCATGCGAGATGCTCCTCCACCATGAGATTGAACAGCCCGGGGGTCAAGAACATAACGGTGACCTTGAAGGTCGAGATCGCCTCGGCGACGACATCCGGCGACAGCCTGACGCGAGCAGGAATGACAAGGGTCAACCCGTTCAAGAGAGCAGACCAGATCTCCAGCGTCGAGGAGTCAAAAGAAATACTTGATAGAAATGCTACGATATCCAAGGGCTGCAAGGACAGGAAGGAGGGCTGGTAGGTAAGATGCGCAACGGCTCGATGGCGAGATCAGGACCCCCTTTGGCGTACCTGTCGTGCCGGACGTATACATCATGTAGGCAAGCTCTGAAGGCGTGACGGCAATAGGCGGTCGGGACAGCGGCTGTTGGCCGATCACAGGAGCTGCTTCGTCGACATTAATCAAAGGGTCGAACAGATGCTGAACATACGCATGGCTGTCGGACTGCGTCAGAAGCAGACGTATCCCGGCATCCGCCAGAATAAACCGGATACGCTCCTCGGGATAGTGCATATCAAAGATGACCCCTCAACTACTGAGGTCATCCAGTCAGCGCGCACCATGCGTCAATCGCTGCATCTTATCCTAATTGGCAAACGTGGGTTGTTCGGTTCTTGTCCTGCCTGATGGGCAACCTCTCATTGACGGCTCCGCGGTAGATGATCTCGCGACCTCTCTATCTACAATGGGTATCCACCAGCCGTAGCTCCTCCTCAAGGATCGACGTCATCTTGCGGACGATGCTCCGCTTGACCGGCTCCAGCATCCTGCCGGCAGCGTTGATCTTGTAGAGCATCCGCCGGACCGTCATCCAGGCGTTGGCCATCTGCCAGAAGCCGTCTGCCAGCTCGTCCAGCTCCGTCGACGGATACTGTCCGGCGATGTAACGGGTCGCCTGCGCGAAGCCGACGCGGATCTCCATGAGGGCGACGAAGTTGAGATGAAAGATCGACCGGGCAAAATCCATGTACCTCCGGCTCTCCGCCTCCAGGTCCAGCTCGGCCTCGATTGCAGCGATTAAGCGTCGCATCTTGTGCTGGTACTCAGGGTTGTAAAATCGGCGCAGCCGCTCTGCGAGCGCCTCCAGCAGTACCGGGGCCGAGGCCTCCTGCGGCTGCGACAATGCGAACCGCTTCACCTCGGTAAGCCCCTCTTCGTACAGCGCCAGCGGAAGCCGAAGCTCCGTCAACTGGTAGAACGGGTCGACGCAGACAAAAGCTTCTTCCTCGGGGTCATAGCCGGTGACAAGAAAGTGGTGATACGGGTAATGTAAGCGTCGATATCCCCAGAACCATGGACAACTGTACACGTCAAACGCCAGCATGACAGGCAGTCCGACCGCCACGTCTGCGACAACATACTGCCGCAGTTCATCGCTGCTTCGCTTGCCTAGATGAGTGATTGTGATGCCGTGGAACCGTTCGAGATCGTCGAGATTGTCGATGTAGACCATCTCGAACCGATCGCCGATGCACTCCCCTGCGATCGTATCGTCGTACTCGAAGCGCCAGTTGGCGAGCTGGTACATCTCGTAGCTGTACCCCGTATTCCGCGCTATGGTCGCCAAACAATCCTCCATGCAGCAATAACCGGTATCCCCGTCGATCCTCGGCACGCGCGCAAGGTTTAATTGCATCTGCGCTCCTCCTCTCGTCTTGTTTAATCCGGCTTGACCAGCTTCATCATTCGATAGACGCGCTCGCCTCTCCGCATCTCCTCGTACTTGCGCGAGCCGGGCAACGCGATAAAGTCGCCGATGTCGGTGATGGCGCTCGGAGTGCTGGTGCTGTCGGTGCCGGTACTTACTCCCAAGGTGCCGCTGACGGCGGCGATTCCCTGCTGCCCGGTACGCTGGCGAGCGTTCTCGTCGCAGGAGAGCAGCACATTGGCCGTCATATCCTCGTCCCGCTCGATGAGCAGTCCCGCCTCCTCGAGCATCCGCAGATGGTGCCGAGCCTCCTCCGCGAGCATCAGCTCGGTGTAGAGGAGGACGCCGCCAGGCCTGAGGATGCGGCACACCTCGCGGTAAAACCGCTCCCGGTGCGGGTAGGCGTGCGCGGACTCGATGTTGAGCGCGACCTCGAAGCTCTCCTCAGCGAACGGCAGCCGCTCGGCATCGCCGACGAGATAGCTGACCTGCGGCAGACGATTGCGCGCGCTGCAAAAGGCGATGTTCGCCTCACACAGATCCAGCCCGACCAGGAGGCGGGGCTGGAAGTAACGGACGAGCGCCGCGCTGTTGCCGCCGCGTCCGCAGCCGATATCGACGACGTCGCGCCCCCGAAGGTCGGCATCGCCGACGACCTCGAGCAGGAGCCGCAGCGAATTGCGGTTGAGCCCATGCGCCTCGGGTTCGATGACCGCCCGCTGCGGACGACCGTTCGGCACATAGCCAAAGTTAAGATGGGTGGCGAACCGCTCGACTCCGGCCCGAGCGAGCCGCTCGGCGATCTCCGCATACTCCCGCTCCTCCTGCGCCTTGGCCTGCCACGTCTGCGGCTCGCGCTCAGCCTCCCGCTCGTCGCGCATCGCAATATAGCTCGGATGCACCGGATAGCTGGCTCCGCATGCCCGGCAGTCCAGCCGATCCTCCGAGACGTCCAGCTCGCTGTGGCAAGCGACGCATACCAGCATCTCCAGCAGTCGCCTCATGAAGCGAAGCTGCGATTGATCGCATACACGTTATAGTAGTCCGGGATATTCAGATCGTCGTAGGCGTCGATGACGACGCTGAAGCCCTGGTCTTCGAACACCTGCCGCAGCCGTCGCAGCTGCGCATCGTCCAAGTTATGCACCTCCATGACGACCTGTCTGATCCTCGTCCAGTCGTCGCGGCCGATCCCCTCGAGCACCTCGAACTCGCTCTTCTCCACATCGATCTTGAGCAGATCGACCTGGGTCAGCTCGTAGCGACGCATGATGTCGGCGATCGTCGTCAGCTGGCAGCGATACACCTGCTCCTTCATCATCCGCGGCGTCATCACATGATCGACGAACCGGTTGAGCGAGCGCTCGTTAGCGAAGTCGTCGCGATAGTGGTTGAGCAGACCGAAGCGCAGGTCCTTGTCATGATCCTCCCGGTACTTGAGCTGCACCGAGTCGGTCGACATCGTCGGGAAGTAGGCGAACGCCGCTTCCTTGTTCTCATCCGAGAGACCGCAGTTGACGATCGTCACACCCGGCAGCGCGCTCGTATTGAGCTTCAGAATCTCATAGGTCGGCGGCAGCGGCTCGAAGGCATAGACGCGGCAGCCCGCGCTCTTGCTGTTCACGAACAGGGTGAACATGCCGATGTTGGCGCCGACATCGAGCACCGTGCTGTTGTCCTCCAGCGCGATGCCATGGCGGAAGTACATCTCCTTGCGGAAAATCTCGTCATACAGGAACGACGTCTCGCCTTCGTTGTTCTGATACACCTCGAGCCCGTTGGGCAGCCGCTTCTTGACGATCGGCGGCGCATCGGTCGGTTGGCCGCTCACACTCATGCCGTTCACCTCTCCCTCTTCGATTGGTTAAGCTCTCATCAGCTGCTGGCGCTCGCGTACCGCTTGATCGCGAAGCTCCAGAACAGCCGCACGGCGATCAGCGTCAGCACAGGGGCGACGAAGATCCAGATCGCCAGGAACACATCGAGCCGATCGATCAGATAGACCGCCGGCATGTTCGTCATGAACAGCACGGGCAGGACATACAGTCCGAGTCGGCGCAGCCAGTTGGGATAGATATACATCGGCATGTTGTTCAGCTCCCAGCTCTTGTCCATAATCTCCGTGATGGCGCCGGACTTGACCGTCCAGAACGCCAGGATCTGCGGCAGCAGCAGCACCGAGTAGGCGACGATAGCGCCGCTGATGATGACGCCGATGTACGCCGCGATATAGAGCGGACTGGTGCTCAGCTCCAGACGCTGCCAGGCGATGACGACCATCGTGATGCCAGCGATCAGATTGGGCAGCGGCAGGGCAAAGTTGATATGGCGGAACGAGATCATAAACTGCGTCGATACCGGCTTGGTCAGATACATATCAAGCATGCCGTTGCGGATATGGCCGGACAGCGCGTAGAAATTGTCCATGAACAGCCCCGTATAGATGGCGATCATGAGCGTATAGGTGCCCGTGAAGATCAGCATCTGATCCGGCGTGATGCCGTTGATCTCGATGCCGAGCCGGAACACGAACAGCACATACACGAGCTTGGTGAACAGGAAGACGAACTCCATCGTCAGACTGGAGTAGAAGTTGGCTCGGTACTCCATATAGCCGATCAGACTGTTTTTGGCGAACCGGTAATAGACGCGCATATGCTTCCAGATTTCTCTCACGTTATAGTCCATCGCGCTACCCTCCCACGGCCACGTATTTCTTCATCCCGGCCGCCCAGCATACCCGGGAGACGATCAGCAGCACGCCGAGCCAGACGACCTGCACGAGCAATCCATTCAGGATCGCCGGCTGCGCCAGGCTGCCGTTCAGGATATTGACCGGGAAGAAGACGATGTACTGGAAGGGCAGCAGGCTCGAGATGCGCGTCACCGTATCGCCGAAGATATCGAGCGGGAAGATCGCGCCGCTGAGCAGATAGACCCCTTGGTTAAACGCGATAAAAATGCCCCACACCTCGGTCACGACAAAGGCGAGCGCGCTGATCGAGTAAAACAGCAAAAAGTTAATGAGCATCCCCAACACGATGCTGGCGAAAAACAACAGCGTCCGCAGCGCCTCCAGACGGAAATCCCACACCTGCATAAAGAAAATGACCATCGCCGCCATCATCAGCAAAATAATCGCCAGCTGCACCGTCTTGCCGCCGAGAAAATTGCAGATGCGATACGTAAAATAATGAATCGGCTGGGCGATAAACTTGCTCAGCCCGCCGGTCTTGATGTCATTGGACACCTCGCCCTCAAAGCCCGCCGAGACGAGCCGCGAGACGACGCCGGAGAACACCGAGTAGATGATCATCTGCGGGTAGGTGTAGCCGTTGATCACCTCCTGCGGCGAGCTGTTGAAGACAGCCGTCCACAGGAAGCATTGCACGATGACGATAAACGTGCCGCTCAGGATGCCGAGCAGGAAGTCGGTGCGGTACTCCATCTCGTTTTGGACGCCGAGCATATACGTGCGCCGATACTTATGCCAGGCTCTCATGTCGGACCTCTTCCTTCTGGTACAAGCTCTCGATGCCTTGCTCGACCGGGATATCCTCGATCGTGAAGTCGAGGATCGGCAGCCGCTCGAGGATCAGCTTGGAGTACCGTTGCAGCTCGCGCTTATCGACCTCGAGCACGGCGCTTGCCCCGTCATGCTTGCGGATCTCGCCAAAGCCGAGCAGCGCCTCGCGCTGCACCTCGTCGGTGAATTGCAGCTTGATGATCTTCTTCGCATTGAACAGCTCGTTGATGCGACGCAGATCGCCGTCGTAGACGGTGCGGCCTTCATTAATGATGATCGCCCGCTTGCACAGGTCCTCGATATCGGCCATATAGTGGCTCGTCAGGATGACCGTCGCCCCGGTCTGCTCGTTGTAGTGCTTCAGGAACTCGCGGATCCGCTTCTGCGAGATCAGATCGAGACCGATCGTCGGCTCGTCGAGGAAGATCACCTTGGGCCGATGGATGAGCGAGGCGATCAGCTCCATCTTCATCCGCTCGCCCAGCGACAGCCGCCGCACCTGGACGTTCAGCAACTCCTTCACATCGAGCATCTCGGTCAGCTCATCGAGTACCTGGCGATACGGCTTCTCGTCGAGCTCGTAGATGCATTTGTTCAGGTAGAGCGACTCGCTCGCCGGCAGGTCCCACCAGAGCTGCGACTTCTGCCCCATGACGATGGAGAATTGCATCTTGAATTCCTTCTTGCGCTCCCACGGCACGAAGCCGTTCACCGTCGCCGTTCCGCTCGTCGGGTAGAGGATGCCGGAGAGCATCTTCAGCGTCGTCGTTTTGCCGGAGCCGTTGGGACCGAGGAAGCCTAGCATCTCGCCGGGCTCGATCTCAAAGGAGATGCCGCTGACTGCTTCCTTGATCAACGTCTTGCGGAACAACAGGTTTTTTAGCGAATGCTTGAGCCCCTGCTCCTTCTTGTAGTACTGGAAGCTTTTACTTAGCTGTTCGACTCGGATCATGCTCAACTTGCGCACCTCGTTTCATATCTGTCCGTCATATCTGCATACAGGTTTACACGCCGTGCAGGTGCAGCACGCTGCACTTGGAGCAGGCCGGCGTCAGCCTCTCGTCCATCAATTCGCGAATCTGACGATAGGTGTTGTTGTGCCACAGCTCCCGGACCGGGCCGTCGTTCAGATTGCCGATCTCGAATTCCTTGAAAAACTTGCAGGCGATCATCGTGCCGTCCGGCGTAATGTCCATCCGGTTGGAGAGCGCCAGACACTTCTTGTTCATCGTGCCGCCGCCCGCCAGCTCCTGCCCGAGCACAAACGGCTCGATCTGGTCCGGCTCAAGATTGGGCTGATAGCGCACCAGCATCTTCCAGGTGCGGCTATTGATTCGCTCCAGCTCCTGCAAGAGCGCAGGGATATAGTCCGGGTCCAGCTTGTAGTTAAAGGCATGCCAGCTCCGCTCGCCTCGCTGCTCGCTGGCCGGCAGGAAGTCGAAGTGGCGGTCGAAGTAATCGTCCATCCCTTGCGTGCACTCGTCCGAGATGTACCAGGGGAAGCAGACCATCACCAGATCGACGCCCAGCTCCTCCAGGAACGCCAGCAGGTCGTACAGCTTGCTGGTCATCGCGTCATTGATGACGGTGTGCACCGAGATGCGGCCGCGGAATCGCCCTTCCTCGCGCAGCTGCACGAGCATGCGGATGGCGTCGATCGCCTTGCCGAACACGCCTTTGCCGCGCAGGGCATCATTTTCCTCCTCGAAGCCATCGAGCGCGATCAGCAGCTCCAGATTGTCGGAGATGCGCAGCAGCTCCTCGATCCGCTTGGGGATGAGCACGGCGTTGGTACAGATCGTCGTCTCGCGCGGATACTGCTCCAGCAGCTCGACGAGCCGGTCGAAGCGGCTGTAGACGAGCGGCTCGCCGCCCCAGATATAGAGCCGCGAGCGCGCCGGCTCGGTCTCGACGATCACTCTCTCCAGCAGACCGATGTCGAGCTGCTCGCGCTGCTGCTGCAGCGTCATGTAATGATGGTAGCCGGTGTCGTTCCACTGGTAGCAATGCTTGCAACGAAGATTGCACTGGTTGGTCAGCTTGATGCCGACCGACTCCGGCAGCGGCGTCGCGTAAGCGGGCTGCTTCTCCTTGTTGCGCTTCGTCTCGACAGCGGTGCGGATCGTGCGCTTCAGGATCTGCAGATCCCTTGGCGTCCGTTTCACTTCCGTTTTGGGTCTCATCGCATTCCACTCCCTTCAGTTCTTTTTGACTCGATGAGCGCGCGTACATCGATAGGTCAGTAGATATAATACCGGGAGCAGGCGGTGCAGATCGGCAGCATGTTCTTTTTCATGTAGGCGCGGTAGTTCTTGTACTTGTCACCATTCCAGATCGTCATCAGATCGTCGTCGTTCACATTGCCGAAGGTCAGATCGTAGAAAGCATGGCAGGGCGACACCTCGCCTCGCGCCGTAATCTCCGCATACGTCCAGGGCAGCGAGCAGCGATTGCGCTTGTCGGCCATCTTGCCGAACTCTCCGCCAAAGTAGTTGCGCAGATTATCCTCGTCAACCGTCTTTGGATAGGTGATGACCTCGATGTCGCGAGGGAGGCAATGATCCTTGACCACATGCAGCTGTCGCGTCAGCTCCGGGATATCGATCTGGCTGAACGAGCTGCTGTCGCTCCACACCATGCCTCTGGCATACGGCGCGTCATGGACGTCGAATTGCTCCCGCAGCACTTCCTTGTACTGCGCGTACTGCTCCTCTGTCGCATAGAGCTGCACCTCCATGCTGATATGATCAAGCATCGATAGATCGAGATGCTGGAAGAAAAACTCCTCGATGTACATATAGTTCAGCGGCGTGATAATAAACGAGACGCCCATCTTCGGATACGTCTGCCCCTTGCTCTGCCGCAGCTCATAGAGCTTCTCGATGCCGCGGATGACCTTCTTGAACACGCCTCTGCCGCGCTGCCGGTCGTTGATCGCCTCGGGTCCATCCAGCGACATCCAAATCTTGCGCGGCGCCGTCGCGACCAGCATCTCGGCATGCTGCTCCAGCAAAGTGCCGTTGGTCGGGAAGTCGGCGTAGCTGCCGTGATGCTGGATCAGCTCAAGGATGTCGCCGAGCCATGGATACAACAGCGGCTCGCCGCCGAAAAAGTCGTAGTACGGCTTGCCGGGGCTGCAATCGATGATCATTTTTTTGATGACCTCGGGGTCGAGCTGCGCCAGCGTCTTCTTCTGCTTGTACGGCCCCTCCAGTCCCCACTCGTAACACATCTTGCAGCGCAGGTTGCACTCCTCCAGCAGTTGCAGCACGATCCAGCGCGGATAGCTCATCGTCCGCTGCATCGTCTCGATACTCGGGCTTGTTACGCTCATCACATGACCTCCTTGGTCTTCAAGAGATTCGTAATGCGGGGTCGACGTGTACGCGGTCGCAATAGCGGTCGACATAGTCCATCCCTTCGGTTGCCCGGCTCTGCAACGCCCGGTGCATCGTCTCCAGCGCTTCCGAGGCGTAGCCGCTCTCGCGCCAGCGCTCGTAGCGCATCCCGTAGCCGAGATGCTCCCACAGCTCGGCGTTGCGCTGCTCATGACTGCCGAACGGCTCGAGCAGGATGATCGGCGTCGCCGTCGCGAGCGAATCGATCAGCGTCCCGGCGCCGGGCTTGGCGACGATCGCCTGCGCGCTGCCCGCGATATCGATCATCCAGTGCCGATCCTCGCGCGGCGCATGACGGATCGTCTCGCCGTCCGTCAGCTCCCACAGCGGCGGGAAGCCGTGACGCCCCTCGGCGTCTTTGACCCAGGCGCACCAGTCCGTCGCATTCATCAGGTACCGATGACGCGGGTCGAGCGGCGATTGCGAGTCCGGGTAAGCGATGATATCGAGAGCATAGCCGCTCTCGGCGAGCGTCGGGATTGTCTCGCGGTACGTCCCCATGCCCCACCCCCCGCCATGAACGACGAGCCGAGCTTCCCGCTCCGCGAAGGGCCGTCGGGAGACTGCAGGCACACTCACCTCGCATCGGATATCCAGCTTGTCGCGGTCGTACAGACAGGCGTCGTAGTACGGCTCGTTGTATCGGGGATGATATCGCTTCAGACTCTTCCAGGAGGGCGCCAGGTCGGAGTCGACATAGAGCAGATCGGCATGAACCGGCCGGGGCTGCATCCGCTCCCGGTACCGGTCGAGGATGTACACCCAGTGGCCGGACAGCGAGATGAACTCGCGCCGATCCTCCGCCTCCCAACCGTCCAGCAGCTGCTCGACGCGGGCATCGTCGATGCTCTTGCGGATGTCCATCGGCAGCCGCGCCGACAGGTTCGCCAGCGCAAAGTCGCGATGGTACGCCGCCCGGCTGTCGGGGATATGGTCGATCTTTTCCTGCTCCATATAGCTCTCGAAGACGAGCACCTCGGTATCGATGCCGCGCTGCCGGAACCCTTGCGCCACCAGCAAGCCGGGGATATAGAAGCCAAGCCCGAAGCCGGAGCAGAGGATGGTGATACGCCGGTTACCCATAATCCACTTCCTTTCTAATTTAGAGGTGATCACGCCCTCAGCCCGCAAAGCCCGCCAGCGTCTCGTGGACGCCGCTCATAAGCGCGTCGCGCTCGGCCGGATCGGCGATCACATACAGATAGAGCCGGCCCTTCGCCGCTTTGGTCGGGACGCCCTGGCGCTCCGCCAGACGCTGGTGGATGAATAGCGTATTGGCGCTCAGCGGCACGACGCCGCTGCCCTGCTCCGGCCGATAGAGCTGGCCCGCCTGCTCCAGCGCCGCGAGCAGCGACTCCATCGACTGCGCCGCCGATGCCTGCACCGTCACGGAGGTCATGCTGCCGGAAGCCC
>NZ_BFBX01000070.1:79132-91833 GCF_003851045.1 Paenibacillus sp. 598K | reverse complement strand
CCGGAGGTCAGGCTGCCGGAAGCCCCCTCCTGCTGCAGCTGGCGGTCGAGCCGATGCTTGATCAGACTCATCGACTTGCGCGCGTTGATCTCGACGATCGGCACGACGCGGCCATCCTCCAGCAGCATCGAGTCGACGCAGACGTCGCCGTAATAGCCGGAGCGATACAGCTCCCGCGCTACCTCGCGCATCAGCTCGAAGTAATCGGCATCGAGCAGGATCGCCAGCAGCCGCTCATCCGCCGTAAAGGAGCCCTGGTACGCAAAGCCTGTGTTGACGACCTTCTGCACCGAGATAAAACGATAGCCGCCGTCCGCTGCAATGCGGAATTGACACGAGAAGTCCAGCGCCTTCCGCAGGAACGGCTCGACGATAAAGCGCACCGTCTTGCCTTGTCCGGACTGCGTAGCGAGATGCGCGGCGATGCGGCGCAGGATCGACTCCGACTCGATCAGCAGATTGCCCTTGCCGGAGACGCCGAACTCGTCCTTGATCAGGAAGCTCCCCTGACGCAGCAGCTCCAGGCCGCGCGCCAGCAGCTCCTCATGCGAGTAGACGATCCGGCTGTCCGACGGGACGCCCAGACGTCGTCCCAGCTCCAGCGAGTAGAGCTTGGAGTTGACCTCGCGGACTGTCTCCGCAGACGGACAGTCGAGCCGCAGCCGATGCGCGGCAGCCGCCTGCGCGACGCCGGGGATGACGGCGAAGGGCGAGAGGCAGACGCCCTCCGGCCAGCCTGCGCCCAGCATCCGCTCGGGCAGGCTGCGAGCGAGCAGGTCGAACACCGTCGCCTCCTCGCCCGGCTTGCCCTCATGCCGTTCCTCGCTCTCGTCGTCCAGATCGGCGCGGCTCGCCGCGAACCGGAAGCCGATCTCATGCAGATAGGCGAGATGATGGGCATCCATCCGGTAACGGGTGACGAGCAGATCATCCGGCTCGCAGAGCGCGAACAGCAGCTCATCCATCGCGGCGACGATGCGCTCTGCCGCCCGATCGGCAAAGGCCGGCAGACGGGCCAGCCCCGGATCGCGCCAAAACCGCTCCGCGTCGAACATCCCCATCGTCAATCGCGGCGCAGCCTCCCGGTTCGCGCCATTGACGCCATCGACGCCTTCTGCGCTGTTCACTCCGTACCTGCCGTTCGCGGTCACACTCATGCCGAGGCGGTGTGACGCATCTGGGCGATATATTGGCAGAAGCCCTCGACCGACGACATGAGCGAGAAGTCGAAGGTCTCAAAGTCGATCTCGACGCCGAACTGCTCCTCCACCTTCAAGATAAAGCTGATCATCTGCAGCGAGTCGAGGCCGCCGTCCTCCATAATGTCCGATTGGCCGTTCAGGCTCGACGCCAGCTGCGGGTCCTCCTTCAGCTCGCTGATCATGGCGATAATTTGCTGTTCCATTATAGATCCCCCATTCCGTGGATTAGTTGGCCTTGCGGTTGGCCTTGATAATAACGGATCGTGTGCGCGAGCGCATCGCGCAGCCGCACCCTTGGCTCCCAGCCGAGCAGCTGACGCGCCCGCGAGATATCTGGCTTCCTGCGCCGGGGATCGTCCTCCGGCAGCGGCCGATACTCGATCGGCGCTTGCGATCCCATCAGCTCCCGGGTCATCCGCGCGATCTCGAGGATGCTGTACTCCTCGGGATTGCCGAGATTGACCGGCTGTCCGTACGGGACATCCATGAGCCGCACGATCCCCTCCAGCAGATCGTCGATATACTGGAAGCTCCGCGTCTGGCTGCCGTCGCCGTAGACGGTCAGCGGCTGTCCCGACTGGATCTGATGGATGAAGTTCGTAATGACGCGGCCATCCTTGAGGTCCATGCGCGGACCAAACGTGTTGAAGATGCGGATGATGCGGATCGGGATGTCGTACTGCCGGCTCATCGTCGTCGTCAGCGCCTCGGCATAACGCTTCGCCTCGTTGTAGCAGCTGCGCGCGCCGATCGGATTGACGTAGCCGCAGTAGCTCTCCGGCTGCGGATGGACGTCCGGATTGCCGTAGATCTCGCTCGTCGAAGCCAGAAAAAACTGCGCGCCCTTGTCGCGGGCCAGCTCGAGCAGATGACGCGTCCCCTCGCTGTTGACGCGCAGCGTCTCGACCGGATGCCGGAGATAGCGCGGCGGACTCGCCGGGCTGGCAAAATGCATGATCCAGTCCACGTCTCCTGCGATAGACAGCGGCTCGATGACATCATGCTCGATAAAGGTGAAGCGCGAAAGCGTTCGCAAATAAGCCAGGTTATCGCGTTGACCGGTCAGGAAATTATCGACGCCGATCACCTCGTGCCCGTCGTCGATCAGTCGTGCCGCCAGATTCGATCCAATAAAGCCAGCAGCGCCAGTTAGGACAATTTTGATCGTACTCACCTCGCGATATCTGTTCAGGATGTCGTGCGAAAGGCGGCCAGGCGGAATATGCATTGCGCTCATGCACTCATGGTGGGGGAGGAATTGTGACGAAACTGCGAATGAATTAAATAGTGGATATGGAAGTAAATATGTAAGTGGTATAAAATTAGTATAGGCACGCCATCATGCGCATTCAATGCACTACATAACGAAAAACTGACCTAACATGCTTTTTGCCAAGCGAGATGTGCAGCAGATGGACTATTCGACAAGGTGGGGTGAAGGATGATTCGCTTGATCAACTGCGGGTACCACTACGTGCATGAGGAGGGAATTGTGATTAATCGGCCCAAGGGGGCGGGGAACTATGCGTTTGTGCTATTCAAAAGTCTCGCCGATGTGGTCATCGACGGCACGCCAACGGCGGTGGCCAAAAATACCTGCATCCTGCTGGGGCCTCATACGAGCCATCAATACAAAGATCGGGAGAAGCCGTTCGTGAACGACTGGTTCCACTGCGAAATCGACGCGCCTGAGCCTTTCCTCGAAGAGATCGGCTTCCCGCTCGACACGCCTGTCCATATCGAGGACGCCAACTGGGTCTCCCGCTGCATCCTCGAGCTGCAGAGCACCCTGTCGCAGAACAGTCGGCTGCAGCCGCGGATCATCGACTGCGAGCTGCGGGCGTTTTTTATGAAGCTGCTCAGCCTGCGCGAGAAATGGGCAAGCCTGGCTTCGTCGAATCGCCATTATCCCCATCTCTCGCGCTTGCGCAACGAGCTGTACAATGCCCCGTATCAAGCCGTCTCGGTCGAGCTGCTGGCAGCCCGACTCAATATGAGCAAGTCCTATTTCCAGCATATGTACAAGCAGTTATTCGGCTGCTCCGTCGTCTCGGATATCATCAATGCCCGGCTCGAGTACGCCAAGTACCTGCTCGCCCACTCGAAGCTGTCGGTCAGCGCCATCAGCGGGATGTGCGGCTACGAGAACGACACCCACTTCATGCGCCAATTCAAAAAATTCGTCGGCACGACGCCAAGCCGCTACAAGCTTATGAAGCAGCAGCTCGAAGGGTAGACCCGACTGGGGCGTGTCTGCAAACCCGCCCTAGTCCAGCGGCTCGATCCCTTCAATCTCGTACAATACAACGGCCTGCGGCGCCAGCCGGGCGGTCAGCCGCAATTGCCCATCCTCGACGATGGCTGTCGTCTCCAGCGGCTCCAGCCTCGAGAGCGCCCGGTATTGCTCGATGCGATCGTACCACAGCTTCTGGATGCGCGGGCTGGCCACGCTGCCAATCGTCCAGCTATGGCTCGACCAGCTCCCAAAGTCGTCCTCGGCCACGCCATGCGCCTCCAGGTCGGCTTGCCACTGCGGCCAATAATTGGCATGCTCGTCGTCGATGATCCATTGCGTCACCTTCACAGTGTCGCCCGCCGCCCGCACGCGGTCGAAGCCAATGGCTACGGCTTCCGCCGCGCCTCCGTCCGGCGCTTCGTTAAAGTTGTAGAGCAGCAGCCGCGCAGTCCGGGCAGCTTCGTCGTAGGCTGCGATGCCGTCGACCTCATTGGTAGAGAGCGCCACCGGCTCCGCCGCCTCTACCGCTACACGCTTGCCTCCCGTCATCCGGTATGCCAGGTTCGCCAGATGCGTGCCGACAGGATCGATACCATCGACGCCGGACCAGACGCGCTCCGTATTGACGTACCATTTGGCGAAATAATCGAGCCCGATATCGTGCATCTCTTTGAATAGCCTGGCGTCGTAGGCGGACTGATAGCTCGTCGCGACCGAGCGCGGGAACAGCTCCTTGCTGTCCGGGCCGGAGGCGATGCGTCCCTCGTCGACGCCGTATTGCAGCTCGGTGAGTCCATTCTGCAGCGCTCGCTCGCGCAACAGCTCCAGATTGGCTGCGAGCGTATAGGGCTCGGGCGAGCGCTGGCCCGGCATCACATCGTAATACGAGAAGCTGAGGAAGTCGAGCTGTGTCCCGGTCTGCCCCGTATAATAGTTGGTGCCGTGCGCGACATGATCGATAAACTCGCGCTCGTCCCAATAGCCGGGGCCGTTCGTCATGCTATGAGCCCCGACATGCAGATGCTCCGCCCCGATGACCTCCTCCAGCGCGGCCACCGTATAATCGTACAGCTTGAAATACGCCTGCTTGGTCGACTCGGGATCGCCCGCGTCGAACCAGTCGACATTCTCATACTCGACCAGCGCCCGCCAGGTCCAGGTGCGGACCTCGTCCAGGCCGAAACGATCGACCATGTATTGCGCGAGCGCGCGGATGTACCGGTAATACACCTCATCATCGTCCGGCGGACGGACATTGACGCCAAAGCCGCCGATGGTTGGCTCCGCGCTGTACTTCAGCGGCACATTGCCTGTCGCGATAGAAGGCTTCAGCCCTTGCCGCAAGATATGCTTGACCGCTGTGCCCAAGCGGGAGAAATCGTAATCGTCCAGCGTCTGACGATCAAGCGGATTGACGAACAGATCGCGCGTCTCCGAGCCGCCGCTGGCGCTCATCAGCTGCACGCGCCGGACGAAGGGATAGCGGGTGCGCATATAATCCTCGGATTGCGCCAGCGCTTCCGATAGCCAGTCCATCCCCAGCTCCCACTGGCTGAGATCGGAAAATTTGTTGGTCAGCAGCGGCCCCGTCCGGGACAAATCGACCGTAACCGCTACGCTGTCCTCTCCCGCCTGCATCGCTCCCGTCCCGCTCGGACTGTCGTCCGGGGCCGTCCCTGTAAGGGTATCCGGCTGCTTCGTCGTCATCTCTCCCCCATCGCCTCCATTCAGCCATAACGCCGTCAGCACAGCCGCGCTCGCGAGCGCGGCCGCCAGGCTCCATCCCGCCCTTCGCCGATTCAACCGCATCTGCTCCTCCCCCTTAACTATCGCTATGCAAAGTCGCTACCGACAAGCTCGCATAATCGCCGACCGCATCGCCCAGCGCCGCAGGCACGACCTGGCAGACGGAGCTAGAGAGCGGCAGCGCCTCGCGGCGGATCGCCTCCAGCACCCACGGCTCCATCAGCTCCTGCTGCCTCGCATAGATGCTGCCGATGACGATCCGCTCCGGATTGAGCAGATCGATCAGCACAGCCGCCGCCATCCCGAGCTTGCGAGCCGAGCGCCGCAAGATATCGATCGCCAGCTCGTCGCCAGCTCTGGCCGCGCGACCGACATGCTCCGCAGTGAGCAGTCTCGGATCGTCGCCTGCGGCATACAGCTCCGAGACGAGGCCGCGCCCGTTATGCTGCCAGACCATCTCCCTGGCGAGCTGGGCGATCCCTCCGCCGCTGCAGAAGCCCTCGAGCGAGCCGGCCTTGCCATAACCGACAGGCCCGTCCGGCGCCATCCGCATATGACCGATCTCCCCGGCCTGATCGTTGGTGCCGCTGTATAGTCGGCCATCCAGGATCAGACCTGCCCCCATCCCGGTCCCGAAGGTCAGGAACACCAGGTTGCGGCAGCCCTGCCCGGCGCCCCAGCGCCATTCCGCAAGCGCGCACGCATTGGCGTCGTTCTGGAGATAAGCGGGCGCGTCGAACCGCTCGCGCAGCGGCGAGAGGATATCGACGCGGTCCCAGCCCGGCAGATTGGGCGGCGACAGGATGAGGCCTCGCTGGCTGTCGAGCGGGCCGCCGCAGCTGACGCCGACCGCCTCTGGCGTCGCCCCTCCCGCCTCGCCGAGCAGCCCTTGCAGCCCGTCCAGCAGCCGCGCGATCGCTTCCTCGGGCGAGGGCGGGGTGGCGAACCTGATCTTGCCGACGATCCGAGGCCGCCCTTCCTCAGAGAGCTCTCCCACACTGGCTGCGCACTTCGTGCCGCCGATATCGATGCCTGCGATCAGCTTGCTCATCGGTGGAAAAACGCCTCCTCCAGCATCATGCATAGCGTATGGTAGATCGGCAGATGACGCTCCTGGATGTCGGGCGTCGACTCGTAGGGCACGCAGACGGCAATATCGCACAGCTCCCGCAGCTTGCCGCCGCTGCCGCCGGTCAGACCAATCGTCGTCATGCCCAGCGCCTTGGCGATCTGGACCGCCTTCACTACATTGGCCGAATGGCCGGAGGTGCTGATCGCCAGCAGCGCATCTCCCGGCTTGCCGTAGCCGTATACTTGCTGGGCAAAGGCCATATCCGCCGCAGCATCGTTGGCATAGGCGCTCAGGAAGGCGGTATGGCTGGCCAGCGAGATCGAAGGCAGCGCGCCCTGGAGCCCGCCCGCCAGCGCGGCTCCCTCCCCATTGCCGTACAACGCCTGCAGCCGCTCGCTGAACGCCGGCGGCACCGGTCGCTCCAGCATAAATGACTTCATCATCTCGCCGACAATATGCTCGCTATCCGACGCGCTGCCCCCGTTGCCGCACAGGAGCAGCTTGCCCCCGGCGGCAAATACGCGCTTCAGTGCTTCATAAGCCGCCTCTGTTTGCGGGGCGCAAGCGTCCAGCTCGGGGTACTTGTCGATCATTGCATGCAGGATTCGATTCATCCGTCGCTCTCCCTCCCTTTGTCAGATCGCCTCGAAGACGAGCAGCTCCGAGGTGAGCGCGCCTTCGAGACGAACCGTAATCCCTTGCTCCATCAAGACAAAGCCACTGAGCTCGGCGCTCTGGGCACTGTTGTCCCACGTCACCTTGTACATCCGCGATCGATCGAGCCCGCGTAGACGGAGGTGATAGCGATGCTCCTTGGCATTGGAGAGCAGGAACAGCCCGGCGATGCCGCGATCCCGCTCCCGCGAAGCCAGCTCCAGCACCCCCCAGCCGTTCGGCTCGAAGCCGTCGAGCTGCGGCGTATGATGGTAGATGCGCCCGGTATTCATGAAGCCTCGGACGAAGCTCTTGTACAGCTCGAGATGATGCTTGACGATCGCCAGCTGCTGCGGATTGCCCTCGCTGCCGAGCGGATGGAACACGCTGACCGTCGGTCTGACGAACAGCAGCTGGCGCATCTGGAATGCCATGTCCGCCGCCACATGCCCGCTCTGTCCCGCCACCAGACGGTCCACGTACTCCGGCGGCAGCGCCATCGTCATGCCGTTGGTAATGCTGAACGATCGGGGCGCAACCTGCCAATCGGTCACCCACGTATGCGAGAAACGCCGGACCGTACCGATATCCGTCCGGGCGCCGCCGCTGGCGCAATTCTCGAAGATGACGTCCGGGAAGCGCTTCCTCAGGCGATCGAAGATCGCGTCGAAATGCTCGTAATACCGCCAGTAGCTGTTCTCGACATAGCCGTCGCGCATCGTATAGCCGCCGCCCTTGAGATGTCCGGCGTTATAGTCCAGACGGAACATGTCCAGCTCGTGCTCCTCGATCACGCGCGCCATCGTCGCCTCCGCCCACGCCGCGACATCGTCCCGGGCAAAGTCGATCATACCGCCCATCCGCTCGGTGCTGTTGACGCCGTTGTAGGCTGTGGAGTACCAGTCCGGATGCTCGCGATACAGCTCCGTCAGCTTGCCGAGCCGCTCGATCTCCACCCATAGGCCGAACAGCATCCCGTGCTCCCGCACCTTGTCGCGGATCGCCTGCAGCCCATCGGGATAGCGCACCGGATCGACGCGCCAGTCGCCCAGATGCTCGCCCATCTGGTGCTCGTCGCCGGGCGGCAGATACCAGCCTGCATCGATGAAGAATACCTCTACGCCCAGCTCGGCGGCCACCTCGATCTGATGATAGGTCATCGCCTCGCTCATCTCTACCTCGGCCCCCAGCCCCATCTCGACCCAGTTGCCCCTGCCGCGCGCCTCGGGGATGGTAAATACCGACCGGCGCATATGGTCGTGCATCGCCTGGATGCACTCGTCGAGACCGCCGAACAGCATCCCCAGATGCGCCTCGGGGCTGGCCACGGCCTCGCCGGGCGCGATGACGCGCAGCGGCGACGGGGCACGCGGTCCGATCCGGAAGGAGAGATGCGCATGTCCGTCATGCCCCATCACGGCGCCCCCGGGATCGGCGTCCAGCTCGAACATGAACTCGTAATCGCCCGACCAGGCCAGCTGGCCGACAAAATGCTCGCCGGTCGCCTCGTTGCGGAGCAGGAACATCGGATGCCGATGGCGCTGGCCGCGGCCAAAGCCGAAGCGATCCTGCGGCAGCGGCCTCCACTGGAACTGCCCCTCGCCGCCCCAGCGGTGGTCCGCCATGTAGCCGATCGAGTAGAGCGGATCTCCGTCCTTCAGATAGGTCTCCCAATGCTTGGTTGTCTGGAGCCCGCCGCTCCACGTTGCGACCGCTCCCAGCGCAGCGGGCTGGTCGCCCGCGTTGACGATATCCAGCCAGCGCGTGAGGATCGGCGTGCCGTCCAGCAGCGTATGCACCCGGACGACGATCGGACGCAGCTCATGGCGCAGCTCGATCGTCACGCGCAGCCCGCGCTGCTCCCGCTGCTGCTCGCTGCCGACCCAGCGCCAGTGCGAGTCGAGCGACATGCCGTCCACATCCAGGCGGAATACATGCGGCTCGACGAAGCTGTCCGGGTCCAGACGCGGGATGCGCGGGAACGTAATGACGTTGCTCCGGTAGCCTGCGCCGTTCCAGCCTCCGCTCATCAGCTGTCCGCCGCTGAACAGCTCATTGTACACCGTCATCCCGGTGCGATAGCAGATCTCGTAGCCGTCCCCTGCCGGCTCGATGACTGCATTCAGATACGGTTGTTCATTTGGATTCATGCCTTCTGCCCCCTATGGAGTCTGTAGTATCAATATAAGAGCTCGACGCCGAGCAGCTCGCGTCCGATGTCGGAGATCGCGCGACGCGTGCCCGAGTAGCACCATAGTTGCGAACGGTCGCGGCTCGTATACAGACCCGTCGCCGCCTCTCGCCTCGCCGCCGGCGCGTGATGCTCCAGCTCGCCGAATGCGCCGAGCCGACCGTCGTCATTGTACAGCTGCACGCAATGTCCGCGGTCGTCCGGCGCCAGCCACGGCGTATCCAGGTAGTCCGACGAAGGATCGATAAAGGCTTGTCTGACGATCAGACTGTACAAGCCGCCCTCGTCCGCTCTGCAATACCCGAAGCGTCCTGTCGTCTGGGAGCTGCGGAGCGACAGCTTGTGCGCCGACTGGCCGTCGAGCACGAAGCGAATGCTGCCGTCGTCTACGGATAGCCGCTCAGGTCCGGTCGGCGCAAACAAATCGGTCGGTCGCGCTCGCCCATAGGTCGAAGCGTAAGCGCAGCCGCCTGCCGGCACCTGGACGATCGACCAGCTCGACAGCGGCAGCTCGCGCTCGGCGCCGACCGCCGACAGCTCGATCTCCGAGGCGTAGCCGACATAGCTGTAAGCGCTGCCGAGTCGCGCCCGACAAAGCCTCAGCGGATCGGCGCTCGGACGGACTGTCCGCGTCAGGCGGAATCGCGCCGTCTCCTCCGATCGGTACAAGCGAGCCTCCCCCTCCTGCTGCCACGTCGCCGACGGCTCCGTCCCGCTCAGCCGGTAAGCGCCCGGATCGATCGACCGTTGCACGACATATTCGACCTGCTCTCCCGCAGATACGACGCAATACTCCAGCTCCGGGCCGAGCCACACCCGCTCGCCGCCGAGGTTCCAGCCTTGCTCCTCGACGAACCGACGCCGGGCAGCCGCCCTGTCGGACAGAGCAGGGTGCGTCCACAGCATGTTGGGCCCGTCGGGATCGGGATACAGTCCGATGACTCGCCCGCCCCGCTCCAGCGCGACGAGCCACCCGTCGCCGTCAAGCGCCAGCGCGCGGTGCCGCCAGCCCAGGTCTTCCAGGCAAGCGATCAGCTCCATTCTCTTCATCGCGAGACTCCTCTGCCAGTGGATATAGAGACAGCAAAGGATCGCTCCGCGCGAGTCGTCCTGCGGGCGATCCTCCTCCGTCCGTGCCCGGCTAAGCGATGGTCTGCTCCATCCGGGCGATAATAATATTCATCGCATTGGTAATGTGCTGCTCCAACTCACCGATGCAGGCCTCGTTTTTCTGGATGATCATGTCGGCCAGCTGGCGATGGGCCAGACAAAACTCCTCATAGGAGCTCATCGTCATATTCGTAATCTCAAGGATCGCCTGGATCGTATTGGCCATCGTGTTCCAGGCGACGGTCATCGCGTTGTTGTCCGCCATCAGAATAAGGCTGCGGTGAAAGGCAATGTCGAGATTCGACGTCACCTCGCTCGTCACCTCGTCCGGCTTGGCCTTGTACGACTCCAGCAGCTCCATCGCGTCGAACAACGGTCTGTAGCGAAACGACGGACTGTTGAAGGTGATCTGCAACGCCGTCTTCTCCAGCAGCAGACGCAGCTCGAAAATATCTCTGACGTCCTTCGGCGAGCAGCCGATCACCTCGGTGCCGCCATTGGCCAGATTGACGACCAGCCCCTCCTGGGCCAGCAATTGCAGCGCGGTGCGGATCGGCGCGCGGCTGATGCCCATTTGCTCGGCCAGCTTCGCCTCGATCAGCCTTGAGCCCGTCGGGTATTTCCCCAGGATCAGCTCCTTGCGGAGCTGTCTTACGACTTCCTTCGTATGGTGCGATCGGGATAAAGCATCGTTAAATGGACTCATGGGCAACAGCTTCCTTTTTTTCTGACCAGCATAACAACTGCCGCTTGATTTTGTCAACAATTCGCAATTTCGGTTGACCATGCGGGGCGCTCGGACAGAACTCTCCAGGAAGAAGCGTGCGGTTACGGTTCGATCTTACTTATAGTAGTCGTCGACCTGCTGCTGCAGCGTCTTGGTCAAGTTGTCGAGGAACGACTGCGGGTCCTCGCTCGATGTGCCGTTCAGCACCGCCATAAAGTCGGCCTCGAACGTATCCGGCAAGCTGACCGGCGTAAGCGGCGGGTACTTCTTCACCTTGCTCATAATGTCCAGCCGCAGTTGCAGCAGCGGGTCCGCCTTAGCCAGCTCTTCGAGGTACGGCACCGACTTCTGCGCCGGGATGACGCCCAGGATATCGTAGGAGATTCGCGCCGCCGATTCAGAGGTGGTCAGCCACTTCAGGAACTGGAACGCCGACTCCTTGTTCGGAGCGGTCGATACCATCGAGAAGCCGTAGCCGCCGACCCACAGCGATTCGTCCGGCAGCGCCGTGAACAGCACGTCCATTTCGTCGCGCATTTTTTGCGTGTAGGCATAGCTGACGGCCATCTTGTTGGCGTCGAACAGATCGGTGTCGGCCGGCAACGTTTTCTTCAGCTCATCCAGACGCCCGGCGTCCACGTTGCGTTGATAGAAGTCCGCCATCCATTCCATCGCTTCGACAATCTTCGGATTGTTGTAGCCCACCTTCCGGGTGACCGGATCGTAGATTTCCTCGGCAGTAGCGCCATTCAGGAAGGACCAGGTCATAAAGGCGGTGGCCGTGCCCCAGATGCTCGAAGGGTCAAAGCTCGTCATCTCTTGTTTGCCGTTGTTGACGATCCAGAATTGCTCCAGGTAATCGCCAAGCTCCTCCAGCGTCTGGATGCTCGGCACCTCGTTAATGCCTTGCTGCTCGAGAATCTTTTTGTTGTGATAGAGCGGGAAGTTCGGATCCACGTTCCACGGCAAGCCATACAATTTGCCGTCCACGACATACTTGCTGTACGAAGCGTCGACGTAGTTGTCCTTGCCGATCGTGCCGTCGCGCTCCATGTACGGCATCAGATCCTCCAGCAGATTATCCTTCAGGAAGTGCGGCATCGCGCTATACGTCATGACCAGATCCGGGCTGTCGTTGGCGGCTACGTAGGTGGGTAGCGAGCCTGCTCCGCCGTCGAGCACGTACTGGATTTTGACGTTGGGGTACTCCTCCATGAAGGCGATGGCGAGCGCGTCGAACATCGCTTTGTTCGGCTGCGCCTCTCCCCACTCGCGCAGCACCTTTACGGTGCCTGTGTACTGGCTTTTGTCATCGTCCTCGCCGCCGCTCTCCTCGGGAGCGGGCGTCGTCACCTCTTCCCCTTTGTCCGGGGTGGGCGCAGGCGTCGGCGTATTGCCGCCGTTGTTGGATGTACAGCCAGTGAGGAAGATCAACATGCAGAGAACCATGACCGGGATAACCTGGATTGCTTTTCTTTTCATTGTACGATCCCCTTTGCTCGATTTGAGAACGCTTCCACCTCTTGCTCGCCGCCTCGGCGGCCCCGGCTTCATGTCTCGATGTCATTATAAATCCCGTTTTTCATTTTAGTCAACAATTAAATATTTTTGTATACAAAAATATTTAATTGTTCTCTACTACATCTACTTTCCTAGTAGGGCGAACCCGAAATATACGAACGAAGCAGCGTGGAGAGGAGAGGGAGGCTGTAGAAGCGAAGCGTTCGCCTGAGAGCTTTTCGCAGAAAAGCTAGCTTCGCAAG
>NZ_BFBX01000070.1:73613-78934 GCF_003851045.1 Paenibacillus sp. 598K | reverse complement strand
CGCTGTCCCCGGATTTCAACAGCTTCTGCTATGAGACAATCAGGAAATCCGGGGACAACAGCGATCGGAAGCCCCCTCTCCTCGCAACGCCACGCAAGTAACGTGTATTCGGGAGCGCCCCTACTAGCCCTCACTCGACAATACCCGACCTCTCAACGCCCCTCATAAACCATTTCTGGACAATCAGGTAGAGCAGCATAGGCGGCAAAATGACATAAAAGCTCGCGGCCATCTTCATCGATTCGTTGTTGACATACCCTCCGCTGCTGTACATCCGCTCCAGGTCCTGATAGAGACTGTCGAGCGCAAAGGAAAGCGGCGTGAACTCGCCCCGCAGGAACAGCCCGGTCAGATACGTCTCGTTCCAGTGCCAGACGAAGGAGAAGATAAAGACGACGATGATCGCCGGCTTGGCCATCGGCAGCATCAGCTTGAGGAAGATACGCAGCGGTCCTGCGCCGTCGAGATGCGCCGCCTCCTCATAAGCCTTGGGCACCGTAAGGAAAAACTGGCGAAACAGGATGACGAACAGCGTCCCGCGAATGCCGTGTCCGAACAGCGCCGGCAGCACGATCGCTGCGGGCGAGCCGAGCAGCCCGAGCTTGCTGAACAGGATGTATAACGGCAGCGTCAGCGTCGCTGGCGGCACCAGGAAGCAGACGATAAGGACGCCGAACAGCACGCTGCGCCCCGGAAATCTGAACCTGGCGAAGCCGTAGCCCGCCACAGAGCAAGAGACGACGTGGAAGATCGCGCCGAGCCCGGCGATGAGCATACTGTTGGCGAAGGTCTCGGGGAAGCGGATGCCGAACCACGCCTGCCGCAGGAACGTCAGGTCGATCGAGCGCGGAATCCACCTCACCGTCGGATCGAGCAGATCCGCCGTGCTCTTCACCATCGTGGAGAGCATATGGAGCAGCGGATTCAGATAGAGAAACACGATGTTGATCAGCACGAAGTAAATGAGCAGCACCTTCAAGACGCCCAGCTTCTCCCCGTTGCCGAGCAGCGCGCTTTGGGCCGTTCTCAGCCATCTGGGCATGTCACCCCCTCCTTCGGTTGCGGCTGGCTCTCCGGAATACGGCGAGCACGAGCAGGATGAGTACAAAGATAAGGATGAAGTAGATAAGCGCAATGGCGCTAATGTAACCGAAGCCCGCCGTATTCATGCTGCCCACGATATAAGCCATGACGCCGCTGAACGGAAAGGTCGACATGTCGACGATCGTAAAAATCGTATTGAGCAAAATAAACGGCGCCAATCCGGGCAGCGTAATCTTCCAGAGCGTCATCCACGCCGTCGAGCCGTCGATGCGCGCCGCCTCGTACACCTGAGAGCCGATCGTCTGGAAGCCGATCAGGAACATGAGCACCTGCACGCCGGAGTACCACAATATAATGACCAGCATGTCCAGCACCTGGATGAGCGGATCGGCAAGCGCCTTCGGAAAGTTCGTCAGGATGAACCCGGCGATGTTGTACTGCTCCAGGATCGTCAGCCCGCCCGCTCCCTGGAAAAACAACTGATTGAGCACCGTACCCGTAGAGAAAATAACCGGCAGGAAGAAAAATGCCCGGAACACGCTTCTCCCCGGAAACCTCACATGCAGCAGCACCGAGACAAACAAGGCAAATAAAATAATAAGCGGGATCGCAATGAGCATCCTTACGATTTCCTCGACCAAAATAATCGGGAACTGGTTGTCCTTCAAAAACGCATGCGTCATGTTCTCAAAGCCGACCCAGTTCATCTGCAAACCCAGATTCGTAATACGAACATCGTTGAAGCTCATATAGATCGTAAACAGCAGCGGATAGGCGACGAAGATCCCGAGTCCGATCAGCCAAGGCGCGATAAACAGATACCCGGTCAGCGCCTCGCGACCGTTAATGGACAGCTTGCCGCGCGTGCTCCTCTTCATGCCCCGTCCCCCTTCGCCACGGCATAATCGCCGGGACCGACCGCAAGCGTACCCGCTGTGTGCAGCCGTCCCGTATAGTTGACTACGATCCGCGTCCCGTCCTCATATATCGTCTCGTACACGCCCGGCGCGAGCTGCCGGTGATCGACGATAAACTGACTCGCTAGCGGCTCGAGCGCCGCCTTCAGCTCGGCGTACTGTTGCTGTACTCGCTCCTGCCAGATCCGGAACTCGCTGCTGTAGATCCCGTCGCTGAGCGTATGCTTCAGTCGGGCAGGATCGTCGTAGGTGAGCAAGTACGACGGCAACGCGCCGTATTCGAGCGTCTGCAGGAAGGCGGTCTGCGCCTCTTCCTGCACGTTGATCGGGATGCCGGCGTAGGATACGAGTCCATGGAGCGCGATCGGATAGAACGGCACCTTGACGCTCGCAAGTCTGTCGTAGCTCGTGTCGAACGGCAAGCTGCCGATATGGTCGGCATACGGCAGCGTATACGCATGGCCGTGCTCGACTCTCGCCGCGCCCAGACGCTCGGCGGTCTCTGCCAGCATCGCGCCGTACACCGCTGCCGTCTCCCGCCGCGAGAGAGGCGCCTCCAGCGTCTCGTCGGCCTGCAGACGCTCGCCCAGCCCTTCATGATAGATGCCGTCCGCGCCGAGCTCGCGATATTCGTCGAGACTGTCTCTCATGTAGCGCCAGGACAAGTAAGGCTTCGGCGTATATTCCGTTACGCCCAGCTCCAGTCCCTCCGAGACGACCTTGCCGTTGTAGTCCCGGATCGCATCGCGCTTCGGCTCGAAGCCGCTGCCGGTGCTGTACGCCGTCGCGAAGTTATCGCCCAGATACAGCTTGCCGTCTCGCGCGTGCACGGCTTCCGCCAGCGCGGCAAGCCCGTCCGCCCCTCCGAGCTGCGCGCTCGGCGGCAGACGCTCCGGCGTAGCCTGGAGGTAGCCCTTATGCTCCCATCCCTTGTAGGTCACATCGATCGGCCCCGTCCCTGCCTCGCTCAGCGCGCGTACCATCTCGCTCGCCTGCGCGAAGGTCGTCACCGGCACCTGCCTTCTGCCGAGCAAAGCCTTCTCGCGGTCGCCGCCCATGACGTACAGGTCGAGCGGATAGGCCGGCTGCGTCTGGCGATCCAGCCCCTTGGCCTCCATCAGGTAGCGACGATAGACGCCGGCCATGCCGGCATAGTCCGCCTCGTCGCCGGAGAGCAGATAATAGCGGAGCCGTCTGTCCTCGCGCGTCCTCGCCTCCTGGAACATCTGGAACCCCTCTCCGAACAGGCTGGTCAGCTTGAAGTAGTCCTGCCGATAGACGAAGGGCGACGTCACCCAGTTGAAGGTGGTGTACATGCCGCCCGGCGTCGCCACGACGCGGGCCGTATACTCGCCCTCGTCGATGATGCCGACGAAGCCATGCTCGCCGCTGGCCATCCCGAATACCGGATACAGCACATCCTCCTCGTAGATCGGGCCCGATGCGTACTGGATCGAATACGAGGTCGTCGGGTCGAACGGGATAAGCGCGCCGATCCCGTCCGGCACGAACATATAGCCGGTATGGCTCGCACCCTGCAGCGCCCCGAACATCGGCAGCGCCCACAGGCGGACCAGCCGGGCATTGCCCGACTCGCGGATCCGGTCATCCGGGATCGTCACCTCCAGATACTCGTCCGTCAGCCGGAGCAGGTACGAAAATTGCAGGTCGATCTTTTGCAGGTCGTACGCGATCTCGACCCCTCCGTCCAGCTCGTGGAAGGTTACCTTGGTGTCCAGATCGGCCGCACTCGCCGAGATGACCTCCGTAGCGATGCCTGTCAGATCGAGATACTCGACGATAAACGGCGATTCGAGCGCGCGGCGCCAGTACCCCTGAACCTGCTCGAGCGCCATCGCCTCCTGCTGCGGATTGCTGTACCAGGCATACCCGCTGCCCCGCTCGCTCACCCGCAGCTGCCCTTGGCTATTCACAGCCAGCGCCAGCCGGTCATTCTCGGTAACTGATCCAAACACGCTCCCCATCGAGAGCGGCGAACCGGCAGGAGCGGTCTGCCTTGGAGCGACGCTGTCGGCGAGCGAGGGCAGCTCGCTCCCTTGCTCTCTGCCGGGGAGCAGCGCGAGGATCGCCAGGATCACGACGGCCAGGAGGAGCGCTCCCAGGGCCAGCTTCTTATTGCTATATCTACGCACGGAACTTCAGCTCCTCCATCACCTGGGTTATAAAGTCGAACAACTGCACATTCATGCCGAAGAAAATAAACAGCAGCACCCATACGGCGGCGGCAAACAGCACCGTCAGCACGATATTGCGCAGCGCCTCGCCCAGATCGAAATTATGAATCTCCTTGACGCAGACGATGAGCAGGAACCCCGTCCAGCAGAGGAGCCCGATGTTCATAAAGCTGTAAATCGCCTGCTCGCCCAGCGTCAGCCCGTTAGAGACGATCGTCAACGGCAGGATCAGCAAGGCATAAGGCGCCAGCGTATAGCTGCTGCCGATCACCACGTCCACGAACTTGCCCTGCCCCTGGAAGATCGAGCTGATGAGATAATTACACACGACCCACGTCCCGAATGCGACGACCAGCACCAGCAGCGTGACGAGCGGATTGACCTCATTGATCTGGCGCGGATGAAAGATAAAGCTGCGCAGCAGCTCCGAGGCGATAAGCGCGACATAGAGCAGCGCCAGCAAGCAGCCGGAGGCGATCAGCCCGGCGCGACGATTGAAGCGCAGCTCGCCGAAGCCATCGACCGGATGCTTCATGAGCCGGAACACCCCTCTGAGCTGGCGTACCGCCGCCCTATCGCCCCAGTGGCCGAGCGCCGAGACGATGCGGCGTCTCAGCAGCCGCCGCACCGCCCATACCCCCACGAGCAGGCCTGTCAGCGCGAGCACAATCGTGCCGAAGTGGCGCTGCATATAATTGAGCCGCACCTGCCAAAACGCCTTGGAATAATCGGCCGCTGCATTGGCCGCCTTGAAATACGCCAGCGACTGCGCCCATAACCCTTGACTGTAGTATGACTTGCCGATCCCCAAATGGGCCATATCGTACTTGCTGTTCAGCTCTAGCACCTCGCTCCAGAGGCTTTCGCTCTCGCGATACTTGCCGTCTTGCGTCAGCCGCTTCGCCGCCAGCACCTTAAGCGCAAAATCGGACGGCTTGTACACGTACACGACATCGGCGCCGCTGTCCGCGACATACAGCTTGCCGCCCGAGTCGACAGCGATTGCCTTCGGCTGATCCAGCAGCCCCAGCTTACGGAAGCCTTCGTCCTTGCCGCCAAAAGCGAACAGAATCTCGCCGTCGCCATCATACTGGTAGATGACGCCGGACTGGCTGTCGACGGCCGTGATGATGCCGTTGGCATCGACAGCCAGGTCGGTGAACAG
>NZ_BFBX01000070.1:68121-73536 GCF_003851045.1 Paenibacillus sp. 598K | reverse complement strand
GAACAGCCGCTCCTGGCCCGTCTTGAGCCGCCGCTCGCCATAGACGCGGTCGCCGAGCAGGTCGGAGCCGGCGTAATTCAGCTTCTTGAGCTGCCTGGACGGCACCCGTACGCTCGTCGTATAGATCAGCCCCTGCGCGTCGATGGCGACATTGCTGATCGTGCCGGGCAGCTTGTCGCCCTCCAGCGACATCTGGGCTTCGGTGAAAAAGCGCCGCTTCAAGGCGTCGAGCAGATCGAAGGCCACCTTGTTCATCCCGAAGAAGCCGCGGAACTCGCCATCCTGCGTATCGACGAGCATCAGCCCCTGATAGCCGCTTTTGAGCACCAGATACATGACGCCGCGATGATCGACGGCCAGCTTCATCGGCTCGTAGCGGAAGTTCTCGGGCAGATAGTCGCTCTCCGGCTTGCCATACGCGCGAATATACGTACCGTCCGCCCGGTAGACGGCTACCCGCCGATTGCCGGTATCCGCCACATAGACGAGTCCGTCGGCCGCCACATAGACGCCCTCCGGCCGCTTCAGCGCGCCCTCGCCGTCCTCATCTCCGAATATTTGCGCCGGCTCGTAATTCTCATCCAGCTTGACGACGCGATTGTTGCGCCCGTCGACGACATAGAGCTGATCGTGCGCGTCGATCATCAGGTCCTCGGGACTGTCGAAGCGCAGCGTCGGCGAGTCCAGACCGATCATACGCTCCGGGATATATGCCGCCTGCACCGCGAAGCGCGCGCCCTGCGCGTCAAACGAATACGTGTCATAAGGCAAAGCGGCCCGTACAGCGTCCGCAGGCGCGAGCAGCAGCCAGCATAACAGCAGCGCGCCGCTCCATTTAATCCATCGAGACAAAAAATATCCCCCCTTCCTTCGAGCAAGACGCTTCATTTGATGCCGGAATGCATCATCGTATCGATCATCTTGCGCTGCAGCAGCAGGAAGAAAATCAGATTCGGAATAAACATAATCAGCGTCGCAGCGGCGACCACGCCCTGTCTGGCTACAGAGTTGCTAAGGCCGCTGGTCAGCGTAAGCACATAGAACGGCAGCGTCTTCATCGTCTCGTCCTCGATAAAAAACGTCGACGTCTCCAGATTGGACCAGGAGCCCTGGAAGGAGAGGATGGCGACCGTCGCCACCGCCGGCAGACTGAGCGGCACGACGATCGACGCCAGCATCCGCAGCTCGCTGGCCCCCTCGACCCGAGCCGCCTCCAGCAGCTCGCTCGGGATCTGGTCGATAAATTGCTTCATTAGAAAGACGCTGACCGGCATCGCCACCAGCGGCAGCACATGCGCCCAATACGTATTGATCAGCCCCAGCTCGTTGATAACGAAGTACCGGGGAATCTGCACCGTCTCTGGCGCAAACATAAGCGATACGACGATCGTCGAGAACAGCAGCCCCTTGCCGGGGAACTTCCCCTTGGAGAGCGCAAAGGCGCACAGGATGCTGAACAGGGTAGCGAGCGCAATCGTAAGCGAGGTGCTGACCAGATTGTTAAACAGATAGCGAGTGACCGGCACCAGCGAAGACTTGGTCGCCATCAGCAGATCGCTGAAGTTTTTGAGCGACGGCTGCTCTACGATAAAGGTCGGCGGATATTTGAACAGCTCGCTCGCCGGCTTGAAAGCGTGATTGAACAAATAAATAATCGGCAGCAGCATAAAGATCGACAGACCGGTTAAAAACAGCACCAGGAAAAGCTGAAACCACGAAAATTTGCGAAGCCGCCTGCTCATTTGCTATCCCCCTCCGTGCCGAACAATCGCCAGCACACCCGGCTCGTCATGTAGATAATCAGAAGCAGCACGACCGAGATCGAGGACGCATAGCCCATCTCGTAGCGGATAAAGCCATAATCGTCGACATGGTTGATCAGCAGATGCCCCGCATATTGCGGCGTCGGGTTGGAGCCCGTCAGCTCGACGCTGATCGAGCCCGCCCGCAGCGTGCCGACGATCGCCATGACTGCGCCGAACAGCATCTGCGGCTTCATCGACGGGATCGTAATGTACCAGATCTCCTGTAGACGCGACTTGATGCCGTCGATCTTGCCCGCCTCGTACAACGTCTTGTCCACGCTCTGGATGCCGGCCAGCATCGCGAGGAAGCCGACCCCCATGCTCGCCCACAGACTGACGACGATCATGATGTTCATCAGGTACTTGGGGTCCTGCACCCACAGCTGCGGCTGCTGGATCAAGCCTAGCTCCAGCAGGAGGCTGTTCATATAGCCGAGCCGGTCGCCGCTGAAGATGACGATCCAGACGACCGCCATCGCTACGCCAGCCGTCAGCGACGGCGTGTACATGGCGAGCGTGTACCAGACCCGCGTCTTGCTCGGCAGCTGCGTGATCAGCCAGGCCAGCGCAAACGAGCACAAGTAGCCAAACGGGCCGACGATCAATGCGAACTTGAACGTATTGGGGATGGCGTACATCCAGAACGTCGTATCCTGGGTCAGCAGGTTGATATAATTGCGCAAGCCGACGAATCGCGGCGGCTCGATCGCATTAAACGATGTAAAGGACAGGCCGATCGCCGCCAAGGTCGGGACGAAGATAAAGAATAGAAATACGATTGAAAACGGGGCCACGAATACATACGACAGCCAGTTGGCCTTCATCTCCCGCAGCACGCGTCCAACGTTGGCGACGCTCATGACCCATCCCTTCCTTCCCATCGTTGTTGAATCTGCGGGATATCGAGCGAGCGCAAGCGATTGCCCTGCTCGTCCACCAGTCCGAACTCCTGCGCCTTGCGCCGCATCTCCCGGTTGATCTCGAGGATCGATGCCTCCAGCGACTCCCGGTAGTTGTCGTCGCCGAGCACGGTGCGATTCCAGGCGAAGTTCAGCTCGCGCGGCGTAAAGTAGAAGCCCGGCACGATCGGCATTTCCTTGAACCAGCTCATCTGCTCGAAGATGGCGGCGGCATCCTCCTGCGGCCACGGCAGTCGTTGCAGCGCCTGCACATTCGCCGTATTCCAACGGAACTCGGTGCCGTTGAGCAGCTCGATCTCATTGCCGTACTGCGACTGCACATCGGCGGATACCCACCACTTGATGAATTGCCAGGCTTCCTCGGCCCGCTCCGAGGAGCGGAAGATCATGCCGCCCTGCAGCGCTCCGCCCGCCCATCGCTCGACCTGGCCGTCTCGCTCCACGCCCGGGACCGGATAGACCGACCAGAGGCCGGCGATCTCCGGCGCAGCGACGAGCAGCTGCAGGTAGGTGTTGAAGTCCGCGATCCCGATCGGCATATCGCCGTTGCGGAAGTGCATATAGAAGTTAGGCACCTCGCGCGGGAAGCCGTATACCTGGAACAGATCGGTCCATTGCTTGAAGGCGGCGAAGCCCTCCGGCGTATCCAGTCCCGAGCGCATCCCGTCCGGGGTGAAGAACTCCGCCCCGTTCTGGAACACGAACGGCAGGTAGTTGCTGTGGCTGTAATAGAAGTCGTAGCCGCGCTGCTGCAGATCCGGCAAGATTGCGTAGACCTCCTCCCACGTATCCGGGCGCTCGATGCCGATCGCCTGGAACAGGTCGTTGCGGATAAACAAGATATTGGGCGATGCCGTCTCTGGCAGACCATAGCGCCCGCCATCGTAATAGAGCTGGACCAGCATGCCTGGGCTAAATTCCGCTGCCGCCTCGTCATAGTCGGGGAACTGGCTCAGATCGACCGCCGCATTCCGCATCGCGAAGTCGACGATCGTCCCCGGGTCGACGCCAAGCGCTGCATCCGGCTCGCGCCCGGCGGCGTTGCTGAGGATGAGCTGCTGCGGGTTGGGCATCAGGTTGATATTGACCCGAATACCTGTCATCGGAGTGAACTGTTCGTCCACCATCTGCTGCAGCAGATTCACATAATCCCGGCCCCGGTTGACCCATATCGTGATGGCGTCCTCGTCCTCGCGGCCATAGTAGTTGTAGTCGCTGGAGAAGGTCCGGAAGAAGCCCCGGAGCGCGTTGCTGACGCCTTGCCGCCAGCTCGGGATGACGTCCGGCAGCTCCGCGCCCGGCTGCGACACGAGGATCATGTCCAGGTCGAGCGGCTGCTCCCGCAGCTCCGTCATAAATGCGGCGAGCGTCTCCTGGACCGAGGCGAGCATCTCCGGCCGACGCGGCAACAAATTCGGCTGATCCCGCAGCTTGACGAGATCGGAGATGCCGGAGCGGATGCCGTCGGAGCCCGATACCTTGCGGCCGTAGAGCGTCTCCAGTCCCTCCAGCTGCATCTGGAGCTGGCCGATCAGTCCCTCGTAGCGCTCGGCGATATCCGGGATGTAGAGCGCCAGATTCCAGTCGCGGTTGCTGTCGCCGAGCAACGGATCGCGCACGCCGGTGACGAGTCGCACCTCGCGGTTGAGCGTCTGGATCTGGGCCACGACCTGCTGCATCGACTCGACGATCCGTTGCAGCGGCGCATAGGTCGCCTCCATCCGCAGCGTATGGGCGCCTGCGCTCAGGTGGAACCGATACGCTTCGCCAGCCTCGTCGCCCAGCGTCTCCAGCTTCCACTTGTGCGTATAATCGAACGGATACGCCTGCAGCTCGCGGAACGGATACTGGCCGTCGAGCGTGATGTTGCGGAAGACGGCAGCGTCGTTACGGTAGCCCTGAGAATACTTGAAGTGAATCGTATAATAGCCGTCCTCCGGCACCTCGAACTGCCACTCGGCCCACTGACCGCCCCGCTTCCAGCGATCGCCGCCGATCGTGTTATAGACAATCTTGCCTTGCGAGGCGGGAGAGGCCAGCTCGTCGAGCGAGGCGCTCATCTGCAGCGAGGAGTCCGACTTGCGCCACATCCGCTCCGCTTCGATCATCGTATACCAGCCCCCCTGCGAAGCGGGCGCAGACTCGGCATAGCCGCTCGTCTGCTCGTAGGCCGGAGGCTCGCTCGGCGGCTGCAGCGCGAGCCGCGAGATGAGCAGCGGATCGTAGATCGTCTGGATGCGCAACCGATGCGTCCCCGCCTCGAGCAGCCAGAGCAGCGGACCCGAGTAGGCCGCCGAGGAGTCGGACAGCGCCAGCGATTGCCACTCCGTGATCTCCTCCTGCAGCGCCCGGATCTCGTTGCCCCGCTCGTCCTGCTGGAGCGGGAAGATGCCGTCCCGCCACAGCCGGCGCAGGCCGATGCTCGTCGCCTCCCGATACGGATACTCGCCGTCGATCTGCACGCCGATCTGGATCGGGCCGTACGCTCCCTTCAAGGCCAGATAGTCGAGCCGCAGCTCGTACAGCCCGCCTTGCTCGATCTCGATCTCGTACTCCACCCAGTCCGACTCGTCGTAGAGCCCTACAGCGTCGTCCCTGCCGTAGGTGGCCAGCTGCTCGCGCACCTCGGCGGACATCGCTGCCTCGCGACTCGAGACGGCGGCGTAAGCGTCGCCCGCCACCACCACCTC
>NZ_BFBX01000070.1:67098-68031 GCF_003851045.1 Paenibacillus sp. 598K | reverse complement strand
CCCCCCGCTCCTGCCACTGTGCCAGCCTCTGGCCATAGGACGGCATCTCTTGGGGGCTAGCCGTGCCCGGCAGCGTCAGCTCCGTCCCCGTAGATATCGCGACCGCCGCGCCGTCGCGAGGCGCTGCGCCTCCAGCGACGGAGGCGAGCAGCAGGACGATCGCCAGCGCGAGCCACCCGGCTCGCAAGATATGACGTTGCTTCATGATCGCCATCTCCTCTTCGCGTCTCTCGCGCCGCTCATCGCACAGCCGTCCCCGTATCCGGATGGAAGAAATTCATATGCTCGGGATGGAGGACGACCTCCAGCTCGCTGTTGTCCTCCACCCGCTCATACGAAGCGATCCGCATCGTAAATCGATAATCCCCGGCGCCGAAATGAACATAACGGTCGGCCCCGACCAGCTCGCTGAAGCGAACCTTCGCCGTAAACGGCGTACCCTGCGCGCCGTCGCGATAGAGCGCGACATGCTCGGGACGAATGCCCATCACAATGCTGCGATCGACGAACTTGCCTGCGTCCAGCGCCGCCTCCAGCGACTTGCGGATCGGCAGCGCGAAGCGCTTGGTGCCGAATGCCAACCCGCCGCCTCGAACGACAATCTTGCCGGGGATGAAGTTCATCGGCGGGGAGCCGATGAAGCTGGCGACGAATTGGTTGGCCGGCAGATTGTAGATATTCTCCGGCGTGTCCACCTGCTGGATGAGACCGTCCTTCATGACGCAGATGCGCGTGCCCATCGTCATCGCCTCGACCTGATCATGCGTGACATAGATGAAGGTCGTCTCCAGCCTCCGATGCAGATTAATAATCTCCTCGCGCATCTGCACCCGCAGCTTGGCATCGAGATTGGACAGCGGCTCGTCCATCAGGAACGCCTGCGGCTGCCTCACGATTGCCCGTCCCAGCGCGACGCGCTGGCGCTGGCCGCCG
>NZ_BFBX01000070.1:60465-66984 GCF_003851045.1 Paenibacillus sp. 598K | reverse complement strand
CGCGCTGGCGCTGGCCGCCGGAGAGGTCGGCCGGGCGGCGCGAGAGCAGATGCTCGATCTCCAGCGTGCGGGCGGCCGACTTTACAGTCGAATCGATGACATGCTTTTCGACCTTGCGCAGCCACATGCCGAACGCCATGTTTTCGTACACGTCCATATTGGGATATAGCGCATAGTTTTGGAACACCATCGCGATATCGCGGTTTTTGGGCGGCACATCGTTGATCAGCCGATCGCCGATGTAGATCTCGCCCGAGGTGATCTGCTCCAGACCGGCGATCATCCGCAGCGTCGTCGACTTGCCGCAGCCCGACGGACCGACGAACACCATAAATTCCTTATCTTTAATAGGAAGGCTAATTTCCTTGACCGACAACGGGTCGTTTTTCTTGTATCGCTTCGACACCTGCTTCAGATTCACTTCCGCCATGCGCTTCCCTCCTCCGTCCAGCCGCGCCCTCGGGCAGCGTCAGCTGCTTCATCCAGCCCTTGTAACGCTCCAGCGAGAAGCCGGGGAACCCGAGCAGGTAATGGTTATGATACGTCTCGCCATCGATCGTCCACTCGATCAGGAACATGCGCTGCTCGCTGTGCGATACGCGGACCCGGCCGAGGTCTGCGTTGCCGTTGGCTGCAGCGACGAACTCGCCCTCTAGCAGCGTCTCCCCCGAGTCGGCGTCCCGGATACGATAGCTGCCCGCCCGATCTGCCAGCGTGTCGTTGCTGACGACCGCCCGCACATGCCAGTCGCTCGGCTCGTCGATCATGATGCAGACATCCTGATGCACCCGTTGCAAGTAATGGAACGCCAGCTTCTTGTCGAAGTAATAATCGACCACCGCATCGGAAAATTGCGGCCAGCCGTCGATCATATTCCACCAGACGATACCGGTCCGTCGCCATTTGCGCAGCCGCACCATCTCCACGAAAAACTTCTTGGCCTCTGCCTGAGAGATCTGGGAAGCGATTGCAAAATCGTCCAAGGTGTCCGGAATCTCGCCGAACACTTCCTTGATCTGGTTGGCCATCAGCTCGGTGCGATACGACCAGCAGCCGCCCAGCGCCATCGGATCGGAGCCGTGCAGCGCCCACTGCTCGTTGTGCTGCCAGGGCCAGCGATGCTCGGGCGCGATGAAGCGCTCGATCGACTCGACGCTCGGACAGCCATGGTAGCCGATCTCGCTGACGAAGTGCATCTGGCTCGCCGTATAGTAGCTGCTCTTGTAATAGTCTCGCGGCCCCCACAGATGATCCTCGGGCAGCAGCGCCAGGTTGCGGCGCCGCCATACCTCCTCCGAGACGTAAGGCGAGCTGGCAAGATACGCGCGATGCGGGTCGCATTGGGCGACGATGGCGGGCAGCACCTCGCGCGAGATTCGGTTCAGCCCCGGGTCGATCTGGCGATGGAAGCTGAACATGTCGATCTCGTTGTCGCCGCACCAGAGGATGAGCGACGGATGATTGCGCAGCTTGCGCACGATAAATCGGGCCTCCTGGCGCACCTTCTCATAGAACAGCTCCGTCTGCGGGTAGAGCGCGCATGCGAAGGCGAAGTCCTGCCACACCATCAACCCCTCGCGGTCGCAGCGTTCGAAAAAATCATGATCCTCGTACACGCCGCCGCCCCAGATGCGGACGATGTTGCAGTTCATCTCCGCGAACAGATCGAGCATGCGCGGGATACGCGACTTGTCGCGGCTATGATACATATCTGCAGGCACCCAGTTGGAGCCCTTGCAGAAGATCGGCTCGTCATTGACCTTGAACAGGAACTCGCCGCCCTCGTCTGTCGAGGTCACTGCGCTATGCAGCAGCTCTACCGTGCGGACGCCGAAGGTGTCGCTCCGCGCCGCAATGACCGTATCGCCATGCAGCAGCTCGGTATGCAGCTCATACAGATGGGCCTCGCCGTAGCCCCGGGGCCACCATAGTCTGGCGTCGTCGATCCGCAGATCGATGTGGCCGCTGGAGAAGTTGACGCTGCACCGATGCTCGAACCGGGAGTCGCCGCAGACGCCGACCAGACGCAGCGTCATCTCCCGGAACCATGCCGGGTCCGCCTTCAGATTGTATTGCATGCCGATCAAGGCAGCCGTCCCCTCCAGACGCTTCGTGTAGATGTACGGCGTCATGATCTCGACGTCATCGCGGACGATCAGCTCAACCTCGCGCCACAAGCCTGCCGAGACGGCCCGCGGCATGATGTCCCAGCCGAAGCCGTGCGCCGCCTTGCGGATCCAGAGCTGCGACCAGTTGTAGTCCATCGCCCACATCGACGGATCGTAGTCGTAGCGCATCGCCTCGTAGATCGGCGATTGCAGCCGCACTGCCAGCCGATTGGGGCCATCCTTGCTCAGCAAGCCGTCGACCTCGAAGGTATGAGCGATCAGCATATTGTCGCTGCGGCCAAGCTCCACGCCATTCAACCAATAGGTGGCGATGCAATCGACGCCATGGAACACCAGTTGCTTGCTGCCGGGCTCCTGCGGCGTATCGAACTCGCGGACGTACCACCATTCGTACAGCTCGTAGATCTCCAGCTTCTTGACCGTATCGCCGGTATACGGATCATCGATCAGACCGGCCTCATGCATATCCAGCTCCACATTGCCCGGCACCCGGGCCGTCAGCCTGCGCGCGCCGCTGCCCGCCAGCTGGGCGGGGTGGCTCAGCTCGCTGTCCTTCTGGGGCACATAATACAGCTCCCACTCTCCGTTCAAGCTCCATCTGTTCAAGTGTGGCTCCTCCTCCTGTAACTGCGCTAAGGCTGATAGCCCGCCAGCTTGTACTCCGCATTCCACCGCTGCAGCAGCTCCAGCTGATAGGCCCGCTCATTGGTGCCGGTCACGGTCGTGTCCGGCTGATACTTGTAGTCGTAGACCCAGAGCGCCGACAATGGCACATCCGCTCGCCGCAGCGCTTCTGTCATCTCCTCGATCAACGCTCTGGCCCGGGCAGGATCGACCGTGCCGTCCGTCAGTGTGTCGGGGACGCCGAACTCGCCTATGAACAGCGGCTTGCCGGTCTGCCGCGCTGTCTCCTGCATGAGCCGCAGCAGCTTGTCTGTAGCCCGCTGCTCGCCGAAGCGCTCCGACTCGCTCAGATAATAATGAGCCGACAGCACATCGAACGGGTCGGGACTGTCCCAGGCGAGCATCGCCTGGAATTGCGCCTCTGTGTCGTCTGCGAAGATCCCCTCACGGAGCTGATGCCAGGCCGTCGCGCGCGGGATGCTGCTGCCGCTGATGACGATCCGATGCGGATCATGCTTGCGGACCGTCTCCGCGAACAGCCGGTAGGCCGTGTGCAGCATGTCGCTGCCGAGGTCGTCCTCCGCGCTTCTCGTCTCCGCCGTTCCCATCAAGGGGACGATGGGCGGACGACAATGCTCTGCGTTGGGCAGATCCTGCTCCAGGTTGTATTCGTTGCCGAACTCCCAGCCCCAGATCGCCGGGGACCCGGCATAACGCTGCACCATCTCCGTCGTATATTGCTCCAGAAAGGCGAGCGTGCGACTGCCCGGGACGCCCCAGCAGCTACGCGGCTCGCCCATCAGATCCGGGACGTTGGCGTGGTACCAGAACAGCGACGGCAGCAGGCCGATCTCGAGTCGTTCGGCGGCTGCCACGAAGGCATCCATCCGCTCGTAATACGCAGCCTTGTCTTCGAGATAGAGCCGATTGTCGCTTGGCCAGTACCCGCCGGCCATGAAGCGGATGAACGGCACGCCGTAACGCTTCAGTTCCTCGAATCCGCTTACATAAGATGAATCGGCAGGGTCGGCCAACACTCTGGAAAATCCGTTAAAAAAATTAACTCCAACCCCCTTGTATGGAAGCCCATTTTTTAACAACGTCCCCGTATCGTTCGTGTGCAGTCCAAACTTACTGTTCAAAAGGACATTTTCCACTATTTTCATCTTCTCCCCCCTCTCGATTCGCCAGCTGAAAGTAACCTTGAGTTAATATTATTAGCGTTTTTTTAATAAGTCAAAGGTTAATTTTTTAGTTAATTTTCTCGAAATAATATTGGAAGCTGACGCGCACTATGGTACACTGACAGTACATTGTGGCATTGGAGGATGTTATGGAGAAGAAAGTTACGTTGCACGATATATCGAAGAAAGTCGGCCTCTCGACAGCCGCAGTGTCCAAGGCGCTGCGCGGGCTGGGCGGGATCAGCGCCGAGACGAGACAAGCGGTCATCGACGCTGCGAAGGAGCTGCGCTACCGCCACTTCGCCGAGCCGACAGCAGCTCCTGCCCCGCAAGGAGGGCGCGTGCTGTTCATCGTCGACTCGCGGGTGATGACCGATCCTCATACGATGGCCTCCTACTTTTTTATCGACAAGGCGCTCCAGAGCAGCGGCTGCCAGGCCGTCATGCACGCGATGTCCGCTACCGGCGATGCTCTGGAGCCAGCCATCGTCAAGCAAAAGGACGCCATCGGCCTGTTCCTGTTCGGGCGGATCACTGCCAATAAGGTCGAGCAGCTTGCCGCGCTAGGCAAGCCGATGATTATGCTTGATCACGAGCTGCCCTATTCGGACATCGACTCGGTGATGATCGACCATTACGAGGGCGCCTTTCTCGCGGTCAAGCATTTCGTCCAGCACGGGCATATCCAGATCGGCTATATCGGCGACAGCCGGCTGTCTTCCGGCTTTTTGTCCAGGTACAGAGGGTTTCGCGACGCTTTGGCCTACTGGGGGCTGGAGCTTTCTCCCGAGCATGATTACGACCTGCATTTCACCGATGCCTTTGGGGACATCCATTTCAATACGCTGCCGGAGCAGCTTGATTATGCGAAGCTGCCGAGCGCGTTTTTTTGCGCCAACGATCCGATCGCTTTCGTGCTCAATCACGCCTTGACCGCCAGAGGCATTCGCACGCCGCAGGACGTCTCGATCATCGGGTTCGACAATCTCGACTCCTGTCAGTGGCAGTCGCCGCCGATCAGCTCGATCGATTATTTGCGGGAGGAGATCGCCCACAAGGCCGTAGATTTGTTGCAATGGCGGATCGCCAATCCCGAAGCCCCGCGCAGCAAGCTGCTGCTGAAGCCGCGTCTCGTCGTCCGGGAATCAGTCGTCTTGAAGCAATCGACAAATAGATAGACATCTCTATATTTTTGTGTACAATTATTAATTAAGGTATACAATTTAAAATGGTGGGTGGCTATTCATGATACGATCCGATATGCAGCTGGCGTTGTCTCTTTTTCCGATGACTGATCCCGGGCAATTTCCCATCTCCTTCACGTACGACGGACGTTTGATCCGAGGCATCCCGGCCTCCTTTTCCACCGAGCGGACGACCCGCTTGATCGACGCCAACCTGCGGCAGACCGTCGTCACGGCCGAGGATGACCGAGGTCTCCGCATCGTCGTCGAGCATCTGCAATATCTGGACTTCCCCGTGACGGAATGGGTGGCCTACGCGACCAATACGAGCCGGGAGCGCTCCGGCATCGTGTCCGACCTGCGCATCATCGACGGCGTGCTGCCGCATGCGGACGCCCGGATCGTGTACAGCAACGGCGACACGATGAACGCCTCGGGCTATGAATTTTACGAACGGAGGCTTGGCGCCGAGGCGCTCCGGCTCACCCCGGACGACGGAACGTCCTGCAACGGAGCCTCCCCTTACATGAAGCTGTTGTACGAGGGCTTCGGCGTCTGTATCGGCATCGGCTGGCCGGGTAAATGGGCCGCATCCTTGCAAGCGGTTCCAAACGGAGTAGCGATCGCTATCGGCCAGGACCGTATGCATATGTATCTGAACCCCGGCGAGACAATGCGGACGCCGCGCGTCAATTTCCTTGGTTATGTCGGCGACGAGGCGTATGGTCGCAATGTGTGGCGACGTTGGTACAGGCAGCATATCTTGCCCCGCGAGCATGGCCGACCGCTGCCGCCCAAGCTCTGTCTGCATGACTGGCGTCCCGACGGCACCGAGTTCACCGCAGCGACGGAGGACAAGCAACTGCATGCTCTGGAACGCTATATCGATCGCGGCATGAAGCCCGACATCTGGTGGTTCGACGCCGGGTGGTATGCTTGCGACGGGTTCTGGCCCTACACCGGCACATGGACGCATGACGAGCAGCGCTTCCCGCGCGGACTGGCGCCGATCGGACAGCGCTGCGAGGAGCTGGACATCCAGTTCCTGCTCTGGTTCGAGCCGGAGCGCGTGCAGGCGGGCACGCATCTGGACACGGAACACTCCGACTGGCTGCTCTATCCTGCCGACCCGCAGGACGTCAATCGCGTCCTGAACTATGCGAAACCTGAGGCGTTGCAATGGACGATCGAGCATGTCGACCAGTTGATCAAGCGCTACAACGTCCATATTTATCGGCAGGATTTGAATTTCGATCCGATGCTATTCTGGCGGGCGCACGAGGCCGCGGACCGGATCGGCGCGATCGAGAATCTGCATATCCAGGGCTACCTGACCTTCTGGGACGAGATCATCCGCCGCAATCCCGGACTATGGATCGACTCCTGCGCGGCAGGGGG
>NZ_BFBX01000070.1:47005-60344 GCF_003851045.1 Paenibacillus sp. 598K | reverse complement strand
TGGATCGCCTCCTGCGCGGCAGGCGGCCGCCGCAACGACCTGGAGACGATGCGCCGTTCCGTGCCGCTCCACTATACCGATGTTGGCTACGGGCATCATCCGGTCAAGCAAAAGCAGCATCGCTATATGTTCGAGTGGATTCCATACTTCCGGGCGCATACGATGAGCTGGGACAATAACGAGGGAGGCTACGAGCCGCCGGGCAATCAACCGATCGACGCCTACGCCTACCATGTCGCGATGGCGCCAAGTCTGACGTCGATGATCCTATTCGATGAGTCGGACGAGGAGCGATTCGAGCTGGGCAAGCGGATGCATGCCATCTGGCGCAGAGCCGCCCGTCTTATGCTGGAGGGCGATTACTACCCGCTGACGGAGACGCGCAAGAGCGAGCGCGATTATTATGCGATGCAATTCCACCAGCCGGACACTGGCGAGGGGTTCTTCCAGGTCGTACGCAATACGCAGGCGACAGAGGATCGCTTCGTCGTCTGTCCGGCAGCGATCGACCCTGCGCAGATGTACATCCTCGAGCAGTCGGAGAGCGGCGAGCAGCGGCGACTGCGAGGGAGCGACTGGATGCACGGCTTTGCCGTCGAGCTCCCGCAGCGCTCCGGGCAGCTCTGGTTCTACCGGCCGCTGGCCGTGTAAGGCCGGGGGCGAGCCGGCTCCCCGACCGCCGCTCTTGCGGTGCGCGGGCGAGTTGGCTCCTCAACCGCGCTCTTGCGGTGCGCGGGAGTTCCCGCTCAGCCGCCAGCCCCGCGCCAAAAAAGCGCAAGCCTGCGAAGATGGATCATCTGTCGCAAGCTTGCGCTGTTGCGCGTGCATCGGGCTGCTCCGGCAGAGCGCGCCGGATGGCGGCTTCACTGCAAAAAAAAGCGGGTGCTCGAGCCGCCGTCCACCGTCACGACCTGCCCCGTCATGAAGTCGGAGCCGGAGGAGGCCAGGAAGGCGACCACCTTCGCCACATCCTCGGGATAGCCGATCCGTCCGAGCGGGATCTGTCTGCCGATCGCGTCCTTGTCATGCCCGGGATCGAGGCGCGCGAACTTCTCGACCTCGGTCGCGCCGGGAGCGACGGCATTCACCTGAATATTGGAGGCGGCCAGATCGAGCGCGAGCTGACGAGTGAGTGCGTTCATCCCGCCCTTCGTAGTGGCGTAGACGGCATAATGCGGCATCGTCAGCATGCCGTGCACCGAACTGATGTTGATCACCTTGCCTCCCCCCTTGCGCGCCATATCGGCGGCGCACTGCTGCGTGCAGAAGAACGTCCCCTTCAGGTTGGTATCCATGACGCGGTCGTACATCTCTTCGGTGACGTCGAAGAAATCCGCTCTCGGGTCGATCGCGGAATTGTTGACCAGCACATCGACGCCGCCAAAGCTCGCCCGGACCTGCTCCATCATCGCGACAATCTGCCGCACCTCGGACACGTCGGCGCGCACGACGAGCGCCCTCCTGCCCAAGTCCCTGATCCGCTCGGCCGTCTCCTCCGCCTCATCGGCGCTGCTCCGATAGTTGACCACGACATCCGCTCCATCGGCTGCCAATCGCAACGCGATGCCGCGACCGATGCCGATCCCGGAGCCGGTCACGAGCGCAACCTTGCCTTCGAGCACTGACATGCTTGACCCTCCTTATACGATTAGTAGCTCGCCTAGCCTGAATACAAACGGCACAGTAGACGGGGACAGCTGTCTGACTCGCTCCGCGAACAATAGCGGGTCGCCGCCAGAGTTGCCCGGGAGCATCCAGAAGTGGCAGGGCGCAGCCAGCGAAGGCGCGATCAGCCGGACGGCCTCGGCCGCCTCCATCGTGTCCATGTTGCCGTACCTGCCATTGATCGGCGCGATCAGCAGATCGACAGGCGTCCCGCCGCATGACTCGCGGAACGTCTCGCCGAGATCGCAGGTATCCCCCATATGATAGATCGTCTTGCCCTGCGCCCGCACGATGATGCCGACTGCATCCGGCGCGAGCTCGCCATGATCGGCACAGGCCGCAGCGATCGTCCAGCCCTCCAGCTCATGCACGTCGCCGGGACGGAGCGCATGGCAGCGATGCTCGGCGACGCCCAGCTCTGCCAGCTTATCCAGCGCGGTCGGCGGCGCATAGAAAGGGAATGAAGCCGACTGCATCGCGCGGATGCAGTCGGCGTCGAGATGGTCTTCGTGATGATGCGTCAACAGATAAGCTGCGATCGGCAGCCGGGCCAGCTCCGCCGGAGCGATGATCGAAGGCGTGAGCCGTTTGAAGTCTTGTCCCAGCACCTGCTCCGCATAGTCCGTCACATAAGGGTCGATCAGCACAACCCTGCGGCACGGCAGCTTGTAGGCGTACCCCGCTTGTCCTAGAGACCAGACGGCGATGGCGCCCACTGGCGGTGTCACGCTGTGCAGTTGCTCATATAGCGCGCTCATGCGTCATCGCACCTCCCCCTACTCTTCGTCTATCGTTCGATACGATCGGCCCCACTGCTGCAAGCGCAGATCGTACACGCTATTGGCTCCCGGCTCTGGCAAGCGCGACCATACCGTGAAGATGACCAGCTCCTCGGTCTCGCTCAGGTTGGCGATCGCATGCATCGAGCCGCCCGGGATGAACACGACGTCTCCGGCCTCCACCTCATGCTCCACGCCGTCGAGCCGTACCATCGCCCGGCCTCTGTGGATCAGATACGCCTCGTCATACGCCTCGTCATGATGATGATCGGGATGCTTCGCTCCCGGGGCGACGATCCCCATATTCAGTTGTACGTTGCGGGTTGCCGAGTTCGTATCGTCGATGAGCATCTTGGACGAATACGTCTCGTCGACGACGAGCGTCTTGACCGCTGCGGCGCGGACTACCGTTCCCTTGGCCATGCTGCTACCATTCCTCTCTCTTCATTATAATGCAATCCTCATGCCGTCGCTCGCAGATTACGCCCATTCGTGACGAAAGGACGGCTCGATCTCTGGCGCGTGGTAAGCGGAGTAGCCGCCGTCGACCTGTAGCACCGCCCCCGTGATGAACGAAGCGCGCTTGGAGCACAGGAACAACACCGCCTCGGCAATATCCTCCGGCTCGCCCATCCGGCCTTGCGGCGTGCGGCGCACCATATCGTCCATGTTCAGGATGCCTTGCTCGAATACGTCGCGGATCGCTTCGGTCATAATATAGCCGGGCGATACGCAGTTGACGCGGACGCCATCATGCGCCCACTCGCAGGCCAGCGTTTTCGTGAGGCTCTCCACCGCCGACTTGGAGGTCGCGTACGGCAGACGCCTCGTGATGCCGCCGAGACCATGCACCGAGGAGATGTTCACGACAGCGCCGCTGCCCCGCCTCAGCATCAGCTCGCCTGCCCGCTTCGCGCACAGGAACATCGATTTCACATTCGTATCGAAGATGAAGTCCCACTCTTGCTCTGTAAAATGAACGATTGGCTTGCGAATCGTAATGCCGACGTTATTGACGAGCACATCCAGCACGCCGAACGTCTGCCGGATGACGTCGAACAGCTCATCCACCTGCTGCGCGCACGATACATCCGTCTGACGCCAGATGGCATGCCCTCCCGCCTGATTGATGGCATCGGACACCGCCTGCGCCGCCGCGCCGTCGATATCCGCCACCACGACCTGCGCGCCTTCTCGGGCGAAGCCCATCGCCGTGCTGCGTCCGATTCCGTTGCCGGAACCGGTTACGAGTACAACCTGCTGTGCAAACTCCATGCTGCTACCTTCCTTCCATATAAGTGCGCTTCTAACGCAATACGTGTGCTTCTATCGCGCGCTTTCGTTATGTCGCGCGTCATTCATTTGTTATACGCCATTCACAACATGCTTCGCACGTTCTCCAGACAGCACGCGCCCAACCTCCAGCGCCGCATAGTGCTGGAGCCGATCCACAGAGCTCTCCGAGTACCATGCCGCATGCGGACTTAGCAGACATTGCTCCATCGTCAGCAGCGGGTGATCCGGCTTCAGCGGTTCTTCCTCGAACACATCCAGAGCCGCGCCTGCGATCGTCCCGTCGAGTAGCGCCTGCACGAGATCATCCGTATCGATGACGCCGCCTCTGGATGTATTGACGATGACGGCCGTCCGCTTCATCTGCGACAACGTCCGTCGGCCAAACAGGCGCTTCGTCGCCTCCATCAGAGGCATATGCAAGGAGAGGAGATCGCTCCGTGCCAGCAACGTCTCAAAATCGACCGCATGTACGCCCATCGCCTCGAACGTCTCTTGTCCCACATACGGATCATAGGCGATAACCTCCAGATGGAAGCCTTGCGCTCGGCGCGCGACCTCTCGGGCGATATTGCCAAAGCCCGCGAGTCCGAGCGTCTTGCCGCCCAGACCGGGGATCGAGCCCAGACTGCCGATCGCCCAATCGCCGCTGCGTACATTGCGATCCATCCGGGGAATGCGTCGCACCGCCCCCAGCATCATGGCCATCGTATGATCGGCGACCTCCTGAATGCCGTAATCCGGCACATTGACCACCGGGATGCCTTGCCTGGCCGCTGCGGCCGTATCGATATTGTCATAGCCGATGCCGTAACGGACGATAACCTTGCATTGCCGCAGTTGCTCGATGACGGTCGCCGTGAATGGCGCATGATTGGTCAGGATCGCGTCCGCATCCTTGCACCATGCGATCACCTCCGCCTCCGTATGGCACCAATGCGCCTCGATCGACGCGCCGATCGGCTCGAGCACCTCCCGCTCGCGGCGATAATCAGGGAAGCCCGGCTCTGTTGCGGCGATGACGACGCGATAGGTCATCCATCATTCCTCCTAATACATAATCAATCGAAATAAATACAACCTTAAAATTTAGTATACAATAATTATTTTATGAATACAATAATCGATTTCCGCTCCTATTTCCCCCGTATAACTTTGCAAACGGCCGGGTACAATGATTGGGCTGTAAGCGGCCCCCAGCCCGCGATTATAATGCGGGTAAGGGCAGAGGGCAGACAAAGGAGGTGGTGGGCATCTTAACCGAACGTCATCGAGCCATGCTGGCTCTGCTGCAGGAAGCGCCGGATTATGTGCCGGTGCAGCATATGATGCAGCAACTGCATGTCTCCAGGCGGACCGTCTACTACGATATGGACAAGATCAACCATTGGCTGCGCTCCCAGCGGCTCGAGCCGGTTCACTACGTGCGGGAGAGCGGCTATCTGCTGCCTCCGTCCACCAAGGCGAGGCTGCCGGAGCAGGCCGGGAAGGCCGAGCGCACCGACTATTATCTCTCGCGCAAGGAACGGGCCGTCTGGACGGCCATGTACCTGATCAGCCGCACCGAGCCGGTGTTCCTGCACGATCTGCAGCAGTTGCTCGACGTGAGCCGGGGAACCGCGCACAAGGAGCTGAAGCGGCTGACCGCCGAGCTCGCCGACTTTGATCTCCAGGTCCAGTACGACCGCAAGCTCGGCTACATCGTGAGCGGCGACGAGGCTGCCAAGCGGCAAGCGCTCTCGCACTACCTCTCGTACGTGCTGCCGCATCTGGGCCCCTCCTCGGCGCTCCGGGAGATGTTCCACCGCCAGCTGGCCAACGCCCGTCTGCCTCTGCAAGCGATCGACCAACTGGAACGAATCTACGAGATGATCGGCGAGCTGGAACGGCGCGCGCATATGGAGCTGACGGACGAGACGGTGCTCAGCCTGGCCTCCAGGCTGCTGCTGTTCGCTCAGCGTCTCCGCTCCGGCGCTGCCGTGCAGCTCGACGAAGATGAGCGGCGAGCTCTTACCCAGTCGCCCTTCTATCCCCTGGCCGCCGAGCTGGCGGCGCAGCTCGGCGAGTTGTTCGAGGTCCGCTTCCCCGAGGATGAGATCTGTTACCTGACCATCCACCTGCTCGGCGCAAGCGTCAATCGCGTCGAGGAGCGCGATCCCGACGGCGAGACGCAGCGGCTGCGACAAGCCACCTCGGATATGATCGACGCCTTCGAGCGTCTGGGCTGCGTGTACTTCCAGCATCGGGAGGCGATGGAGGCCCAGCTCTACCGGCATGTGAAGCCTGCTTATTATCGGCTCAAGTATCGACTGCATCAGGATAATCCAGCGGCCGCTCTTGTCCGCAGCAAGTATCCCGAGATCTACCGTCTGACCGAGCGGGCGGCAGCGCCGCTGCAAGCGCTGCTGCCCCGCGAGATCGGCGAAGGCGAGATGGCTTATCTGGCGATGCATTTCGGCGGCTGGCTGCGCCGCGAGCAGGTGCAGCCCCAGCCGCGCAGCCGCGCAATCATCGTCTGCGTCAATGGCCAATCGGCCTCGCGGATGCTCAAGCTGCAACTGGAGCAGCTGTTCCCTGCCATCGACTGGTTAGCCGTGCTGTCGTTGCGGGAGTACGAGCACTTCACGCTGCCGGTCGATCTGATCTTCTCGACCGTACCTCTGCCGGGCAGCGCAGCTCCCGTGTTCGTCGTCTCGCCGATCCTCTCCGATACGGACAAGTCCACGCTGCTCCAGCAGATCGGCCGCACCGACGCGCCGCAGCGCGCCGCCCAACTGCCTGGCGGGACGGCCGAGGCGATCCTGGCGGTCGTCCGCAAGCATGCCGACATCCGCAACGAGGAGCTGCTGTACGAGGAGATCAGCCGCTATCTGCTGCGGGCGCGTGAGCCGCTAGAGACCGCGCAGCCGCTCTCGCTGCCTGCCTTGCTCACGCCGGAGCGGATCAGCGTGATCCGGCAAGCGGTCGACTGGCGGCAGGCGATCCATGCAGCCGCGCAGCCGCTGCTGCAATCCGGGGCGATCGAGCCGCGTTATATCGAGGCGATGATCCGCAAGGTGGAGGAGCATGGCCCCTACATCGTGCTCGCCCCCGGGATCGCGATCGCTCACGCCAGGCCGGAGGACGGCGCGTTGCGGACCGCATTTTCGCTGCTGAAGCTGGAGGAGCCGGTGGCCTTTGGCGAGGAGGAGCGTCATCAGGTGAGCGTCTTGTTCGTACTCGCCAGCGGCGATGGACAGTCGCATCTGAAGCCGCTTGCCGAGTTGTCGGCTTTGCTACGCGATCCGCATAAACGCAAGCTTTTGGAAAATACTAACGGCATTAACGATCTGCTGGCATGGGTGCAAAACAAGTAGGACGCGGATTAATAGCTCGCATACAAGGAAGGAGAAATGAGAATGAAATTTCTGGACCCCGGTCTGATCGCGCTCGACGTCGATGCCGCGGACGCTGCCGCCGCCATCCGTGCGGCCGGCGCGCTGCTGGCAGACGCGGGCGCCGTCGAGCCCGGCTATGTCGAAGCGATGGTCGCTTCTTATGAGGAGAAGGGACCATACTTCGTGCTCGCTCCCCATATCGCGCTGCCTCACGCCAAGCCGGAGGACGGCGTGCGCGAGGCTTCGGTCGCGCTGGCGCGCCTCAGGCAGCCTGTCGTCTTTGGCCATGCCAAAAACGATCCCGTCTCGCTCGTATTCGCGCTTGGCGCGTCGTCGAGCGAGGAGCATATCGCCTTGCTACGCAGGCTCACATCCCTGCTGAACAACCCGGCGCATGTAGAGCAGTTGAAGAGCGCGTCATCGACGCAGGAGATCGAGGAGCTATTGAAGCAAGTCAATTAACAACAAACAGGAGGGTATCAACGATGAAAATCCTATGCGTATGCGGACTTGGACAAGGCACAAGCCTGATCCTGCGAATGAATGTAGAGAACGTACTGAAGGATATGGGTAAAAACGCCGACGTCGAGCATATGGACGTCTCGAGCGCCTCCGGCACCCCGGCCGACTTCATCATCACGAATAATGAGCTGGCTCAGAGCCTGCAAGGCCACGCCGCCAAAATCATTATCGTCAATAATTATTTCGATCTCGAAGAAATCAAGAGCCGCTTGCAGGAAGCCCTGTAATACAACCCGGCCTCTGCACGCAGCAAGTTGATTATTCGCCGTCCTGACGGCACACCAAATAAAGGAGGAAACTTAAAATGGATGTTATTTTTTGGATCGCGACGAACATCTTCGGAACCCCGGCCATCCTGCTGGGCTTCATCGTATTGCTCGGCTTGCTGCTGCAGAAAAAATCGACTAGCCAGGTCATCAGCGGCACCTTTAAGGCGACGATCGGCTTCCTGATCATCAACGCCGGCGCCGGGGTCATCGTCAACTCGCTGTCTGTATTCGAACCGATGTGGAAAGAGGTCTTCGGCCTGGAGGCCTCGTCCCTTGGTCAATTCATGGGGCAGGAGGTCTTCAACTCCAAGTTCGGCAGCGCCGTGACGCTGTCGATGTTCCTCGGCTTTCTGATCAACGTCTTGCTCGCCCGCTTCACCCGATTCAAATATATCTATCTGACCGGTCACATGATGTTCTGGACGTCGACGATCTTTGCCGGCATCGCCGTGCACACGGCGGGCGGCGAAGCTTCGTTCTGGAAGCTGCTCGTCATGCTCTCGGTCATCCTCGGCCTGTACTGGACGTTCCAACCTGCCGTGACACAGCCTTACATGCGCAAGATTACCGGCAACAACAACATCGCGCTCGGCCATACGTCGGCTTCGGTGGCGCTGCTCGGCGCCTGGCTCGGCCAGTTGTTCGGCAACAAGGAGAATGACTCGGAGAAGCTGAAGGTGCCCAAGGGGCTGGAGTTCCTGCGCGATCCTAACGTCATCACGGCGCTCAGCATGGGGACGTTGTTCCTGATCGGCGCGATCATCCTCTCCTTCAAGGATACGCCCGGCGCGACAGCGCTGATCGCCCAGGCCGGCGAACAGAACTTCATCATCTACGCGATCATCCAGTCCTTGACCTTTGCCGGCGGCATCGCCATCGTGCTGATGGGGGTACGGATGTTCATCGGCGAGCTGGTACCGGCGTTCAACGGGATCGCTACTCGACTCGTGCCCGGCGCGATTCCGGCGCTCGACTCGCCTGTCGTCTATCCGTATGCGCCCAATGCGGTCATCCTCGGCTTCCTCGGCGCATTCGCCGGAGCGATCCTGTGGCTGGTCGTGCTCGGCGGTACCGTCTCCTATATCTTCGTGCCGACGATGATCGTCCTGTTCTTCCACGGCGCGACGGCTGGCGTGTTCGGCAATGCGACCGGCGGCGTGCGCGGCGCCTTGCTAGGCGGCTTCATCACGGCGACGGTCGTCGCCTGGGGTCAATTCGTCATGGTCCGTTACCTGATCTCCTCCACGGTGCCGGATTCGGCGATGTGGGCGGCCGACTCGGATATGTTCATCCTGGGGCCGATCATTCGCTTCCTGTCACAACTATTCTTTTGAGATTATAGGCGGGCGAGACTGCGAGGAGAGGGGACTTACGATCGCTGTTGCCCCCAGATTTCTTGATTATCTAACAGCATATGCTGTTGAAATCCGGGGACAGCGTATGCTTTCGAAGCTAGCTTTTCTGCGAAAAGCTTTTAAGCGAACACTTCGTTTCTCCAGCCTCCCTCTCCTCTCCGTCCCTTAGCCTAATCTCAAATGCAGCGTCAACATTAATCTCATACAGGTTAGGGGTAAGGGGGAAACACCATGAGCTTTATACGTACGCTTGATGGCGATATCTCGCCTTCGGAGCTGGGCTTCACCTATTCGCATGAGCATATCGTCTGTCGCCCCGCCTACTGGGCGGAGCGCGGAGCGGACGATCTGCTGCTCGACGATCCGGCCAAGTCGGAGCAGGATGTGCGGGCGTTCCAGGCGCTCGGCGGTCAGACGATCGTCGACGCCACTGCCGTCGATTATGGGCGCGATGTGCCTGCCGTCTATCAGATCTCGCAGAATACCGGGGTGAAGATCGTCGGCACCGCCGGATTCAACAAGAGCTTCCTGTGGGATGCCAGCATCAAGGAGGAGCTGAAGCCGCTGATCGGCAACTACCGCACCTACGCCGAATGGATCGAGGCCAGCACCGTCAATCAGCTCGCCGACTTCATCATCCGCGAGGTCGAGGAAGGACTGGAGGGCACGCCGTTCAAGGCGGGCCAGGTCAAATTCGGCACCGGCTACAACCGAATCTCGCCGCTCGAGGTGAAGACGCTGCAGGCGGTCGCCCGCGCGCATCACGAGACCAAAGCGCCGGTCCACTCGCATACCGAGGTCGGCACGATGGGCCTGGAGCAGCTGGAGCTGCTACGCCGCGAGCAGGTGGACCTGCATTACTTGAGTCTCGGCCATATGGACCGCAATCCCGATCCGTACTATCACGAGCAGATCGCCCGCAGCGGCGCCTATCTTAGCTTCGATGGCATCGGCAAGATCAAGTACGCGCCCGAGAGCACGCGGATCGAGCTGATCCTCTCGCTGGTGCGCAAGGGGTACGAGGATCATATCCTCGTCAGCGGCGACACGGCGCGCAAGACGTACTACAAATATTACGATCATGGCCTTGGGCTTGAATACATCATTGGCTCCTGGGTGCCTCGCTTCATCGACGAGGCCGACCGGGCCGGATTCGACGGCCAACGGCTGATTGACAAATTTTTCGTCCACAACCCTGCCGCTTGCTTCACGTTCAAACGTTAGCGCGACGAGGTACGGGGACCAACTCCGGCCTCCCATCCCCGAAACGGAGAGGAGTCGAACCGATGAACTATGCCGACTATACGAGCTACACCGTCAGAGATGCGATCGAGCAGGCGCGCTGCGCGATCCTGCCGGTCGGCGCCGTCGAGGCGCATGGTCCGCATCTGCCGCTGGGCACAGATAATGTGCTCGCCGAGCGACTGGCGCAGCGGCTGGCCGAGCAGACCGGCAGCCTCGTGCTCCCGACCTTGTCGTACGGCCAAGTGTGGAGCTTGCAGAACTTCCCGGGTAGCCTGACGATCTCCAATGCCGCGCTGATCCAGATGCTCTACGACATCGGCGAGAGCCTGCATCGTCAGGGCTTCGGCATCTACGTCATGCTGAACGGCCACCTCGGCAACGCCGCTTGCATGAAGGACGCGGCCCGCATGCTCTATCGCGACTATCCGGCGCTCAAGGTCTACTATTTCTTCTACCCCGGCTCCAAGGAAGCGATCGCCGAGGTGCGCGAGACGCCTGCGGCGCATGGGACGTACTTCCACGCTTGCGAGCTGGAGACGAGCTATATGCTCTATCTGGCCGAGGAGCAGGTCGACATGTCGCTGGCGATCCGGGATATCCCGATGCTGACGATCGAGGACGACTGCACGCCGACGCCGTGGGAACGATTCACCTCGACGGCGGTGCTGGGGGATGCGACGCTGGCGACGCGAGACAAGGGCGAGCGGATTATCGAGGCCAGCCTGGCGGCGATGACCGAGATGCTGCTGCGGGCCAAGGCCGATCTGGCCGGCAGTGACGCCGACGTCAAGCCTTCGGACCAACATTAATACGCTAAGTTCCTGTTGACGCGCGACGTTTGGCCGCGATTCTGACGATGCGACGTTCGGCCAGGATGCTAACGCTCGCCCTCGGCCTTATTGGGCCGATACGGCTGCCTCTCAGAGGCTAACGCTCGCCAGCGAGCTTATTTAGGTAAAATCGTGCCGAACCGGGCCATTTCTCGCAAATAAGCTCCGTGGCGAGCGTAAGAATCGCAGAATGCGGAAAACAACAGAAATAAGCGCAGTGGCGAGCGTTAGAGCGACAATGGACACTACCAGGAGTTGGAGAGGGCAGATTGAGAGGAGCGATACTATTGATTCACAGCTATTTTGAAGCGATCCGCACGCTGCTCGACACCGTAGAGCGCACGCAGAGCGCAGCGATGGAGCAGGCAGCAGAGCGGGTCGCCGAGTCGATCATGGATGGCGGCATCATCCACCTGTTCGGCTGCGGGCACTCGCATATTCTGACCGAGGAAGTGTTCTACCGGGCGGGCGGCCTGGTGCCGATCCGGCCGATCTTCTATGAGCCCTTAATGCTACATGAGGGCGCGGTCCGCTCGTCGGAGCTGGAGCGCGAGAACGGGCTCGGCGCGACCTTCATGGCGGAGCAGGATATCCGGCCGGGCGAGGTGATGTTCGTGCTGTCGACCTCCGGGCGCAACCCGGTGCCGGTCGACGTCGCCCGGATCGCCAAGTCCAAGGGCGCCGTCACGATCGGCATCACCTCGCTGGCGTACTCGCAGAGCCAGCCTTCGCGACACGTTAGCGGCCAGCATTTGTACAACAGCGTCGATCTCGTCATCGACAATCACGCCGCCCCGGGCGACGCCGCGCTGCGGCATCCCGACGTGCCGGTGCCGTTCACGCCGACCTCGACGGTCATCGGCGCGACGATCCTCAACAGCATCTTCGCCCGCGCCATCGCCATCATGGCGAAGCGCGGCTACGAGCCGCCGGTGTTCCTGAGCGGCAACATCGACGGCGCCGACGCGCACAATGCAGCCTGCATCGCGCGCTATCAGGCGCGTATCCCGCTGCTGGCTTAGAGTGGCGAAGCTACTGGTGCCAGCGCAAGGCCCGTGAGCGCTAACCAAGGCGCACTCCGGCGCAACCCGGCGCACGCTTGGGCGTTGACCACGGCGCGTCCCGTCACAAACCCAGGCACACGCTTGGGCGTTGCACGGGCGCGTCCCGTCGCAAACCCAGGCACACGCTTGGGCGTTGGCCACGGCGCGTCCCGTCGCAAACCCCGTCGTACTTTCGTGATGGCCACGCGCACTTACGCGCAGGCGCAACGCAAGCCCGGCAAGGCTGCGTCTAATACTGCCACAAAAGCCGAAGTAGGTAACTTTAACTGCAAAACTACACTTAATCATCGCCAGATTACACCGAACCGATGAAACAACTGCAATAGTGCATTTAAATTGTTGCGAAATCGCCTTATGCGAGATTTCCCGCAATAATAAGTGTACTTTTGCACTTAAACTAACGGAAACCAACTAAATCCCGGGAAATAAGTGTACTTTTGCAGTTAGCATCGTCCATCCCCCGGGATCAACTATGAAGGAGGCGGTTGTCATGGCTACGACAACGTTAACGATACAAAATGAGCAAGGCTTCCATGTCCGTCCCGCCCAGCTGTTCGTGGAGAAGGCCGGACAATATGAAGCGACGATCCGGGTTACCAACGCCGCAGGCGATCAAGCCGACGGCAAAAGCATGCTGGAGCTGATGACGCTCGGGCTGGCCAAAGGCGCGCAAATGACGCTGGAGGCGGAAGGCGCCGACGCCGACGAAGCGCTCCGCGAGCTGACGCAGCTCATCGAGAGCGGCTTCGGAGAAGGCTGATGCCAGCGGAGCATCGCGTCCAAGGGATCGGCGTCTCCCCGGGCATCCGCATCGGCAGGGCGCTGCTATACGGGGCTCTCGTAGACCGCGAGGCTGAGTCAGCCCATGGTGCAGCAAGTCCAGGAGATGGACCAGACGCTGGGGGAGGCGCAGTGTCCACCAGTCGCGAGACGACCGGCG
>NZ_BFBX01000070.1:333-46878 GCF_003851045.1 Paenibacillus sp. 598K | reverse complement strand
GAGACGACCGGCGCGGACGGGAGCACAGTGCCTGCCATCCGCGAGACGACCGACGCACCCATTATCTCCTCGCCTGCCGACCATGCAGCCAGTGTAGACGCAGCTGCCGGGCCGGCCTCGGATGCAGCGCGCGTAACCGGGCTAACGTCCCTCCAGCACGAGCAGACGCATAGCGAGGCCGAGCTGGCGCTGCTCCAGCAAGCCCGGTCGCGCAGCGAGGCCGAGCTGCTGGCGCTCGCCGAGCGCACCCGGGCGACGCTCGGCGAGGAGCAGGCCGGCATCCTGAGCGGCCAGGCGAAGTTCCTCGCCGATCCGGCCTTTTATCCGCCGATGGAGAAGAAGATTCGCGAGGAGGGGGTCAGCGCCAGAGAAGCGGTGCAAGCGATCGTCACTCACACCGCAGGCCGCTTCGAAGCGCTGAATAACCCCTACATGCAGGAGCGAGCAGCAGATATCCGCGACCTCGGTCAGCGGCTGCTCTCCCAACTCTCGGAGGATGGCGGCGGCGTGCGGCTATCCGATATCCGGGAGGAGGTCATCCTCGTCGCGCATGATCTGGCTCCGTCCGACACCGTCCAGCTCGACAAGCGCTATATCCTCGCCTTCGTCACCCGCGCAGGCGGCAAGACGTCGCACACCTCCCTGCTCGCCCGCTCGCTGGGCATCGCTGCGGTCGTGGGCGCCGGGGAAGCGGTCGGCGATATCGCCGATGGCGACCAACTCATCGTCGACGGCGATGAGGGCGTCATCATCGTCCAGCCGGACGAAGCGACGCTCGCAGAGTATCGTCAGCGGCAAACGGCTGCCGAGTACGAGGCTCGGGAGCTGGAGGCCTACCTTGGCCAACCGGCGATCAGCCGGGATGGCGTCACCGTTGAGCTGGCCGCCAATATCGGCACCGTCCAGGAGGCCGAAGCCGCCGCCGAGTTGCAAGCGGAGGGGATCGGTCTGTACCGGACCGAGTTCCTGTTCATGGAGGCCAAGCAGTTGCCGTCCGAGGAGGAGCAGACTGCCGCCTATCGCGCGGTGGCGGAGCGCATGGCAGGCAAGCCCGTCATCATCCGCACGCTCGATATCGGCGGCGACAAGGCATTGCCCTACCTGCAGCTGCCTCGAGAGGATAATCCGTTCCTCGGCTACCGCGCCATCCGCATCGGCCTCGATCGTAAGGAGCTGCTGCTGACTCAGCTACGCGCAATCCTGCGGGCGAGTGCGTATGGGCAGCTCAAGATTATGTTCCCGATGATCTCCGGCCTGTCCGAGTGGCGGCAGGCGCGGGCGCTCTACGAGCAAGCTCGTGCCGAGCTGGAGGCGGAGGGCGTGGCGATCGCCTCGCCTGACGAGCTCGAGGTCGGCATCATGGTGGAGATTCCGTCGGCGGCGCTGCAGGCCGACCGGTTGGCGCGGGAGGTCGATTTTTTCAGCATCGGCACCAACGACCTGGTACAATACACGCTCGCCGTCGACCGGATGAACGAGCATGTCGCCTATCTGTACGATTACTTCCACCCGGCCGTGCTGCAGCTGATTCGGCGTGTCATCGATGCAGCTCATCATGAGGGCAAATGGGCTGGCATGTGCGGCGGCATGGCCGGCGATCCGCTCGCCGCGCCGCTCCTGCTCGGCCTCGGCCTCGACGAATGGAGCATGGACGCAGGCGCGATCGTACGCATCAAGCGCGCGCTGGCCTCGCTAGACAGCGGCGCGTGTCGTCAGCTCGCCGACGAGCTATTGGCGCTGGACACGCCGCAGGAGGTGCGAGCCGCGCTCGCCCGACACCAGTTCGAGGCGCAGTAGCCATCTCCTGACCAACATCAACTCGGTAAGGCCACGCTACCAGCGCTCGTCTGACTGGATCAACCTCGATGTCGTCTGTCAGCACCATGCGCCGCTCGAAAAAAACAGTTGCCAAACCAAAATCTAGCTTTATACTAGAACATGTCGTGTGAGACGGAAGTCCGGTGAAAATCCGGCACGGTCCCGCCACTGTGATAAGCCGCTCCAAGGCTTAAGTCAGGTCGGTCTCGCGTGACGTTAGCTACCTGTTCCTTCGCGGTTAAGGCAGGGCTCGCTCGCGCATGTTCTTCGTATGCTCGCTACCCGAGCCTGCTCCTTTCCACGGAGGAGGCTTTTTTTACATACTTTTTTAGAGGAGAGAGGGATCAAGCATGAAGAAGAAATGGTTGTCCGGATGTCTGGCGCTGCTGCTGATGCTGGCGACATTCGGAGGTACAGGTGTCGTATTCGCAGAGCAGACCGAGACTCCGGCCGCAACGGCTGACGGACTATGGACCGCCGAGGTCGAGATCGTCTCGCCGGACCTTGAGCATGAGGGTCTGCCCTTCGTCGCCACTGTCGAGTTCGAGGAAGGCGCCAATGCCTTCGATCTGCTGCTCGCAGCTGTCGGCGAGGAGAATGTGCAATATACGGTGCACCCTGAGTTCGGCCCGTTTATCGAGGGCATCATGGGTCTGGAGGGCACGGCCAGCGACTGGTGGATGTTCAATGTGAACGGAGAGGCCTCGATGGTCGGAGCCGGCTCGTACCTCGTCGAGGACGGCGACACGTTGCAATGGGAGTATTTCGTGGATGATTCCGCCGAATGGGAGGTATTCGCATTTGCCGACCAGGATAAGGTATCGCCATGGGCGCAAGAAGCGACCCAGTGGCTCGGCTATTTTAACATCATGTCCGGCAAGCCGTCCGGCGACAGCTTTCTGTTCGACCCGAAGGGGACGACAACCCGCGCAGAGTTCACCAAGCTGCTCGTCTCGATCCTCTATGAAGATCCGTCCGGGGCAGAAGCAGCCGGATTTACCGACGTGGCAGCAGGTGCCTGGTATGCCGACTACGTGAACAAGGCCAAGCTGGAAAACCTGATCGGCGGTTATGCCGACAACACCTTCAAGCCAAGTGCGACGATCTCGCGCCAGGACGCGGCAGTCATCCTCGCCAGAGCCTTCGAGCTCAGCCCGTCGGCTGAAGCGCCATCGTTCGGCGATGTGACGGCTGCTTATGCCAAGGACGCCATTGCGGCAATCGCCGAAGCTGGCATCATGGAAGGCTACAACGGCGCTTTCCGCCCGCAGGATTCGATCACTCGCGAAGAGCTGGCGGTTGTCACGCTGCGACTGTTTGAGGTATTTGGCGAATAGACAAGCGATGCCTACGCAAAGACGCTCTCAGCCCACATTTCTCGTGGGGTTGAGAGCGTCTTTTCCCTTAGCATGGGACTGACCTTGAGCTTTTACCTATCTTCAATCTATTCCAGAGCTCTGCCCCATCCCTCCTAATGCAATTGTCTTTTCAAGTAAAAGTAGATAGACAGCGGGGCGAACACCGCAATCAGCAAAAGGCCGATGCCGATGCCCGCCGCAAGGTCGACTGCTCCCGCCGTACCGTGAAACAGTGCACGTGTCAGCGCAACAGCGATACTGATCGGGTTGGCATCGACCGCCACCTGCAACCAATGCGGCATCGTGGAAGTGTCGACGAGCACGTTGCTGGCAAAAAGGAGCGGGTACACGATCATCATGCTCGTGCCCGATACCGTCTCTGGCTGCTTGACCAGATTGCCGATCAGCGCAAACACCCAACTGACACTATAGGCAAAAAACAAAACGTATAGCGCCGCCAGTACAGCGCCGACGACACCGCCATCCGGCCGAAATCCAAGCGCAAATCCCATTGCCAAAACGGTGAGCAGCCCCGCCAGATACCTCAATCCATCGGAGAAAATCGCTCCAAAGAGGGCCGCAGGTTGCCAGAACGGCAACGTACGGAATCGATGGTAGACGCCTCTGCCGATATCTGTGCATAGCGTCGTGCCGCTATACACCGTCATCGGCACCACGGTCAGGACGAGGATGCCCGGCAGCAAATACTGAATATAGCCGTTAACGGAGCCGGCCATCGCTCCACCGAATAAGAAAGTGAAGATAAGCAGCATGATGATCGGCGACAACACTGTCTCAACAACTAGGCCGAAGCTATTGTTGCTCATATGCTGCAGTGTTCTACGCATAAACAGCATCGTAGCTGCCAGACCGCTCGGACTTCGCCGCGGCTTGCGCACTCCAGAAGCCTGTGCGGAAATCATGATGCCACCTCTTTGCCTCGCGCAGCGGTCAGTGCGAAATACACATCGTCGAGGGTCGGCTCGCTTAATGCGAAATCGTCGATCGCCGTCGCGTGATCAAACAACGTGCTGATGACGACATGCGCAAGCGCGGCGTCCCGTACCGCCATCCTCACAACCTGTCCGTCTTCGTCCTCATAAGCTTTCAGCCCATGCTCGCTTGCGAGCAGCTTGCAGATGTCGCCCGGATCGGCTCCCTCCGCTGGCCTGATCGTCAGCGTCTTGCTGCCGATCGACGCTTTGAGGCGCTTCGGTGTGCCTGTGGCGATAATTTTACCTTGAGCGATGAACCCGATACGATCGGCTAACTTGTCGGCTTCTTCCAGATACTGTGTCGTCAAGAGCACGGTCGTCCCATTTTTCACTAGGCGACGTACCAACTCCCACAGCTCACGCCGGCTTTGGGGATCAAGCCCGGTCGTGGGCTCATCGAGGAACATCACCTCAGGTTGTGAGACGATGCCTGCGGCGAGGTCCAGACGTCTACGCATACCGCCGGAGTACGAGCCGACGGACCGACCGGCCGCATCCGTCAGCCGGAATGATTCGAGCAGCTCCGCCGCAAGCGCGCGGGATTCCTTGCGCGTATAGCCATGAAGTCCGGCGAACAAGGTCAGGTTTTGCCAGCCGGTAAGCGACTCGTCCAGCGCCGCATACTGGCCCGTTACGCTGATGCGCCTTCGCACGTTGACAGCTTCCGCCACGACGTCGCAGCCGCAGATGCGCGCCGTTCCTCCATCCGGCAGCAGCATCGTGGTCAACATCTGGATGGTTGTCGTCTTGCCGGCGCCATTCGGCCCGAGAAGCGTGAACAGCTCCCCTTGACGAATCGCCAGATCTACACCGCGCACCACCTCATGCGCTCCAAACGATTTACGCAAGCCTTGCGCTTCAATGGCGTAGGTCATCGTCAGCCCCCTTCCTCTTCACAGAAACTCCCGCTTATGCTCGATTGCCCACTCGGCGAACGTGCGGGCTGGCCGCCCTAACACCTGCTCAACCGTCGGCAGTACGGTGTAGCCCTCCTCCGGTGGATTTTTGGCGATCTGTACGAAAAACTCGACACTCTCCTCGTCATAGCCCTCATCCCGCCATCTCTGCCGCGTCTCTTCCTCCGTCAACTCGACGAACGGGATGTCCTTGCCGATCGCCGCAGCGATGGCGCGCACCGCTTCCCGGCGCGTCAGCGCTTCAGGCCCGGTCAGCGGATAGCTTCGGCCGTGATGGCTGTCGCCCAGCAGTGCTTCGACAGCGATGGCGGCGATATCCCCTTCATGGACTCGCGCGCTCAGTGCATCCCCATAAAATTCACGCACGACGCCTTCTGTACGGATCGTCTCCCGCCAATCCGTCAGCACATTGGCCATAAATTCGGCCGGCTTAACCAGCGTCCACTCCATGGCGCTGGCCCGCAATGCTTCCTCGACTGGACCTTCCTCAAAGCCGACCAACACGACAACGCGCTTTACCCCGGCCGCTTCCGCCAGCGCCAGCACTTGCGGGTCCGTGTTGAGGTCGGCGTTAGGCTCGTCGCTGGAAACGATCAGGAACATCGCTTTCACGCCTTGTAACGCATCCTCCAGTGTGTCCGGCTTCATCAGATCTCCCATCGCGATCTCGACACCTTCCGGCAGCTTGGCTCTCGCCCGTTCCGGATTTCGCGTTAACGCCCGCACCAAAGCCCCCCGCTGCACGAGCAGCTCCGTCACATGTTGTCCGACCGTTCCTGTTGCCCCTGTCACTAAAATCGTCATGTCGCATCTCCTTCTCGTTTTTTGGCATAATGTCGGCGAATGGCTTCGATGTAGGTGATCACGTCGTCTTGCAGTTCGTCCGGCGACACAATATCGACGTTCGTCCCGTAGCTGACGATGACTGACAGCGCGTACTCTTTCTTGTAAAAGACCGTCCGAACCTCAATGCAATTCCCCTGGTATGTGCATTCGCCCGGAAACTGCTCCAATACACGTATGCGCACCGACAGGTCAAAACGAAGATGGGCGAATATCCCTTGCAAATCCTCTGGCTCCAACTCGTCCGTAATCGGCCGGGGAGCAAAGGTTTCGTCCAATACTTGCAACCGATCGATCCGCGATACTCGGAAATACCGCTTCGCCCCGCGCCGCCGGCAGTATGCTTCCAAGTACCAGACGCCTTTCTCCCATAGCAGATTCAGCGGCTCCAGGCTGCGCTCGGTCGCCGATCCGGATGCGCTCGTGTAAGCCATCTGAACGACGCGAGATTGCCGGATCGCCCGAAAAAGCTCTTCCACGATGTGCCGCTCTTGCTCTGGCACACTTATACCGAGGAGGACCGCTTTTTGGCCTCCTTCGTCCGCCAGCCCCGGATGCAAGCTCGCCAGCTTCCGCATCGCTGGCGTCACAGCGCCGCCCATCGTCTCTTCCATCGCCTTCAATAGCGAGTAGATCACCGACAAGTCATCAACAGAAAAGTATTGCCGAGTCAGGAAAAACCCGTTCATCAACTCGAATCCGCCGTCCGCACCGGTGAACGATGCCACCGGAATACCCGCCTGATTAATCAACTCAACGTCGCGGTAGACGGTGCGAACCGATACCTCGAACTTGTCGGCCAGTGCCGTTGCGGTCACCCGTTTTTTGGCCATCAGTTCTAGCGTGATCCCAAGCAAACGATCCAGTCTCGTGGCCATCGCCCCCTCTGTCAATGACCCCGTCGAGGTCATCTCTAATTTCTATCCTAATCCAATAATCCTGACAACAAGGTTGTCAGGATTATTGGATGCATCAGAACTATTTTTATTCCTGTAGCCACCGATCTCATTTAACTTGCATCGTTAGCAGGCGGCGGCAATATGATCGGCCGATAATCGAGCGCACGCTCCACGATCTCCTCTGCCGTAAGCTCCTCCTCCGGCCAAAAGATGAGATCGGTCACCGATGGATGAGGCACATGTTGACGCAGCTCATCGATCATCGCGTCGATTTCTTCCTCTGTCCCTGCATCGTTCATAATCTTATCGACTAGCTCGACCAGTTCTTCTTTAGAGCGCAAATGATTCACCGCCTGAATTATTCATTAGATAGATCCAAGTAGGATGATTTATACCACTTATTATCATAGCTGCGTATTTTGCCGTCAACAACCTCTCGATCTGGCCGGAGGCAACCAATACGATCAAGGTTTGGGAACGACTTTAAAATCCAAAAGGCTGTAACCAATCAACACAACAAGGACGATGATTGCTAGCGTAAGCAAACTGCCCTTGACCAACGATTTCATCATGCCTTTCTTCCATCGTATGGACAGGTTTTTAACCGCCTCGGCCTCATACATATTTTGCTTTGCATCGTTCAGCGGCAGCCTTTGGGTCATTGCCTCCAGGTCGGCCCTGCAGCTATCGCAATAGGCGAGATGCTCTTCGACTAGCGCCTTGCTGTCGTTGCTGCACACCCCATCATGATAGAGAGGCAACAAATCCCTGATGATTTCACAAGATATTTTCATTTCATGGCCTCCTGTAATTGTCTTTTTGCCCTGTAAAAAATCAGCCTCGCCCAGCTATCGGTTTTTCCGAACAACTCGCCAATTTGAGCAAAGGGCAGCTCTCCGAATACCCGCAACGTAAAGACCTCTTTGTACGGCTCATTGAGATGATGCAGCAGAACATGCAACCTTCTTGAAGCTTCTTTATCCAGCAAGTTGCTTTCCAAGTCGGAGGCCGGGTCCGGCAACTCAGCATCTATACCGTCAAGCACCCGCTTTTGTTTTTTGTAAAGCGAGAAGTATGTATTTTTGGCAATCTGGCAAAGCCACACATATAATTTACAGCTTCCATTGAACTGATCGATATTTCGCAAAGCCTTAAAGAAGGTTTCCTGCGTAATCTCCTCCGCCATCGCTTCGTTCCTGCACAGGTTCAAGACAAATCGATAGACATCGGAAAAATGCTCCGCATAGATGTCGCCGAATTCCGTCACTTCCTCACCTCCCGTAGATAAGACATCGCCCGACGCAAAACGTTTCAACCTTATTATAACGAATTCAACTTATAACGAAGCCAACGCAAAACAGGGCGGTCCAGAAAGTCAGTGAGAAACTGACCGTTGGACCGCCCCTTTGCAGGAGATGTATCGATTGAACGAACACTCATATTAAATCTCTCTTCCTGAAATACGAGACGGTTAATCCACTCATAGCAGTTAAAGAGGCAATGGACACTCCGACACCGATACATTCAAAGTTCGGCCATAGAATGTCTGCGTAGCCATCTGTGAACCACTCGCCTACATTCAGCCACAACACTACAGGAGTAAGATTAAGCGCACTCCTCAAGGTTGAACCATATGGAAACAGCGGTTCAGTAACTACCATCATTCCTATCGCGACAACAGCAGTAATCACCGCTCCATAACCACTGCGTACAAGCGTTCCAACTGCATAACCCAATAGAACGAAGCACAAAACAACTCCCGCCGATATGCCCAGGCTTGCCCAAACAAGCTCCAAAACACTAAAGCTGTGCCAAGTAATAAAAGGCTTATCATATTCATAAACTGCTCGATTAAACATACTCGATACATTATCATTCCAAACACTTGTCAAGTCAAACCTTGAAACGAACAATAGGAGCGAAACGCCGAATATGACGACAAAGAACGCTCCACCGGCAGTTAAGGATGCAAAAAATTTGGTGCGTAGAATATTTCTACCTAACTTTGAACCATAAATAATGCCCTCCGTGTGTCTAGCGCTCTCATAACCTGTACTCATTAGCGCGACAAACAATGCAAGCAGACAACTTTCTGCAACCATCGCCCGGAACAGTTTCTTAAACAACAGATTGTGAAAATACGGTGTATTTGCCCCGAAATAAGTAGAGAGGCTTTCGTTTCGCTCTGCTTTTTGGTCAATAACCGGCTGTAGTTTTTCATATTTCCGAATCACGTTTTGCTCATACTCACCAGATAATTCGTGTCTATCAATGTACCGCTTGGCTATTATCCCGACCGCATCGAATCCGTCAAAAATGTCCGTCATTCCCGTAGTATCCACTTGAACATCAGCCAAGCCGTCCTTGTCGCTTGTAAAGATGATCAATCCATTGAAGATCAAACACAAGAAGCAAAATCCGATAATAACAGGTGCCGTGATTAGTTTTTTCAGTTCATACCAATACAACATCTCTCTTCACCTCACACCTCGGCTCGGCGTTCCCGAGTGGCGACCATAACCGCTGCTGCCATCCCCAAAAGCATAACCGCGCAACACATAATAACCTCCGGCACGTGGTATTTCGCTTGAAACCACTCATTAAATATATTATTGGTCGTTACCAATGCCGATGGAATAGACCTGGAAGCGATCCACACAATAACGAGCCCTACCGGAATCAGCTTTAACATTAACGTGACAATGTTGAAGGAATAACGCGACAACACAAACGTAAGCCCTGCAGCTCCTGTGCAAAGAGCAACAGCCATTCCGCCAAGGGCACTTACGTACTGACTAAACCATAGATCATATAACACAATTCCCCGGTCGAATGCACCGATATAGGCAGACCAGTACTTGCTGGCATCTGTGAGCAAAAAGAATAGGCCAAAGCTGACGGAGACAAGGATCAGCCCAAGCAGCCATCCGGAAAAGATGCAAGCCGCACTTTGTAGCTTCAGCATGCTGCGTCCTTTATGAGATGAGTAATGAAGAGAAGTAATGTTTCGGCGACGGTCAGTCACAACTAACGGCGACGTAATGAGAATAACCGCCATCACAGCAAACACTCCCGTTACCATTGCATAAGAACTAAAGGTGTCATGAATCGCGTAGCGAGTCAAATTTCTTTCCGTCGTATGGATGTAATGATCTTCGGCACGAGTAATAATCGAGCTGTACCCGTTGCGGTTCATGCCGATATTGCGCTCCAGAAACAAGACATAATAACCTTCAATATTATCCAAGTGCCACCATTGACTTTGCAACGTCGCGATTAACCGACTCATTACAGCACGGTCGTCATGATACCTTTTGGATTCCTCATCGCTCATACCATCCGTATTGTACTTGGTTTCAAATTCAAGATAGTCAGCCAACGTATAGACGCCGTACTTGGCATATAACGGCTCGGTAGCAATAAGAGCGTTCATTTCCTCCTCAAGCTTCGCCTTTTTCCCAGGGATATCAAAATCGGCAAGTTCTTTTGCGGAAAGGGTTATGCCATACTGGTCAAACATTTGATTTTGCCAATCTCCATAGATATTTCCATAATTATCATTATAGTCCCTTACCTCAGGCAACAAAAACGCAAACCATGTCAATACTCCCGTTACGACAATAATGAGCAGGATGCGCCAGCTCCACATTTTTTTGAGTTCACCGAGAAAGATCAACATCTCACACTTCCTCATCCCGGTAAATGTACAGAAACACATCCTCAAGGTTCGGAGAAACTTGACGAGCTATACTGCTGCAGTCGCTTTCGCTTGCGAATCGCGTAACGGTTTTGCCGTCCTCCTGATGTTCGGTGAGTGCAAGATATGGTGCTTTTACACCGGCTATGTTATTGGTTTCATAGACCTTGCCGGCGAGAGTCCCGCATATCGACGAAGGGGTATCATTGGCAAACAGCCTGTGATTTTTAAACATGATGACTCTGCTGGCGATTGTTTCGATGTCCGATACAATATGCGTCGACAGGATCACGATGCGGTCTTTGGATAGAGACGAGATCAGATTGCGGAAGCGCACGCGTTCTTTGGGATCAAGTCCTGCCGTAGGCTCGTCGAGAATCAGGATTTGGGGGTCATTCAGCATGGCTTGAGCAATGCCGACACGTTGAATCATCCCGCCTGAAAATTTTCGCATTTTCTTGTCCCTTACATCAACCAAGCCCACAAGCTCGAGCAGCTCGTCCGTTCTGCGCTTTGCCTTGCCACGTTCCATCCCTTTTACCGCCGACATATATAGCAAGAAGTCACGCGGCGAATGGTTCTTGTAATAGCCGAAGTCCTGTGGCAGATAGCCGATCATGTCACGATACGACGTATTAAGCCCGATAATATCATCGCCTTGCCACAGGATAGCGCCCTGGGTGGGAAATACCAAGGTAGTGAGCATTTTGATCAACGTCGTCTTGCCGGCGCCGTTAGGGGCCAGAAGGGCGTAGACACCGCCTGAAAATTCCAGATTGATGTCCTCCAACACGGTGAAGTCTCCGTATTTTTTCGTTACATGACTAAGCGAGAGCATATTTTTTTTCCTCCGATAACATTTTTGACAGTTGGTATGCCAGTGCAGCCGCACCCAGAATGGCAATGGCCACCGAAATAAGGATTGGCATTTCGCGCATAATCTTCTCCCACTTTTCGCCGAACGAGAATGGAAGGGCGAGATTCACGAACACCCAAACCGCCGAAAAGGTTGCATTTCCCCATTTGCCTTGCAAAAAACGCATCGCTGACAGTGCCAGTACACCACAAATGAATAGTGCCGAGAGACAAAGAGGAAGCAGCGAAAGGAATTCATATGTGCTGTCAACGCTGAAGGCCGCAATCACCGCAGTGAACAAGGCCCCAACGACTGAATAGCTAATGACCCGCAGCGCAATGATCTGCCCAATCGTGTAATGACACGTTTGCTTCAGCTCGTATAGCCCGCAAGCACGCTCCGAGGTCTCGGCGAACAACGTGACCAGCAGGAACAATAACGGGGCAAATGCAATTGCAGCGGAGTAGCGATAATCCCTGGGCACAAGCATGAACAGTGCAAATGCGACCACAATAGTGACAGCGGCAAAAATCAGGCTATAAGCCTTATCCCAGAAGATGAAACGGAAGCCCATCGTCTTGAGCATTTCCTCCATCCGTTCTTTTACGGTTGGTTGTTTGCCTAAGCCTTGAGAAAGAATATATTCGATGCTTGCATTTTTCTCCTTCTCATTCATCATCCGCAAACTCCTTTCTAAGCAGGCGTATAAGGCGATAATATTTGGACTTCACGCTTCCCTCCGGCAGTCCTAGAACATTCGCGATCTCCGAGAAGGTATACCTGGCGAAAATGTACAGCCGGAAAATCCTCTGTGTGTCCGGCGGCAGGCCACCTACGTAATCACATATCCTTTCCGTAAAATCACTATCCTCAAATTGCTGTGTGAAATCTGTTTCATCCATTGGCTTCCCATCGTCAAAAGGTACCGACTGAGTCATAGTGCGGTAGCTGCGTGAACGGTACCAGTCCACTACCTTATTCGAAGCAATCCTGTACAGCCATGTCCGAAATCCCGAGCTCCGTTTCACATCGAAATGGCCGATCGTCCTGAGCATGGAGATAAAGATCTCCTGAGTCAGATCGAGAGCAACATCTGCATTCGAAATTTGTTTCCTCACAAAGCCGTGTATTTCATCATAGTAATGTCGCACCAGTTCATCGGCGGCGGTGAGGTCGCTTTTTCGCCGAATTCTCTTGATTAGGCGCAGTTCGTCCAACCACACCGCCTCCTTCTTGCCTGTCCGCCTATATATTCGTAGCAGAGATAATAATAGTTTCAACTAAAAGAAGAACTTTAACGCTGCGACAATCTTATATCCGCCGCTTTTACATGACCAGGCAATTGTTCGAAAAGCGTTTTATGCGTTCTGAAACGCGCTGCGAGTCGTTATACAACAAAAAGAGCCATGCAGGATAAAAAAATACCCACATGACTCTTATGTTTCAAGTCCGCTTGCGAAACTGCAGCTTAAAACGTATCGCTCCGCAACGAACGGTATTCGGACAGATTCATCCCGGTGTACTTCTTGAAGACCTTGTTGAAGTAGCGGCTGTCGGTATAGCCTACCGCATTCGCCACCTCGTACACCTTGATGCCGTGCTCGGACAGCAGACGCTTGGCACGGTCGATGCGCAGTCGGGTCAGGTAGTCGCTGATCGTCTGCCCGGTCTCCTCCTTGAACAAGCTGCATATATAATTGGGCGACAAAAACACCATCTCCGATAGCCGCTTCAAGCTTAACGGCTCTTGATAATGCTCCTGCAGGTGCGCGATAATCTGTCCGACCCACCGCTGCTGGCCAGCCTCACCATGCTCCCCCTCCAGGCGATGCGCTGCGATCTCCTGCAATAGCCGGGTTAGCTCCGCCGCGATATCCGGCAACGTCTGCTGTCGCTTCAACTGCTGCCACAGCTCGTATTCCGTCAGCGGCCCCTCCTTCCGGCCAGACGCCAGACCTCCCCACTCGCGGGACACATGGTCGATCAGCTTCATGCCCAGCAGGACGGCGTAGTCGACCTCGTTGCGCTGCAGCGCCGGGCTCAACGCCTGCCGGACGGCGGCTGCGATGCCGTCGCGATCTCCCTCCCGCATCGCCTTCAGCAGCTCCGGCTCGCTAGGCTCCGGGCAAGCGGCGGCCCCGTCCTGCGGCTGTGTCAGTTCGTCGGCGAGGATGATCGCGCCGAGGCCCACGATCGTCTTGTGCTTGACGGCGGCCATCGCGGACTGGAACGACGCGGGCAAGCTCTGCCCATCCGGGCTGCGCGTCCCGATGCCAAAGGAGAAGTCTGCCTGGAAGCGCGCGGCAAGCCGCGACTGTAGCTCGCTGCATAGCTGCTTCAGCAAGACCGGCGAATCGACGCCATCCTGCAACTCGGCAAACTGCGCAATCCAGGCGAGCTGGCCGGGGGATAACACGAACACCTCGCCCATCAGCCCGCACTGCTCCTCCAGCTCAGCTTTGGCCGCATACAGAGAGGCCTCTCCATGGGCCGCAGGATCAGGCGTCACCCGCCCATCGAGGTCGATCACGATAGCGCAGCAAGGCAGAGTCGGCGATAGCTGCAGCTGCAAATACCGCGCTTTCTCCTCGATCAGCGACCGATCCGCGATCCCCCCTGCGGCCAGCTCCCGCAAGAAACGCTCGCGCAGCAGCGGCAAGCCCTCGTTCAGACGATTGTGCAAGCGCCGTTGCTCCTCCCGCTCCTGCTGCAGCTTGCTCACCTGGTCCCTGATCTCCAGCACCTTGGCCACCAGCACATCCGGCATCGCCGGCTTCAGCAAGTAGTCGGCTGCCCCGTAGCGCACCGCCTGCTGCGCATAGGCGAACTCGTCATAGCCGCTCAGGACGATGACCTTGGCCTCCTCATCGAGGCAGCGTATATGCTGCATCAGCTCCAGGCCATCCAGCTTGGGCATGCGAATATCGGTCATGACGATCTCCGGGCGATGCGCATCGTACATCATCCGCGCCTGCTGACCGTCGCGCGCCGCCCCGACAATCTCGATGTTATACGCGCTCCAATCGACGATATGCAGGATGCCCTCCCTGATGATCTGCTCGTCGTCGGCAATCAACATTTTAACTCGCATCGTTCACCTCCTCCGGCATGCCTGCCAGCAGCCTCACCTGTATTCTTGTGCCCCGCGCGCCATGGCGCGGCACCGTAAACGTCAAGCCGCAAGCCTCGCCATAGTAGAGCTTGATCCGTTCATTGACGTTATGCAGTCCATACCCTTGCCCTTCTGCCCCCGTCGCCTGCCGAAGTCGTTCATTCATCGCCTCGCCATCGCAGCCAACCCCGTTATCCTCCACATCCAGCAGCAGGTAGTCCCCATCGACCGAGACATCGATGGTGATCAGACCGGGATCATCCAGCTCGCGAAAGCCATGCAGGATCGCATTCTCTACGAGCGGCTGCAGCAGCAGCTTGAGCATGCCCAGTCGCTCGGTCCCGGGCGCCAGCTGCACCTTCAGCTCGAATTCATTGCCGAAGCGTATTTTCTGGATCGCAACATAACAGTCTACATGCTGCAGCTCATGGCTCACGGTCGTCATCTCATGACTCTTGTTCAGGCTCAGCCGGAACAGGGTGGCCAGCGAGGTGACCATCCTGCTGATGTCCATCGCCTTGTAGCGCGTGGCCGCCATCCAGTTGATCGAATCGAGCGTATTGTACAGGAAATGCGGATTGATCTGATGCTGAAGCGCTTTCAGCTCGGCTTCTCTCATCTTCTTGCTCGTGGCGTGAATCGTCTCCAGCTGCTGCTGCAGCTCATCGGACATCCGGTTAAAATGAGTGTACAGCTGGCTGATCTCATCGCGGTTGCGCCCCTCGAGCACGACCTGCGTGCCTAACTGCCCCCGCTCCAGCTTGCGCATCGCCTGGATCAGGTGTCCGATGCGCCGGGCAAACCAGCCCGATGTATAGATCGAATACACGATCGCAATGCCAAAGCACAGCAGCGCAATAATAATCGTGGCGTTACGAACGACGGTTACCGTATTGCGGAGCTCACGCGCATTGTGAAATCCGACCAGCTTCCATGGCGTGCCCTCGATCGTCTGATAGACGAACAGATACTCCTCGCCATCCACCTTGGCCATAAAGTCGCCTGCCGTCTGGCCCAGGATCGCGCTGGCGTAAGGCTTGCCCGACAGGTCCTCGCCTAACAGCGACTTGTCGTGATGGGACACCACCTTGCCGTCATTGTCCATCAGGAATACAAATCCCGCCTGCCCAAACTTCACGTCATCAACAATGCCCCACAGCTTACGCTCCGGCATACTGACCGTCATGACGCCAAGCTCCGTCAAATTCTCCTTGTCGCGAACCAGGCGCAGCAGGGTAACATACGGCTCGTCTCGCATGAGCTGGGGCAGCAGCGGCTCCGACGTCCACAGCATGCCGCCAGGGCTGCGCAAGAGCGCCCGGTACGCTGCGGTATCCTCCAGCAGGTCCAGCGGACGCAGCTCGGCCATCTCAAAGCCGCTCGGGAACTGCCCGCGATCCGGGTAAAACAGGCGGACCGTATACATCTCCTGATAACGCGTCACATTGGCAAGATCCTCCCGCAGCTCCTGGACATCGTCCTGGAGCTGCTCCCATGTGGCCGCCGTCTGTCTGCCCATCATGCGCTGGACGGCCGGATTAATATAGACCACCGTCGAGAGCTCGACCGCTTGGCTGATATGGGTGCCGATGTTCTGGTTCACGAGCTGGACGGTCTGCCTGACCGAGTGGCTAACCTCGTCCTCGATCGCCTGGCTCACCCGATGGAACGAGAATACCCCCACCAGCAGCGCAGGCACCAGAATGGCGAGCAGGAAGGAGAACAGCAATCGTTTGAAAAGAGACATAGGCCACCTCTGCCGTTCATTCGTTGTCCACATTGTAGCGATTTTGCCGCGCCTTGACAATGCTTGTCTGCTGCAAGCAAGCGGCGCATCGGCGGTCTACCCGCCCCAAGCGCCCAGGTTAGCAGCTCGTCGACGGTCGATACGGCGGCGAGGCCTTCCGCGCCAAGCCGGAAGACCTCATCCTACCTTGCCTTATTGCAGCTGGAGCGGGTCGAATCCAGCGATCGTAAACTTCGCCCGGTCAAAATCGCCCTCTGCCGCTCCCAGCTCGAAGGCCGCATTATAACGCGCCGTCAAATCTGCCAGCGCCTCATCCACCGCACGAGCGCCGGTGATCACCCCGATCGCCACGCTCTGCATGTTGTCGCCCTGGAGACGCAAGCCCGGCGGGAACGGCGGCCATACCGCATCGGTCGGCTTGATCTGGAAGGGCTCCAGATATGGGATCTCCGCCTGATACGACGGATTGTCCGCTACCTCGCTCAGGAGCGATATCGAGCCGTCCACCTTGCGCAGCTCTCCGGCGAATGCGGTGGAATGGATGAACTCCATCGCCTTCCATACCTTATCCTTATCCTTGGAGGAAGCCGACATCATGTAGCCCGAGCCCGTCTGGATGATCGGCTTGCCCTTGGCCTTGCCGTCGATGGTTGGGAAGTCGGCGACGCCGATCTCGAAGCCGATATCCATCGCAGCATAGATGCCCGGGTCCCAGGAGGCCGCGCCGATCATGCCGATCGCCCCCTCCGCGAACTTGGCGCGCCCCTGGTCGCCGTTAATGAGCAGCGCGCCCTCCAGCAGACTGCCATCCTGCTCCATGCCGGCGAACAGCTCCAGCACCGGCTTGTAAGGGGCAAAGTCGAACTCGCCCTTGCCATGATCGAAGCCGCGGGCAAGTCCGATGGCGGCATGGCCGATGCCGTTGAAGATCGATACGTCGAGGTTATACCCGTCTCCCAAGGGCAAGCCATAGCCGGCGGCATCCGTCGCCTCCGCGATCGCCCTCGCATCGTCGCGAAGCTCGGCGAAGGTCGCAGGAGGCGCCTCCGGATCCAGCCCGGCCTGCTCGAACAATTGCTTGTTGTACATCAGCCTGTACGTCGATGCCGTATCCGGCAACGTATACACCTGGCCGTTGATCAGGTTGTTGCCCTCTACCCATACGCCATCGCGGAAGCGGCTGCGGAATTCATCCGTGACATACTCGTCGAGCGGCTGCGCCCATTTGTTGTCCGCCCATTTGCGCGTACCCGACGGCCCGGTAATGGTGAAGATGTCCGGCCCTTCCCCGCTGGTGAAGGCCAAGCTCAACACATCATTATACTTATCGGCCACCACGTTCAATTGAATCTCGATGTGATCTTCATTCGTAGCGTTGTAGGCGTTGATCAGCTCCGTCATTTTGTCCTTCAGGTTGCTCTGATGCGACCAGAACTTGACGACCGTCTTGTCTTGCTGCTTGGCCGGGGGCGCCAGCTCCTTGCTGCCGGAGCCTTCATCGCCCCCGGACGGCGATGATCCTCCCGAGCAGCCGGCGATAGCCAGACAGAGTGCGACGAACGTCAGCGGCAACGCGAAGCGGTTCTTTTGTTTTGTCATAGATTGCATGGTGTGAATAGCCTCCCTTTGATGATGGTCTATATATGAGATCCGTCGGCAGATGTCGCTTGCCGCCCGGCGCTCTGTCAACCCTTGATCGCGCCTGCTGTCATGCCGTTGATGAAGAAGCGGTTCGCCCAGAGATAGATGATCGCCATCGGGATGATCGACATACAGGAGCCCGCGATCAGCAGATCCCACTGCACCCCTCCCTGAGCGCCCGATACATAAGCCAGCGAAGTGACGCCGACCGACAGCGGCCGGTTGTCCGGAATCGTCAGTGTCAGGGCCAGCGGCAGCATATAGCTGTTCCAGGTACCCTGGAACGTGATGAGCGCGACTACGCCGACAATCGGCTTAATGACAGGGAAAATAATTTTGGCATAGATGCCGAACACGCCGCAGCCGTCCATCACCGCCGACTCGTCGAGCTCCTTCGGGATGCCTTTGAGATAGCCCATGACGAGCAGCGTAGTGAAGATGACCGATCCGCCCAAGGTCGCGAGTATGAGCCCCAGCAGCGTGCGATGCAGCCCCGCCTTGACGACGATGAGGAAGACCGGATAGATCGTGACCGCCCCGGCGACAAACATCGAGAAGTAAAAGCTGCCCAGCATCAACGTTCGCCCGGGAAACGACTTGCGCTGAAAGCAATACCCCAGCATCGTCGAGAATAAAACCGTCACCGCCGTAACGATGCCCGCATACACCAGGCTGTTCACCGTATACCTTGAGAAGTTGCCCGCTTGCCAGGCATGAATATAATTGTCCAGCGTCATCGACTGCGGGAAAATCCGCATGCCCCCCGTCAGCAGCTCCTGCGTCGTCTTAAAGGAGGCCAGGAACACGTACAGGACCGGGAACAGGACGACCAAGGTTGTCGCGATCATGAACCCATACAGCAGCAGACGGGTCGACAGGCGGGATAGTCGCCAGGAATAAGCCATCTTGTCCTCTCCTTTACTCATGGTCGCCAAGCTTCTTCGACAGGATGAAGTAGATGGCTGCCACCAGGCTGATGATGAGGCACGCCACGATGCTGGCCGAGGCCGCATACCCTTGCTGTGCGCGATAGCCCTCCTGCTCGAAGAAATAATTAAAGATGTAGGTGACCATCGTCTCCGAGCCGTGATTGGGCTGGCCCCTCGTCAGAACATTGACCAGGTCGAAAATTTTCAACCCGTTCAGAATGCCAAGCATGATAATGATCTGCAGCATCTTGCCGAGCTGCGGAATCGTAATAAAGACGAGCCGCTGCCACTCATTCGCGCCATCGATCTTGGCCGCTTCGTACAGCTCCTGGGGGATGCGTTGGAGGCCGGCCAGGATGAGCGTCATATTGTAGCCGAGCCCTTGCCATACCTCGATCAGGATCAACGTCAGCAGCGCCGTGCCGGCCGAGGCGAGGATATAGATCGGCTTGTCGACGATGCCCAGACCGACGAGCAGGCCGTTAATGATGCCGGTATCCGGGGCAAGCATAATCCGGAAGACCACGCCGACCACTGCCGTACTGATCAGAATGGGGAAGTAGAGCGCCGTCCGAAAAAACACCCGCCCCTTCAGCTGCCCGTTCAGAATGACTGCGAACAGCAAGGCCAGCGGCGTCCCCAAGGCCAAACCGCCGAACGTCAGGATCAGCGTATTGCCAACCGCCTGCCACCAGACGTTGTCCTGCATCAAGCTCTGAAAATTGCGCAGTCCGACGAAGCTCGCCCGTACCCCGTCATAATCATAAAAGGAGTAGCGCAAAATCCATAGCAAGGGAAATAAGACGAAGATTACGAATAACAAGTAGGGAACCGACACCATCAAGTAGATGGAAGCCAGCTCCCTTGTTCTGGCCCGCTTAAGCGTCATGGTCTGCCTCATGGTTTTCTCCCTTTCCACTATCCGACTGGCTCGGTATACCGTAGCGCTTAAGTCTATTGTAGTGGAAGCGTTTTATCTGCGAAATGAGGCGACATTCAGATTTTGTGTTGCAAATTCCGATCCTTCAAGCCGCGCCCGCCTCCGAGCCTTACTCTCCTTGCTGCGCCTGCTATTCCGGAGAGAGCGTCAGGCGGATATCCCATTTCGCCACATCATTTTGCGCATTCGCGATCCGGTTCGTCACAAACGACAGCACATCCCCCTTCTCCACCTGGATCGTCTGATCGATGGCAATTCCGGCTGTATCCGCCTTGTTCACGACATGCCAGCCCGCAGTTGGCCACACCGGGCTATCGTTATTCAGGATGCGCACCTGGAAGTCGTCGCCTCCCCGGAACTCGTTTTGGCTCGCTACCTGCGCAGTCATATGCACCTGTCCGGCAGACGGCGCCTCCCATTTGACCACGGCATCGGAGCCAGTGCCCGGGATGATATATTGCCGCGTGATCATCGCCGAGCTGGCCGAGGCATTTTGCACCCATCGATTCGGGAGCAGCTGGGTCACCTTGAAATCATCGAAATCGGCATTGAGCGGCTGGCTGGCTGCCTGGGTGTTCATCGCGTGCAGTCCGAGCAATAATCGATCCGAAGGAATATGGAGCAGCGGGCCTAGCTGCAGCCAGCTCACGCCATCGCCGCTATATTCCGCCCGGAGCACAAGCCCGGTCTTCGTGACGCGCAGATAGATGTCCTGTCCAACAAATGGGTCCGGCACGTAAGGCTCATTCGACCGGTAGAACGTATTGGCGTCCGTCTGGAACTCCCTTGTCAGCCGCACCACATGGCCGCCCAGTCCAGAATGGTAGGCGCGTTCGAGCTTGATATAATAGTCATCGTCTCCATAGAGCAGCAGACCTGCCGCCTGATAATTATGCGACGGGTTGAAGCTCAGCTTCGTCTCGGCCCTGTAATCCGGGTGAAACGGCGTCTGGACGATCAGATTGCGCTGTCCGACGCTGCCCGCCCATATATCGCCAGGCTGCGTCTTGATCCGCAGCTTGCCGGGCGCCTCCGTCACCGTCCAGTAGGGGCGGTCCTCGTGTATGACCTGCCAATGGCCGCGCATCGCCGGGGAGTTGAAGTCATCGGTGCCGAAGCCCCAGCCGCCCTCGCCTGCCGGCAGATACGTATAGGGCTGCCCCGACCCGCCCTCCGTCTCGAACCGCCAGCCGCTCTCGCCCGTCTGCGAGCCAAAGTCGCGCTGGAAGTCGTACACGACGGCAGCCGAACGCACGGCATAGATGTAGTCGCCGTCCCTCGCGAAGGGGACCGCCTGGCCATTGACAGTAACCGCTGTGGCATCGGGCGCATAGATGGCGATCGCCGTCGCGCTGTCCGTATCCTGGACTAGCTGACTGCCGTCCATCTCCAGCGTCTGTCCTTGCCAGGCAATCGCCAGATCCTCGATGGGAGCGGGCGAGCTCACCAATTGCACTTGATCTTGCCGGACCAGGCTGCCCCGATACATGGACAAGGAATCGACCGCTTGCCCGGCATCCTGCTCGATATAAGCCAGCTTGCCGTCGAATTGGAACCCGTCGAAGCTAGCCAGGCCCGGCTCCGGCTTGCTGCGGGAAAGGTAGTAGAGCGCAGTCCTCCCCCCGTCATCGAGATCGATGCGCATCGCCGTCGATTGCGGCGCGGCTGGCGTAACCGGCACAACGGCTGTCGAGATGCTGCGCGTCTCCCCGGGCTTGGTCGGATACAGCACCGTATCGAAGGTCACCGGTCCCGCCGAGGTTTTGCGATAGCTTGCATATTGCATATTCGGGCTCGACGTCTGATCATAGTAGCCGTCCTTGAGCTGCGCGGAGCTGAGGGCGCCGGCGTCCAGCGGCACCACCTGAATATTCGCCTCCCCCGCGAATTGCGTCGTCATCCGTCCGCTAGACGGGTCCAGCGTCGGATTAGCTCCGGGCAAGGTGTGCCAGTTCTGATGATAGTCATGCACGCCGTCGACCGTATCGCTGCTCACCGCATCCGACACGATCCAATAGTTCGGCCGCACGAACAGGACCGACCGCGTATGCTCGAACCCCGCCGTCGCATACGTCGTCCCTTCCGTAAAGTCGAATTTGTCGTTCGTCTGAAAGTAATCCACCGTATCCTCGTCCGTCCCGGACAGGTTATGATACTTGTGCTGCAGACGGTCATCGATCTGAATCGTATTGTGCGAGGCCGGATTGTCGAACTGCCAGCGCGAGATCGGATTGTGCGGGAGATAGTCATTGACTCCTGTATCCGTCAGCAGCACCTTGCCGTAAGCATAAGCGATCAGCGCATTCTGATCCATATGGCCGTGGCTGCCCGTGCTGAGGTTGTAGTGCAGATAGCGGTCCTCCTCCTCCCAGCCGGAGCGCATAACGACATGCTTGGTGTCTGGCGCATAGGTGGACGTGTACGCGGGCTTGCTCCCCTCCGCGCCCCGGGTGGCGACATACTTGAGCTCCTGATCGCCGAACCGGTCCGCGATCTGGCTATACCAGGACAGATGGTCGTCGTTGTACCCGCCATCGCCATAGACCGGACTGTAGCCATTGGGCAGCGTGAACGCCATCATGAATCGCGCCATGTTGGCAATCGTATCCTTGAAGGACTGCGTCATCTCATCCCCGTACAGGTCGCCAAGCCGGACGAAATCATAAAACGACTGCATGGAGACAAGCGAATAATTGTAGGACGCTTCGTGATAGCCGCCATCCGGGAACACGAGCGCAGACATCTTGTCATCGATCCGCTGCTTCTGCGTGGCAATCCAGTCTGGCGAGTCCGCAAACTCGGGGAAATACAAGGCTGCCGCATAGATCGAGCGAGCCTCCAGGATGCCCCAGTTGCCGCCGCCCTGCGCAACCGGATCAAATGCAAGCCAGTCTTGCGTCTGCCAGATGTTCTTGAGGAGCGTAGTGAGCGCATCCGCCGTAAAATGCGGCGACAGGTAGAGCTGCTGCATCATGCGCGGCACGACCATAGAACGGAACGATACGTCTAGGCTGCGGCTGTTGCCGGGCGTGCTGCTGAACAGGTAGGCGTCGGGCATGCTCATAAAATCGAGCATAATCGCGATCGCCGCCTCGGCATACGCCTCGTTGCCCGTCGCCGTATACGTCCCCACCAGGTCGCCAAAAAACTGAAACCGGGAATTAATCATGTGGTATTCGGCCTGCGCGCCCGCCGGATATTGCCAATCGTTGCCCCCCGGGAGTCCGTTGTAGGAATAAATGTCGGCACTCATATTCGACCAGGTGAGCGTAGGCTCCGCATACCCGCGCGTGTTGCTCACGACCAGAATATCCATACTCGCGCTGCCGGTGGCGCTCCCATACAGCTTAAGCTGCGCCTCGTCGATGGGAGCGCCAAGCGAAGCCGGCAGCTCGAAGGTCAGATAGGCTCGGCGCGACTGGCCGTCGTAAGCCGCATCGGCGGCGATCCCGCTGTCCTGGACATACAGATAGGACTCGGAGCCAAAGGACTGATCCATCTGCCCGGCATGCACATAGGTGTCCTGCGAGGCCGGGATCGCGATCAACTGACCGTCCACCATCAGCTCCAGCTGCGGCCCGTCTGTCGCATGCTCCCTGCTATGAAACTGCGCCACAGCCTGGTCGTCCTTATCACGCCCCATCAGCATATAGCTGACCTCGCGACCGCCCGCGCCGCTCACGCTCCTCACATGCTCGCCCACATCGACCGCTACCGTCGCCTCCGCGCTGCCCACCGTGAACACGGCTTGGGGCAACGCCGTCCCTCCAGCCCGCCAAAAAAAATAATCCGCGATCAGGTCCGCATAAAACGGCCGATTCGACAGCAGCGGGAACGCCGTAAAGCCGCTGCGCGCCTGATAATAGGCCAACAGCTCCGTCTTGGCCAGGGCATAATCCCCCTGCTTGACGGCGGCTTCTACCGGACCAAGCCCCCCGTCGTACGCATAGTTGAGCTTGCCCGCGCTGGCCCAGGCTTGGCCCGCTGCATTCCATATCCCGAACAGCTCTTCATCCGTCAGATGCCCTTGCGCATTTACGGCCGCGACCTTCTCGACCATCCCCCACATCGGCCACCCAGGCGCGATCCATACGACCAGACATAACACAGCAACCAGGCTCCTTCTCATGATGACTCTCCACGCTTGCTTCATCCTGTTCACACTCCTCGGAATGGGTTATCGCCTTCAAGTAAACGCTTGCAAACTAAAGGTTATCCTGCCTCGTGCCTCCCCGTAAACGGGAGACCCTTCCGATTTGGTGTTGTAGATTCGGATAAAGGGCAAAAAAACGGGGTTTGTGCCCGCTTGGCGAGGCTTCTGGGCATGCAAAAGGCCGTACGGCAGAATCTGCGATCTCCGTCCGGTCTTTTATAGAATGGGGAAGTCATTCTCCTCCAAACGAAACGAATTATTAATCACCACATTCCAAAGCTCGAATTGAACCCTTCCAGAAAACATATGGGACGCAGGAAAATGGACTCTGGCGTCCATACTATGAATTCTCAAAAATAGATCTCGGGTGATATTCAATTTAACTTGCATCGGTAGTAGACGGCGATACTGCGATTAATTCGCTCACCCATATATGAGGCACCCGTTCAGCCCGTTCTTCTTGATGGAGCAAATTATTCACCGCCTGAGTCGTTAGTGTTGAAATTCCTTCACAAATCATTTGTTCATTACCGAATATTTCTATTTTCGAAATCCTCTCAAACCAACAAATGACCTTGAGAATTCCATCCTCAAGGCCAAAATATCTGCTACGTATGTTGGAGTATCTGTTTTAATTCTTGTTCAAGACTGTCAGTAAAGATAATAAGAGAATCCAGTGTTGTACTGAATCTGAACCCCCTATCGACATGATGAATCTTCCCCAATGTCCGTGAAGCCTCAAACATCCATACCGTACATTGTATTTCATTCTCCTCAACTAATTCACAGAATTCCAACTCATAAAAAAACTCAAACGTTGATATTTCTTTTTTTTCAAACGTGTTCTTTTCTTTTTTTTCTTTAATCAAAGCCCTTAACTTCGAAAACATTAAATTCACTTCAAACAAATTTAATTTCGGGTTTACCTTAGGATGCATATTATATGTTTCATTGAATACACATACTTCAAAATCAATAGGAACCCAGTTATTGATATCGTCCTCATATTGCATTATTACTGAAGACCTTTGATGAAAAGACAACTTTAAATGTGTGTCTCCTGTTGTATTTAGAAGTTGAGCCAAACATATTCCTCCCACTTTAAAAGTCATGTTATCTCATGTTTTCTTGCTTCTGGTGTAAAAGAAAGACCTTGAGGAGGGCCGCCCCAAGGTCTTTGAATCATTCGTCAAATTTGTTGAGCCAATACATCGACTTTTCTGTACTAGGCAAGGATTTAAGTAAATCTAATGTCTCTTTCTTTTTTAGTTTAAGTGCATTTTGCAGCTTATCGGGAGCTATATCACGAATATCCTCCAACATACAGCACTCTTCAAACAATTCGATCGTTTTCTTATTTACATTATTTTTTTTCAGAAATTGTGCTACAGAAGGACGGTAAAGATACGCATATGCATCTTCAAATGTTAATGCCCCTTCAAGCAAGGAATCAAGCATGCCAAGATTTAATATACATAAAAACCTTTGAATTTCGTCTGAATGCTTCAATTCAATTTGTAAATTCAACATATCACCCTTTATTATGGCATTTGACTTGATGAGTTGCCCCAATCATTTTTCACCTTAACATTAAACACTTGACCTGATTGACTTTGAAAGTAATGTATAGAGACTTTTTTGCCGTTTGCATCCACACCATGCTTGTAAATCATGTTCCAGATTCAATTGCTCGTAATTCCTCCAGTAATGGTCCATTGTTCACTTTATTTTTAACAGTTCCGTTTTAGCAGCTGAGAATCCTTTTGGGTATAGAGGTGCATCTTTAATTGATTTATATACATTTTGCAATGCACAGTTATGAACCCAAATCCCAAGATTGGACACAAAATACGAATGGAAATCAGCAACCTCAAAGTTGTAAACAGTTGCTTCTCGTGGCTCTTTTTCAATCTTGTCTATTGCCAGTTTAGTACCGTCACTTGAAACAAGCAAGTCGACAACCTTAAGGTCTTTAACAAATGTCCATCCCTTACCATCCAACCAGAACGGATGCTCTGCCGTTGCTTCAATAACTTCATTGCCAATGTAAACCTTGTAGATTTCGTCATCCTGTTTCTGGAACAGCCCGACAACCTCTCTATATGCCACTTCCCCGGTTTCGTCAGACTTAGCGAGAACCTTATCCCCGATCTCGATTTCCTCAATCGGTTTCTCCCCTTCGTCCGTAAGCACTTTAGTACCTGCGGTGAAGCAATTGCACGCTTTGAGCGTCTTGTTGACGACCTTGCCCTCTTTGTTCGCCCATTTTACGATTAGCTTGCCACCCTTGACGAATTTGCCTACAGGCAAGAAGCCCGATGCGGCCATAGCCTTATCGAAGTTGGAGGACTTAGGATCAACAAGCGTGCGCAAATCGTCCATGATCAGGAAGTCGGCTGTAGCCTTCGCTCCCTTCTTGACCATGACCCAGGTATCATTTACCCATTTCCACACGTTCCCGCTCGGGTCGACGTAGATTAAAGGGGTGTTATAAACATAAGTATAGTAGTTCAAGAACGGGTTTTCTACCGTTTCTCGCGTCGTTCGCGGATTGCCCCACAAGTCGTAGCTGAAGGTGTTCAGCGCTACGTCGCCCGCGACATCTCGTAGCTCTTCACCCCATTTTCGATCCGTTCATACAACAGTCCATCGTCGTTGTAGTGATAAGCGACTTCATTGCCATTATACCAAGCCGTGATCAAGCGGTTCTGCGAATCATACACATACTCAGACTCGTTGATGTCCAGCATGCTCGGGATATCCGTCGCCAAGGTCGTTCGGTTATGCCGGGCGTCGTAGCTGTAGACTTTATTGAATGGAATGGCTGTGGTGTTGATATTCCCGTCATCCGTATATTTTATTTCATTCCTTTGCACATCTTCAATGTTCCCACTCCCCCTTCCCCTTCAAGCCCTACTCGGACAACAAGCGCTTGGCGCGAAACAAAAAGGACCAGAAACTCATTTACGATTCCAGAACGTTCGTGTTACAATTATTGGAATATCTTTTGACCCTAAGGGGTGATGTTGTGAAAGTGAGGTTTTTAGTGGGAATTGCTGCAGTCCTAGTTATTGTAGGGATTGGAGTGATGGGGTGCGCGAATAGATCAACGACTTCCGAAGGAGTAGCGGTCCATCCGATACCAACATCCGACACGACTAAAGACATCGCTCAGGACACTACTAAGTACACTGCCAAGGACACCACTCAAGATAGAGCTAAGGCGGCTGGTCTGCAGCGGTTAACTGAAAAAATACCCAATTACGACGAAAACGGGGAACTGAGATCCTATACGTTGATTCGCGGCGAGCTTCCATCCGATTCCGAATGGTCGGCATTTCTTTTAAAGATAACGACCGAAGATGACGTTAATAAACAGCTTTCCCTGGCGTATGGTCGACTCAATGGGCTTGTCGGTGCTTATGAAAATTACAAGCAGTTTGCTCCTCAGGAATGGTCCTACCATTCTGTATTGAATTTTTTTAGACCCGGACTATACGACCGGCTTGCAGAGGTTACCTCAGACACCGATAAGGCCAATACTTTGAGAAAGGTCGCCGAGCTTATCACCCTGCCACACATTCATGCTTACGCCAGTACTATTGACGATCTTCAGGTAACGCCAGACGACATCAAGGCATTGCAAGATGTTTATAATCTTATTAAAACAATAACCCTCGCCGAATAGCGAGGGTTTTGTTTATCTTGCATCGTTCTATCATGTCCGTCACCATGACTCACTCACCGCCGCCCAGCCGACTCCACATCATGCGCCGCAGGAGGGCGGTTGCGGTACTCGGAGGGCGTCATTCCCACAGCGTTCTTGAATACGCGGATGAAGGTGGAGCGATTCGAATAACCAACCTCTCCCGAGATGTCCTGGATCGTGCGCACGTTCTGTGCGAGTAGCTGCTTCGCCCGCTCGATTCGTGCCTCCGTGACGTATTGCAGGAAGGTTTTGCCCAGCTCGCGTTTCATGAGCTGCCCGAGGTAGGAGGGATTCATATGGAATCGCTGAGCGACGCTCTCCAGACTCAGATGCTCCTCCGTATAAGAGGACTGGATATATTCCGCTACGGCGCTAATCATCGAAGCCTTGCCCGCAAACGGACGGTTCGCGAGATAATCGATCATCTTGCCGCAGGTGGCCAGCAATACGTGACGAATCTCTACCAAGGTGGTGCACGTATCGACCAAGGCGAATATGGATTGCCCATCGGCGAACACATGCCGTCGATTCAGGTTCAGCTCATAGATAATCTGTTCCACACTGATCAGGATCGAATAAAAGATGTAGTTCATATGGTTGATTCTTCCGCTGGAATGCTGCTCCAGCCATTCCGCCAGTTGCTCTACCGCCTCTCCCAACTGCTCCTTGTTGCCTGTCCGCACACTGGCGATGATCGACGCCTTATATTTTAACCACTCGTCCTCTGTCGGCACGGCGGCCGAGCCGGGCAGATCCTCAAAATGAATAATCGCCCCCTTGCCCCGATAGACACGATGGTGAACGGCAATCGCCGCCTCCCGGTAGGATCGGGACACCAACGTATCGCTCTCGTAAGCCCCGCCCGCTCCGATGGTCCAGCTCATCTTCAGGAAAGTCTTCAGGTTGCTCTGCAAGGCAAGCAGCTCCTCCTGTAGCCGCGCCCGCGTCACCAGCAACGCCTCGCCAACGCCCGTCTCCCCGCCGCCGCAGATCAAGGCGAAGCTATGCTCGCTGATCGGTACGGCCTGGACGAGGCAGCCGAGCTTGGCGAGCGATTCCTGCCCGATATTTAATGCCGCATACAGAAGATGCTCGCCCAACTCCTGACCATCATCCAGCAGAGCCACGCATACCTGGTAATAGCCGCCGCCCGGCTCGATCCCGAGCGGGATAAGCCGGGAGCTGGCCCAGCGATTGTTCCGCAGCAGGTCGAGCAGCATGCGGTCCTTGATAACCGGGCGATTCTGCTCGACAACCTGCCCGTACATCGTCGCAGACGTGACGAGTCGCTTCACTTCGGCATGCAGCAGATCGACACCGGGAGCCGCGAGCTCGCCAGCGAGCTCCGCTGCCACGGCTTCGCGCGCCATACTGGCCTTGCCAGCCCATTGACCGAGCGTCTGCTCCAGCGGCCTGACATAACGGCGCGAGAAGTACAATGAGACAGCCAGCCCGCACAACAGCACGGCCGCAGCCACGCCGAAGGTGATCTGCCCGATCATCCGTACAGGTCGCAAGATCCACGCTTTGTCGATGGCAACCGCATAGGTCCAATGGCTGTAACGCGAAGAGGCCTCGGATACGAGATAATCGTCGTCGGCACCCGCCAGCAGACGAGCGACCTGCGGATCGGCAAGCGTCATGTCCTTGGCCTGGGCATAGATGACATCGTGGTTCGCGTCCGTGATGAGCAGGGCTAGCGGGTATTCGCTCCTGAATTCGCGCAGAAACTTGTGCAGCAGCTCGAGGCGAACATTCATGACCATCATCGACTCCGGCGCTTCCCCGTCATTGGAGAACGTCCGATAGAACGAAATGACCTCATGCTGCGCCGTATCGCCCTGGATGTTGAAGACATCCGCCGTTCGCCTGCCCAGCCAGCGAAAGGTCGGCTGCCCCGGGTCGGCCAACTGCGCGACAAAGTCGCGATCCTTAAACTGCTCGAGCGGCTGCGCCTGCTGCCCGGTAATCACTTGCCCCGTCTCCGGTATATACAGATAGACGGTCACCATATTTTCATAGAACTTCTCTTCATTGCGGAGCACGTCGTATAGCCGTCTTAGCGAGAGCTGGTAGTCCTCCTCATTTTCGAACAAGGAATTGCGCTCCAGAAATACGAATCGCTTCACATGGGTATCCTCGGACAGCTTGATGGTCGAACGGTCAATGCCTTGCAGTATACGATCCAGGCTCGCCTGGATCTGCGATAGCTGGGCCCCGTTAATGGTTGCGATCTGCGCCTTCAGCTTGCTCGTGTACATAGCGTACAGCGGTACGATCAGCAGGGCAATCACGAGCAGGACGAGGCAGGCAAAATAAAGCGGCAAGCGACTGCGAATGACGCGTGTCCGAATCCACTTCCTCCAGTTGTTCAAGGGCGATGTTCCTCTCTCGCGATCGCTGCGCTCATTTCCTGCATCGCTTCCGCCCCGCCGGACCAGAGCCACTTCTCCACAAAGGTCGCGAAGCCTTCCTCCAGATCCAGCCTGCCCATTATGATCTGATTGAAATATTCCGTATATAGCTCGTCGGAGTTGGCCTTAAAAGACACCCATTTGGGCGTCGCCAGTCCATAGGCCGCCGGCTCGATCAGATAACGGTTGACCCGCTCCATATTGGTCTTATATTTGTCGGGGAAGCCGGGATAGGTGAGCGTGCGAAATTCCAGATAAGTCGGGCTATCCATCTGCGTCCAACTGACGAGGCCCCAGCTCAGCTCATGGAAGCCGCCCGGATTATTCGGGTCGAAGCCAATCTCCTTGGCCCGCTCCTCCTGATGAAGCTGATAGCGCCTGCCGGAAGGATCACCGGCGTCCGCTTGACTGGTTGTCTTCTTAGGCAGCCCACCTACCTCCTGCCCACCCGCCTCCTGCTCGCCGCCCGCCTCGCTATAATGAAGGCCGGGAACGCCGAACAACGTCAGCCGCCTGCCCTCCTCCGATAGCAAAAAATCGAACAACCTCGCAACGGCTCGGGGATTGCGCGCCTTGTCCGTAATGACGGTGTAGCCCCAATAACCGGAGCCCACGCTATAGCCGCGCTCGCCGCGCGGACCCTGGAGCGCCGACAGCTCGACGAGCTCTGCCGCGGGAATATGCCGCCGCAGTTGCTCCTCCTTCTTGATCAGCTCCTCGATATTCATGTTATCGAACAGCGCGCCCGTCCGTCCCTCGACGAATTTGGAGCGTACCTGAATATTGCTGTTCATGGACAGCGTATCCGGCACGATCAGCTTCTCCTCGTACAAGCTTTTTACATATGCAAGCGCCTCCTTCACTTCGGGCTGAATTGCCCAATACTCATACCCGCTGCCGACTTGCAGAAACCCGCTGCTCCGCACATCGACCGGGATGCCCCAGGCGCCCATCAGATTTTTGACCAGGGTCGGCAAGCCGGCATCGATCAAGCCATATGTATCGTCGAGCCCGTTGCCGTCCGGATCGCCATGCTTGAAGGCCCGCAGCGTATCGCGCAGCTCCTCCAGCGTCTGCGGCGCTGGCAAACGGAGCGCATCCAGCCAATCCTGGCGCATCACCAGCACATGCTGCCCGGCGCTGCCCACCGGGAACTCGTCCTTGAGCGGCAACCCGTAGAATTGGCCGTTCAGCTTCAGCTTCTGGTATTGCGGCTCGGCAAAAAGCGCCTGCAAATGAGGAAATTCCGCGATCAGCTCAGCCGAAAACGGAATAATCGTCCCTTCCTTTGCCCACTTGTTGAAGCGTCCGCTCTTCTCGCTGTCCACGATCGTAATGACATCCGGGTATTCCCCTGTCGCCACCATAATGTCGAGCTGCGTGTCGTCCCATACTCCGGTCAGCAGATTCAGCTTCGTGTCCGTCTGGCGCTCGATCTCCTGCAGCACCCTGTCCGATTGCTCGTAATTGCGGCGATCAAAGCTGAAGATCGTAATCTCATCCGACGCCGAACCACGGGCGACCCCGTCTCCCTCTCCTGCTCCCGCTGCATCGCCGGAGCCCGAGTGGCCGTCGCCAGTCAAGCAGCCGGGCAGCGATAGCGCGACCAGCAAGACCGCTGTCAAAACAGCGGCGAGGCGCGGGCACCGACTCGTCGCCGGCTCCCCCTGTCGATGTGCAATATGAACCATATCTCCCCGCCCCCTCGCCTGATCGGAATGGCACTGTTTGTCAATTTCACCTTACCAAATCTTGTGCCTCATAGCTATCTTTTTCATCGTCCAAGACCGCTATCCCGAGCGGGTTATCCCCCCGCTACTGCGCCGCCTTGATGGCGTCGCTCATCGTCTGCATCGCTTCTTCGCCGCCAGCCGACTTCCACGCCTGTACGAACTCCGCGAATCCGGCCTCGATCTCCAGTTCGCCGACGACCATCCGCGTGAAGTATTCGCTTTGCAGCGTTTTGCCTGTGCCCATAAAGTTGGACCATTCCGAGGTGGACACATTATAGGCAGCGGGGTCGAGCAGATGCGCATTGACGCGTGCGAGATTGTCATGCACGATCGCCCCGTATTCCGGATTCGTAATTTCCGAGGCCATGATGTAGAATTCGTTGATCATCGGCGACCAGCGGACAATGCCCCAGTTCAATTCATGGAAGACGCCGGACGTATTCGGATTGAAGCCGGGGTCCTTCGCCTTTTCCTCTTCATTCCACGCCAGCTTATCGCCGTCCATCGTATAATGGACCCCCTCAATACCTACCAGACTGAGCCGCGTTCCCTCCTCGGAGATCAGGAAGTCCAGCAGCCTGGCCGCCGCCCGCGGATTTTTGGCCTTCTTCGTAATGACCGTGTATGCCCAGTGGCCGTTCCCCTTGGAATAACCATATGCGCCGTCATGTCCTTTCAGAGCAGGCATATGCACGACCTTCCCGTCAGGCGCATTCACTTGCAGATCGCGGTTGCGGTTGACCAACTGATCCCAGTTCATATTTTCGACCGTCACGCCGATCCGACCTTCTGCGAAGATCGGGCGCGTCTGCGTAATGACGCGTTGCGTAAGCGTATCCGGGTGGATCAAGCCGTTATCATGTAATTGCTTTACCCATTTGATCGCTTCCTTGGCTTCCGGCTGAATCGCCCAATATTCGTAGTTATCGCCCACCTGCAGGAAGCCTGTGCTCCGCTCGTCATGCGGGAGACCCCAGAAGCCTACGCTATATTCCACCAGCCGGTCCACCCCGTTCGTAATGAGCCCATAGGTGTCCGCCTTCCCATTCTTGTCCGGGTCCTCCGTCTTGAACTTCATCAAGGTGTTGAAAAAATCGTCCGTCGTCACCGGCATCGGCAGACCCATCGCGTTTAGCCAGTCCTGACGAATCTGGAAGACGAATTGCCCGGCCGATCCGAGCGGCGGCTCGTCGCGCATCGGAATGCCGTAATGCTCGCCATCGATCTTCAAGTCCTCAAATGTCGGTTCGCCGAGCAAGGCCTGCAAGCTGGGGTTGCCCTCGAGCAGCTTGCTGTCGAACGGCACCAGCACCCCTTCCCGTTGCCATTGCGCCATCCGATCGAACTCGTCATTATCGACAATGGTGATAATATCCGGGTAATCGCCAGACACCATCATAATATTCAGTTGCTCCGGGTCCCATGGACCAGACTTGATGGTAATCTTGGTATGGGTCTTACGCTCGATCTCCTGCAAGACGCGATCATTGGCGAGGTCCGTGCGATCATAGCTGAAAATCGTGATCTCATCCGGCTTCTGCTCGGTCTGCGTCGCGTCTGTCTGCTTCTCGCCTGCCTGCTCCTTGCTCCCGCCGGCATTGCCCTCCGGGCCCTTGTTCGAGCCCGCGCATGCCGACAATACCAGCATAACAGCGAGCAACAGCATCGCGATTCCTCTGCTTCCTCTTCTCATCCTGACGCCTCCCCTTATAAGTTGCATTATGATTTAACCGCGCCCAGAACCATGCCTTTGACAAAAAATTTCTGGATAAACGGCGAGATCAACACGACCGGTATGACCATGGCTACAATGATCGCTGATGTAAGCGAGACCGGGACCAGTCCTGGCAATTGAATCGCCATCTCGGTATCCGTGCGCCGGATCAGCGTCCGCAGCACGACCATCATCGGATATTTATCCTGTCCGACGAGAATGCCCGACCAGAAAAACTCATTCCAATGAAACACGCCATAAAATAACGTCATGACCGCCAAAATCGGCTTGGACAGCGGCGTAATGATTTTCCAGAATACCGCCAGCTCGCGCGCGCCATCCATATGGGCGGCTTCCTCTAGCTCGACAGGTAAGGTCAGGTAGAAATTCTTCATTAATAGCACGTAGAAGGACGTGCACAGAAACGGGATGATGAGCGCCCAGACGCTGCCCGTCAGCCCCAGCGCGCGAATGACCAGGTAGAGCGGGATCAATCCCCCGCCGAACAAGAGCGGAATAATGACCATCATATTGAGCAGCCGATGCAGGACGAGCTGGCTCTTGGTCAGCACATACGCCCCGGCAGCCGAGACGAATACATTCAGAATCGTACCCACCACGGTGACGAACACGGAGATTTGAAAGGCGCGCAGCATTTTCAAGTCCTGGAACAGCAGCTTATAATAATCCAGCGTGAACCCTTTGGGGAACAGATGATAGGCTTGCGTAGCGTAAGCGCTGTTCGGCATAACCGACAGAATCAGGATGTAATAGAACGGAAACAGCAGCAGGATAACCAGCAACGACAGAGCCGCCAGTATGAGCGCCTGCACATGCCAGGGACTTCTATGCTTCATGACCATCCCCCCTTTCAAAACAGGCCGCTCGCGCCTAAGCGCTTGGCGATTTTATTGACAGTGAACAACAACACCAGCCCGATCAATCCCTGGAATAAGCCAGCCGCAGCGGCCAGGCTGTAGTTCGCGCGCTGAATGCCCGTGCGATAGACGAACGTATCCAGAATGTCGGCGACCGGGTAGACAATGGGCGAATAGAGCGCATAGATCTGCTCGAACCCTGCGAACATCAGATACCCGACCCGCAATATGAGCAGAACCACAATGGTGTTCATGATCCCGGGCAACGTCACGTACAGCATCTGCTTCCAACGGCTCGCCCCGTCCACCTCCGCCGCCTCGTATAGCTGGGGATCAATCGCCGTCAACGCCGCCAGGTAGATGACGCATTCCCAGCCCGCGCCGCGAATCACATCGGAGAGGAAGACCACCAGCAGAAACCAGCCGTTGTCGGCCAAGAAGGCGACAGGCTCCTGGCCGAACGACTGCAGGATGCCGTTGATCAACCCTGACGTATTGAGCAGATTGCCGAGAATCCCGGCGAAGACGACCCAGGACAGAAAATAAGGGATGAACATAATGTTCTGAAACAAGCCCTTGAACCAGCGCAGCTTCAGCTCGTTCAGCAGCAAGGCGATCATAACCGGCACGGGAAAACCGAATACGATCTTACCCAAGCTGATCAACAACGTATTGATCAGGGCGCGCTCGAAGAAAATATTGCCGAACAGATCCTGAAAATGCTGGAGCCCCACCCACTCGCTCGCCCAGATCCCCCTGGACGCCGAATAATCCTTGAAAGCGATCACCAAACCATACATGGGGGTATACACAAATACGAGATAAAACAAAATCATCGGCACGGCCAATACATATAAGTAACGATAACGCCATAGCTCTCTGCCTACCCTCTGCAGCTTCTGCTTCCTCGGCACCTTACTCGTCTCAGGCCGCTTGCCCGGCTTGCGCCCGCCGCGCTCCTTGACCCCCACACTTGCTGCGTTCATCCCTACGGCGCCTCCCCTCTCTACGATCATCCTGCCTGTATAGCTGCCATCCCGCCAGCTTGCCTAAAGTATAGGAGCGATTCCCGAGGAGGGTAAAGGCGCAAATCTGTGGATCTGTCTCATTTCTGTTCATCGTCCGCGCGCTATATTTATGAATCTGTAGCATTTCTGTATATGGCCCGAATAACCGTTGACCGCCCTTAGCGTAAGCGTTTACGATGGAAGCGCCCTGATCAGGTAGCGTAGTTCCCACATCGATTGGAGGTCGATTGTACAATGAGAAGCCCTTTGGACACGAATCGTCTCTCACGCGCTTGGCCGCTATCCCTTATCGCAGCCTTACTCGTCTCCCTGCTGTTGCCCGCATTCCTCTTCAGCACCGCCACAACCGCCAATGCGCTGCAAGCCGAGGTGTTCTACGATGACTTTAGCAGCGATGAGCTGGATAGCGACAAATGGCTCGTCGCCTATAAACAATGGGGCGGCGCGGATGCGAATGGCGGCGTGCTGCCGCAAAATGTAACCGTCGATAACGGCAAGCTGAAAATCGCCGCCTACGGGGATCAATACACCGGTCCCGTGCGCGGTATTAACCGCGACTACTCGCAGCGTGCGGACGGGAAGCGGGTGGGCGGCGCGATCGCAACGAAGGAATATTTCGCCTCGGGCAGCTATGAGGTCCGTATGAAGGTTATTCCGCAGCTCGGCGTCGCGTCAGCGATCTGGACGTTCCATTATGGAGAGTATTATCCGGGCGACCGGATGTATCAGGAGAAGCCGGTTGGCGGGGAGGATTACTACGCCGTGAACCACGAGATCGATATGGAGTTCCCCGGCAGGCCGGGTCCTGCTCACACCAACTTTACGTTCGAGCGCGGCTTGTTCAACACATGGGTGGGGGAGAATGACGACGAATACACAACCAGCTACGCGGAATTGGGCAGCCCTGTAGATGATGGCCTGTTCCATACGTATCGCTTCGACTGGCATACGGGCGACGCCCAGCAGCAGCAGCGAGTCGAATTTTATATCGATGATGTGCTGATTCAGACCAATTACAATCATGTGCCGACCAATGCAGGACGGCTGTGGATCGGAGCCTGGTTCCCGCGCAATTGGGCGGGCACTCCGAACTTCGATACCGAGACGCTGGAAGTCGACTGGGTGCGGATCACACCGTTCGAGCAGGAGGGCGATGACTGGTATCCAGAGTCGTTCCCTCATGACGGCTGGTCCTATCTGGACCCGACGCCGCAGAGCAAGATGCTCTACGACGACTTCTCCGGCAGCACGCTTGATCCTGGCAAGTGGCGGGTCGTCAAGAAGAACTGGGGCGGGCAATTGGGGCAGCAGACCAGCTATAACGGCGGGGTCGTGCCGCAGAACGTCAAGCTGCAGGACGGCAAGCTCATCCTGGAGGCGCACGGCAACAAATATAACGGTCCTGTCATGGGGATCAACAAGGACGGCTCGCCGCGGACAGACGGCAAGCGCGTCGGCGCCGCCGTGGCCACGACGAATTATTATGGCTCTGGCAGCTATGAGGTGCGGATGAAGCTCGCTCCGAAGCTCGGCGTCTCCTCGGCGCTATGGACGTTCCACTATCAGGAGCTCTATCCCGCCGATCCCGGCTTCCTCTGCAAGCCTGTCGGCTGTAGCGACGGCGACGGCTACTATGCGATCAATCATGAGATCGATATCGAATTCCCCGGACGGCCGGCAGCCCCTCATGAGAACTTCTCCATGAGCCACGCCCTCTTCAACACCTGGACTGGCGAGAACGACGATGAGTATACGACCAACTATGTGGACCTGGGCTCGCCGCAGGATGACGGCCAATACCATACGTATCGCTTCGATTGGCATACGGGCGATACGAATGAGCAGCCGCGAGTCGAATTCTATATCGATGGGCAGCTCCACAACACGACCTATACCCATGTACCGTCGTTAGCCAGCCGCTTCTGGATCGCTGCCTGGTTCCCGCGCAGTTGGGCAGGCAAGGCCAACTTCGATACGACGCAGATCGAGATCGACTGGGTACGCATTACGCCGTTCAACCAGGCTGGCGACCAGGTCGCGCATGAGACCATGTTCCCGGGCAACTACGGATTCGCCGAATATGCCGAATATCCCGTCGCCACAGGCACGGACCCAGGGACGGGACCGGGAACTGGACCGGGGACTGGGCCAGGGACGGGGCCAGGGACTGGATCGCAGAATCTGATTGTGAACGGCGACTTCAGTCAAGCGGGAAGCTGGGCGGACATCTCCACGGGTACTGCGACGGCTGCTATCGCGAGTGGGGAGATGGTATTATCGCCATCCGCAACCGCTACCGCCGAGGCCGAGCAATGGGTCACGGTGACGCCCGGCATTCCTTACAAGCTGACCGCCAAGCTGCGCAGCTCCGATGGAGCAACCTATGGCTACCTGCGTGTATATGACGGGACTGCCATTCATGAAGCAGGGAGCAGCAGCGCCACTGCCCAATCCAGGCAGGTCCTCTTCACGCCGACCTCTGCCCAGGTGCGAATCGTCATGCACGCCTACAAGCAGCAGAGCGGGCAAGTCTACTTCGACGATCTCGTCCTGACGCCAGCGAGCTAGACAGCTGCGATTACCTCTATTGACCGCTAGAAGCTCCCAGTACGCGGGACGCTGTCGCCACAAGAATACGCCGCCCTTGTCGATGAGCAAGGGCGGTGTTTGTGGCGTTAATAGATTCACTGAACTATACTCATCTTGAGGTGAGTGCCTGTGGTCTATGAACGAATACGGAACATGCGCGAAGACAGGGATTTATCCCAAGAGAAACTGTGCGAATATCTGAACATCAAGCAGCGAACCTACAGCGATTACGAACGAGGGAAGTTGGATATTCCAACAGCGCTCTTAATTGCATTAGCTGACTTTCACCAAACGAGCATCGATTATTTGCTTGGCCGTACGGATCAAAAAACGCCTTATCCTCCCCGCGCCAAAAAACGCTCTTGAACGCCACCATCCAGCGCTTCTTTGAATGACTCCAATGATTGACCGCACAGCGCCCGTAAAATCTTTTGACAAATATTAAAAAGGGCAAGACCGAGTGTCTCGCTCCTTCCGTTTACGATGCTCAAAGTTGATCCGCGAGCTTCATGCCATTGAAAATAACCTGAATTAGTGGGCGGTAAAGGCTCATGCAGCCGAGCAGCTTGGGGAAAAGTTTTTAATAATAAGCAAATCATTGCGCAGCGCTGTGTTGCAAGTACAGAAGGCCGTAACAGAACCGGATTGAAGGATTGAGCAGTAGACCGCCCTGTGGGGGAATTATTGTAAAAGTCACCTGACTTGAAGGCTGCAAAAACATTGCTGAACAGCCCGTACCAAGAGGCACAGGCTAGGTCCTAATAGAAAAGAATTTTACTCCACAGTATTGCTTAACAGCTTATTCCCACCGAAAATCTTGTAAAACAAGATAAAATCACAATGGAGATTTAATAAATTCTTGACACAGGATATTGTGGCCAAAAATCATAATTTCGTTGCCACTTTTAGTTTGACCGGCACTATAATTTATCGTTAAAACTTTCCTTTCATAATCACTGTATAACTCTTCAATTAGATCACATTTATCATATGTTACAATCCATTTAAAATGGGAAGTTGCGATAATTTCCGACAAGTCCCGATGATCCTCTTTTGAAAAAGAATTCCTATACAAACCCGGCCCTTTTTTCACATAAGGTGGATCAAAATAAACAAACACATTGTCATAATTAGGGATAATATGCAAAACAAAATCAGCTGCATTCCAATTGTATATGTGGATATGTTCTTTATACTTAGCAATCGCTTTAATCATTTTAATCAAGTTTTTTCTATTAAATCTAGCATCTATTTTATAAGCTCCCTCTTGGGATAAGCCTCCAATTACACCGCCAGTAAGAACCCCAGATACATTAGTTCTATTCAAAAAGAAGGCAGCCTTACCAACTTCAAGGAGACAATAATCATTCTGGTTCGTATAGATTGTTCGTTGACGCAACCATTCTGTAGAAGTAAGAGGAACTGAGTCAATGAAATTGCACAATTCCTCGGTATGCTCAATAATGGTTTTCCATATCGCAAATATTGCATAATCGAAATCATTTAAAACTATATCAGATACAACACCATCTAGTAACAAGCGAATTGCAATGCCTGCTCCACCGGCAAACGGTTCAATATATGTACCATTTAGAGCTTCATTTTTCTCAATCAACTCCAAAACAGTATTATAGAGTTTTGTTTTGCCACCCGGGTATCTTAATGGCGTTAATGATCTTGGCATGAATATTAGTCCTTTCAATATTACCTAAGGAGATAGTTAACAAACTCCAATAATCCCTCCTGAGGGATCGACTTCAAAGTTTCTGGAGCTAATTGATAGCTTTCTGGTGAATGAACGACCATGTTTAGCTTCTCAGTCTGTGAGTTGAAGTTAAATACAAGAGGAAACAATCTACGAATACCCTGTTCTGGGATCCAACCTCTAATGTTAACATCATACTGTTTAATTATAAAGCTTAATGTAGGGTCACCGCCAGGTTTTCCTGGAGCATTATAAGCCGCTCTAATCACTGAGAAATAGCCTTTTGTGCGAGCGTGATACTTAAAACTCTGTTCAATCAAGGCTCTAATAATAAACGCTGTACATATTGGATAATTATTAATAAAGGTCGAAGAATCAGATATCTTCTTTAGTTCGTTACACACAGAGATAATACCTTTATTAGCACTTATAGTTGGATCAACATTACTCCAGTTTAACGAGCTAAAAAACGGCAAATTCTTTGGCCCTCCACCACTTGTTGAACTAGGTGGTTGTACCGTATTAACCCCAACTGCACTAACTTGTGAAGGATTTTTAATACCAGTAGCAGGAGGACTAGTAGCAACACTGGTAGGTCCACCAGTAGATTCAGTAGCAGGTCCACTAGCTGGTCCACCAGTAGGTTCACTAACAGGTTCACCAGTAGGTTTATCAGCAGGTTCACTAACAGATTCCCTAGTAAGTTTATCAGCAGGCTCACTAACAGATTTCTCAATAGGTTTATCAGCAGGTTGGGGGACAGATGTATCTACGTTCCCGCTATACTTGCCAAGAATATTTTTTACATAAACAGAAGCTCCTAACACTTCACCTCCATCTTTGTTGTAGGTGAAAAACTCTGTCCGAGTGTTCATAGCATCTTCTATAAATGCTTTCTTCGTCCAGATTTTAATAATCGCATCCAAGTCATTATCGCTAAAAGTATTTGATCGAAGTACAAACTGATCATCAAAGTATAGCTTAAGCGTTTTTTTGGTATCCTGTAGCTGGAAAATACGCAGCAACTTTGAGGGTTCGATGTTAAGTATATTGAGCTTTTCCTTCTCAGTATTACTCCAATTTGAATCTAATCCTCTCTTAAGGATTTTATAAGCACGAATAAATTTGTTAATGCTTGAAACTGGTATTCCCGTGCGATCACTTATTTGACTGACAGACTTTCCTGCAATATAGTCTTCAAAGCAAAATCGCATCTTTGCAATCGGCTTCCATTCTCTTGCGCGTTCAATGTGTCTAACAGCCAAAAACCGTCGTGCTGCCTCACGAGATTTGATGACATCGACTTCAACTTGTTGAATATTGATTCTTAATTCATCACTGGTTTCAGGAAATTCATTTTCAAATTCTTTAGTTAGCAGATCACGATTAAGGAATAGCTGACATACGCAGGTTCTCCTGTTTCCTTCAAGTACAATATACTTGCCATCTTCAATACAAACTACTATACGCTCCCCCGGCATTAAACCTTTATGTTCAGCAAGTCCTCGCGCTAAAGATAAAGCCCCCTCTTGAGCAAGAAGGTAGTTGCGAATATTTGCTTGGCTATCTCCAGTGTCTGGGACTATAAATCTCGGATTCTTGGGATCCAATGTTAACTCTAGAGGAGAAACTATCTTTTTGTCATACAATATTATCACCTTCCAGTAAGAATCGGGAATCTTCCAATATGGCATACAAATTTTGAACTTGGATTTTTCAATTTAGATAATATTCGATATAATGCGACTGAGTCCCTGCTTTTCCATAAGTTTAGCAGCCCATATAAGCAAAAAGACCTAACAAAAAAACTGTTTCATCAAAAGGGCCCCTCCCCTAATGATATTTATTCAGATTATTTTCGGTAGTATGGGAACAATGTTTCATTACCCAACTTGGCCTTGTTAAGCCTTTTTTTGCTGATTCCTGTGTTATTGAATCCATCTTCATTGGATTGTTATGAATATAAGCATAATGATTTAAGATAAAAGGATTAATTTTTCCCCCTCCATATGTATCCGTACTAATAAACTTACCAATACCTGGATCATACCACCGTGCGCACATATATTGCAATTGAATTGTTTTTTCTAGTACTTCTTGAGTAGCATAACAAGTTTTTTACCATTTCTTTTGTCGTTCGTGGATTGCACCACAGGTCGGTAATGGATGTGTTCAGTGCCACGGTTCCCGTCCCATCTCGCAACTCAATGACATCCTCGCTGCAGTATATAGTAGTAGCACTGGCAATAACGCTTTGCCAAGAGATAGCACTTGCCCTCGTACGCACCTGTTTTAAACAAGTTGCATGCCCGTTCGTCAACCATCAATAAAAAGCACGGGACCTCCGCCCCGTGCTCATTTTTCTTGTTTTATCCTAACCCAAATTAATCGCCTTCAGCTTCTCCAGCGGCACCTTGGGCTGACGGTCCTCGGTGAGCAGGCCGTTGACCTCCTGTTGCACGTCGCTCACCTGGGTATAGCAGTAGCCGCAGATGTAGTCGGTATCCTTGATCGCCTGGGTGATCGAGCGGAACCGCTCGAGGAATGCCTCCTCCGAGTCGACCTGATTGCCGTAGCCCCAGCCCTCCTCCGTCTTGAAGGCGATGCCGCCGAACTCGCTGATGATGATCGGCTGCCCCCGGTAAGCATAGCCTTGCGCCATCGCATACTTGAAGTTCATATGCGAGATTTCGTTGCTAGTGATCGCATCCTTGTCCGCATAGCGCTTCAGGAACGTCTCGCCCCGCTCCTCGTAATCGTGCAAGGAGATGATGTCGGAGATCGTATGCTCCCAGCCGTCGTTGACGATGACCGGACGATACGGATCGATCGCTTTGGTCAGGTAGTAGATGCCCTCGGTGAATTGCTGCTGTCTGCGGTCCGCAAAGATGTTGGCCACGCCCCACGATTCGTTGAACGGCACCCAGGTGACGATGCTCGGGTGATTGTACTGCTGCTCCACGATCTCCAGCCACTCCTCGGTGAACTGACGCATCGCGCGATCGTTGAACTCGTACGCCGCCGCCATCTCCGACCAGACCAGCACGCCCTTGACGTCGCACCAGTACAGGAAGCGCGGATCCTCGATCTTCTGATGCTTGCGGACGCCGTTGTAGCCCATCGCCAGGATGGCGTCGATATCCTCGATCAGCGCATCCACGGACGGCGGGGTCAGGTGGCTATCCTGCCAGTACCCTTGGTCGAGGATGAGACGTTGATAGATCGGGGTGTTATTGAGTAATACCTTGCCCTTCTGGATCGAGATCTTGCGCAGGCCAAAATAGGAATGCACCTCGTCGATAAGCACACCGCCGCTGCGCAACTCAAAGGCGACCTCGTACAGCTTGGGACTCTGCGGGCTCCACGTCTGGACGCGCCATGTCGTCTGATCGCTGATCAGATCGATGGTGGCCGACAGCTCGGCTCGATCGACCGCAATGGCGCTCTCCCGGATGAGCGCACCTTCCAGTGTGATCCGTGTCGTCAATTGCAGATCCTGCGGCGCTGTGCCGGCATTGATACGATAGTCGAAACGCACCGCATTGGCATCCACGTCCGGGGTGATCTTGACCGACCGCACATGCCGCTCCGCCACGTACTCCAGCCAGACGCTCTGCCAGATGCCGGTCGTCTGCACATACCAGCAGCCGAAGCTCTCGTCCTGCCACCGCTGCTTGCCCCGGGGTTGCGTGCAATCGTTGCTATCCTCGACCTTGACGACGATCAGATTGTCGCCGCTCTCCGCCAGATAAGGCGTAATATCAAAGGAAAATGCCGCATATCCGCCAGCATGACTGCCGACGAACGTCCCGTTAACCCATACCTTGGCGAGATAATCGACCGCCTGGAAATGAATGATCGTCTGCTTGCCTTGACCCTCTGCCGGCACCGCAACGCGACGCTGGTACCAGACATTCGGATGGAATGCCGCTTCCCCGATGCCGCTCGCCTTGGTCTCGTAGACGAAGGGAACGACGATCTTGACATCGGTTTCAAATCCTCGCTGCCAGTTGGCCGCTTCCCCGACATTGTCGTCATCGAATCGAAAATCCCACTCGCCATTCAAGTCGCTCCACACCTCGCGCACGAACTGCGGACGCGGGTATTCCGCTCTATAATGGGTCAAACTCATCTGCTTCACCAATCCTCTGCACAAATTATAAAAACCTATAAAACTTATAAAAAACCGTTTTGACCTTTCCAAGCCTGAAAACCAAAAGACGTCTTCGTCAGTCAATTAGTACAATTTATTTGTTTCTATGACCTGATTCTAGGCGTTCACTTCCGAAAAGTCAATCATATAATACGGAATTCATGGATTAAAAACAAAAAAAGATGCTTAAGATACAAATATCATGTATCAAAAGCATCTTAAGGCTTATTCGCCCGTCGTATAGTATATCCGCAACAAGATCTCCTGTTCATGATCGCCGAACCGTCGACCGAACAGATTGAGACCGCCCTGGTGCTGCGCGTCCGGCTTCACCCCGATACGCAGTCGTACGCTGGGCCGATTCGTCAGACCAAGGTCGTCAACCGTCACCTCCGAGTGCGCTTCCCCGTCGAGCGTCGTCTGAAGGCTATCGATACGCCACTGCTTCAGCTCGCCATATTGCGTAGCCGTATCCCTCCACCATTCGGGATTGAGCCGGCCGCGCCGGTCGCCGTAATCGCCGGGACTCGTCCAAGTGCCGACCTCGGCGCCATTGATCCAGAGCGTAATATCCGAGGGCCAGTCGTTGTTGTAGCCCGATGCCTCTGAGCACAGCTCCATCGACAGCTCCAGCGCCTGGACCCGCGCATCGGCAGGGATCGCCAGCGGCAGCAGATACTCCAGGAAGCCATTGCGCAGCCAGATCATCTGAGCGCCCACATGCTTGGGATGGTAAAAGCTCGATGGCTCATCCTCCTGCACCAACATCCCCTCGGCGCTCGCCATCCCGCAGGTCGGCGTCACCTCGCAGTCGCTATAGTGACCAACCGGCATCTCGATCTCGTAGACGGACGGCTCTCCCTCTGCGAGCGCATCCGCAGCCCGCAGCGCGATATGGATATCGTCCCAGCTCCGGGTGCACATCTTCATCGCGCCGCGCGTCGCAGGGAGCAGCTCCGTACGGATCAAGCCGGCCGCCTCCAGCACCTTGACGTTATGCGCCACCGTCGACATCGGCAGTTGCAGCGCCTCTGCCATCTCCGCCACATTCAGCCCCCGCTCGGCCAGCAGCTGGAGCATGTCGACGCGCGCCCGCGTCGACAGAGCATGCGCCACCGCGACCAGGCTATCCGGATCGCGCAGATCCAACTTCAACATATCTACTCGCTCCCCTGTACACATCGTCTGATTGAACCTGATTGTACAAGATCGCTTGGTTTAATGCAAGAATATTGGATTAAATGATTGTGGAAACTAAGGTGCACTACTGGCACGCGCAGTCGCAGCTGAGTATGCGAAAGAAGGGCATCCCCCCGTCATCTGTGATGACGTGTGGGATGCCCTTCTTAGCCATAGTGCGTCGAAACATCAGAAGACAAATTTACTTCTTGTCCACCTGTAGCAGCGAGATCCGCTTGACGGTGTACGTGTCCGCGAGCCCCTCTTCCTTCAGCACGTTCAGCTTCACCAGACTGGCGACCTTGGCCGGGTCGGCCTTGGAGAGCATGCGCCACACCTTGGCATCGGGCAACGCCTTATACAGCCGCTCATCGTCATACTCCTTGCGATCCTGCTGGACGACGCGCACCCGACAGCCGCCCGCTTCCATTTCCATGACTCCCTCGGCAGCGCAGAAGGCGAGGATTTCGCTGCGCAGTCCCGCCGCTTCCTCCTCCATCTGCCGAATGCGTTGCTTCAGTCGGTAATACCGTATCACCTTTTCATTCACTTTGCTCACGCTCCTCTTCCCCATATGTATGCCTGGCGAAGGGAATTAGAAGCGCAGCCTAACTGACGTTGAAGCGCGTGTAGCTAATGCCTTCCTTGGACTTCTGCACCTCGAGGATGGCCGGGATCGCCTGCTTCAGCTCCTGGACATGCGAGATGACGCCGATCATTCGTCCGGTCTGCTGCAGCTCGATCAGCGTGTCGATCGCCTTGGTCAGCGACTCCTCGTCTAGCGAGCCGAAGCCCTCGTCGATGAACATCGTCTCCAGCGAGATGCCGCCCTCGTAGGATTGGATGACGTCGGCCATTCCGAGCGCCAGACAGAGCGAGGCGTTGAACTTCTCGCCGCCCGAGAGCGTCTTGACGTCCCTCAGCTGACCGGTGTAGTTGTCGTAGACGTCGAAGCCGAGCCCGCTCTGACGGCCCCGCTTCTCCAGCCGATCGCTGCGGACGAGGTAGTATTGGCCGCCCGAGATGCGAGAGAGCCGCTGATTGGCATGCGCGATGATCTGCTCCAGGAACTCCACCTGCAGATAGCGCTCAAACGACAGCTTGCGCTCATTGTCCCCGCGCACGACATCATAGAGGTCGCGCACCAGCTGATGCTCCCGCTCGGCCGCGCCGCAGCGCCGATCCGCCTCGACGATCTCGGCCTGCAGCGCAGTGCCGCGCTCGAGCCGCTGGCGGGTCAAGCTCTCCTCGCTGCGCAGCGCATCGAGCTGCTGCTCCCGCTCGCGCAGCTGCGCCTGCAGCGCCGCCAGGTCATGCCGCTCCCGGCCTGCCAGCGCAACCGACATCTCCTCGACCTGCTGCGCCACCGCCCGCGTCGCCGCCTCATAGCCCTCCAGCTCCCGCTGCCAATCGGCGCGGGCCTGCTCGGGCCGCTTCGCCTCGCGATAGTCCGCGGCTGCGGCGAAGCCCGCCAGCGCCAGCTGCTCGGCGTAGCTCTGCCCCGCCCGCTGGCGCGCGGCCTCCGCCTCGGCGAGCCG
>NZ_BFBX01000070.1:0-170 GCF_003851045.1 Paenibacillus sp. 598K | reverse complement strand
TGCCAGGCGGCCTCCAGCCGCTCCCGCTCGCGCCCCGTCTCGGCGATGCGCCGCTCCAGCGCGGCCAGCTCGCGCATCTCCTCCGGCAGCGCCGCCAGCTCCTGCTCATGCAGCGCCTGCTCGGTCGCATGCGCGGCTGTCCGCTCGTGACGCTGCTGCTGGAGCCGCTC
>NZ_BFBX01000069.1 GCF_003851045.1 Paenibacillus sp. 598K | reverse complement strand
CCAAAAGCGCAGAAAAAAGTTGCTCAAGCGCATCAAGTGGCTGTACAACGATTCCAAGTCCGTGTACGGCAGCCCCAAGATCACCAAGCTGTTGCGGCAAGAGGGCTGGCAGGTATCCGAGCGGCTGGTGGGCAAATTAATGAACGAGAACGGCATGCGTTCCTGCGTATCCCAAAAGTTTCGGGTATGCACCACCGACTCGAATCATGACCATCCGATCGCACGGAACTGGCTGAGTCAGAAGTTTGCGAAGGTAGATGCGCCCAACAAGGTATGGGTAACGGACATCACCTATGTTCCCTGCCGTCAAGGACGCATGTATCTCGCCAGTGTGATGGACCTCTACACTCGTAAGATTGTGGGCTGGAAGCTCAGTGACCGGATGACGACAGAACTGGTCCTCGATGCGTTGGATCAGGCGTACGAGACGCACAGGCCCTCTAAGAGGCTCCTGCATCACTCGGACCGCGGCTCCCAGTATACCTCAGCAGAGTACCGCCAACGCTTGAAACAGTACAACATGAGAGCTAGCATGAGCCGAAAAGGGAACTGTTACGATAATGCGAGCATTGAGTCCTTCCACAGTCTGCTCAAGAAGGAGTTTATTTACTGCACCAAATTTCACACGAAGGAACAGGCCCAGCAAGAGATATTTGAGTACATTGAACTGTTCTACAACCGCAAACGGATCCACGGATCGCTGGGCTATCTTTCCCCTGCCCGTTTTGAAGCAGCGTACTATGCTCAAAAGAGAACAAGTAGCTCTTAATTTGTGTCTACTTTCTTGACAGAGGTCCA
>NZ_BFBX01000068.1:20631-33068 GCF_003851045.1 Paenibacillus sp. 598K | reverse complement strand
ACTTTCTTGACAGAGGTCCACTTTTGCGCTTATTTACCAGTTTTAGCGCAGTTTCGTCGCAAATAAAGGTACTTTTGCATCTAATTCTCCTGGGATTGTCAACCAGACCAGCTGCGCACGCGCAAGCTCGGCAAGCCAACGCATACATGATCTGTTCGCTAACGGCCACACCTCGCGCTTACTGATTCACCAACGAATCCAGCGTCGCTCGCACAGCCGGCTCGAAGCCTTCCTGCGCCTCGGACTGGACAGTCTCGATCTCGAAAATATAGCCTTGCCCGTCCACTTCCTTAACGATATACTGGCTGCCGCGCTCGGCGCTGGCTGCGCTCAGATGGATGACGGCGCCAGACAACGCCTCCTCGCCCTCCAGCTCGCGCACCTCGCCGATCTGCTCGAGCTTCTCTGTCGCTTCGAGCCGCAGCATGTCCGCATTATAATCGGAAGGCAGCTTCGTGATAACCGCGCTCAGCGTCTCGTCGGCCGCGCTCGCCAGCTTGTTCGCTGCCGCATCGAAGGTCAGCGCCTCCAGCACATAGAGCGCATAGCCGTCCGCTGTCGCCAGCTTCGCCTCGCGTTGCTCTGTCTCTCCCTCAACGTTCACCGTGAGCGTCTTTGTCTGTGGCAGCTCGCTGCTCGCCCCTTCTGTACCGCCTGCTCCGCCGTTCGCGTCCTCCGCTCTCTCCAGCTTGGTCAGGATCAGCTGCTTGACGGTATCGTCCCCCTCGACGGGATGCTCTTCATACGTATAGGCGACACGAGCATCATCCTCCAGCTCATCGAGCAGTTGATCCATGCCCTCTGCCAGGCGGAACGCTTCCGCGCCATTTTCAGTCTCGATCTCAATCGAGTTATTATCGATCTGTCCCTTGTAGAGGCCGATTCCTTCGAACGTCGGCGCCTCTACAGGCTGGTTGCCCGGATCAGGCTGGTTGTTCTCTACGTTGCTGCCTGGCGCGAGCGGCTTGTTGGCGCCTCCGCCGCAGGCGGCTAGCGATACGGCCAGCACGGCTGTAGCGGTCATTAGTACGAGTCGGTTTGTTCTCTTCATGATGCAACACCTCCTCTAGGTTAGACGAATGATTCTGCCAAAGGTTTCAAAAAAGTGTCGACCACGTTGCCTTATCTCATGCTCGCGTATACGTTTGGTCATCTCCTCCTTAGTCTCCGTGCCAGGGTATCCATGCTCGGTCATCCCTGATTCTAACGCTCCACATCATCACGAAAAAAGACTCCCGCCAAAAGGCGGGAGCCAGGATAAAGTATAATTGCCGATCAGTGAAAAGCACGCGATTGCAGCAGCATTCTGCCCGCGCTATAGCGCTGTACTCAGTCAGCCATAGCATGGCAGGCTGCACCCGGCCTTGGCGCGACCACCTCAGCGCTGCGATCTGGCCCGCTATAGCATAACAACCCGATCCTTCGCAACGCCCTTGCTCGTTACAGCGTAACGATCTTGCCCGACGCGTCGGACTCGAAGGCGCCGAGGATAACCTGCAGCGACTTGCGGCCTTCTTCGCCGGAGATGCTCGGCGGCGTCTGGGTAATAATCGAGTTCACGAACTCGTCGATGACGCCGCTCGTCGTCTGCGCTTCGTTGGTCGCGATCGCGCCGACCTTGTGACGCTCGACGGAGCCATTGCGCAGCTCGACGATCACTTGATCCTCCGGATCGGTGCCGATCTTGAGGACGCCGTTCTCGCACCAGATGACGGTGCTGTTGTCCTCGCCCTTGTAATAGGTCCAGCTGGCGACAAGCGAGCCGAGCGCGCCGCTCTTCATGCGCAGGACGATCGTCGCGTTGTCGTCGATATCCGTATCCTTTTTGTCCAGCGTGCCGATGAAGCCCGTCACCGCAGCTACCTCATCGTTGAGCAGCCAGCGGATCAGGTCGGACTTGTGCACGCCGAGATCGCCCATCGCGCCCATCGCTGCCTCTTCCTTGCGGAAAAACCAGCTCTCGCGGCCGTCGAGGCTCCAGCCCTCCGGTCCGGGATGGCCAAAGGAGGTGCGGAAGGTCAGGACGCGTCCGAGGACGCCGGAGTCGAGGATCTGCTTGGCCTTGACGTGCGGCGGCATCAGCCGTTGATTGTGGCCGACCATCAGGTACACGCCTGCTTCCTTCGCAGCCGCGATCATCTGCTCCGCCTCTTCGTCGGTCACCGCCATCGGCTTCTCGACGAGCACATGCGCGCCTGCCTTGGCAGCGGCGATCGATTGCTCCGCATGCAGTCCGTTCGGCGTGCAGACGCTGACCGCGTCTGGCTTCTCTTCCTTCAGCATGTCCTCATAGTTCGCGTAGGCATTGGCTCCGTATTGCGCAGCGACTTCCTGAGCGCGGTCGAGCTTCGGATCGACGAATGCGATCAGCTCCACGTTCGGGTTGCCTGCGTACTCCGGGATATGTCTACGCTGCGCGATCGCTCCGCAGCCGATAACGGCGACTCTGATTTTCTTCAATGCAATAACCCCTTTATATCGATATTTGGTACAGTTGCGCCGCCCTCAGGCGGCGCTGCGAGCGTGTGTATTAGTTGTAGTTCGCCTTCAGCCATTCGCGACTTGTACGGACCGATTCGAGCGGCGGGTTCGCGCAGCGATCCTGCTCGACGATGATCCATTGCACGCCGGCTTGTCCGGCCGCTTCGATAATCGGCAGCAGACTCAGATCGCCTTGACCCAGCTCGACGGTATCGATCGGCTGATCCTTCGGCCCTTCGCGGAAGTCCTTCAGGTGGAGGAGCGGCAGGCGTCCAGCGTATTTGGCGATGTAGGCCAGCGGATCCTCGCCGGCATATTGGACCCAGCCGAGATCCATCTCGCATTGGAGCACTGCGGCGTCCAGCTTGCTGTACATCGCGTCGAAGACATACTCGCCGTCGATTTTCAGGTCGAATTCGAAGGCATGGTTATGGTAACACAGCGTCAAGCCGTTTTCCTTCATCGTCTCGCCGATCGATTGCATCCGGTCGAACAGCGCCTGCCACGTCTCGGCGCTCTCGCGGACTTCTTCACCGACATAAGGGATGATGGCGTACGTTGCGCCGATCGTTTTCAAGTAAGCGATTTCACCTTGCAGATCATTGATCAGACTGTCCAGACTGACATGGCTGCCGATTGCCTTGAGGTTCAGTTCCTGCAGCAGGTCGCGCATGCGGTCTGCCGGTACGCCCGCATAGCCTGCGAACTCCACGCCTTCATAGCCCATCTCGGCGATCTGACGGAGTGTGCCTTCCATATCTGCGCTGGCTGCGTCTCGTACGGTGTACATTTGCACGCCGATTCCCATCTTGCTCATCGTAGCACTTCCTTACCTTTTGGAGTTTGATCGTACTAGAACCCATTATAGGAATATTGCAATCGATATACAATGTAGGATATGGTTATGACATGAACAATCCTGCTATTACTGTTGCCAAGTCGGAGGTAAGCGTCCGCATGTGCGGCTACTCTTACCATGCCCAGCCTTTCTATACCGAAGAACGCGACGGCTTGCCGATGTACCTGTTCCGTCTGCAGACCGAAGGGTACGCCCACGCGCTGGTGGACGGCCGGATGCATCCGATCGGCCCCGGCGACCTGCTGCTCTACCAGCCCGGCGAGCTGTACCGTCTGCAAGTGAGCGAGGTCGAACACCCGACCAAAGGGACGGTGCTCGAGAGCGGCGACTACTATCTCGCCTGCGAAGGCGACTGGGTCGATCAATGGTGGCATCGCCAGCCGCGCCAGCGGCTCATCCGCATGGCCGACGACGACAAGCTGCTGTCGCTCTGGCGCTTGTTGCTGCTGGAGAAGCGACGACTTGAGGCGGAGAACGAGGAGCTCACGGAGAGTTTGCTAAAATCGCTATGTCTCAGCTTCGATCGGCTTGACGGCGGCAGCCGCAGCGAGCCCGGCAAGCCGTTTATCGCCGCCCGGATGAAGCGCTATATCGAGGAACACGCGACGAAGCCGCTCAAGGTCGAGGATCTCGCCGCCCATATCGGGCTCAGCGAGTCGCGAACCTCGCATTTATTTAAGGAATGGCATGGCCTCACCGTCATCGAATATGTCCACGAGGTGCGGCTCGCAATCGCCGAGGAGCGCATCCGTTACAGCTCGCTGACGCTGGAGCATATCGCCGAGAGCTGCGGCTTTGGCAGCTATTCGTACTTTTTCCGCGTCTTCCGACGCAAGTACGGCCTCTCGCCCGCCGATTACCGCCAGCAGTCGGCGCAAGCTGCCCCTGCGACGCAGCGCAGTTGAGGCCACCAGGCCAATACCGTCTCAGTCCCGCTTACTCGCGCGGCGCTTTGGCCGTTCCCGCTCGCAACAGCATAACGCTACTGCGCCTCCTCCAGCTTCGCTTCCAGACGATGAGGATCGGGGATGACGACCATCTTGTTGCGGATCGTAATCAGCCCCTCGTCCTGCAGCTCGAGCAGCGCCTTGGTCGCCGTCTCGCGGACCGACCCGACCATATCGGCGAGCTGCTGATGCGTCAGCTTGACGTCGATGACCATCCCCATGCCGTCCGGATCCGGCTTGCCCCGCTCCGCCGCCATCCGCAGCAGCCGCTTGATGATCCGCGTGCGGACATTGAGGAAGGTCAGATCGTAGATCTGCTGGTTGGCGCGGCGCAGCCGCTCCATCGTGTAGTTGAGCATGTGCAACGCCAGCCGCGGATGCGCCTCGATCAACGCCTCGAAGTCCGGTCGCCGGAGCGCCAGCAGCCGGGTCGGCGCCATCGTCTCCGCCGTCGCCGAGCGTACCAGCCCCGGCTTCATGAGCGCCATCTCGCCGAAAAAGTCGCCCTCCTGCAGCAGCGCCAGGATAACCCGCTTGACGCCGTCGAAGCTATAGATATGCACCGAGCCGGACAGGATAAAGTAAATCTCGTCCCCCACATCCTCTTCAATGAAAATAATCGCATTGCGCTTCAGCTTACGTTCGGTGATCCATGGTATCACCTGTGCCATCACCTCAGGCTCCAACTCCCGAAAAAACGGAATCTTCTCCCGCAGCAACTCTTGATTCAGCTTCAACCGCTCCACCTCCAGCCTAGTTGTTACAACATTCGACATTCTCCTGTCCCGTTCCTCCCTATGACTTTCAGTCGGGTCCGGCCAGAGCTTGTCCTCTTCCCGAATGATTGGCAAGCGAGCGGCCCTCGACGATTCGCCATACTTTCGCCCTGTTGGCCTCGACGACGATATGCGATGATGGGTTCACCAGAGGCTCGGGGCTCCGACCTTGAGGCTCTGGCCTTCAGGCTATTGCGATCCTTCCTTCTACATTCACTAGGCGAAATTAGGGTCGCAGCTCTCCTGAAGGTTTTTGTGCAAAAAGGGGACTTCTCCATGATGATATATAACACCATCTATCTGCGCCGCGCGGGCAAGCTGATCGTCGAGCACGAGGCGACAGAGGAACAGCTGCCTACCGCTTATCTCGCTACCGCGATGAAAAATATCGCGGCGCTCGGCTATACTTGCTCAAAGCCGCTGCTCGAGGCGATGCGCTGTCTGTCCAAGTCGCGATTCGAGGCCATCTACGCCCAACTCGTCAACGATCTGCGCGTCATGGTCGGCGCCCATGTCGACTACAACCCGTTGTATCCGGGATTCCCGGAGCAAGTGATGCAAGCGGATGAAGCGGAGCTGTATTGGCAAGCGATCTACCACTATGCGACACATACGATGTGGCGGCCCGAGCGAGTCGATAAGCGTCCTGCCGATCAGCGCTCGCCTCGCCCGGAGAGCCGCAGACTCAAGCTCATCGAGCTCGGGAGTACGGCAGACCTCCATACCTTGATCCGTCAGATGATCGAAGCCAACGGCGCGCTGTCCGGGGCGGACAAAAAAGATCTGAAGGCGGTGCTGCGACTGGCAGCGCCAGAGGACATCGATGCGCTGCTGCCGGAGCGCATCCCGTTCAAGGAAAACACAGGCTTCGTCGTCGCGGCGCTGCTGAAGTACGACAAAGCGGATATCCAGCGACTCGAGCCGTATTTCAAAACGGCCAGCGATGTGCTCCGTCTGGCGGCTGCCTGGTCCGAGGGCGATGTCAGCTTGGCTGAACCATGCCGATTCCGCAGCTTCAGACGTCGCGAGAGACGGCTGCTGCTTGGCTTGCTGGAGCAATGCGGCTCGCTGACCGAGGATATGCAGCGGTATCGGGAGCGCTGGGTTCGCCTCGGCGAGCGATTGCATCCATCCGAATACAAGCTGCGGTATCCGCGCTGCCAGGAAGCATTCGAGCATTTGCGCAACCATATCCCGTATGCGGGGTTCAATCATAAGGTCGAGCTTGCGTTCCAATACCGGGATGTGTGGAGTCTGATCGAGCTGTTGACGGAGCGGCCCGGCGAGTTCGCCCGACGTCTCGACCATTTGCTGCGGCTTCGTGAGGACGAAGAGTATGTAGTCCTGGCCTTCGGCGAGATCGCTGGCCGCGTAGCGACTCCGCTGCTATTGCAGGTCCGGCAGCATTTCCTGCATCGCCATGAGCGGCCGAGACTGCGCATCTTCTTCCCGAAGGGTGTAGTGTCCAGAGCCCATGCAATCCCCAACCGACTGCCCTACATCTCGGAGACGGTATGTCATGGGATCGCCCAAGCTTGCGAGCAAGCGCTGATCGGACGATTCGCCGAGCTGCCTCCGCTTGGCCGGATCTATGTCGACCCCAGACTTCGCAACTATCGCGTCCCGTTGTCCCAACGGTCCGCGAGCAAGTCGCTTCACACACTTGTCCGGGGGAGCCGTATACCGATGGACGAGGGGGATACGATTCGCTTCTTCACCTGGTGGCGAGAGGGCGTGGCCGCTGGCAAGGCAACTGGACGCGTCGATATCGACCTGTCGGCTGTCATGTATGACGAGCATTGGAACTACGTCGAGCATATCTCCTACACCCATCTGCGGTCTGCCGCCTACAAGTCTGTCCATAGCGGGGATATCGTCAGCGCGCCTCACGGCGCCAGCGAGTTCATCGACCTCCATCTCCCGTCGATCGTCAGCTACGGCGGGCGTTATGTCGTGGCTACGCTGCATTCGTTTACGAGCCATCCGTACTGCGATCTGCCCGAGTGCTTCGTGGGCTGGATGATGCGGAGGAAGCCGGGGTCCGGCGAGATCTACGAGCCATCGACGGTAGCCAATAAGATCGATATCGCCGCCGATACGCAGATTGCGATCCCGGTCATCCTCGATCTGGTCGACCGTACCGTCATCTGGGCCGATCTGGCCTTGACCAGAGACCCCGAGCATCATAACAATGTAGAGGGCCATCAGAGGGGTATGGTGCTGATGGGTCAGGCTTTGACGACCTCGCGCGGGCCGGTTCTGTATGACTTGTTCCTGCTCCATGCCGCTGCCCGGGGCGAGCTGGTCTGCTCCGTGGCGGAGGCCGACACCGTCTACGCCGTCGACCGAGGCGTCACGCCTTATCATATCGAGGAGATTATGGCCGAGTATTTGCGATGAATCGCCGCAACGACGCCAAAAAAAAGGACTGGAACCATTTCCTAGTTTATGGTAATCTAGAGGGGCCTAGCGCAAAGCGAAGCTTAATACTAAAGTTCCTTACACACGAAGGGAGATGTTTTTTAATGGCTGCAACTACGACTACGATTTATACGGTGGTTTCGTCTTAAAAACTGCATACTGGGCATACCGAGCTCGGATACCAGATATCTCGCTGTTTCGTCTCTAGACGCCAGAGCTTGCGATCCGTCGGATTAAAAAATTCGGGCATCGTCCCGTCTTTTTGGTATGCCGTCCCAAGTAACCTTTCGTGAATATTGCTGTGTGCAAGATACGATTAAAGGTCGTATCTTTTTTGCGTCCTGATGCCGTGCGACAGCAGCTTCTCTAAGAGGCTGCTTGACCACGGCCTTTTTGCGTCCAAAAAAACACCTTCAAAGGAGCTAAACAACCAACCATGATAAGTCTAACAACCTACGGCTATACCCCTATAGACACGATTCCCGACGGACTGCTGCCCGGACGCGTGACGGAGCTGCGTCGCGAGCGATTTACAGTGATGACCGAGCGCGGCGAGACGACAGCGGTTCTGAAGGGCGCCTTTTTATCACCAGGCAGAGACGCGCGAGGACTTTCCATGTGTCGGCGATTTTGTCCTGCTGCGTCACAACGACAGCGGCGATTCGCTGATCGATCGCGTCTTGCCCCGTCGCACCAAGTTCTCGCGCGCGGACTACTCCGGGCATGCGGTCGGCTTCGCCAAGACAATCCTCGAGCAGGTCGTCGCGACGAACTTTGACTATGTCTTCATCATCTCTTCCCTCAATGCAGACTTCAATGTGTCGCGACTGCTGCGTTACCTCACGCAGGCCAGACAGAGCGGCGGCCAACCGGTCGTCCTGCTGACCAAGGCCGATCTGGTCGAGGATTACTCCGTCCCGCTGGCGGAGGTGAAGCTCGCGATGCCAGATGTGCCGGTCCACGCGATCTCCAGTCATTCGGGCCTCGGGCTCAGCGAGCTGGAGACTTATATGACGCCGGGCCAGACGGTCGTGTTCCTCGGGATGTCCGGTGTCGGCAAGTCCTCCCTGCTCAATGCGCTGATGGAGCAGGACGTCATGAAGGTCCAGGCGATCCGCGAGGTCGACAGTCGGGGACGACATACGACGACGCATCGCCAGCTGTTCATGCTCCCCTCCGGCGCGATGGTTATCGACACGCCGGGCATGCGCGAGCTTGGGCTTTTCGACGCTGATGAGGGCATCTCCGCAGGCTTTGCCGATGTCGAGGACTTGTTCGCACAGTGCCGATTCACCGATTGTCGCCATCAGTCTGAGCCAGGCTGCGCCGTACGGGCCGCGCTAGCGGATCAATCGCTGTCTCAGGAGCGATGGGCGCTCTATGTCAGCCAGCAGCAGGAGAGCAAGTTCGTCCAGGACAAAACAAGCTACCTCATCCATAAAAACGCACGCAGTAAATCGCTCGCCATGCAAACGAAACAAATGAAGAAAAACGGAGGTCGAAAAAAATGACCATCAACAATAAATCGCTTCACCTTGCCTTAAGCCAACTGTTCCAGACGACGATCATCGACGCAGACTGCCAATCGACGCAGCTGCAAGGCGGAACGGTCGGTAATGTACAATTGCTGACTGGTCATGCCACAATGGCGGATGGCGAAAACCGGCCGTACCGCATCGTCTGGAAAACCCAGAAGAAATGGGAACGGTACGGCGATCCGCAATCATGGCGTCGCGAGTATGATCTGTACGCTACTGACCTGGGATCAACCTTCGCCCCTTCTTTCCGCTGGCCGCAATGCTACCATGCCGAGATGAATGCCGAGGAGGACGCATTCGAGCTGTGGATGGAGTACATCGAAGGCGTCACCGGCCTCGATCTGACGGGCGACATGTACGAACAGGCCGCGCTGGAGCTCGGGCGTTACCAGGGCAGGCTATATGCGGAACAGCCCGCCGTGCTCCGGAGCCTCGCCAATCTGAGTCATGCCGACCTGATGAAAAACACGTATCTGCATTACCGCTCATGGCCGCTCGTCTACGATTACGTCCGCTCGAAGGACTGCGCCTTCCCGAAGCCTGTGAGCCAGATGTTCATCGATATCGACGCGCATGCGGATGAGATCCTCGCCCGCATCGAACGACTGCCGCTCGTGTTGTGCCATCGGGACTTCTGGGTGACCAATCTGATCTACAAGGACGGCAGCTTCGCAGTCATCGACTGGGATACGAGCGGCTGGGGCCGTATGGGCGAGGATATCGCCAGCCTGATCGCGGATGAGGCGGACACCGACCATATGGTCGACTACTATAAGCGGTGCGTCCCTGCCTACTACAGAGGCTTCGCTGAATATGCCGAGGCTCCGCCTCTCTCCGAGCAATGCGTCTATGAGCTGATCGTGCTCATGTTCGGCTACCGCCTCGTGGAGTGGTATCTGCATGCCGAGGACGAGGAGTCGAAGACGAAGCATCTGCAAGCGCTCGAGAAGATTCATGAGATGAAGCGTATCGCCTTTGGAGTATTAGAGACCAAGTAAAAGTACGTCGCTGCGACAAGCGCTAGCTAGCAAAAAACTCCGACCGCCCAATAGGCGTCGGAGTTTTTTAATGCTTATCCCGTTATTATGTTCATCTCGTTATTGGTGCTTATCTCGTTTGTGCTTGTCGCAATATCGCGCAAGCATCAGCACGAACGTATAGCAGTAGCTACCGCGCTCGCACACTCCGGGCCGCCTGGGCGGCTGCCTCCATCACTACTTCTCCCAAGGTCGGATGAGGATGGATCGTCATCGCCATATCCTCCACGGTCGCGCCCATCTCCATCGCCAGCGCGAGCTCCGAGACGAGCGTCGATGCCTCTGCGCCGACGATCTGACCGCCGAGCAGCAGGCCAGAGGCGGCATCGGCGATCACTTTGACGAAGCCATCATTCTCCCGCAGCGCCAAGGCCCGGCCATTGATCGAGAATACCGACTTGCCGACGACGATCGCCCGCCCCTGCGCCTTGCACTCCGACTCGGTGAGACCGACGCTCGCCAGCTCGGGGTCCGAGAATACGACGAGCGGGATCGCCTTGTAATCGACGGCAGCAGCGTTGCCCGCGATCACCTCGGCGGCGACCTTCGCCTCGTACGAAGCTTTGTGGGCGAGCGCCGGTCCGCTCGTCAGGTCGCCGATCGCCAAAATATGCGGCTTGCTCGTCCGGCATTGCGCATCCGTCACGATCAAGCCTCTGTCCGTCGTCTGCAGACCGACCCGATCGACGCCGAGATCGCCGTCGCTATTGGGCCTCCTGCCGACTGTGACGATGGCGTATTGCGCCTCCAGATGATGGGTCCCTCCGTCCTTGGCATAGCGCAGCGTCAGTCCCTCGGGATGCTGCTCTGCTCCGAGCGCCTGCGCTGCCGTCACGACACGGATACCGTCGCTCGCCAGCTTGCGGACGACCGGCGCGGTTAGATCCGCCTCGAAGCCGGGCAGTATCTGCGGACCGGCCTCCAGCAACGTCACCGCTACCCCGAACTTGGCGAACATCTGCCCCAGCTCGACGCCGATATAGCCGCCGCCGACGATGATCAGACTGGCCGGGATCTCGGGCAGTGATAGCGCCTCGGTCGAGGACAGGACCCGTCCGCCGAACGGCAGAGCCTTCAGCTCGATCGGCCGCGAGCCGGTGGCCAGGATCGCATGCCGGAATGAGAGAATCTTCTCCGCTCCACCTTCTTGCTTGACCGCCACCGTATGCTCGTCCAGCAGACTCGCCTCGCCTTCAACTACAGCAACGCCGGCATTTCGGAGCAGGAACTGAACGCCGCCAGACTGCTTCGTAACGACGGCTTGCTTGAATGCCTGCGCTTCTGCGTATACCTCCCCCGCCGCTTGCGGATTCCACTGGCGATGCGCCTGGTAGCGATGCGCTTCAGCGATCAACGCCTTGGAGGGGATGCAGCCGACATTGGTGCATACCCCGCCGAGCGGCCCGCGCTCCACCACGACCGTCTTCATACCGAGACGGGCAGCACGCACCGCAGCTTCATATCCGCCCGGCCCCGAGCCGATCACCAATGTATCGATAGCTTCTCGCTCACTCATTCCCATGCACCTCCGCGATTCAAAATATGATGATCATCATATTATATTATAGTCATCATATTTTGATTCCGTCAATCCCCTCCTCTGAATTGACGGCTCTAAATATGATGCGTATAATTTTTTGTATAGGATGTACAAAGGAGAGGGATGTTATGCCATACCCCGAGGATCATAAGCTGAAAGTCCGAGGCCGGATCATCGAGAGCGCAGCGAGAGCCTTTCGCGCCAACGGGCTGCGCGACATCAGCGTGCCGGTCATTATGAAGGGCGCGGGACTGACCCACGGCGGCTTCTATGCTCACTTTACCAATAAGGACGCCTTGATCATGGAGACATGCCGCTACGCGATCGGCGACACGATGGCGCTCCTGCAAGCGGCCGCTGCGCAGACGGCAGATCGGCCGCCGATCGAGACCGTCATCCGCTATTACCTGAGCCCGGAGCACCGCGACCAGACGGAGACCGGCTGCATCCTCCCCGCGCTCTCCGGCGAGATCTCGCGCGCCTCCGAGGAGCTCCGCGACGTCTTCACCGCCGAGCTGCAACGGATGATCGACTTCCTCTGCGAGCTCGGCCGTCTCGCTCCCTCCACCGGCCGCGCCCTGCTCAGCCTGCTGGTCGGCACCCTGCTGCTCGCTCGCTCTGTGCCGGACCGCGACTTCAGCGATAGCCTGCTGACAGCTGGCCGCGAGCAGGCGCTGGCTATGCTGCGGTACAAGTAGACGGGCCAGAAGCAACACATCTGTACGAAATATCGTACCTTCGGCTCCAGGTAGCCCCCCACTGCCGTCATCTGTACGAAATATCGTACACTTTGGCTCCGATTGGCCTGCCACAGCCGCCATCTGTACGAAATATCGTA
>NZ_BFBX01000068.1:15235-20466 GCF_003851045.1 Paenibacillus sp. 598K | reverse complement strand
ACGAAATATCGTACACTTTGGCTCCGATTGGCCTGCCACGGCTCGTAACCGTACGTATTGGTTTGAGGCTAGCCTGAAAAATTGTCACCCTACGCATTCTTCCGCTTTCCTTTCCCCGTAAAACACTCGATTCTATTGCCGACGACTGGCAATACATTCGAGTGTTTTTTGTCGATTCACGCCCCATCCGCAAATCGCTCTGCAAAAGTAGCCAAAAAATAGATTGATCATTGAATAAACCTGTGGTAAGATCCATATATCAAATAGATATATCTAAAAGATATATTGGAGGCGAGGCAGGATGCTGGAGCAAGTCATCCTCGGGATGCTGCTGGAAGGGAAAATGAGCGGCTACGATTTGAAGAAAATCATCGAGCAGTCAATCGGTATCTTCTACAAGGTAAGCTACGGCAATTTGTATCCCGCGCTTAAGCGGATGACAGAGCGAGGCTGGATCGAGGAGGAGGAGACCGGAGATGCGAAAAATAAAAAGCTGTACTCCATCTGTCCCGAGGGGAAAGCTGCATTCCAGGATTGGCTGAAGGAGCCGCTGCAAGCGAACAAGCGCGAGCACCTGATCAAAATTTTTTTCTATGACTATCTGGATGAGGCTACCCGGCTGCAGCAGCTGGAGACGTATCAGCGAGGCGTTCAGATGCAGATCGCCCAGATGCAAGCCGTACAGCAGATCGTCGCCGGCGAGCTGGAGCAGATCGACAATAAAGACGATTACTACTATCGCCTTAGCGTGATGTATTACGGCATTGAATTTTTCAAAATGGAGAATAACTGGCTCGAAACAATCAAAAAACGGGGGAACCAACAATGACAACCGAACGACACTTTGCACCAAAACGCCCTTACCTGACGATTCTTCTCTTGCAGCTTGCTCTTGCGATCGGACTGATCGGGGCAGGCGCCTACATTACGATATCGGGCAGGACCGAGCTGCAGCCCGCCTTTGTTGCTTTTATTCCCTTCTCGATCATGCTGCTTGTCTACCTTAGCCTCAAGATGCGCTGGAGCACCTTTTTCTTCGATGGACTGACGCGACTCTCGGGACGGCAATGGCTCGATTACACCCCGCTGCTGGCGATTCTGGTGCTCGTATGGGTATCAGCACAAGGCATTGGAGCTGCCCCGCTCGCTCAGCTCGGCTACCTCGCCCTCTATGCGCTGTTGGTCGGTTTCGTCGAGGAGACGCTGTATCGCGGGATCATCCTCCGTCTGCTGCTGCCGAAGGGACGTTTGTTAGCCATCCTCGTATCGAGTGGGCTGTTCGGCGTCACCCATTTGCTCAATGCCGTCGGCGGACAATCTTTGCTCGACACACTCCTGCAGGTCGTATACGCCTTTCTGATCGGCTTGGTCCTTGCTTTGCTCGTCCTGAAGCATCGCGCCTTGCCGCTGGCCATCCTGTTCCATGCCGTGCATAATTTCATCCAATTCGCCGCCAAGAGCTCTGCATCCGGCACTACAGCGTACGATGTGGTCATCATGCTGCTGCTGGTTGCTGCCGCTTTCTATCTGTCGCGCCCCGAACGAACGTCTGTACATCGGACAGCGATTGCTCCATAAGCAGTCTTGCCGAGCGCACAGAGACAAACGCAGCCAGGGACAGACCTCGGAGCGTCACAGGTGTGGCAGCTCGGAACAATCCTCCCAAGTGCCGCGGCATCCAACACAAAAGGCAACCCGGAAGACGACAGCGCGAGCTGTCCTCCGGGTTGCCTCTTTGGTGTGTTGAACAATGTACCTACATCATTGCGCCGCTTGCTTGATCGCCTCATTGATCCGCTCGCGCGCGTCGAGCAGCCACTCCAGGTCGCGAGGGTAGTCGTCGAAGCGGAACTCGCCCTCCCAGCCCTCGAGCATGATCTCCAGCGCCCGCTCCTTGCCTGCCAGCGAGGCCAGCAGCTCCAGCGCCCGCAGATCCTGCACGCCCTCGCGGAATACCTCCCAGCGCAGCGAATCGAGCGGTCCCTCCTGGCCTGGGTACACGACGAATGCGTCGCCCGACTGAAAAGCGCCTCCCGCATCGGTTACGCGGAACGGGTCGATCTGGCGCAGCGAGTGCTGCGTATACCAGAAATTATATCCCCAATGCAAAAATCCGCTCACATCAAACCGGAAAAGCTGCATGCCCAAAATCCGATTGCGGGCGGACGGCATGCTGAAAAACCGGTTGGCCACATCGACCCCTTGGCCGCAGCAATAGTACGTCCAACGCGGCTCTACGTTATGCTCCAGGAACGGGCCGATATGATCGCTGGCTGGCACCGGGATCGGCACCAGGCCGATTTCGTAAAACTCGTAATTGGACAACGCTTCGAAAAAACGGAACTCGGACAAATGCTTCTTCAACATCTCGCTGGCCGTCCGATAGCTCTCCAGATGGTCCAGATGCGGCTCATCCGATACATGGAAGTACACCCGATCCTGCAGCTGATGCGCCTTGATAAAGGCTGCAAGCTGCGGCAGGAACTGATCTAGGAAGCTGCGGTAAGCCTCGCTGGCCGCATCCGTCTCCCAGCCGAACAATCGCCGCTCGCTTGCCCCGCTCCCCGCGACGATCTTGGGCGCATGCCCTGCTCCCCACTGGGTGAACAGATGGGAGAACTCCAAATATTCGATGCCCGCCTCGCGGCACATCTCGACCCAACGGACCAATCGCGAGAAATCAAAACGATATTGCCCTTCCCCCGCTTCCTCCACGCCGATCAATTGAACCGTCGGACGCTCGCCCCCGACCGCCGTATCGAGCGGCGGCGTGAATAGCGGCGTCAGCAGCATATTGACGCTGTGTTCGGCTGCATTGCGAGCATAGATGCCGATCAGCCGCCAATGCTCCTCGCTGAACACCTCGACACCGTACTCTGTCGCGATACAATCGCAGTGGAACCAGCAGGTATGGATCAGCCGCTGGGCAGGAAGCGTCACAGGCACGATCTCAAGCGCGAAGCTGGCCGCGCCGAGCATCTCGCCCGACTCATGAAGGAACGACACGGTCAGCGGATAGGTCGAACCATCCGGCGCTTGCGGCAGCGCCGACCCGTCGGCCGGAATCGCGATCTGCACCCACAAGCTCCGCCATTGCTCGGGCAGGATCGCCAGCTCCCCGTCCAGCGGCTCCAGCACATCCGGATACAGCCCAGGCGTCGTCCGCAAGTAATGCTCGTCGCGCTTCTCGAACACCGGCAGCTCTGACGGCGCCAGCCCGACCTTACGCAGCGTCGTGTACTGGTCCAGCGCGGACTCTAGTTGCACGCGAACTCCGCGAAGCGCCGTTGGCGAACGATAGGCGATCTGGAACGAATAGACCTCCCCTGCCAGAGCCGAGCCCTGCTCGACCTTGCGATCTGCCAGCTCGGCATCGGCGAATACTTTGCTAAGCGAACTGAGCACGCGCAATTCCAACCCTTCTGTCATCGGTACATCCTGTGACATGGACATCACTCCTCTTGTCTGATCTGTTGTGTCCATCATAGCAGCGCAGACCGGGACAGACAATCTGATAATCGTATCCCGACTATAACGATATTGACCTGATCGGAGCGTATCGCTTATAGTACAGGCAGGACGAACGAAACAGAAACTAACGGACAATGCGATGTGAAGAGAGCATGCCCCTTCCTCGTAACATGAGCTCAATAGCAAAGGAGCAATTCCGATGAAACCCGGCGTCCATGCGGTGCGATATGCGGAGAAATGGCCCTTCATGCTGCTCGATACGATCGGCTGGCAGACCGTCGACTCCCCGGAGTATAGCAATGATGGCACGAGGCGATCCGATGCCGGCCATGTCATCTTCCAATATACGCTGCGTGGTGAAGGACAGTTGGAGTACAACGGCCAGCTCTACCCGCTGACGAAGGGCAGCGCCTTCCTCGTCGATATCCCGAGCCCTCACCGCTATTGCTACCCTGCGGACGGCGGGGGCCAGCCCTGGGAGTTCGTGTGGCTGAATGCCAAGGGCGAGGATGCGGCGCGCTACTGGAAGCAGCTGATCGCGACCCATGGTCCTGTATTGACCTTGCCCGAGCAAGGACCCGCGATGACGCGATTCTGGACGTTGTACCAGGCGATGTCTGCGGGACAGGACCAGGGTCAGGTACCGGATATCGCCGACATCTCGACGCTGCTGTACCACTTCGTGCTGTCGCTGCTCGCTCCGCCGAGCAGCGACACCCGCCGCTCTCACGACGACAAGCCGCCGCTCGTCGAGCAGGCGAAGCAATACATGCGCGAGCATTATGCCCGCGCGCTGTCGCTCGCCGATATTGCCGACAGCTGCGGCATCTCGCGGGCTTACCTGTGCCGCTTGTTCCAGCGTCATGAGGGGGTCAGCCCGCTCGATTATATCCAGCAGCGGCGGATCGAAGCCGCCGTCACCTTGCTCCGCGGCAGCGACCTCCCGGTCCAGGATATCGGCAGACGCTGCGGCTTCGACAGCCCCAGCTACTTCGGCAAGATGTTCAAAGCCTACGTCGGACTCTCCCCCCGCGCCTTCCGCGCCGCCCGTCACGAGTACCCCTTCGATCGATTGACGTTGAAGTGAAGACAGGCCAGCCGCTTGGCTGGCCCCTCCTCTCCTGTCCCTCTCTCGAAGAGACATAGATTGTGCAGGACATGAATCGAAATTGATAGTATACTATCACTGGGGGTGTTGTTCTTGGAGAAGAAGATTTTCGAACTGCTCGGTAAAATGCAGGAACAAATGAATGGGATGCAAGGACAAATGAACGGAATGCAAGGACAAATGACTGAGATGCAGGGGCAAATAAATGGGCTGCAGGGGCAAGTAAATGAGATGCAGTCCGACATATCTAGCATTAAGGGGTCCGTAGAGCGCATAGAAACGCACCAAAATGAAGATGTGATTGCGATCCTGCAAACCGTTAACAACAAGGTGGATACGATTGTACAGCGACAGGACGAGGCCGACAATGTTATTGATGTGTTGGCTGCCAGAACGATTAGACTTGAAGCAAAACGGAATCCTCATTGATTAGATTCAAAGAAATTGATAAGAAATGAATTAAGTCTTAATGACAACGATTGGAGAATACAGCAACCCCAGGCCAACATGGCCTGGGGTTGCTGCGTGTAGCCTAGGTTAGATAAGTCCCGACTGCCGCAGTAGTCGCTGCACCATCACCGCTACCTCGGCACGGGTAACCGAAGCTGCAGGAGCCAGCTCGCCTCCGCTGCGGCCCTGTACAATCCCTGCC
>NZ_BFBX01000068.1:0-15216 GCF_003851045.1 Paenibacillus sp. 598K | reverse complement strand
GTACAATCCCTGCCTGCAGCGCATCGGCAACCGCCGCTGCCGCCCAAGAGGAGACCCGGTTGCCGTCGGCGTAGGCTGCCAGTTGCTCACTTGCAGAGGACGCGGGCAACTGCGCCTTTAGTCCGGTCAACTGCATCGCTCTCGCCAGCATCGTCATCGCCTGCTCGCGTGTGATCTTCACTTGCGGACGGAACGTGCCGTCTTCGAACCCATGGATCAGGCCGTAGTCAGCCGCTGTGGCGACGACGACGCTATACCAGGCGGAAGACGACACATCCGCGAATGCGGAACTTACGCTCTCTGGGCCGAGGCCCAAGCCGCGCACCAGAATCGCTGCGAACTCTGCCCGCGTGATGTCCAGATCCGGTAGGAAGCTTCCTTCGCCCACGCCGCTGACGATCAGCCGCGAGCCCATGTCATCGACCGCTTCCCTCGACCAGTGACGCTCCACATCCTCGAAGGTCACGGGGTTCCAGATGACGGAGTACGTGCTGTTCGTCAAGCTGTTGATCTTGGCATAGTACGAGCCTGCAATGACCGATACCTGCGTAGGCACATGTCGGACCGTGCCGTCCGGCTCGATGACAACGCCGGTAGTCACTTTATCCGGATCGATACCTGCCGGCAGCTTGATCGACCGCTCCACGTAGCTGTTAAAGCGCGACACATGGACCGTATGGCTCCCATGAATGGCCGTAACATTAAATTCCAGCGGCGGCGCCACCAGCACAAAGCCACCTGTCGTTGCTGCGTTCTCTACGCGTGTCGCTACCGCCGGGGCAGGCTTGGCGATCTCGATGCGGACGACGATATCCTCCAGTGCTACAGTCTCTCCCAACTGCTGCGAAACCGCCTGGATGTTGATCTGCTCTGCAGGCAGAGTATAGTCTGCGCCACCCGTGCGGATGACGATGACGGCCTGCCGCTGCTCCATACTGCTCACCATCCGACCGGTCAGCTCGCCAACCACCGCATCTGCTTCGGTCTTCACGGCCAGGGTGACTGTCGGGCGCTGTCCCGCCGAGGACAGCAGGTCGTCAAGCTGTCGTGCATCTAAAGCTACAGTGGCGGTGCGGCGCCCGCCTTGATTGGTCATTCGGGGAGCTGCCCCCGGCTCTGCTTTGCCGCCTACGATAACCTCTACGCCTGTGTCGGCAGGCTCTGGCGTTTCCGGCGTTGGCTCCGGTGTTTCTGGTGTCACCGGCGTTACCGGAGGCGTGGAAGGGGTCGGATTGCCCGGATCCGAGTTGCCCGGCAAGATAATGCGGAATGTCCGCGTCGCAGTAACTGCACCTTCTCCGGCCACTACCGTCACGGTTCCGAGCGCCTCATTAGCTGAGATCGTGAAGACTTGGCTATAGCTGCCGTCCTCTTTCGGGGCGAAGGTATCGATGAAGACCAGTCGGCCATGGCTGCCGACAACCTTTACATTGATCTCGTCGAGCGTAGTCGTCCCTTGCAGTGTCACCGTATTGCCCCGATACTGGTCAGGGATCGTCGCCAGTGTGATCACGGGCTCCAGAGGCTCCGCTTGACTGACACCAGGCTGCCAGCCCGCCATAATCAGCAGGGCACACAACAGAAGTGCCGCATGTTGTTTCAGCTTCATTAGGGTTTACTTCCTTTCCAAGCGGAGCGGAGACTGACCGCAGTCGGCACAGCCTCCTTCTCCTGAACAATTTATCTCAGCTCCGCCGCCTCGGCCAAGCTGATCTGGATCGTCGCCTCGTCAGTAGTCAGGTCATCATAAACATAGACTTTGACGCGATATCTCGAATCATTGCCATTCACGCTGAAGAATCCGGCAGTTGCCCGCTCGCTCAGCAGCTGCTCTTTCTCGAATGCGACGATCGCCATCGACTCGTTGTCTCGCATTAGCTGGAACACGACGACCGCCTTGTCCGGCTGGTGGGCCGTATCCCTGCGGCTTGCCTCGATGGTGACGCGGATACCGGAACGGTCGCGCACGATGCCTAGTCCTGTTCCTTGCGTGACGAGCTCCACTGGTTTGCCAGATGCAAAAGCCAGTACCGTTACGTCAAATGTCTTCACATCCGTTACGCCGTCTTTGACGATCGTCGCGGTCAGCGTCACCATTTGGTTACCCTGCGCGGCGGTCGGCCTCGTCACCGCGCCATCAGCGCCAATGATCGTTTCATCGCTTGAGCTCCAAGTGACCGTTGTCCCGTCTGTACCCGTGAGTGGCAATGGGATCGGGCCTCTGACTGCAGTCGGCTCGTCTCCGGGAGCCAGCTCCAGCGTCAAGGCTGCTTTGGCTGCTTCTACCGCTTCCGCCGCTGTTTGTACCATTTTCAGTACCTGAACAACAAACAGTTTGGTCTCCGCAGCTTCACCGCGGGTAATGTGCGCCGTGAGCGTCACCCACGCGCTGGTCTGATCGTGTGCCGGACGCGTGACGGCTCCAGTATCGCTGATCAGCTCCGGATGACTGGAGGTCCAGACAATCTCGGCGCCATGCAGACCGTGATCCGTTAGCCCGAGCTGCCGGGTCACACCCTGGATGGAGTCACCCTCGGCGAATTGGATCGTAAGCTCCTTCTCGGCCAGCACTACCGCTTCCGCATCGGTTGGCTCCGCTTTGACAATCCGGATCAGCTGCGATACCGTCCCTGTCAGTTCGCCAAGCGTCAGGGTCGCTGTCAGGGTCACGAAGGCGTCGCCTTCGCTATAGGTTGGCCGGTTTACTTGCGCTGTGCCGTCCATGATCGTTACATACCCATCATGCGAAGTATTCCAGACGATGTCCGTGCCGCCTGTACCCGTGACAGGCAGTGTGAAGCTGCGCGTCACCCGCTCCGCCGAGTCGCCATCCGCGTACCCGATCTGCAGCGCCAGCAGGTCTGCTGTGAACGCCTCTGCTTGACCCAGCGCGGTCTGCAGTTCGCTTACTTGTGCTTTCACGTTAGCCAGTTGCTGTGCGAGGTCCGCTCCATCGCCCTTCAGTTCTTCCAACTCTTCTTTCAGCGCGTCTACCTGGGAATGAAGAGCGTCGATGATTGCTTGCAGGGCGTTCTTGTCGCCTTCCAGCTCCTCGACCTTAGCTTCCAACTCTTCAATCTGTTCCTCCAGCGTATCGATTTCCGCTTGAAGCGCCGCTTTCTCTTGCTTCAGTTGGTCGTTTTCGTTCTTCAAATTCTGGATGGTCTCATTCAGATCCGTAATCTGGCCCTGCAGATCGGTGACCGTCTGGTTCAAGCTCTGAAGCTGCTGGCTTAAGTTTGCGTTGCCGTTCTCCAGCTCCTGAACCTTGTCCTCCAGCTCTTCCAGCTTTTGTTTCAGGTCTTGTGCTTCGGCCTTCAGGTCTGCATTTTCACCCTCCAGCAGAGCGAGGGCATCCGATAGTTGGTCAAAGTACGTGAGGAGAACGTTAATCTGAAGCTCGAACAACGCTTTCCCCAACTGTGTCATTTCCTGATACAGGATGGTATAGGAAGGCAGATCGTCAACCTTGCTCTCCAGCTCGCGCAGCTTTTCGATCTCGTCTTGGTAGTCATCGGCCGTGTCCATGAGCTCGTCCTTCGAGTTGCCCTCCGGCAGCCCATCGATCTGCGCGTAGATGCCATCCAGAATATCCTGCAGACTGTTGACATCCGTGCTGTCCGGCATAACGCGGGTAATATTGGAGGATACTTTCTTCCCGCTAGAGAGTTTGGGCTCGATAACGATATAATACGTTGTCCCGTTATGGAGATCCTGGAGTGTATGCGAAGTACCCGTCACTTTGACTTTTTCCGCATATTCACTCCCGATCAGATGATCTTCATCAATGCCATAATAGATCGTGTATCCGATCGCATCCGGCCACGGCGTCCAGCTCAGCTTGGCGCTGTTTGGACCCGGAATGGCCGTCAGCAACGGTTGGGCTTCTTCCAGGACATCCAGACGGCCGTTTATAACTTGCACACTCATCGCATCGTTAGCTTCACTTTGGAAATGAAGATTGCCGCCATTTTGTGCCTGCTTGACCGTAATCGTTCTGCTGCCTGGCTCGGCATCCTCCCTGATTTGGAACACAAGGGTTAGCAGCGTGTCGCCAGCTGTTTTGGGTGAAGCGCCGCCTGTACGATCAACCCAGGCCAACTGCATCAAGCCTATTTTTTCATTAGCAACCAGAGAAGCCCCATGACCCAATACGTCGTCTACATACAATGCCCCTCCATCATACTCCAGCTCGATGCCATAAGCTGCCACCTCTGCCGTGGTTCCCTTGAGAACCAAAGGCACGGACACCAGCTCACCTGGCAATCCGGACATCTGTCCGATTTCGACCGTTACTGACTCCCAGGCAAATTGTGCCGCCGGAGCCGGCGTGCTTTGATAAGCTTCCAGGAGCATGACCAGGTCTTGGTTTGTCAAAAATCCATCGTCGTTCATATCCAAGATAGAGTGCTCGTCACCCATCAGGGTGATTTTGCCTTCCATAGCCTGAGTTAGTATAAACGCATCGGCAGGTGTCACAAATCCATCCCCGTTGACATCGCCTTTAAGTACAGGCTTCCATTGGGCATACAGCGTGACATCAGCTGCGCCCATCGTAAACTCATCGCCTTCGGCATAGGAGATGCCCGACCCGTCTGGCTCTGTATTCCACCCCGCAAACAGATGACCTGTGCGGAACAACGATACGGCGAGGGCTACTGTTGCTTGGGCGCCTTCTGCGAACGTCTGGGCTGGCGGTACGCCGCCTGACGTATGTTCGTTGCCTTCATAGGACACGGTATACTGCTGTGCTTCTACGGGGGTGTCTCCCTTGATTCTTCGAAGCTTCGGATACGCTTCGCCATCCTTGATCGTCCAGACCTCGTTGAAATCCCATTGTTCATAGTTGGATTCCATTTGCATCTGGGCTGTGGACCTTCCGTCGCCTTTACCGCTATCGGACTGGCCCGTTGTTTCTTCATCGTAATAGCTATTTTGTACCATGCCGCTAACATAACTGCCGATCAGACCGCCGCTTGAGGATGCAGGCCCGCTTACCGGACCTACTGCATAACTCCTTATGACATGGCGAGTGTCGTTGCGCCCTGTGAGCCCGCCCACATTGTTGCCGGAGACAGTGCTGACTGCAACTTGAGCATAGCTATCAAAAATAGAGCCCGTCTGGTTGTTGCCAACAAGACCTCCAATATTGTTACCGTTGCCGCTCACTTCACCTTCGGCATAGCTCTCTTGGATATGTCCTCCATTAAAGCCGACTATACCGCCCGTATGATCGCCAGTATCACTGGTGACCTGTACGATGGCATAACTGCCAATGATGGTAAAGACATTTCTTCCTACCAGACCGCCTGTGTCCATTCCGCCTGTCACTTCTCCATTGAATGAGCTATCAAAGACATAGCCAAAGGACATGCCGACGATACCGCCTGTTTGATTAGTTCCTGTTATCTTGCCAGTTACATGGACGTCACGAATATAAGCTCCGTTGATATACCCTGCAACCCCTCCTACGGAATCCTTGCCTTCTACCTCTACATCGACCAAATCAAAATTGGCTACCGTTGCGTCCATGCCAATCTCTCCAAACAGACCGATATTGGACTCCGTAGGGTGAATACTTTTCAACCCACTGATGGCATACCCGTCTCCATCGAGACTGCCCCAGAATTGGGGAATCGGCGTCCAATTCGGAAAAATGCTCAAATCAATATTGCCGCCGAGCTTGTAGTGAGCATTGGGATTGTCCCGCATGTTAGTCAAGTCAAACGCCGTCTTGACAATATACGGATCCTCCTCCGTCCCTGTACCCTCGATAGTGTGCGGATCGGCCCACACCGTTAGCGGCGTCAACGTCGATACGAGCAGACTTACCACCAGGACAAGCGCCCACCCTGACGACCATCGCTTCATCTTTCCTACCATGTACCTAAGTCCTCCTCTTTTTTGCGATGCCCTAAGTATAAAGTCTTATTCTGACGAAAGACTGACAAGACATCGTTCGACAAGACCCGCTTGGACATACAAAAAAAGCCGAACCGTCTGTCGGTTCGACCTTTATCGTTGGACCTGGGCTGCCAAATGCTTGACCGCCTCCGGCGGACTCACGCCAAGTTCCTCGCGGAACTGCCGCTTGAGCTGCTCGTAGTGCGCGTGAAAAGAGGTGAAATCCTGCAGTTGCAGGTACGTCCGCATCAGCAGCTCGTGCGCTTCTGCATCGAACGGCAGGTGCTCGACCATAGACAATAGGACCTGGGCCGCTTGATTGATGTCGCCGCTTGCTATCTGGCGACGCGCCAGAAGCTTCGACAATGTGCCGAACAGCCGGACCTGTCGCTCGCGCTCCGCCTCGCACCACGGATAGTCCCGATGCGCGAATAGCGTCCCCTTGTACCGCTTTACAGTCCGGATCAGCTTCTCTGCAGCCCCTGGATCGCCTGACTCGGTGAGCATACCCGCTTCCTGCTCGAATGCCAGATAGTCGCAAGGCTCCTCGCATTCCAGCAGATAATAGCCGCGGCTAGAGGAGATCCGGACACGAACACCATTATCGCGCATCGTTTTTTTGAGCCGGTAAATGGTCGTATGCAAATTCACTTTGCTTTTTTCCGGCTTTGCGTCCGGCCACAGTTGTTCGCATAGCGTCCACATCGAGATCTTGCGGCTGTGGTGCATTAACAGGTAGGCGAACAGCTCCTCCGTCTTGGCGGTCGGAAAGCGCAGCGGCTCTGCCTTCCCTTGGAGATAGATCTCCAAACCGCCGAAACAGACAATTCGGGACATGTCCGCTTCTGCCTGAACGCCGTCTCCCGCTCCGCCTCGTCTCCGCTTGATCACGCGCTCCAGCGAGAGCTGCAGCAGCTCCGGCTCCACGGGCTTGAGCAGGTAATCGAGCGCCTCTACCCGGAACGCCTCCACTGCATATTGTCGGTAAGCGGTGACGAAGACGATCTCGAATCCGCCGCCCATGCTCAGCAGCCGCTCCGCCAGCTCCAGCCCGTCTACCTCTGGCATCTCGATATCGAGAAAGAGGACATCCGGCTGCAGTTGCTCCATCTCCGCGAGGAGCTCATGGGAATCCGTATAGGCACCCACGACTTCCACACCCGTGCAAGCCTCGATCATCTTGCTCAGCAAGATCAAGGCCGGCTCTTCATCATCGACCAGTACCGCTCTCAGCATCGTCCGTTCCTCCCTTGTGCATCAGATTTATGCGCTCTGTTCAGGAGCACGTATACCAAATCGGACACGGGTTCCCTCCCCTTTCACACTCTCGATCACCAAGCCCTCGCCATGCAGGTTGAGCAGTCGGCGGTGGATGTTGATCAGGCCGACACCGCCCTCGGATCGCTCCCGGGTATGGTCGAGGATAGCCGAGACCTGATCCTTATCCATTCCCACGCCGTCGTCCGAGACGGCCACTTCCACGCGCTGCTGCGGATTGGCCATCTGCTCCGAGATCGCGCGGCGGACCTGCAGGGTTATGGCCCCGCCCTGCTTGCGCTTCATGATGCCATGACGGATCGCATTCTCCACCAGCGGCTGGATCGTAAGCGGGAGAATACGGACATCGAGCAGCGCTTCGTCGACATGATAGTCGATCGTCAGCCGCTTCCCGAACCTTGCTTTTTCGATCTCCACATAAGATCGTACCAGCTTAAGCTCATCCCGAAGGCTGACATTGCTGTGCGTGCTCGGCAGATCAAAGCTACGGCGCAGGTAGATGCCCAAATGGTTCATCAGCTCCGCTGCCCGGACGCTGTCCGAGTAGCAGACGGCCGCAATCGCGTTCATCGCATTATAGAGAAAGTGCGGCTTGATCTGCGATTGCAGAAAGGCCATTTCTGCCGCCAACGCATGGCGGACCGATCGTTTGAGCTCGAGCAGCGTCTTCACTCTGGCCTGTACTTCCCAAGCATTGTAAGGCTTGGCGATGAAGTCGTTGGCTCCAGCTGCGAAGCCCTGGGCGACATCGTGCGGCGTATTGCGCGCCGTCATCACGACGACAGGCAGATCGAACATGGTGAAACGGCTGCGAATATTGCGGCACACTTCATAACCGGACAACTGCGGCATCATCACGTCGAGCAGCACCAGATCGACCTGAGGGTTCGCCTCCAAAAGACGCAGCCCCTCGCGCCCATTGGCAGCCGTCAGCAGCTCGAAGCCTTCGCCAGGGAACAACCCCCGCAGGATCTGCAGATTGGCTGGCTCATCGTCAACGGCAAGCAGTATGTAACGCTGCCCTGCGTCGAACGGTTCCCCTGTTTCCTCATCTGCCATTCTAGGTGGCTGGATATCATGGATAGGAGCAGCTCTGCCAGACTGCGGGGTCTCCCCGGATACCGGCAGCCGGATAGCGATCCGGGTGCCCTGCCCTTGCCCGGACGCCTCGATGAAGATCTCGCCGTCCATCAGCTCGATCAATTGCCGCGAGATCGACAGACCCAGTCCGATCCCGCCGGACCGCTGCACCCTGCCTTCTTCCGATTGGGTGAAGGACTGAAACATCCGCTGCCAGTCCTCGCGCCGGATGCCGATCCCGGTATCCTGGACCGTCAGCTTGATGCGGTCGTTTTCCTGCTCTGCCAGGATGCTGACTGACCCGTGCTCGGTAAATTTGATGGCATTGCCGACAATGTTGTACAGCACCTGCCGGAAGCGCGATTCATCCACATGAAGCGGCGGCAGCTTCGCCGGAATCCGGTTGACCAGTTGGATCTTTTTGTCGGCCACCAGATACTCCAGCAGCTCCAGCACGAGAGACGCTGTACTTCGCGCATCCACCGCTGCCGGCTGCAGCCGCAGATCATTGCGCTTGATGCGCTCCAGATCGAGGATGTCGCCGACCAGTGTGGACAGTCTCCGCGCCGTCTCCTGGATGAGCGCCAGATTTTGTCCCTGCTTCCGGGTCAGCTGCCCGTCCGAGCCCTTGATCATCAGCTGCGAGATGTTGAGGATTCCATTGAGCGGCGTCTGCAGCTCATGGGAGGTATTGACGAGGAACTCGTCCTTCAGCCGGTCCGCTTCCAGCAGACGCGCAGACATCGCTTCGATCGTCCGATAGGCGTCCGAATGATTGAAGGCCAGCATCAGGGAGACGAGGATCGTAAATACCAGCATGCTGAGGCTGCCGAGCACATTATTGGGCGTCCAGCCCAGGATGTACAGACTGTTGTCGATCATACAGATCAAGGGACCATGAATCGCGATAATCAGCAGCCAGATGTTCCGGCGGTCATGCTCCCCCTGGCGCTGGGGGCGTAACTCGGATGCCGAGAGCATCGCGATGATCGACGCATAGACGATGACCTGCAAGCCTGTGAAGAAAAAGGTCGCATGCGTATAGACATGGTAAGGCGCAAGGAACACAAACGCCACAAATGATCCAAACGCAACAAACACCGCCCGGATAAACCAGGCCGGTACCAGATGCGCATAGATGGAACGAATAAATTGGGCCAGCAGGATCTGGGAGCCGTAGATGGCCACCACCTGCAATCGGTACGTCGTCTCAAACGGGATCCATTGAAACACCTGCATAAACAGCTTGTCGCCGAGGCCGCCGAAGGCCACTGCCGTGGCAAGACAGTAAAGACCGAATAGGAGCAGACTTCTCTCCTGCCTGCGCTTGAGATAAACGCCCAAATGGTAAATACCGATCATACTCAGTGCGACGATAACAATCGCGTCCAGTCCGGAAATCTGCTTGTCCAGCTTCTGGATGCCGCTCATCGTACCGAAATGAAGGCTGTAGGTCACGCCGCCATTCAGAAAGTCAAAGTTAGCTGCATGCAGCAAAATCTCCACCGTATCTCCACGAATCGGGAAATAAACGGTATAGGGGATATTCTGCGGGGTGTAGCCTTCCTTGGAGAGTGCCGGCTGACCGCTGCTGCCCAGCGGAACCCCGTCCACATATATGCTGCTGGCCATCTGCACGTTGGAGATTCGCAGACCGTAATGCATCTGCGAAGGGTCCACACGCAGTACGAGACGGAACGTTCCGGCCCCCTTGGCCGGATACCCTATCTTGTTCCACTGACCGGGCACCTGTATCGGGAGCATCTCCGCGCCTTGCTCCCCGGGCATCAACAATTGATTCCAGTAGAACTCCCACTCGCCGTCCAGCTTGACCGTGGAGCTCTCCTTATAATCCCAGCCAGTCAAGTCGATGACGCCGTTCTGTGCCTGGGGAAGTGTGATATCTTTGGTCCAGTAGGCTTGCACGATATAATAAATGGCGAAGCATCCGATAATGCCCGCTCCCAACAAGATCAGGCTAATTAAGCGACGATGTTTGGTCAAGGATGCAACCTCTGCTTTCCTAGTTTTGCTTCTCAGCCTGCGAATTTTACCTTACCCCTATATCGTCAAGAAGACCTGGTTCCTGAAGTGCCGAGCGTTTCAATTCTAAGCCGGCAGGGCTTCAGCACATGCAAAAAACTCCCTTCTATCTGCAACCAACGCAGATAAAAGAGAGTGATTTTTTGCGAATTATTCCCACTCAATCGTCGCCGGCGGCTTCGACGTGACGTCGTAGACGATCCGGTTGACGTTGTCGACTTCGTTAACGATCCGCACGCTGATCTTCTCCAGCACGTCCCACGGGATGCGCGCCCAGTCGGCGGTCATGCCGTCGATCGAGGTGACGGCGCGGATGCCGACGGTGTAGGAGTAGGTGCGGGCGTCGCCCATGACGCCGACGCTCTTCATGTTCGGCAGCGCCGTGAAGTATTGCCAGATCTCGCGGTCCAGACCCGCCGCCGCGATCTCCTCGCGCAGGATCGCATCGGACTCGCGGACGATCGTCAGCTTCTCCTCGGTCACCTCGCCCAGCACGCGGATGGCCAGACCAGGTCCCGGGAACGGCTGACGATGGACGATCTCGTCCGGCAGACCGCACTCCGCGCCTACCTTACGAACCTCGTCCTTGAACAGCGCCTTCAGCGGCTCGATCAGCTTGAACTTCATGTCCTCCGGCAGGCCGCCGACATTGTGATGCGACTTGATCGTCTGCGCCGTCGCTGTGCCGCTCTCCACGATGTCCGTATAGAGCGTGCCTTGCGCCAGGTAGGTGAAGTCGTCGAACTTCGCCGACTCTTCCTCGAAGACGCGGATAAATTCATTGCCGATGTTCTTCCGTTTGATCTCGGGATCGGAGATGCCATGCAGCTTGTCCATGAAACGCTCGCGCGCATCGATCTTGACGACCTTCATGTCGAACTTGCCGACGAACGTCTCCATGACGCTCTCCGCCTCGCCCTTGCGTAGCAAGCCGTGGTCGATGAACATACAGGTCAGTTGGTCGCCGATCGCCTTGTGGATCAGGATCGCAACGACGGACGAATCGACGCCGCCCGAGAGTGCGCACAGCACCTTGCGATCGCCGACTTCCTCGCGGATCTCGCGGATCGTGTCCTCGATGAACGTCTCCATACTCCAATTGCCTTCGCAGCCGCAGATTTCGTACAGGAAATTGCGGATCATGTCATTGCCGTTCAGCGAGTGGCGGACCTCCGGATGGAACTGCACCGCGAAGAACTTTTTCTCCGGGTGGCTCATCGCAGCGATCGGCGCGCTTGGCGTGCCAGCGTCGAGCTGGAAGCCCTCCGGCAGCGTCACGACGTGGTCGCCGTGGCTCATCCAGACGGATTGCTTGGCCTCGAGCCCCTGGATCAGCAGCGAGCCGTCCACGAAGTCGACCTCCGCCTTGCCGTACTCGCGCTTGCCTGCGCGCTGCACCTCGCCCTTCAGCTGATGCGACATCAGCTGCATGCCGTAGCAGATGCCGAAGATCGGAATCCCCAGGTCATAGACCGCCGGATCGACCAGCGGCGAGTTCTCCTCATACACGCTCGCAGGGCCGCCGGAGAAGACGATGCCCTTGGGCTGCAGTTCCTTGATGCGCTCGACGGTCGTGTTGTAAGGCAGCAGTTCGCTATACACGCCCAGATCGCGAATCCGTCTTGCGATCAACTGATTGTATTGTCCGCCGAAGTCGAGGACAACGATGATTTCATTTGGCTTTTCCATTCCCGAGCCTCCCTCAATTCATAACGAATATTATATCGAACCTTCGCGAAACGAGTCAAGGGAATCATCGCAACTGTAGACTCGACTCGCTACGGATGACAGGCTCGGCGAGCGGTCTGATGTCAGGAGGCTCGACACGGCTAACGGTCCAACTCTCGCTTGCGTCTGAGCAAGACAGCTAATCCACGCAGCGCAGGCAGTCTGCTCACTAGCGGGGACGAATCGCTGCGGCCGCCCGCCGACCTCGCGATCCGCAGCTCGACTGCGACCGTTCGCAGCTCAGCAGGCGCAGGCGGATGCCAATGAGCCGCGGAGAAGCGCGCCTCCTCCTCCCAACGGATGAGCGTCAGCAACGCCGATGCCGCCGCAGGCTGGAGCGCCAGCGAGCTCGCGTACTCCCGCCCCGACCAGCTAGGCAGCCGGACGCCGTGCGCTCGCTCGATCTGCCGCATGGATCGGCCGATAACCGCCAGCAGTCGGCGGCGAGTCGGGCGTCCCAGCCCGCAGGAGCGCTCATAGCCTCGCAGCGCCCAGGCAAGTGCGAGCTGGCCGCGGCGCCTCCATCCGATGGCGGCTGCCGAAGCCAGAGCCAGTCCGCCGATCAGGCCGAGCGCCGCCACGCCCGCTGATCGCATGGAGCCCGCTCCGATGTCGGCGATCATCTGCTCTGTCCGGGCCAAGACCGGCTGCATCAGCTCAGACGCCTGTCGGATGCCGCCTGCAGTCCGCTCTAGCGTCCAGACGCCGAGGTGCGCTGCCTGCTCATACCAAGACCTGATGCGCTCCGACCATCCCTTGCCATCGAAGAACCCAGCCTTGGCTGTGCCGGAGCCGTCCGCTCCATCTCCCCTATCCCGGGCGACAACGGCGGTGTCGGCAGCGGCTGACGCGGCGCGCACGCCTGCCGACGGCGTCGGATCGTAGGCGACCCAGCCGCTGCCAGCGATATAGACCTCGACCCACGCATGGGCGTCGCGCTGGCGCACATCGGCGCGATAGCGATAGGCCGCCAGCTCGCCCGACATCTTAGTCGGTTCAGCAAGCTCTGTAGACGGTCCGGACGACAGCTCGCCCAGCGGCTGGGTCGGCGCGGCGAAGCCTTTGACCCAGCGGGCCGGGATGTCCAGCGTGCGCAGCATGACGACCATCGCGCTGGAGAAGTGTACGCAATATCCGGCCTGCTGCTCGAACAGGAAATGATCGACGAAATCCGCATCCCCAGGCGGCCGGGCTGTATCTGCAAGCGTGTAGCGGTAGCGAGACTGCAGATAACGCTCCAGCGCCGCCGCCTGCGCGCGCGGATCCGAGCCGGCAGAGGCCGTCACCTCGCGCGCCAGCTCGATCGTCCGCTCGGTGATGCCGTCCGGCAGCTGCAAGGCGTCCTCGATGATCGAGCGGACCTTGGCACGGGCTGAAGCCGTATCCGCCGCATCTGCCTCCTCCGATTCGTCCGCCTCGCCGTCGCCATCCGTCGCCGCTCGCCCATGGTCCAGGGCAAGCAGCGGACGACGACTCTCCAGCTCTGCCAGCATGACTGTCGTCGGCTCGCTACCCGGGTACAGGCTGTCCGTCGTCACATCCCGACGATAACTATGCAAGGCCTCGCTATCCGAGGCCAACTGCAGCACCCGGCTCTCGCCGCCAGGAGTGAACAGCGGCAAGTCTGCCTGTCGGTCGGCATATGCCAGCCTCACGCGTACTGGCTCTGTGTAAGCTGGCGCAGTGTCCGCGACGCCCTCTGTCGATACAGCCTCAGCTCTGCCAGCAGCCAGTGCCGGTGCCGCTTCAGCTTCGCCACTTCCCGTGGTCGATACCGGATGAACGCTCGCGGAGACCGAATCGCGCGCATGCTCATCCCGCTCCGCAGTGTCCGCCCGCTCCGCGCCAAACGGCGCATCCAGCGGCATGTCCAGCCGCTCCGCCGGAGAGGCGAGCCAGCCTTGACCGCTATAGAACGTCTTGGCCTCGCCGCGCCAGTAGGAGACAGGAGCCGTCGTGTACGCTGTGAACACGATCGACTCGCCAGCCGTCAGCGGCATGCCGAGCTGACTATCATCGTCGCCATAGCCGACCTGTCCAAGGGCCGGCTGTGCAGTCGGCGAAGCCCCGGCAGGGCGAGCTGCGTAGCGGGCGCCCGCCGCCTCGCGCTGGGCGCGCAGCCATTCCTCGCCCCGCTCCTGCCAGCGGATCGCCCACGGCGCAGGCCCATCGGGCGCTGGCCGATCAGCTGCCGCCCACCAGCCGCCCGCCAGCAGCGCCGCTACCAGGAGCGCTCCTGCCGCGAGGCCGCCAGACTGCCAGCGGCGCTCGCTGCGCAGCAGCTCAGACACGGCGGTCCGCGACACCCGGCTGCAAGTGAGCACGACGGCCAACAGCCCGCCGAAGGCGATGACATGCAGCAGCGGCAGCAGCGCCGGGATGCCGAACCACCATTGCAGGCTGAGCACCAGCAGCGCAGTCGCAAGCGTCAGCTCCCCCGCCCGCAGCCGCAGCCACATCAACGACTGGAGCGCGCAGGCGAGCGCCATGCAGCCGGTCAGCAGCAGCAGCGTGCGCAGCTCGGGGGACAAGATTACGCCGCCGCCCATCACAGTCCGCACGTCTCCGAGCAGCACAGACTCCAGGCGCGGAGCCCAGCTGCCGACTTCGCCGAGGCCGTAGTAGAGCCAGGGCACAGCGAGCGCCAGCCCGGCAGCCAGCACCAGCGGCAGCCTGCGCCAGGACAGCACAACACAGCCGCAGGCGAGCGCGAACCCGACGCTGCCGATGATGACATCGACGCGGGTCAGATCGGTCCACATCGCCACGTAGGCTAGCGGCAGCAGCCACTCTCTCAGCAGCGCGAACAGCAGCAGACTTGTGACGACACGGATCAGCCAATGCGGCGGAGGCACGTCGTTCCCCGGCCTCGTCCTGCTCCCCTGCATCGCCCTGATTCCCGACGACAGCGCGGCCTTAGCCAGAGTACTCTGTGCAGACACTCCGATAACCTTACGAAATAACCGCATCGCGCACCCCTCCTCCCCAGTCATCATCAAGCCGCAACCCTGTCTCGCCAATCACCCATCGCTTGATGTGCGTGCCATACGCAAGCATCTCTGCATCCGCCCTGTCTGCCCTATCTGCCCTGTCCGGCCTGTCCGAGTGACCCGCCTGGTGAGCATCCGCGACCTCCCAGATCTCCGCGCGGAAGCCGCTGTCGAGCGCAGCGGCGGCTAGCGC
>NZ_BFBX01000067.1:59935-77078 GCF_003851045.1 Paenibacillus sp. 598K | reverse complement strand
GAAGGCGCACGGCAATTTGCTCGGGCTCAGGGCGTCATCTCCACGCTACGCAAACAAGGCCTCGGCATCCTTCAATCCCTCATCCGCATCGGCACAAACAACTTTTCCTTTCCAGGGGTACCTGAGTAGTAACCTTTAAAGACATTAAACGTGGGATTCACTAGATCTGTATCTCAGAAGGTAGCCATCTTTGAACTTTTTGCGTAGTGGAATATGACCGGTAAGATAAAGGACCACCAGAAATTCTTCAAAGCGCTTATTGCCTAAGTAGGCTTCCTGCTCGTCAAATCCACTGAAAACATCCAGTTCCAACTCAAGTAACGAGGATGGAATGGCCAATTTCCTCTGAATTACGTTAAAATAAGGATAATATCTGACCAGAGGTGAGCTCATGTTTAATCCAAAAGGTTTCTTCTATTAGTTGTGTTGAGGTAATGGCTGAAGCAGCCAAATCTGACCTGACACAACGGGGATGAAGATGTGTAAGCTGGATGATGTGAAAAAGCATAAAGACCCAAGAAGAGAGAAGCTTAAGGAGTATCGTAAAGGAATCAAAAGTATTCATTTTCACAAGGAAACTAAATCAGCCAGAAAAAATGATTCTCGCAAGTATAGAACACAGATGAAGCGACTATTGCGCAGTGGGCAGTACGAGCTTCTGCGGAACTATCAACGAACTAGCGGTTGGTTGACTTGGTAACAACAATAGTCATGCGAAAAACGGCAGCTCTCTTAGAGATGCCGTTTCTCAACTTTTCCGTCATCAGCAAGGATGTTCTCGAGATGTCCCTAACTTGTTGTTGATGGCCCGTTCAATAGGTTCTATAATAAGTTGTGCATGTAAATATATGTATCTCAAATCAATTGCACACGAATTAAAGGTTGATGAAGATATTTGCTGAGGAGCGTGCGAGTGCATGTGGAAAACGAGCGGTGCCAGAGTTTCAGGATTATGGTTCATGTTATTTATGATGGTATTATGCGGCACAGCACACGCGGGGGCCGTTCAGGTCATTGATATTAATGGCCACCAGGCAGAATCGGATATCCAGGAGTGGCTGGATAAAGGGCTGGTCAAGGGATACGAGGATCGGACCTTCCGACCGGACAATGAAATATCCAGAGCCGAATTTGTTGCACTCGTCAATCGGGCATTCCGATATACATCTCAGGAACGGATCGACTTCAAAGATTTGAAGCCGACGAACTGGGAATACGCAGAGGTTCAGAAAGCGATCGCCTACGGGTACATCAATGGATTTGAAGACGGGACATTCCGCTCTAAGCTACCGATCAGCAAGCAAGAAAGCGCCATGATCCTGTCGAAGATCGTTCCGCTCGAAGAGAACGAGATAGTATTAGCGGCGAACAGCTTGGAGGATGGAGAACTTATCCCAGCCTGGAGCAAAGCTGCTATCGAGAGCGTCATCTATCAGGGAATTATGACGAAGGAAGAGAATGGAGCATTCTCTCCGAAGCGTCTGATGACGCGAGCGGAGACAGTTGTTGCGATTAAGAAGGCCTTGGAAGCTAGCGCTGTGTTTTATGATAGAGCTGGTACATATGGCACAAATAAGCTTCAGGATATGCATCGGGATGTAACTATCCAGGCAGGGGATGTTACGTTGCAAAATATGCGCATTTTCGGGGATCTGATCTTGTCTGATAGTATCGGAGACGGGGAAGTATATCTGAAGCAGATCAAGGTCGAAGGTGTCACTCGCATCGAAGGCGGGGGAGTGAACAGCATTCATCTCGTTGACAGTCAGCTCGGGATGCTGGAAGTCAATCGTAAGGACTCCTCTGTGAGAGTGGTAGCGGAAGGCTCTTCTTCGATTTTGGAAACACAGATACGCTCCAGTGCGGTTCTTGAGAAGGAGGGATCGGGTCAGGGGTTCATTGCGGTGAATATCGTTCCTGGGCCTAACCCAAATGCAGGATCAAGAAATATTGTGCTGTCGGGAGATTTCTCTCATGTAACGGTCAGTGGAAGTCTAGACGTACTAACCATCCGCTCGGGACGTATAGGGATGCTCGACGTCCAGAAGAATATCAAGCTGAACGATATTGAACTGAGTAAGGAGGCTAAGGTCGAGCAACTTCAACTGAGCAGTAAGACGAAGTTGTCAGGAGAAGGAGCGATTGGGGCGATTCAGGTATCGAAGGGGGCTGAGGGGTCCGAGATTCCGGAGGCGATGAAGCCATCGGCTCCATTCGCTGGATCAGCGGGCGGCGGAACCTCCGGCGGCGGAACTCCTGGCGGCGGAACCTCCGGCGGCGGAACTCCTGGTGGTGGCACGCCCGGCGGCGGAACTCCTGGCGGTGGCACTCCTGGCGGCGGAACTCCCGGTGGCGGCACGCCTATACCGACTGGGCCTGCGACGGTGACGGGGACACTGTACTACAAAGAATACAATCGTCCGAAGCCCTTGCCTATAAGAGATCAGTGGGTTGAACTGAGGGGTGTCGATGGAACGAGTGGGACATACCGTGCTTTTACGACGCCGGGAGGCGGCTTTACTTTTAGTAATGTGGCGGCCGGAACGTATACGTTCAATATGAATTTGGGGCTAACGCTCTATTACAGTGAACCCTACAAGGTCGCCGCTGGTCAGCAGTTGAAACTTCCTGATCAGATTGTAGAAGAAAAAGCGCCCGAGCCATGGGTGAGAGAAATTGTCTATACAGACATAGGCTATATTGAAGGCAGTGTGTTTTACTTGAAGGAGTCTTATATGGTCAAGGTTGAGACGTCGACTGGCGATCAACTCCGTACCTACCCGGAAGGGGAAGAGGAACGGAAGTATAGCCCCTTCTTTAGTACAAACCTACTGCAATATAATCCAGGTCTGGTGCTGGAGGATGGGGAGAAGTTGTTCGTGACACTCTATACGGCTGAGGGCTGGAGCAGCGGACGCCTCGAGATAACTGTCGTCGAGAGACCCAAAACGGCAACACCTCAAGTGAATACGATTTATGAGGATACGAGGGTCGTAAGAGGTACGCTTGAGGATTGGGAGAATGTGATTACCTTAACCAAGCTAGATGGTACGGTAATCAACTCTTATCATAATAGTCTCGGTTATGCATTAAATCTGTATATTGGCGATAGCTACAAGTTGACGGTAGGCGAACAGCTTCTATTCTACGCGCAGGCGAATCAAAAAAGAAAAAGCGATCCCGTCCTCCTCACAGTCATGGCACCAACTGTCGCCACCGCTAATCCTACCGTACAAACAATCGTGTATGACGATGAAATGACGATATCCGGAACGGCAGAAGCGGAAGCAGAGATTATCGTAAAACGTTCCGACGGTACAGTCATCGGCACCGGAAAAGCAAGCGATAGTAGCTATGGCAGCAAGTACTCCGTGCGTTTATCGCAGCCGCTTGTCCTCGGCGAGACTTTGTTTATCACGGCCAAAGGCTACGAGATGGCAATCAGCGAGGCGACCAGCATAGTTGTCCAATCAAGACCCTTGACGCAGACGCCCTCAATCGAAGGGGATGTTTACTATGATCTTAGGAACATCGTCGTCCACACGGCAGATCAAGTGAGAGTTACGGTCTTCCTTAAAGAAATGGATGGTACGATTATTAGTCAGCGAATCACGTCATCGGCGACGGCCAATATGGAATTGTATTACGGTCAACTTGTGGCGGGGAGGCAGTATCAGGTGACGGCTCTTGCTCCCGACAAAAAAGAGAGCGCACCGTTTCTATTTACAGCTTTACAGCCTACTGAAAAGACAGCTGTTCCCACATTGAGTGTACCACCCTATGCCGAGGCCCAATATGAAATCAAGGGAATCTCAGAGCCTGGAGCTATTATTCGGCTCAGTGCAGTGATAGGCACGCAGGTTTACGAGGGTCTAGCGAATGCGGAAGGAATTTTCAGGATTTCTTTACCATATCAACCGGTACCACAGCCAGGGGATCAATTCGTTCTGAGTGCGGATGCAGAGAGAAAACTGGTGAGTGACGGGATTGTAATCACGCTACAAGCTATGGTGGAGCAATCCATCCCAGTAAGTATTAACGCTCCGGTGTACAGCGGAGGGTCAACACTTGTCGGATCGGCCAGTCCTCGTGCCGTTGTCAGTGTGTATTACGAAAATGGAACTCAGCTTGCAGCGGGCATTCAAGCGAATTCATCCGGACAATGGTACTATCCTATCAATCAAGTCTTTCATCGCGGTGGAGATCGCCTCTACGTCGTTGCCAAGGAGTCGGGAAAGCTTCCAAGCGCTCCAGTGTACATCACTTTGCAAGCTTCACCGAAGACGACGGCTCCGACCATTACCAGTGAACTCCAGGAAGGGACGACACACGTTCAGGGCACTTACGCTATCAATGAATTGGATGCCAATGAAAATGTTAGTCTTCTCGTTGTGCGAGACGGAAATATCCTGGGTTGGCATCACATTCGAAAGAGTGACGGAGCCGCGTTCACCATTAATGTGAGTGCAATGGAACTGGAAGCCGGCGACATCATTAGCATTTACGCCAAGCGGGCAAATAAAGAAATCAGCGATCCGATTGAGATTGTTGTCGGGGAACCAGTTTAGGGGGAGAGCGGTGGAGTACGATGTTTTTCTTCTTAACAGAAGGAAATAATTTTTTTCATCTGCCGACGTAGGGTAAGCCGAGTTGATATCAGTATGTATCTCCTGATTTCACTCGGCTTTTCTTATGTTAGCCCCCAAATTGATCAACTAGTGCGGAGAAGACTCCCGCCGCCAATCATGCTCCAGCTTCGACGCTGTGTCGATGGCGCGAGCCTCGTCATGGAGCTTGGCGAGCAGGTGCAGCGCCGCGTCGATCCCGGCCGTTACGCCAGCCGAGGTAATCAGCGTGCCGTTGTCCACGTAGCGGACATGCTCGACCACCGTCGTGCTGGGAGATGCCGCGCCGAGCAACAGGTCCATAGCCCTTCTGTTGGTGGTCGCCCGCATGCCCTCGAGCAGGCCGGCCTTGGCCAGCAACAGCGACCCTGTACAGACCGATAGCGTAAAGGCCGCCCGCTCGGAGGTTTCGCGAATCCACCGGGTTAGCCGTTCATTATGCATCTCCTTGCGGCTCCCCCAGCCGCCGGGTACGATCAGGATGTCTGGCTGCGGGCACTCCGAGGAGGTGTAGTCGGGCACGATCGTCAAGCCGCTGATCGTGCGGATCGGCTCGGTGGAACTCAATGCTACTGTGTAGACATGAAAATCCTGTCCCCAATTGCTCCCTACGGCAAACACGTCAAACGGTCCTGTCACATCCAATGCATCCACTTGCTCATACACCAGTACCGCCACTTTTTTCGCATGTTCCACGCTGACACGCTCCTCCAAAGAATAGAAAAGCATTTGGCTCCTAACGAAGGAACCAAATGCTTTGCCCAGGCGAACGGCTTGTTGTCGGATACGCTCCCCCGTAGTGATCTACGTTCTCGCCAGTTACGCATCCCATATATTTACTGTTCATTATAAATCGTGGAAGGGCGAAGGGCAATATATAATTTGAATTTGTATTTGACTTTAAAGAAATCCTAGGTATAATGACATATAATACGTCAGACATATTATACGTCAAAGGGTGATCCGAATGAAGCTGGACAAAACGCAGCCACTAAGCGTGCTAAAGTATTTGGCTCTGATCTATGAGGTTTCCTACAGTCAAGTATGCAAGGAAATCGGCAGCACGCCGCAACAGTTTAACGATTGGGTGAAAAAGCGTCGTCCCGTCCCCAAGGAAAGACTGCAAGTAATAGCGGCGTATTTTCAAATTGAGGATAATCGGCTGCTTGTTGATGAGAACAGTTATTTGCGAGATCTTAGCGAGGAATTGAAAGCCGAGCTTCAGATCCTGTTCCTTCATCGCTTATTGCGAAATGCCAGCAAGGAGGAAGAGGTCGATGGTTATCTTGAGAAGCTAGCCCGGCTTGAGAAAGAAAAAAGGGAGCATGCGTTGATCAGCCGATTTTCAGTCGTGGTCCAAAAGAATGACGAAAGGGTTCTGCGTCTAGTCGATGCCTTACTGAATCAGTTGGAAAACGGAGATTTGGAGCCGCTTGAAACGATATTGAACACAAAGGAGCCAGAGTCATGAGTACAGCCTTTCACATACGCCACATGGACGAGCATTACGTCTGCAAAAACCAGGATGTCATCTATGAAGGAGTGTATCTGTTTACAAATCAGCGGGGCATTCAAAAAGCGGCGTTGATCAGACCCCCCGAAAAACCATTGGCCTGGATATCCGTCTATGGTAGTGTGACGGTCTCACAAAACGGGAAGGAATTCCCGAACGGCGGAATGAATGAAGCCGGATTGGTCGTCGAGCAGACGACGCTGTGGCAGACGGAATATCCCGCCCTGGATGACCGTCCGGTCGTCGGCGAATTGCAGTGGATCCAGTATTTTCTCGATACCTGCGGGTCCGTACAAGAGGTGCTGGCACAAGCCCCGTCCCTACGCATTGGTCAAAGCACCTCGCAATTGCATTACCTTATCGTGGATCGAACCGGCGAGCGTGCGATTATTGAGTTTCTAAAAGGCGAAATGATCCTTCATAGCGAAGCGCTATCCCTCCCGGCAATGACAAATACGGCGTATCGCGATGCGATCCAATATTTCCAGACCGACGATTATCAATGGGAGCAGTGGGAGGACTATCCGCGCAACTCCATGGCGCGTTTCTTCCGGGTGGGGGAACGATTACAAGCAGAGGCTTCGGAAAGCGCTGCGATTGATTTTGCATTTGACGTGTTGCAGGAGGCTCGGAGAGAGGATACCGTGTTTAGTCTTGTCTATGACCTGGCAAGGCTGGAGATACATGCGACGACGAACCGTCATCCGCATAGACACCGCATTCCGTTTGCTGCGTTCGACTTTGATCCCGAGCTGTCCGGGAAAGCAGCGAATCTGCAAGGACAGCGGGGAGATCAGGATACGATGGACTTCAACGCCTACACTAGCGAGATCAATCTTCACGTGGTGCGCTCGTTTTTCAGAGATCCTGTATTGACCTCGATCTTCAAGTGGGACATCAGTGACGAGGTGCTTCATTACTTGGCGTATTACCCAGCGACATTGATTAAGGCAGAGCATCAAGGATGATTAACTCGGCCCAGGCGTAGCCCGTATGAGGTGCATCATGCCATAGAAGTGACGCTCGGAGGACGTGAGGACAAGTGGCGACTGGGCGATCAGGCTGAGCATATCCCGATTCAGATGGCACCCCGACATCGAGCGGAACAGGGGGTTGATGGCGTGCTGCAGCACCTTGAGTCCATAGAACGAGCTTGTGCCATGCTCTAGCAGCAGGATTTGGCCGTCCTTTTTGCACCAGCGGTTGAACTTGTGCAGCACGGCGACGGGGTCGTCGTATCCGCATAGCGACAAGGTCGAGACGACCGTATCGAAGGATTCGTCGGGAAATTCAAGCGTCTCCAGATCATGTTGATAGATGTTGGCTTCGATCCCGTAACGCCTCGCGGCTTGTGTCGCGGTCTGGACCATGGCAGGGCTGAAGTCGACGGCAGTCAGCGACATATTCTTGTTGCGGTAGAAGGGAAAGTTGGCCCCTGCGCCGACCGCAGCCTCGAACACATGGCCGTGGACATCGCGCAGCAAGGCTTCCCGCCAGGCGCCGAGCGCCCGTTGCTCCCGACTCCGGTCATAGCGCGCGGCCTGCTTGTCGAACTTGCGTACCAAGCGTTCCTTTTCCATGGCATTTCCTCCGTCTTTTGGAGCTGTGTTATTTATCTCCATTATAAGGTAATTGACATGAACAATCTAACAAACTTTTTCTTTCATAAAGCTGCCTATTCGGTCTTTCGCTGTTGCGGAAGTGCCGGATGTGGCGGCTTTTTTGCGTTTTGCACCAGGTGATCGATATTAACATGGCTCAAGCTGAGCGACCGCCCGTTTCATTGACCAGAGCTTCTCCCCGGTGATAGATTTTAGTTGAATTTGTACCATGACGAACGGGGGCGGGAGTATGATGCAATCGCAAAGGGTAACAGCTACCTATTGGGTGGAGACACCCTATGCATTGGAGCAAGCGGCGATGATCCTGGCAGGGGAGCAGTCGACAGGCACGTTCACGAGGGTGCCGGGAGAAACGGATCTGCTGCGGGAGAGGCATGGGGCGATCATCGAGCAGATCGAGCCGCTGGAGGATCACGATGGGCCGGGCTTGCCGGGCGTCGCGTTGCCTGCCGGACATGATGGCGTCTTTCGTCGCGGACGAGTGGTCATCTCCTTCCCGCTCCATAACTTCGGCCCTTCGATCCCCAATCTGATGTCGGCGGTCGCGGGCAATCTGTACGAGCTGCAGGAGCTGTCAGGCTTGCGGCTGCTCGACCTCGACTTGCCGGAGGCTTTTGCCGCGCGCTATCGCGGTCCGAAGTTCGGCATCGAGGGGACGCGGCGACTGCTGGGCGTATACGACCGGCCGCTGCTCGGCACGATCGTCAAGCCAAGCGTCGGTCTGTCGGTCGAGGAGCTGGCGGAGCTGGTGGAGCGACTGGCCCGCGCCGGACTCGATGTCGTCAAGGACGATGAGTTGAACGCCGATCCGCCTTACGCGCCCTTCGAGCAGAAGGTGGCGGCGGTGACTGCGGCGATCGAGCGGGCGGCGGATGCGACGGGCAAGCGGATGATGTATGCCTTCAACATTACCGGGGACTGGGACGAGCTGCGCCGCAATCATGATCTGGTCGTCGGCGCGGGCGGCAACTGCGTCATGGTCAGTCTGCTCAGCATTGGCCTGGCGGGACTAGCCCATCTGAACAGCTACAGCGAGGTGCCGATCCACGGTCATCGTAACCAATGGGGCATGCTGACGCGCTCGCCGCATCTGGGGATGGAGTTCACCGCCTACCAGAAGCTGTGTCGACTGGCGGGCGCCGATCATCTCCATGTCAATGGCCTGGACGGCAAGTTCTACGAAAGCAACGAATCGGTCACGCGCTCGATCCAGGCTTGTACAACACCGCTCTTGGGCGGCTACCAGACGATGCCGGTCATCTCGTCAGGCCAATGGGCCGGTACGGCGCATGCGACCTACGCTGCCGCAGCGACTGTCGATGTGATGCATCTGGCCGGAGGCGGCATGCTCGCTCACCCGGATGGCGCAGCTGCGGGCTTCGAGAGCATGAGGCTTGCGTGGGAGGCGGCAGTGGCGGGCCAATCGTTGGAGCAATGCGCTGACCGGCACTCTGCGGTGCGGCGCGCGATCGACAAATTCGGCAAGGCGGGGCGATAAGGCGATGGATCAACCTTCAAAACCCAGACTGAAGCTAAGCTACTATGGCGACGACTTCACCGGCTCGACGGATGTGCTGGAAACGCTGGAGCAGGCTGGCGTAAGGAGCGGGCTGTTCATGGAGCCGCCGACGCCAGCGCAGCTGCGAGAGCAATACGCCGAGCTGGAAGCCTATGGCGTCGCCGGGATCGGCAGAGCGCTCTCGCCGGAGGCGATGGAGCTCGAGCTGACGCCGATCCTTGGGCGGTTGCGCGAGGCCGATGCGGCGATCGTTCATTACAAGATATGCTCGACGTTTGACTCGGCTCCGCATATCGGCAGCATCGGCAAGGCGGCGGACCTGGGGCGTCGTCTGTTCGGCGGCCGCTTCATCCCGCTGCTCGCGGGCGCGCCACATCTGGGACGATACACGGTATTCGGCCAGCACTTCGCCGCAGCGCAAGGACAGGTCCATCGTCTGGACCGCCACCCGACGATGTCGCAGCATCCCGTGACGCCGATGGGGGAGGCCGATCTGCGTCTCCATCTGCTGCGCCAGACGGAGCTGCGCATCTCGCTGATGGATATCCTGGCGCTCGAGGGGGAGTATGCTGCGGTGCGTGAGCGGCTGGAGCGGCTGCTGGAGTCGGAGCAGCCCGATCTGGTGCTGTTCGATGCGCTCGATGCGGGGCGACTGGAGACGGTCGGTCGTCTGATCTGGGAGGAGGCCGAGTCTGCCGAGACGCCGATGTTCGTCATCGGCTCCTCCGGCATGGAGCGGGCACTCGCTGCGCATTGGCGGTCGGCGGGGTTGCTAAGAGCGATGCCGTCAATGCCGAGCGGGCGGATGCAGGTGCCCGAGTCACAGGGGGCATTGCCGTTGGAGCCGAATGGGGGCTCAGCTTCTTTGCTGCCGGTATCATCTATGCAGCCTGTTCCTCCTGCAGAACCTTCGGGGCTTCAGCGCTCCGAGCCATGCGGTTCGCCTTCGTCGCAGTCATCGACGATACAATCTCATTCGATGCAGCCGCCAACGCCACATTCCTCCTCGATGCAGCCTTCGACGCTCCAGCCGCCGCTGCCCGACGAGCATCAGACGCTGATTCTGTCGGGGAGTTGCTCGCCGGTGACGGCCAGGCAACTGGACTACGCGTTGGCGCATGGCTTCGCGGGCATCCGGCTGGCCGTGCCGGAGCTGCTGGATGCTGCGACGAGCGAGGCGGCGACTGCAGGGGTGCGTGAGCAGGCGCTGCGCCTGCTGGGGCAAGGCTGGAGCGTCATCCTGTACACAGCGATGGGACCGGATGACCCGGAGGTCGCGCGTACGAGGGAGCGGCTGACCCGGATAGGCATCCAGCCCGAGGAGAGCAGCCGCAGACTCGGGCCGGTACTGGGCGGGCTGGCTACCGAGCTGATCGAGGCGTGTGGTCTGAGGCGGCTCGTGGTCGCCGGCGGCGATACGTCCGGCTATATCGTCCAGGCGCTCGGCGCGGATATGCTGACCTGTATCGGCATGTTCGCGACGGGCAGCCCGTGGTGTCAGGTGCAGGCGCGTGGCCGGGCCATCGACGGCCTCCAGCTGCTGCTGAAGGGCGGTCAGGTGGGCGGCGACGACTACTTTGTCCGCGCTCGCAGCGACTAGCTTACCCGTGCTCACGCCACGAGCAGCTCATCCGTGCTCTCGCCTCGACTAGTAGATTACTCCCTAAGGGGTAAAGCGAAGATGAGTGAGGTTAGGAACCCAACCAGGCGAGTGCGACCAGAGGATACCACGGTTGCGCTCGTTTCGTATTCCCGGAATATTGTTTGCGCTTACAAAGTTCTTAAAAATGATCGCTGCATTTTAAGTTTTGAACACTATTCATGTCCTGCCATCGCCTATACAATTTAGACATGTTCTCCAAGCGACAACCAGGGTTGGGGAAAGAGGAAGGAGTGAGGAGAATTTGGCAGAGCTAACCAAAGCAAGCGCGGCTCAGCGAGTGAAGCCGCTAGGGTCAGCCAAACGTTCGATCTGGCGCGAGATCGTCAAACAAAAGTACGCCCATCTGTTCGTGCTGACAGGGATGCTGATCGTCTTCGTGTTTAATTACTTGCCGATGTTCGGCATACTGATGGCCTTCAAAAATTATTCGATCACAAGCGGCATCAAGGGCATCTTCACGAGCGAGTGGGTCGGGCTCAAATATTTCAAGGAATTTGTCGGCGCTTACAACTTCGACCTGATTGTAACGAACACGCTGGCGATCAGTCTGTTGAAGCTGGTCTTCACGTTCCCGGTGCCGATCCTGCTGGCGATCATGTTCAACGAGGTGCGGCTGCAGTTTTTCAAGCGCTTCACGCAGACCGTCAGCTATTTCCCACATTTCATCTCGTGGATCGTCGTCTCCGGCCTGCTCGTCATCTTCCTGTCGAGCAACTCCGGCATCGTCAATGATCTGCTGAAGAGCCTCGGACTCGTGGACAATTCGCTGCCCTTCCTGTCGAGCCCGAATTACTTCTGGGGACTCGCCGTGTCGACAGCAATGTGGAAGGAAGCGGGCTGGTGGGCGATCATCTTCCTGGCGGCGATCAGCGGGCTCAATCCGGCGCTCTACGATGCGGCCGAGATGGACGGGGCGGGCAGGCTGCGCCGGATCTGGCATATTACGCTGCCCGGCATCCGCGGCACGATCGTCGTCGTGCTCATCCTGGCGGTCGGCAGTCTGCTCGGCGGCGGGCTGGTCGGCTCCAACTTCGAGCAATCGTACTTGCTGGGCAATGCGATGAACAACGAGCGTTCGGAGATTTTGCAGACGTACGCGTTCAAGATGGGGCTCGCCCAAGGGCGATACGCCTACGCGACGGCCATCGATCTGCTGCAATCGATTATCGCGGTTATCCTCGTCTTCGGAAGCAATTATCTGTCCAAAAAAATAACGAAAAACAGTTTGTTCTAGGCGTGTCTGCATACTCGGGTTCGGGTGTGCAGATACGACCTAGCTGGGAAGGGAGGCGCTTATGCACCGTCGAACTGTCGAGGATCGCGTCGTCGACACCGTCAACACCGGTCTGCTGCTCCTGATGGCGCTGGTGACGATGTATCCGTTCTATTACCTCATTATTATCTCGTTCAACAACGGGCTGGACAGCTCGCTCGGGGGCATCTACTTCTGGCCGAGAGCCTTTACGCTCAGCAATTACGAGAAGTTCCTGAGCGATCCGAAATGGCTGATGGCCTTTGGCGTCTCGGGCCTGAGGACCGTCGTTGGCGCAGCGATTACGATCTTTTTTACCTGTCTGACCGCGTATGGTCTGGCCTATCGCAATCTGGTGTTTCAGAAGGTGTACTTTTCGTTTTTTATTATTGCGATGTACACCTCCGGCGGGCTGATCCCCTACTACGTCGTGCTGCGGAGTCTGGGACTGCTCAATACGTTCTGGGTGTATATCGTCCCCGGCGCGGTCACGATCTTCTTCCTCGTCATCGCCGTCTCGTTTTTCCGCGAGATCCCGCCGGAGATGGAGGAGTCGGCGCGGATCGACGGCGCGTCCGATCTGACGATTTTCTTCCGGATGATCCTGCCGGTGTCCAAGCCGCTGATCGCGGCGATGGGGCTGTTCGTCGGCGTCGGACAGTGGAATGCCTGGATGGACTCGGCGTATTTCGTCAACAAGGACGGGCTGCGCACGCTGACCTACCGGATGATGGAGGTCATCAACCAGGGCATGATGCCGACCGATCTCGCTACGGCGGAGCGGGCAGCAGCGATAACCGGCGTGACGACGTTCTCGATCCAGGTGACGGCGATGGTCATCGCGGTGGTGCCGATCTTGCTCGTCTATCCTTTCTTGCAGAAGTACTTCGTGCAAGGCATTATGATAGGCTCCGTGAAGGGTTAAGCTTAGACTGTCCTCAAAAATAAGCGTGCCTCTTCGGCTTTTTGAGGTCAGGCTGGCGCTAAAGAAATGAAGGAGGGTTTATAGATGAAGAAAAAAATCGTGCAAACGACGCTGGCGACCACGCTGGCGGTGGCGATGCTGACGGCTTGTGCAGGCGGCAACAACGGTGGAGCTGGAACGGGAGGGAACGCAGGCGCGACCCAGCCGGGAGCTGTCGAGACGGGGAACGGCGGCGAGCAGGAGATCGTCGAGCTGGATCTGTTCGTCAATATGTCCTGGTGGCCGCTCAAGGATTGGAGCGGCAAGGTGCCGGAGGAGATTACGAAGCGCACCGGCATCAAGCTGAACATCCAGGTGGCCGCAGACGACAAGCAGCTGCCGCTGTTAATAGCCTCGGGCGACCTGCCCGATCTGGTGTACACGGCGACCGATCTGACGCGGATGGCGCATAAAGACGTTTCTTATTCGCTCAATGAATTGATCGCCGAGTACGCCCCGGACTTCGAGATCAGCCAGGAGCGGATCGGCGTCAATACGATGCCGGACGGCAACTTCTATACGATCCGCAATGCTTTCTCCACCGAGCAGGAGTGGAAGGACAACCCGAAGGCGCTGCCGGGGGCCAACAGTATGTCGTATCGCCAGGACATCATGGAGGAGCTGGGCAACCCGGAGCTGAACACGCTCGACGACCTGATGTCGATCCTCGGTCAGGTGAAGGCGAAATACCCGGACATGGTGCCGCTCGTCTGGGACAAGGAGCAGATCGGCCAGCATCTGCGCATCCATTACGGGCTGAAAAAAAGCAAAGGCTTCGTCGATATCGACGGTGCTGCCCAGTATTACCTCAAGGATAAGAACTACCTGGACTATTACCTGTATATGAATCGTCTGTACCGCGAGGGGTACATGCTCGCCGAGAACTTCACCTTCAAGGATGGCCAGCAGGACGATCAATATGTCTTGAACGGTCAGGCGTTCGCGCACGGCAGCGGCAATGCCGACACGACCAATGCGCAGCTCGAGGAGCTGGGCAAGCCGTTCCGGATGACGCAGGTAGCGAAGCTTCTCAGCGACAAAGCGGCGATCCCGATGGGCGGCTCTGGCTGGGCCGGACTGTACATTACCAAGAACAACAAAAATCCGGAAGCGGCGCTCAAGCTGCTCCAGTTCATGTATAGCGAGGAAGGGCAACAGTTGGGACTGTATGGCCTCGAGGGTGAGGACTGGACATGGAATGAAGCCGAGAAGTACCCGGTCATGAACTATGACTTCAACAATACCGATGTGCAGACGCAGATGGGCGTCGTCTGGTGGGGCTTGCTCGCCAGTAGCGGGGTCAACGAGGCGTTGCAGCGCTTCGTCCCGGACTCCCAGATGACCAAGTGGGGACTGGCGGCCAGAGAAGCGCTCGTCTTCAACCCGGCGCTCGGCCTGGTGTCGACGGAGCCGGATACGGAGGAGCAGACGATCGAGGCGCAGATCGAGAACATGGTCAAGACCGAGGAGGTCAGGATCTATCTGGCGGCCTCCGAAGAGGAAGCCCGCGCCCAATACACGGCTCTGCTGGAGAAGGCCGAGAGCCTCGGACTGTCCAAGCTGGAGGAATGGGCAACGGCCAAGTACAAGGAGTACCAGAAGAACTTCTAGGGGCACGGCAAGGGAGGAAGGCTGGAATGAAGATCGACAGGCTGCGCGAGCGCTTCGCCGACCCGGACCCGGACTACGGTCCGGTCCCGTTCTGGTGGTGGAGCGCCGAGGAGATTACGGAGGAACGCATTTGCTGGCAGCTGGAGAAATTCCGCCAGGGCGGGCTCCGCAATATCGGCATCATCAACATCGCGCCGACCGGCCCGCAATACGGCAGCGTCGCCGACGATCCGCCGCACTTCAGCGAGCGCTGGTGGCAGCTGTTCGCGGTAGCGCTGCGCGAGGCGAAGCGGCTCGGCATGCGGATCTTCTTCTATGATCAGATCGGCTTTTCCGGGTCCAATCTGGCAGCCCATCTCGTCGCGGAGCAGCCGGACTATGCGGGCTATCAGCTCCGTAGACTGATGCCGGGCGAGCCGCTGCCAGAGGGCACCGAGCTGCTGCGCGAGCTCGGAGATTACCGGTATGTAGCGGTGAGGCAAGGCTTCAACTGGCTCGATAAGCGAGCGACAGCGCAGCTCTACGATCGGATCTACGGCGAGTTCGAGCGGCGCTTCCCCGAGGAGCTGGGGCGGACGCTCGCCGGCAGCTTCCAGGACGAGCTTCCGGCGATGCCGCTATGGACCGCCGAGCTGCCCGAGCGGTATGCGGCGCGTCATGGCGAGGACCTGCTCGCGGTCTTGCCGGAGCTGTACGAGGAGACGGCAGCGTCGCCAATCGTGCGCAGACGGGTCTATGCGCTGGCGGCTGAGCTCGCGGAGGAGGCGGTATTCCGGCCGCAGCACGACTGGCATGCGCGGCATGGCATGCTGCAGTGCTGCGACCAGGCCGGCCCGGCGCGCCGTGCCGATCTGCACGGCGCGCAGCGTCTCTACCTCGACTACATGCGGACGCATCGCTGGTATAGCGCGGCGGGCAGCGACATGGACGGCGAGATCAAGCCGCATGCGTCGATGGTTCATCTGCATGGCGGCAAGCGCGTGTTCCTGGAGGCGTTCCATACGAGCGGTTGGGGCGGCACGCTGGAGGAGACGCTGCATTGGCTGGTGCCGTGGCTGCAGGCGGGCGTGACGCTGTACAGCCCGCACTCCGTCTACTACAGCACGCGAGGCGGCTGGTGGGAGTGGGCTCCGCCGGACACGGGCTGGCGTCAGCCGTATTACGAGCATTACGGCGTATTCGCCGATACGATCAGCCGCGCTTGCTGGCTGCTGTCGCAAGGGACCCATGTCGCCGATGTCGCCGTACACTACCCCGGATATGCGGCCTGCGGCTGGATGTCGCTCGCGGATGGCGGCCCGCTGGAGCATCCGATGGCGGTCGCCAACAAGCCGCCGCATGAGCGGCTCGCCCGGGTCCAGCGCATCTATGAGGCGCTGACCGGTCGGTGGAATCGCAAGGAGCGGGATAGCCGGGGTGCGCTGCGCTCCGCTTGCATCGACTTCGATGTGGCGGACGACTCGGCGCTGGCGCTGGCCGAGGTATCTGAAGTCGGCGGGCTGCGGATCGGCGAGGAGACATTCTCCGCCCTGCTGCTCTGCGGCACGATGACGATGGACGACGCGGCGCGGGAGCGGGTGCAGGCGTGGCTCGACGACGGCGGCTTCGTCATCGCCGTACAGTGCCCGGAAGAAGAAGGGGAGAAGGATGAGGAGAAGGAGCTGGCGGGCGTCGTCCGCGTCGACTCGCCCGAGGCGGCGATCGCGCTGCTGCAGTCGAGGCTGCCGGGCCGCGCCGAGGGGCCGGATATGCCGTTGATGCGTCGTCTGGCGGACGGCGATCTATTCCTGCTGCTGCCCGAGGCGGGGGAGCTGCTGCCGATGCATGAGCCGTCGTGCGGACCGTCTCCGTCGCCCCGTCGCGCTCGCTATCGCCTGCGAACGGCCGGTCATCCGCAGTTGTGGGATCCGGTGAGCGGACAGGTGCAAGCGCTGCCTCATACGCGGGACGGAGCGTGGGTCGAGCTGGAGGTGCCGTTCGACAGCTGGCCGGCGGCGCTGGTCGTCTGCCCTGGGCAGGCGGAGGACGATGATGCGCTCGGCTTCGTCGCCCCGGCCTCGACGGCTGATGCGCTTGGCGACGCAGTCGCTGTCCAGGCGTCGCGCCAGTTGGTGTCTGAGCGGAGCGGCGAGAGCTGGGGAGTCGCTGGCGAGCCTGCGGGACAGTTGCAGTCGGGTATGTCGCAGCTGACGATGTCGCCGCACTCACAGTCGCAGGCCTCGGCTTCTGGGCCGACGCCGGACACGCATTGGCAGTCCCCGCTATCGCAATTTTCGTCCATGCCAGCGCTCGAGCTGCTCGACTGGCAGGTACAGGCGATGCCGACGCTGGATAACCGCTATGGCGACTTCGACCTGCATGGCGAGCGGCAGCC
>NZ_BFBX01000067.1:53931-59864 GCF_003851045.1 Paenibacillus sp. 598K | reverse complement strand
CCTGCATGGCGAGCGGCAGCCGCTCGCTCCGATCGAGCGCCGACAGTTGAGGGTGGCGTGCGAGATGAGCGAGCGCGACGGGGTCGCTGCGGGGTGGCACACTCCCGCCCTCGACGATGCGGGCTGGAGTGAGCGACTGTGGAGCGAGGCGGCTTACTGGGAGGCTTCGCGAGCGGTGAGCTTCCCGGAGGAAGAAGCTTGGCCGGTCGTCTACAGCCAGGCGCTTGGCGATCTGTCGTTCCGCACCTGGGCGGGCCGGATGGGTCGGGTGCCGCGCAAGTTTCTGAATCTGGGGATAGCTGCTGTCGGCGATCGAGTATGGGCGAGGACCTATGTGATCGCCCCGGCGGCAGGCATCTACTGGGTGCGGACGGAGAGCCACGCGTCTGTCGCGCTCTCGATCAATGGAGCGCCGCTGTCCCTGGCTGGCGGCCCGGAGGAGCAGACGGGCTTCGTCCAGCTCGATCAGGGCGCCAATGCGCTGTTGTTGTCCGCCGAGGCGCTGGCGGTCGGGCCGATCCGCATCGGCATCGCCATATACGCGGAGCCGCAGGAGCCCTTGCCGAAGTGGATCTGCGCGCCTCGTCCCGGTCCGCTGACGCGGCTGTCGTATACGATCGACGAGCCGGGGCCCGTCAGCCGGGCGCGCGTTATCTTCTGCGCCAAGGGACGGGTGGCGCTCTATGTGAATGGCGAGCTGCGCACCGAGCATGGCGATTTCAATCCCTATATCCGACAAGGCCAGGAGGAGCTCGATCTGACCCCGTACTGGCGGCCCGGAGCGAATCGGATCGAGCTGGTCCTGCCCGAAGGAGACGGCGTAGGTATGGTGGACGGCATCCTCGAGCGCGAGGACGGCAGCAGTCGGATGTTCTGTACTGGCACGGACTGGCGCGATGAGCGCGGCGAGGCGGCCGAGTTGGTCCATGAGGCGGTGCTGCAATTCGCCGAGACAGAGACGATGTGGCTCCCGGGCCGTCCGCATCCGCTGCCCGATGTCGGCTGGCTCATGCCGGACGCGGTGTCGTCTGCCAGGTCGCTCCCCTTCGTCCGCGATCCTGCTCGGACGGGTCGCCCGATCTGGCTGCGCTTCCCGCTGCCGGTCGGCGCAGTATCGCTCCAAGCAAGCGTCGCGGGCGTCTGCGCCTGCTGGATCGACGGCGAGCCGACGCCGATGCGAGGCGGCAGAGCCGAGTTCGCAGCCCAGCCGGCAGGCGCGATGGCGGCGCTGCGGATCGTGCCGGACGATGCGAGCACAGAGGCGGATGTGCTGCTGGCGCCGATCCGCTTCGAGACGGCGCAGACAGCCGGAGCGCTCGGCGACTGGCGGACCGCGCTCTGTCTGCCGCATCATAGCGGCGTCGTCGAGTACGAGACGACCTTCGCGTGGCATGAAGCAGGCAACGCCGTGCTGTCGCTCGGCCGGGTGCGCGGCACGGTGGAGGCGTGGCTGGACGACCAACCGCTCGGCGTGCGGGCATGGGGACCGTATCGGTACGAGCTGACGCTTGAGCCTGGCGTGCACCGATTACGCATCCGTGTCGCCAACACGCTGGGGGCGCACTACGAGATCGGTCGACCGTCCAGCAATGTCGGGGGCTCTGTCGATCCGAAGGTATCGTATTGGCAACCGGAGGGGATGCCCGAACATTGGCAGGAGGCCTTCGCGGCGGGCGGCTTGTACGGACCCGTACGTTTGGACGCTGTGTAGACATAGCACGGCTGGAGGACACAATGGTTTAGGGGGCGCAGCAGAGTATTTGAGCAGGAAGCTTCCCCCATTGCTTGCGCTTTCAGACGGATGCTATGATGGAGCGGAGAATCCAGACTGCCCTCAAAAGCCGAAGAGGCACGGAATCGTTACTGGAAGCGAAAGAACGATCCCGTGACCGTAGGCTTTGTTCTGAGGGCCGTCTGAGATACGTAGCGTGTGAGGAGGTAGCGCCCATGCTGAAGCTGATGATCGTCGACGACGAGCCGTTTATGCTGAAGGGACTAATCAACATCATAGAGAAAGGCCAGACGCCTTGCTCGGAGATCGTCAGCGCGTATGATGGCTACGAGGCGCTGGAGAGGCTGGAGCATTACCGTCCCGACCTGCTCATCACCGATATCCAGATGCCGGAGATGAATGGACTCGAGCTGATCCGCAAGGTGCGCGAGCGCGGGCTCTGCCAGCGCTTCCTCATCCTGACCGGCTACGACGACCCGGTCTATCTCCATCAGGCGATCCGTTGCAAGGTGATCGATTACCTGCTGAAGCCGATCAACAAGGCCGAGCTCTATGACGCGCTGGCCAACCTGTCGCTGGAGCTGCTGGGCGGCGAGGCGGAGGAGAAGGAGGCGCGCGCCTCGTCCCATCCCGATGATACGGTGGCGGGCGTCGACTACGAGCAGATGTCCAAAAATGTGAAGAAGATCATCCGTCACATCGAGACGTATTATCGTGAAAATATATCGCTCGACCATATCGCCGAGCATGTCTATCTGCATCCCAACTACATCAGCTCGCTGTTCCGCAAGGAGACGGGCTTGACGCTAATCCATTACTTGCACCAGTATCGGATAAAAAAAGCGAAGGCGCTTATCGTCAGCGACTCCGACGACTCGCTGCATCGGATCGCCGAGCAGGTCGGCTACGAGAGCGTCCGCCATTTTTTCAGCGTCTTCAAAAAATATTGCGGCGTCACGCCAAGCGAATACCGGCAGCATTACAAGATTCACTCATAAGCAGCTATCAGCCGATCGCGCGGATGGCGCCCTCATACGCCCCCTTGGAGAGAAGTCCTGCCTGGATTCTCGCCGAGGGGGTTCGTATTTTGAAGGAAAGTCATTAAGATCGAACGCTGTAATGCCCATCCCCTCCGACTACAATAGGAAGAAAAGACAGCGCTTACTCGCAGCTCGCGGCCATGCTCTTGAGAAGCGGCGACGAGGCGGAGGGAACAGCGGCATGCAAGGGCGTGGGAGTAACGGCGTCAAGGGCGCGAATAAAGCGTTGCTCGCGCTGTGACCGGCCAGAGGCATGCGGCGAGCAGGAGGCTGTCGATCAAGGGAGGACCACAAGAGATGGATACTGTAGTGGCGGTCTATACGGGCCAAGGACTGGCAGAGCCGCTGAAGCGGCAGTTCGACGAGCTGTTGCCCGAGGTGCGCCTCGTCAATATTATCGATGACAGCATCATCGCCGAGGTGATGCGGGAGGGCGGCGTGACGTCGGGAGTGAAGCGCAGGCTGATGCAATATTACCAGCATGCCGCCGATCTCGGCGCCTCGATCATCCTCAACACCTGCTCCTCGGTGGGCGAGACGGCGAGCGATGCCCGGGCGTTCTTCGACATCCCGCTCGTCAAGATCGACGAGCAGATGGCGGCAGAGGCGGTCGCCTCCTATCGCTCGGTCGCTGTGCTGGCTACGCTGCCGACGACCTTGCAGCCGACGCTGCGACTGCTGCGGCAGCAGGCCGAGCAGCAGGGACGAACAGTGCAACTGATCGACGGCCTGGCGGCAGGAGCCTATGAGGCGCTCGTCGGGGGCCGTCAGGACGAGCATGACCGGCTCCTGCTGGAGACGGCCGAGCGCGTCGCCGCGCAGGCCGATGCGCTCGTGCTCGCGCAAGGCTCGATGGCCCGGATGGAGGCGGAGTTGGCGCAGCGGCTCGGCAAGCCGGTGCTGTCCAGCCCGCGCCGCAGCGTCATAGAGATACGTCGGCTGCTGGCCGAGAGGGGGGCGAAGCGCTGATGTTCACCGAGCGTCTGCCCAAGGTGCTGTACGGCGGCGACTACAACCCGGAGCAATGGCCGCGCGAGGTGTGGGAGGAGGACATGCGGTTGTTCCGCATCGCCGGCGTCGATATCGCTACGATCAATGTATTCTCCTGGGCACGCAATCAGCCGGACGAGCAGACATACCGCTTCGAGTGGCTGGACAAAATGATGGATCGCCTCCATGCCGAGGGCATCCGGGTCTGTCTGGGCACCTCGACGGCGGCTCATCCGGCCTGGATGGCGACGCGTTACCCCGATGTGCTGATCACGGAGCATGACGGCCGCCGCCGCAAGTTCGGTCGTCGCCACAACTCCTGTCCGAACAGTCCGACCTACCGGCTCTACGCAGAGCGGCTGGCGCGGCGGCTGGCGGAGCGCTACCGCGATCATCCCGCCTTGCTGCTATGGCATGTCAACAACGAATACGGCCTGCGCTGCTACTGCGACCATTGCGAGCGGGCGTTCCGCGTCTGGCTGCGGGAGAAGTACGGTACGCTGGAGGCGCTCAATGCGGCGTGGTATACGAGCTTCTGGGGCCATACGTTCTACGACTGGGACGAGATCGTGCTGCCGAGCGCGCTCAGCGAGCATCTGAGCTCCTCCGATCCCGATGCGACCGCCTTCCCGAGCATCTCGCTCGACTATGACCGGTTCAACTCGGAGGCGCTGCTCTCCTGCTACAAGCTGGAGCGCGATGCGATCAAGGACGTCATGCCGGATGCTGTTGTGACGACGAATTTCCAGGGCAATGGCACGTACAAGCCGCTCGATTACTTCAAGTGGGCGCGAGAGCTCGACGTGATCGCGCTGGACATGTACCCTGCCGACGATATGACCCCGGCGCAGATGGCGATGCGCTATGACCTGATGCGGGGCTTGAAGGGCGGCGAGCCGTTCCTGCTCATGGAGTCGTGCCCGACCCAGCTCAACTGGCGTCCGCGCAATGCGGTGAAGCGTCCGGGCGTCAATCGGCTATGGAGCCTGCACGCGGTGGCGCGCGGCGCGGATGCGGTCATGTACTTCCAGCTGCGGCGGTCGCTCGGCGCTTTTGAGAAGTTCCACGGCGCGATGATCGATCATGCCGGACATGAGCATACCCGGGTATTCCGCGAGTGCGCAGGGATCGGCGAGGAGCTGCGGCGGCTGGGCGACGCGCTGCCGGGGGCGCGTACGAAGGCGCGGGCGGCGATCGTCTTCGACTGGGACAACTGGTGGGCGATCGAGCATTCCAGCGGCCTGACGGTCGATCTTCGCTATGTGCGGGAGGTGGAGAAATATTACGCCGCCTTCTACGCGCATAATCTGTCGGTCGATCTGATCGGCGTCGACGCCGAGCTCGGCGACTACGATCTGGTCGTAGCGCCGGTGCTCTATATGCTCCAGCCGGGCTATGCGGCGCGGCTGGAGCGCTTCGTGGAGCAGGGCGGCACGCTCGTGACGACGACGTTCAGCGGTATCGTCGACCAGTATGACCGGGTAATACCGGGTGGTTATCCAGGCGAGCTGCGGGAGCTGCTCGGTCTCTGGGTCGAGGAGATCGACGCGCCGATGGTGCATCAGCCCAATCGCGTCGTCATGACGGCCCCGCTAGGCGGGCTGACTGGTCCGTATGATTGCGGCGTGCTGTGCGATGTTATCCATACCGAGGGGGCCGACACGGTGGCCGTCTTCGAGCAGGACTACTACGCAGGCAGTCCGGCACTGACGCGCAACCGGCGCGGCGCAGGCGAGGCCTGGTATCTGGCGACGTCGCCGGAGCATGCGATGCTGCGCGGGCTGATCGGACAGCTATGCGACGCGATCGGCATCGAGCCTGTGCTGGCGACGCCTGCGGGAGTCGAGGCGACTGTCCGCGCCAAGGGCGACGAGCGCTTCTTGTTCCTGCTCAATCATAACGAGACAGCAGCCGAGGTCGAGCTGGAGGGCGGCGTATACGTGGACCTGCTCAGCGGCGCGACGCAAGCGGGCGCGCTGGGGTTGCCAGCTCGGGATGTGCGCATCCTGCGTATGGTCGCCGCCCCGGACGGGGAGAAGATGCCGCAGATGACAACAGGGAGGTCGGAGCGATGAAGGACATTCGGCACGATGACGACAAGAAGCTGTGGTACCGCCAGCCCGCGGACGAATGGGTCGAGGCGCTGCCGGCCGACAGTGGGCGTGGGAGGT
>NZ_BFBX01000067.1:551-53737 GCF_003851045.1 Paenibacillus sp. 598K | reverse complement strand
GACGACAAGAAGCTGTGGTACCGCCAGCCGGCGGACGAATGGGTCGAGGCGTTGCCGGTTGGCAATGGTCGGCTCGGCGGCATGGTGTACGGGGGCAGCAAGCGCGAGCGGATCGCGCTCAACGAGGATACGCTGTGGTCAGGCACGAAGCGAGGCCCCGAGCGCGAAGAGCCAATCCGCTATCTGGAGGAGAGCCGCAGGCTGATCTTCGAGGGACGCTATAGCGAGGCGCAGGAGATCATTGAGCAGCATATGCTGGGGCCTGCCGGGCATGCGTTCCAGGCGATGGGCGATCTGACATGGGAGATGAGTCACCCGTCGGCGGTGGAGGACTATCGGAGAGAGCTCGATCTGCGCAGCGGTCTGTGCCGTGTCAGCTATGCGACGGGCGGCATCCGGATGGAACGGGAGGTGCTGGCGTCAGCGGTCGACGATGTTCTGGCGGTGCGGCTGCAGGCCGACCGTCCGGGAGCGATCAGTCTCGAGGTCGCGCTCACCAGCAGGCTGAACTACGCCGTGGAAAAATGCGGTACTGACCGGCTAATACTCAGCGGTACAGCGCCTAGCCTGCTCGACCAGGAGCGGCAGCACTCGGACGATACGGTCATCTATGACAAGACAGCGAGTCTGCGCTTCGAGATCCATCTGCAAGCAGTCGCCGAGAGCGGCACGGTGGAGACGCATGGCGGGCGTCTGGTCGTGCAAGGGGCGAACGCAGTGACGCTGCTGTTGACAGCGGCGACCAGCTACAACGGCTTCGACCGCGATCCTGTACGGGAGGGGCGAGACCCGAGACCGCGCTGCGAGGCCGCGCTGCGGCAGGCGTCGTCGCTCAGCTATGCCGAGCTGCGGGAGCGCCACGTTGCGGACTTCTCATTTTACTTTGACCGCGTTGAGCTGGAGCTGGACGCGCCGGGGAGGGCCGATCTGCCGACCGACGAGCGGATCGCCGCCGTACGGGAGGGCCAGGCGGATGAGCGGCTGGCGACGTTGTTTTTTGACTTCGGCCGCTATCTGATGATTAGTGCCTCGCGACCCGGCACGCAGGCGACGACGTTGCAGGGCATCTGGAATGACAGGACGAAGCCGCCCTGGTCCTGCAACTATACGATCAACATCAACACACAGATGAACTACTGGCCGGCCGAGGTGTGTCATCTGCCGGAGTTCCACGAGCCGCTGTTCGACCTGCTGGACGACTTGCGAATCGCCGGGGCGCACATGGCGGAGGCCTATTACGGCTGTCGGGGCTGGGCGGCGCATCACAACGTCGATCTGTGGCGCAACACGACGCCTTCTCCCGGCTCGGCGAGCTGGGCGTACTGGCCGATGGGCGGCGTCTGGCTGTGCCAGCATCTGTGGGAGCATTACGACTATAGCCGCGATCGCGACTTCCTGGCGAATCGGGCCTATCCGATCATGAAGGAGGCGGCGCAGTTCTGCCTGGACTACCTGGTAGAGGACGACGAGGGCTATCTTGTCTCGGTGCCGTCAACCTCGCCGGAGAACAGCTTCCTCACCGAGGACGGCCAGCGGGCGGCGGTCAGCATGAGCGCGACGATGGACATCGCACTCATGCGCGAGCTGTTCGGCCACTGTCTCGAGGCGACGCAGCTATTGGGGCTGGACGCTGAGCTCGGGGAGACGCTTCGCGCTGCGCTGGAGCGGCTGCCGTCGCTGCAGATCGGTCGTCATGGCCAGCTCCAGGAGTGGTATCGCGACTTTGAGGAGGCGGAGCCGGGCCATCGCCATACCGCTCATTTGTACCCGCTGCATCCCGGCCGTCAGATTACCGTGCGCGGCACGCCGGAGCTGGCTCGCGCGGCGCGCATCAGTCTTGACCGCCGTCGCGCGCACGAGGGCGAGGACACGATCGGCTGGTGTTATGCGTGGAATATTAGCCTATACGCCCGGCTGGAGGATGCGGAGATGGCGCATCATTACCTGACCAAGCTGCTGGGCAACCCGTTCCCGAATCTGTTCAACGCTCATCGCCATCCGAAGATCACCTTCTATCCACTCACCATCGAGGCCAACTTCGCCGCGACGGCGGGGATCGCGGAGCTGCTGCTGCAGAGCCATGACGGCGAGCTGCATCTGCTGCCCGCGCTCCCGCAGGCTTGGCCGTCCGGGCGTGTGAGCGGCTTGCGAGCTCGCGGCGGCTACGAGCTGCTGGCTCTCGAGTGGTCGGAGGGGCGCTTGGAGCGCGCCGTCCTCCGCGCCTCGCAGCCCGGGCGCTGCGTAGTGCGCGCGGCTGTGCCTCTGGCTGTGGACGGGACTGAGCCATTGGTCGGCGGCTGTGCTGGGTCGCTGGTTGATGGCGCGGCCGATAGTGGGGCCGTGTCGCTGGTACGCGATGCTGTATCGTCCTCTTCCGAGAGCAGCGAAGGGATGGCATCCGGGGAGCAGGCAGAGCCAGGTTTGTTCAGCTTCTCAGTGGAGGCGGGCGGCGTCTACACGATCCGCCGGGCGTAGTCGCGAGTGGAGTAACTCTACAAACTAGAGTTGCAATGGTGCGCAGGGCAGTCGGACGGCTGGGTAACTCTACAAACTAGAGTTGCAGCGGAGCGCAGGGCAGTCGGACGGCTGGGTAACTCTAGAAACTAGAGTTGTAGCGGAGCGCTGGGCGGTCAGACGGCTGGGTAACTCTACAAACTAGAGTTAAAACGGTGCGCAGGGCAGTCGGCGAGCTGAATAGCTCTAGAAACTAGAGTTGCAGTGGTGCCCCGAGCGGCCGAGCAACGGACATCCGTACGAGCAAGGAAAGAAAGGTGCACTGGAGCACCACGGCACTCTGATACCACGGCATCCCGAAACTCCAACCGTTTCACCTGGGCGAGCGCCAGATATAGCAAGTTGTCTGTTGCCACAGGCGGCCTATATAATAGGTGCAACTATGATGGAAACGCTTCATATGAAGAAGCGTCCAGATGTAAAGGAAGGCCGTGGCTATGAAAAACTTGCGGATCGTGCAAAAGATGGCGCTCGGGTACCTGCTGCTCGTGTTGCTGCCGATCATCGTATTCGGCGGTTACTTATACAACCAGTTCCACATGGACGTCATGTCGGAGTACTCGGAGAGCAAGCAGCGGCTGGTCGTGCAGGCCGGAGAGGGATTCCGCTCCAGTCTCAATCAGGTATCGTCGATCCACGCCCTGTTCCAGAACAATCAGCCGCTGATCGACTATCTGAATGGGGCCTATGGCTCGGAGCTGCAGCATGTGTACAACTACCTGAAGGATATCCGTCCTCAGTTTCTCTACGCCCAGTCACGCAACCGCGAGATCTCGACGATCAAGCTGTACAAAGTGTTGCCCCAGGTCCACGCGGTCGCGGGCGAACTGGAGGAGCTGGAGGAACTGGAGCAGACGGATGAACGCCCGCTGGCCAGATTGGCCAAGGTTAATGTCGATGAGGGCGTCTGGCTGCGCCGCGACGGCGACGGGGCGACTGCGTTGCCGAGCCTCAGCTACTATCAGCGTATCTACAATGACAGTTATACGAAGCCGTTGGCGGTGCTGGAGATTGTCGTCAACGATGCGCTGCTGCGCAATTTCCTCCAGGCGGTCGACGTCAACCAGAGCATGCAGGTGCTGATCCTGCAAGACGGCGCACAGGTCTACCGGAGCGAGGGGCTGGAGCTGGAGGATGCGCAGAAGGCGGCGTTACTTGCGATGACGGACGACAGTCAGCAAGGCTATGCCTATTCCAGCAGCCAGCGCTCGCTCGTCAATTCGCTGTCGATTCCAGAGCTGTCGATGACGTTTTATTTTTTTGGCGAGATGGACGAGGTGTTCGTCGATATCCGGACCAAGACGATCGTGCTGGCGCTAGCGCTGCTCATCGGCCTGATCGTTCTGACGGGCATCTATTATGCGACGGCGACCTCGCTCGTGCGCCGGATTCTCGGGCTGGCCCGGCATATGCGGTCGGCAGACGAGCACAAGCTGACTTACTATGAGACCGGCACGCACAACGACGAGATCGATTTCCTGACGCGCTCCTACAACTCGATGGTCGGCCGGATCGACGAGCTGCTGAATACGGTGCATCGGACCGAGCTGATGAAGAAAGAGGCGGATTATCTGGTGCTGCAGGCGCAGATCAAGCCTCATTTCCTCTACAATACGCTGGAGTCGATCCGCATGCTGGCCGAGATCAACAACGATCAGGAGGTCGTCGATGCGACGTACACCTTCGGCCGACTGCTCCGATACACGTTGAACTCCGGGGACAACGAGATGATGCTGCAAAACGAAATCGACAACGTCCGCCACTATCTGGAGATGCACAAGCTGCGGATGCTGGATCGGCTGCAATTCGCAATTCACATCGAGACGCGAGTCGAAGATATCCGCTGTCCGAAGTTCATCCTACAGCCGCTTGTGGAGAATTGCATCCAGCATGGCATCGGCCGCAGTCGCAAGACCGGCGTGATCGAGCTGACCGTCACGCGGCAGGATGAGGAGCTGACCATCGTCATCGCCGACAACGGCCCTGGCATCTCGCCGGAGCGGCTTCGCCTGATCCGCGAGGTGTTAGGCAACGAGCGGGACCGCCAGGAGCTGCAAAGCGAAAATTCAGGCTATGGCCTCTATAACGTCAGCGAGCGCATCCGTGCCTTTTATGGGGGCGGAACACAGCTCCTCATTGATAGCCGAGAGGGAGTGGGCACGACATTTACGCTGAAGCTCATGATGCCAGAGGGGCGCGCGGACGCGCCAGGGGAGCGGTGACGGGGGACGGCTTCAGCCGAGCCATGGCAGATGCGACGACGGGCCGAAGGCAGCAACAACAAACGTAACGTTCAAGCGTCGATTCGGACGCAACTTGGTTCAAAGGAGCGGAATATTATGGAACAAAGCAAAAAGTACATCCCCGATACGCTGATGCTGGAGGAGCGCGCAGCCCATGCAATTAATGCGATGATCGGTATGGCCGACGACGACCATGGAGGTATCCCGTTTTTTAGCGCCAATCTGAAGCACAAGCCCGCCTACGTGCAACATGGGGACTGGGATTACGGCTCCTCGCATGGGCGGATGATCGACGGTCTCGTGCTGGCACGTCATATGTCGGGCGATATGCGGGGGCAAGAGGTCGAGGCGCGATATCGGGCCAATCTGCTGTCCTTCTTCAAGGAGGACGGCATGAGCTACCGGCAGATCAATCCGACCCGCGACTGGGAGCCCAATGCCAACCTGATCGACCAGCGCGCCGTCATCCTGTCGCTGACAAGCTGGTATCTGGAGACGGGCGATCCGAAGGTGAAGGAGGCGGCGGACCGTCACGTAGCGGCGTTGAAGCGGATCGCTATCAAGGAGCGGGACGTCTGGTATTATCCGGCCTCCGAGTACAAGGAGACGGGCTGGCCGTCGGCCAACGGCGTGCAGCTGCGGCTGGCGCCGGACCCGGCTGCCTTCTGCGGCAGACTGGTGATGCCGCTGCTCAAGTATCATGAGCTGACTGGCAATGAGGACGCCTACGAGCTGTGCCAGTTTTTCACGGCGCTTATCATGGAGCGCAGCGGCGTCTTCCGCGAGGACGGCAGCTTCAACGACTCGCTTGCGTACCGCAGCGGCCATTTCCACACCCGTCTCGGCACGCTGGATGCGATCGCTCGCTTCGGCATGTACACGGGCAACGCGGCGACGATCGCCTGGGTGAAGAAGAGCTACGACTGGGCGCTCACCAAGTGTACCGCGTTCGGCTGGACACCGGGCGACCTGCATGAGCAGGCGTACGAGCATGAGACCTGCTCACTGGTCGATCTGATCGCCTGCGGCATCACGCTCGCCAAGAGCGGCTATGTCGAGTACTGGGGCGTCGTCGAGCGCTTCCTGCGCAATCATCTGGCTGAGTCTCAACTGCTCGATCTCGACTGGGTGGAGCAGACGGACGACAAGTCGCGCGATATCCCGGCCAACAAGTCGTACTACAAGGTCGCGGAGCGGACGCGCGGCTCCTTTGCCGGCTACTCTGCGCCCAACGACTTCGTCTGCGACGTCATCGAGGGCCGGGGCCATACAAGCGATCTGCAGCTCTGCTGCCTCGGCTCGGGCACGCGCGGTCTGTTCATGGGCTGGAGCAACACGATCACCGAGAAGGATGGCACCGTCAGCGTTAACTTCCTGCTCAATCGCGGCTCCCGGCTACTTGACGTCAGCAGTCATCTGCCCCATGAAGGCAAGGTTGTGCTGGATGTCCATGAGGATATCGATCGTCTGCTGATCCGCATCCCGGAGTGGGCGGGCTTCACGAAGATTCGCTACGTCCGCGAGTCGGACGGCGCTGTCGTGGAAGGTAAGGGCGGCGAAGCGAGCAGTTGGGTGAACCGTCATTTCCTCGCGCTCGGTCGTGCAAAAGCCGGGGAACGCATCACGGTAACCTTCCCGCTCAGCATTCGGACGACGCAGGAGCATGCGGTCGGTCAGACCTTCGAGACGCAGTGGCGCGGCGACGATGTTGTCGGCATCACCCCGCAGGGTACCAACAAGCCGCTGTATACCGGTCGTCAGGTATTCGATGAAGCGCCGATGCGCGAGGGCGACTACCGCCGCTTGGATCGAGAGTTCGTATGGTAAGCTGGTCAGGATCGGAGCGGGCGGGGTTGCCGCCTGCTCACGAACATGGCGTGCCGGATTACGAGAATCTGCGGGTGCTGCAGCGCAACGCCGAGCGTCCGCGAGCCGCGGCATTGCCCTACGCGATCGCACAGGAGGCCTTGGCTGGCGAGGCGGCGGCTTCGCCTTATTATCGCAGTCTGAGCGGCGACTGGCGCTTCGATTACGCCGAGTGCCCGCAGGAAGCGCCGGAGCGATTTTACGAGCTGTCGTACGACTGCGAGGCGTGGGCGACGCTGCCGGTGCCGTCCAACTGGCAGCTCCATGGCTACGGAACTCCCTTGTACAGCAGCAGCAAATATCCATTCCCGGTCGACCCGCCCTTCATCCCGAGGATGAACCCGACCGGCAGCTATGCGCGGATGTTCGAGGTGCCGGAGGATTGGTCGGAACGGGCGGTGCTGCTGGCGTTCGACGGCGTCGATGCGGCCTTCCATGTGTGGGTCAATGGCGCGCTTGTCGGCTTCGGTCAGGGCAGCCATAACCGGATGGAGTTCGACGTGACTGCCCATCTCCGGCCGGGTCCGAACAAGCTGGCGGTCCGCGTCTATCAATGGACGACCGGCAGTTATCTGGAGGATCAGGACAAGTGGCGGCTCAGCGGCATCTTCCGCGATGTCTATCTGCTGTCGGTGCCGCCTGTCCACCTGTTCGACGTCCGTCTCCGCACGCGGCTGGGGGCGCCGTATCGGCGAGGGACGCTGGAGCTGTCGGCGACGCTCAGCAACCGGATGGCCCGTCCCGGGACGGGCTGCACGATCCGGGCCGAGCTGTTCGGTCCGAGCGGGGAGGTGTTGGCTGACGAGGACCGGGTTAGCGAGGTGTTGGCGAGCGAGAGACTGAAGAGTTACGCGCAGGTTGGCAAGGTATCTGCTGGCGAGAGGAGCACTGGGGATGCGGCAGCGAATGGGCTGCTGGCAAGCGTGCTGCTGGACGCAGTAGCACCTGCTCTGGGAGAGACGACGGTTGTCTGCGCCGAGTTGCCGGTCGATGCTCCCGAGCTGTGGTCGGCCGAGCGGCCTGTCCTTTATACGCTGCTGCTGACGCTTGTCGACGAGGAGGGCGCGGTGCTGGAGGCGCAACGTTATCGCGTCGGCTTCCGGGAGGTAAGCGTGGAGGCGGGTCGCTTGCTCATCAATGGATCGCCGATCATCATGCGCGGCGTTAATCGCAACGAGTGGGACCCTGATCTTGGGCTTGTGACGACGATGGAGGCGATGGTCCGCGACATTACCCTGATGAAGCAGCACAACATCAACACGGTGCGCTGCTCGCACTACCCGAACGACGAGCGCTGGCTGGAGCTGTGCGACGAGTATGGGCTGTACGTCATCGATGAGGCCGATCTGGAGACGCATGGCTGTGTCTTCCTCGGCGAGATCAGCCGCTGGATCAACAATCCTGACGAGAAGACGGCTTACGAGAGTCGGCTGGCCGAGGACCCCGAGTGGCGAGAGGCGTTCCTGGACCGGATGGCTCGACTGGTCGAGCGGGACAAAAATCACCCGTCCATCATCGTCTGGTCGCTCGGCAATGAATCGGGCTACGGGCCAAACCACGATGCGATGGCGGCATGGACGAGAGCGGCCGACCCGACGCGCCCGATCCACTACGAGCGGGCCGGAGCGGCGCCGATCGTCGATATCGTCAGCTCGATGTACCCGTCGGTCGACATGCTGATCGCCGAGGGGGAGAAGGACGATGCGCGGCCTTATCTGATGGTGGAGTTCGGTCATGCGATGGGCAATGCGCTCGGCAACCAGCAGGAGTATTGGGACACGGTCTACCGCTATCCGCGCCTGTGCGGCGGCCTGATCTGGGAATGGACCGATCTCGCGATCCGCCGCCAGATGGACGACGGCAGCGTCTGTTACGCATATGGCGGCGACTTCGGCGATGTGCCGCATAGCGGCCATTTCTGCATCGACGGTCTGCTGTTCCCGGGTCGCCGTCCGAAGCCCGCCTTGCTCGAGTTCAAGAAGGCCATCGAGCCGGTACATGTGCGGCCGGAGCAGCCGGAGCGCGGTGTCCTGCGGATCGCCAACCGGTACGATACGCTCTCGCTCGCTCATCTCTCCCTGCGCTGGCGCGTGTACCGCGAGGGTCTCCTGCTGCAAGAGGGTGAGCTGCCGCCACTGCATACCCCGGCCGGGGGAGAGGAGCGGGTCGTCATCCCTTACAGCATATGCGCGGAGGCGGTCGGCGAGACCTGGCTGCATGTCAGCTTCGTCCTGCGAGAGAGCACTGTCTGGGCGGAGGCGGGTCATGAGGTCGCCTGGGCCGATGTACCGCTGCCGCATCTGTCGCAGCCGGCGACAGGACAGAGAGCGGGTGCAACCGGGGGAGCGACAACAGAAGCCGGGACAACAGAAAACGTGGCAGGGACGTATGAGATCGCAAGCTCAGCCATCCTCGTTGGCGGCGACAATGGCGTGTCTGCTACAGAGGAAGCGCGCCGCATCGTCGTCAGCGGCGACGGCTTCTCGCTGACCTTCGATAAGCAGCTCGGCGAACTATCCTCTTGGGAGCATCAAGGCGTCACGTTGTTCGGACAGGGCCCGCGCATCGAGCTGTGGCGGGCACCGGTGGACAATGACGTCCATCTGGCGAAGCAGTGGCGCGAAGCGGGCTACCACGAGCTGGAGAGCAATGTTCGCAGCGTTGAGTGGCATCGGCTGCAGGAGCAGGCTGCTGTCCGGATCGAGACGCGCTCTGTACTCGGCTCGCGCGGCTCGCGGCCGATATTCCTTGCGATGCAGCGTTATACGATCGGAAGCCAGGGCGATATCCTGCTGGAGAGTCGGCTGGAGCCGCTGAAGGAAGGGCTGCCGCCGCTGCCGCGATTCGGTATCCGTTGGACGATGCCAGAGCGCTTCGAGCAGTTCGCCTGGTTCGGCCTTGGGCCTCATGAGTGCTACGCCGACCGCAGGTCCAGTGGCAAGCTCGGCGTATACGAGAGCGGCATCGATGAGGCGTTCGTGCCGTACATCAAGCCGCAGGAGAGCGGCAGCAAGGCCGAGGTGCGGTGGGCGACGCTCTCGGACTTCGATGGCGCAGGGCTTCGGATCACCGGAGCGGGCGCGGGCGCTCCGCTCGGCCAGGTCGGCGTCAATCGGTACGGCACTCGGGCACTGAGCGCGGCGACGCACCATGAGGAGCTGCTCCCGCAGGGCGAGGTTGAGGTCCACGCCGACTGGCGTCAGTCGGGGCTGGGCAATCATAGCTGCGGCTATGCGCCCACCTTGCCCGCCTACCTGATCGCTCCGGAAGCGATGGAATTCACGGTGCATTTAGTGCCGCTGCCGAAGCCCGTAGGAGTAGAGGTAAAGTGACAAACAAAATACCGCAGCTTGGGGGAGCACGGGCTGCGGTGTTTTGTAATTGAAATAGGGTTGGTGGTTCCACAGAGAGAGATTGTACAATAATATCCAATCTTAGAAAAGGAAGTGAATGGAATGATGTTGAAATGATATAGATGAAAGGGAGGAATACAAATGAAGGCTGCATTTACTACGCTAGAAAATGGTCTCGCGAGTGGACGGAAAGCTGCGCTTCTTTTTGTTGTATCACTACTGTTGTGGTCAATCGCTGCTCCGGTCGATGGCGCTGCGTTCGTCCCTACCTTGGAGGGGGTTCGCGCCAAGGCGGCAGACTGCCGACCGGAGACGGTCGATCAGGTACTGATGAGCTACAGCTTTGAAAGCTACATACCGCTGTTTGGCAAGCGACAGGAGGATCGGCAAGGCATCGCCACCGTCTGCGGCCTCATGAAAAGCGTATCAGAGAAAGGCGAGCTCAAAGCTTTGCCAGGGGAAGACGATTTCCGGTTAAACCTACAGATGAGCGTGAATCTAACAGATGGCTCTACCGTCGTGCTTTCCACTGCGGGGCAGGATCGGCTGGCTGTGACGCTGGAGGCGCAACGTATCGTGCTTCAGGATGCAGACGCCTATGAAAACTTCTGGAACTTGGCAGTCGCTCCGACTGTATCCTCGATGGAGCCAACCTCCGTACACTTTGGGGAGAAGCTGCGAATCGAGGGAGATAATGATGTGAACGAGTCGGGTGTCATTTACGTATTCTGGACGAGGACGATCAACAACCGCAGCGCGCAACTATCCTCCGAAGGCGTATTATATCCGTCCAAGGACTCCGTTTTAATCTATAAAGGGACTTCAACGTTTGGTCGCTATGATTTTGATATTGTCTTGCCTGGCTATGGCGAAGGGTTCGATGGAACGACAAAACGGGTACTCCCCGGCAAAGGCGATATTACAGTAAGTTCAGTAGGATGGAGCTGGACGCCTAATGTCGAGCTTTTGCCTTCAAAAACAGCGTTTCTATCCCTTAACGGCGTGCCGATGGCCGATCCTTCCTTCGCTGTCCTTATGGTGGACGACCGGGCATATGTACCTGTGCGCGCGATAGCTTCCTTAGTCGACACTCCAGTGACATGGGACTCTGCAACTCGAAGCGTATTGATTCGTACCAAGCAGAGTGTGGCGAAGCCCTCGGATAACGGCAGTCCTCAGCTATGGATCGATGGTCAAGTGGCAGCTTCTGAGCTACAGCCGGTGCTCCACAACGGCAGAGCCTATGTGCCGATCCGGGCTGTCACGGCTGCGTTTGATCTGCCTGTGCATTGGGATCCGGATATCCGGGGAGTCAATGTGACAACCGACATGCTTGAAGGGAGTGCCTCAGGCTGATGTCCATCTTGTCTCGCACAGTGGAACACGTGACTGAAGAAGGAGGACGAACAATGAAAAAGTTTATACTCTTTGATCATGATGGTGTTCTAGTGGATACAGAATTTTGGTACTACAAAGCGGGAGAATGCGCTCTGCAAGACATTGGATTTACCTTGGATAAAGAACAATACCTTCGTGATATGACCCAGCCCTTGGGTACTTGGTCTCAAGCCAGGGCGGCAGGTATTGATGAACAGACCATCAGCAAGCAGCGCGAGGTTCGAGACGTCTATTATCAGGAATATCTAAGAAAAGAAGCCATAGAAATCGAAGGCGTAGTTGAAACTCTAGAGGAACTGTCAACGTATGTCCGTATGGCCATCGTGACGACTGCAAAACGGGTAGATTTTCAATTGATTCATGAAAAACGTCATATTACTCAATTCATGGAGTTTGTACTTGTTCGCGAGGACTATAAACATGCCAAGCCGCACCCAGAGCCTTACTTGACTGGTCTTGCGCGCTTCGGAGCTACCAAAGAAGAGACCCTGGTTGTGGAAGATTCAAACAGAGGTTTGAGCTCGGCTGTAGCTGCTGGTATCGACTGCGCTATTGTTCATAACGAATTCACAAAAACACATGACTTCTCACGGGCCAGCTATCGAATCAAAACTCTGGGTGAACTAAAGGACATTATTCAAATGTAATTTGATAGAGCCCACTGCCCCTCACCAAGGAATCGCAAACCGCCAGCGCCGCTTCTTGCCGGGGAGCATCCCTGTGATGAGCAGAGCGAGCAGGTAGAGCAGCAAGGCGCAGGTGATGGAGACGGCAACGCTCCAGGCTGGCGGCAGACTGTGGCTGGCCAGCAGGTAGCGATACGCCTCGTCGCCGCCGATCCCCATCAGCATCGTGCATATGCCGACCTTGAGGAGCGGGCGGACGCTCCAGTAGAAGCCGATCGAGCCGGAGATCGACAGGAAGTTGAGCAGCGTCTGCACGGCGATGCCGATCCCGATGCCGTAAGCGACGCCGGTAATGCCGAGATGGCTGCCCAGCACGAAAATCGAGACGGCCCGGGTCACGGTGGCGACCACATAGTTCCACAGCATGGCGTTGGCCTGGCCGAGACCGAGCAGGATCGCATGCAGCGGCGCGTCGAGATAATGCAGGAAGAAGATCGGCGCCAGGATCGCCAGCAGCACGCCTGCCTCCGGGGCGTTATAAATTAATGACGTTAACGGCGTCGCCCACTCGTACAAGATGATCGTCGCCGGTGCGCCGATCAATAGCCCTAGCTTGACCGCCTGACTCATCCGCTCATGGATGAGCAGGCTATTTCGGTTGGCCGCAGCCTCGCCGATCGCCGGGATTAGCGCAGTAGACAGCGAATGGGTGATGAAGCTCGGCATGAACAGCAGCGGGAAAACATATCCGGCTAGCAGGCCAAATTGCATGGTAGCCATCTCTGTACCGATGCCAGCGAGCGCCAGGCTGCTCGTGATCAACAGCGGCTGAAAGGCGCTGTACAAGGAGTGTGCGACGCCCTGGCCGGTCGTCGGCAGTCCGATCTGCAGCAGCTCGCCAAGCGTCCTGCGCCCATGTCTCAGATGGCTCGACCACGTCTCGCCGGGGAGCTTGACCTCGCCCTTAAGCTTGTAGCTGATGAGCAGGAAGGAGAGGCTGATCGCTTCGCTGACGACCGAGGCGGCCATCGCTCCGGCAGCCGCATAGGCGATCCCGTACGGCAGTAGAAGGTGGACGAGCGCGAGCACGCAAGCGATCTGTACCGTATGCTCCAGCACATCGGAGGCGGCGATCGTACTCATCCGCTGCATGCCGCGGAAGTAGCCCTTGAGCACAGCCGAGACGGCGATAATCGGCGCGATCGGCGTGATCGCCAGCATCGCATAGTAGGCGCGCTGATCGCTAAGCAGGATCGAGGCGATCCACTCCGAGCCGAGCAGCGACAAGGTGGTGAGCGTGACGCTCAGCACACCCGTCACCGCCAACGACACATGCAGGATGCGCCGCACCTTGGCCCGTTCGCCGCGAGCATTGGCCTCAGCGACGAGCTTGGAGATGGCGACCGGCAGTCCCAGCTCGGTGATCGTGATGACGAGCGGGACGAGCGGATGGGCCATCATCAGGATGCCGATGCCCTCCGCGCCCAGCACGCGAGAGATATACATGCCGCTGATGAAGCCGAGGATCCGATTGATGAAGGCGGCGGCAGACAAGACCAGCGTCCCTCTCATGAACGATTGCCCGTGTTGTGACATGTAGCGTTGTCCTCCTGTTTGCGGAATACTTATATGTATTCAGGAACACGCAAAGCATGCGAACAAGCCAATTCTCCAAGTCCGATCAGGGGTTGTGCCGACTGTCATTGAACAAGGAGAACTTCAGAAAAATTGTGGAAGTGAGGAATGTGAAAGATGAGTAACAACTATAAATTGTATCGAATTGTCTCTGCAATAATAATCAATAACCATTCCGTCCTGCTAGTTAAAAGTGGAGATAATGAGAAGGCTGTGTGGGGACTGCCTGGGGGTCAAGTTGAAGGAGAGGAGTCGCTAGAAGAAGCTGTGATTAGAGAGGTATTGGAGGAAACGGGTATGGATGCTGTTGATTTGGAGCTAGCTTATATACATGAAAGCTACATACCGCAATTTAATGCCCATTCACTTGTAACTGCGTTCAGAGTTCATGCAAGTAGTCTCAAGTTTAACATATCGAATGATCCGGATAACGAAATTATAGATATTTGTTGGGTTGATTTCGAAAAGATAAATCAATTCATAGCTAATAAACAAGTGGCCAGTCCTCTTCTTGAATATATAAATAATTTTACCCCTAAATATTATCTTGATAGAAAGCTGGCTTGGATTGAATAAAAAATTAATGAAGCAAGTTATTGCATGTCTTTTCTTAAGATCGGCAGATGTCTCGAGGTCTAATCGGTCTTATTACTTAGTGGGATAAAAAGCAGCAAGCCCGGATGCTAAGATCCGGGCTTGCTGCTTTTCTATATTCGGACGGGAGGCGCCAATGCCCACGACCAGCCATTGCCTGGGACGTCCACCCATCCTCGCGCAGCAATCTTAACCTCGCCCTACCCACAGACGAGGACGTTCCACGAATACACCGCCCGCCCCAGATGCTCGATAAAGGAACCGTACATCCGAGGGTTGACATCGCAGACATGGAGGTTTTTGTCGATCAGCAATCGTTCAAAAACTATAATTTGAACGGTTCACGTCACTAACCATTAATGGTATATTGTGGTTCAAGAGTAAGGCGTTGTGATGACTATCATTGGACAAGGGGAACTTCAAATGAAAAAGAGCTTGCCGCTAAATTTGGAGAACGCTATTAATTCTTATTCCTATCACGCTTACATCTCTTCTATTCTGTTGCATGATATAGACGCCGAGGAACCCAATGTCTGGTTCTCAAACTTAAATGTTCTAGCGGGTAATCGGGATGTTGAATGGACGCAAACGGCAATAGCAGATTCAAATAGCGAACAAGATAGCCGGACATTTAAAAGCAGCTCCATGCAGGGGATAGATACGGCTTCTTGTCGCCCAGGGGACATTAGCGGGGATAAAGATTGCTTTACATTCATTTGCACAAAAGCATCTGACCATAAAGGACTAGAAGTAGATATCATCCGCATGAAGAACACATCTGTTTGGGCAAAAAGCGGTCTAATGATAAGAGAAAGCTTGGAGCCTGATGCCCGTTATGTTTATATTTTTGCTACGCCTTCGGTCAACGGGGTTGTCATTCAGTATAGAGAATCTCAGGGACAGGGAACTCATTATGAAAATGCGAGTCATCTAAATGCTCCGCTTTCATTGAGGATTGAACGTTCCGAAGGCGAGATCAGGCTGTATTGCGGGGAACAGAAAGAGAAAAGGAGTCTTGTAAAGGCAGTGCCTTTCTGTTTCAGCTCTGAGACCTATATCGGCTTGGCTTTGTGTTCTCCTGAAAATAACGCTTTTCTTAACTGGTACAGCTCTAACTATATCCAATTGTATGGCTACAAAGACTTCAGCATGCATCAAATGCCTTTTGACTTTAATGTGGGTATGCATGTCGATCGAAACTTCTTTACCTTTTGTCCCTATCTAAGAACGCAAATGATTTGGCTCCCTCTAATAGAAAGGCTGGAGAATAATGGTAACGATATCATTGATTTAATCATCAGTTTTTTGGAGGATGGAAATTATGTGGATGTTGATCTAAATGAATTCTATGTTCCGGATCGGAGGGCTTACCAGAAATATGAACGCCCTCATACAAATTTAATCTATGGCTATGATCGTGAAAAAAAAGTTTTTGATTTGGTTGGTTATGCAAGTGGAAACTTGTTTCGCACAAGCAAATTGACCTTTGCTCAATTAAGAAGCGCTCTTATGAGAAGTCACGATAATAACATCTTGTTGCTCAAGATTCATCCTTATTACAATTACGGGTTAAATACGAAGATGATAAAACGACAGCTTGCGGACCATCTTAACTCAACAGATATTCTAGCCCATGCTTCGATCAGTCGCAATTACGAGCCTAATATTTCATACGGATTAGCTGCTTATGATTGCCTAATCGAGAACTATCCCTTGCATCAGAGAGATATTCGTCCTCTTCATGTCGTCTATGAGCATAAGAAGCTTATGCAGATACGTTTAACACACTTGCATTGCGAAGGTGCTATAAACGATAGCGCATTTCAACTGCTAAATGAAGGATTTAAAGAATTAGAGAAGCTGTCTATTATGTGCAGAAATGCGCAATTGATTAATCGAACGAGCAAAAAAACGAAAAATATAGACAAGATTCTCAAAAGAATAGAAGAAATTAAAAATGGAGAGAGAGACTTGATGCCTGTTTTATTAGGCGCTTTAGGCAACGAGAAATGAATCGACCTAGAAATCAAAATGAGCATGGATTTAAATATTTTACCCAATTTAACATAATTTATATCGTAAAAACAGAGAAAGTATTATGATGGATAAGAGGAAAGTTTCATAAGACAGGGGGTAAGGTTTCGTTGAATATCGTTACCGAAAAGAAAGAAAGTATCGCAGAGCGATTAAGCGAGCTCTCAAATGCCATTCGGGAAAGCGCCGCCATTAACGAGGGGCACGCATTTCCCCATCAAAATTTTGATAAAGTTATTGAACTGGATCTGCATAAGTTAACTTTACCTGCAGCATACGGGGGATATGAATATAATTTCGAAAAGGTAAGTGAAGTGTTGATTCAACTGGCGCAAGGCTGCCCATCCACAGCATTATGCTTGGCTATGCACTATTATACAATCGCTGGTCTAACAAGTGTTTTGAATGCACAACAGCAAGAAGAACTATTTCATGAGGTGTCCGTGAATCATCAGTTTTTTTCTTCATTTAATTTACCGAATGTTTCAATTATTCAAGCCGGCCAGGATTTTAGTAGTAGTACGGGATTAAAAATATCCAAGTGTAGAGGAGGCTACATCGTAAACGGAAAAAAACGGTGCGTTTCAGGGATTGAGCGTTTTAAGTATTTGCCGATTTACGGAAATCAAGCAGGAGTTGAAAAAAGCAGATTTGGTATTACAGCGTTAATGGCCAGTGTAAGTGATACAGGGGTAAGTATAGAAAGTTCATGGAATATGACAGCTATGAAATCTACACAAAGTCATGATGTAATATTCGATAACGTTTACATTACCGATCGTTGGCTGATTGGCAGAGAGGGGTTTGGGGTGGAGGACACGCCACACCTGATTTTTTGGTCAAGACTTGCGATTACGTCGGTTTACCTAGGGGTAGCCAAGGCAGCTCTTGATCACGTAGTTGGCATTATGAAACAAAAGCGTGATCGATTGTCAAACAAGTTGATTGCTTTTATGCCAGGCCCTCAATTTGCATTAGCGGATATGAGAATTAAATTTGAAGCTGCGCGAAGCCAGTTGCTTTTATATGCTCAACAAGCAAGCGATCAAATAAATGCAGGACTGCATAATGAAGAACTGGTTCAAAAAAGCCTGATGACCAAAATCTTTGTATGCAGAACAGTGAACGAGATTGTGTGGGAAGCGATGCAAGTAGAAGGGATGACCTCTATGGCGGAAGGAGGACTCCTTGAGCGTCTGTACAAGGATATTCGAGCTGCTACGTTCCACCAACCGGATGAGATGTTAGGAAAAGAAATGCTTGCCAAACGCACATTAGGGCTTATTGCACCTAAGAATCGGTGGGCTTGATGAGGGCGGATGAAACGACGATTGGTTCTGAACGAGAGCTGAGAGTTTTTCTGGGCGAACCGACGAGCTTATCCATTCGTAAAGTGAAAACGCAACTGGATGAGAGTAGTGTGGCATTCATTCAACAATCTCCATTCCTGGTCATTGGGTCAGCCAGTCAAAGCGGTAGTTGCGACGTGTCGCCGCGAGGCGACCAACCCGGGTTTGTGAGTGTTGAAAGTAGTCGCCACCTGATGATTCCTGAAAGACCAGGAAATCGAAGACTAGATACGTTGAGCAATATTATCGAAAATCCACACGTTGGATTAATCTTTATTGTCCCGGGCGTCATAGAGACATTAAGAGTTAATGGTATAGCAACAATAACAAAAGATCCGAGCTTGCTAGAAAAAATGGCGGTAAAGGGTAAGCCTCCATTAGTAGGGATTTATGTCGAGGTAGAGGAGTGCTATCTGCATTGCGGAAAAGCATTTTTAAGATCCAGTTTGTGGAGTCCAGACACTTGGAACAGACCATCAAATTCTCTTGACTCGGCAGCAATTCTTGCAAAGCATACAAATTCCTCGAAAGAAGATATGGTCTCCCTGCTCAACGAAAGTTATACCAAACGTCTTTATTAAGAAGGCGCAATGAACGAAAAGTGGCAGATTTATCGATGGATCGTTGACGAGGTGACCTCGACGCTGGATATATGGAAACGGAGCGGCCCGTCCAGCACAAACTCGATCAACTGCGAAACGGCGGGACGACGATCAACTTTGCCCATCGGGTATCAACGGTGAGGAGGCCGACTGCATCTATGTAATGCAAGCAGGGCGCGTGGTCGAGCGGGGGAATTAGCGCGAGCTTCTGCGCGATGCGGAGGTATACCGGGAACTGGCATATCCGGGGAATGCTGTGTAGATTAAACCGAAGGAGAGGAGAAACAGAAAATGAATAAAGAGCAAAAGATATTTCTCTTGTTATCTAAACTGACATTATCAGATCAAGAGCGTAAGTTGATACAGGAATGTACAGTCGATGAAGATATACATTGGGAACAGATATTTATTTACTCCATTCATCACAATAACACAGCTGTCATCTATAAAAACACTATAGATAGCGACATAAAATTAAAAAACGGTTGGAATAGGGTTTTTAAGATGTATTTCCATGCAAACAAATTAAGAAACCAGGAAGTATACGCAGTGGTAACTCCTATATTAAATGCAATTTATGAAGAAGGAATTAAAGTAATACCGTTAAAAGGTGGCATATTAAACCATACTGTATACAAAGATTATGGTTTGCGACATAGTAGTGATTTTGATTTGCTTATTGAAGAAAAAGATAGCAATCAAATTACAAAAATCCTAATTTCCTTCGGGTTTGTTCAATCAAAATCAAAACCTAAAAATGGAATCATAAACCCTGCCTCCAGGAAAATAAAAGCATTTCATAAAATGTGGACTCATGAGCTAGTACCTTTTGTGAAAAAAACAAACCATACCTTGGTTGATTTTGTGGAGATTGATATTCAGTTTGATATTTTTAGTAGAGCTAAAAATATGAGAGTTTCATTCCCTATAGAGAGACTCTTTAAAACGGCTAAACCATTCGAGATGTTTGGTGCGAAATCCAAATGCTACATTTTAAATCCCGAATATAATCTAATTCAGCTATGTTCTCATGTTTTTCAAGATAATACGATGCTACAGAATATACAGCATTTTAAAGATCATAAGGTTAGAGATTTTGTTGATATTTATGAATTTGTGAAAATGAACGAAGAAACTATTGATTGGGATCTGCTAAGCCTTGAGATTAAAGGAAGTAAAATTAATGAAATCCTATACTTCTGTTTGTATAATTCAGAACAATTATTTGGGGGTTTTGTTCCAATTCAGTTCCTAGAACAGATTAAACCAAGCGAAAGTAGCATTACGGATCAGTATGGACTAGAGGAAGCAGAACAATATATTTGGAAAAAGCCCTTTGTACAACGAATTTTTGATATGTCACGTTATGAAGAGATAAAAAATATTGACCCTAGTAAACTTGTGGAATCAAAGAGATTCTTTGAAGTCATCGCTTCGGAGAAATAAAAATTCAGTTTGGAGGAATTAATGTGGAATTAAAAACTAAGATTTATGATGATGTTGTCACCATGTATCTATTATCTCAATGTGATATGAAGTGCAAATTTTGTTATGCATCCAAAGATACTGGAAGACTTTCATTGGATCAAGCGAAAAATATTATTGATTTTTTTGCTTCTTTAGGCGCAACTCGTATTAGCTTGACTGGTGGAGAGGCACTAATGCATCCTCAAGTTTATGAAATCGTAGAGCATGCCTATCACTCTGGTTTTAAAGTCAATTTATTTACAAGTGGTTCCTTGCTTACCGCAGAGAAATTGAAAAAATTGGCTCCATACCTTCGTTGGTTAACGTTATCTATAGATGGAGGAGACCCTGACCTGAATATGAAGATGGGAAGAAGAGAAGGGCATTTTGAGAAAGCGTTCCAAGCACTTAAATATTCAAAAGAAATTGCACCGCACATTAATGTACGGGTAGTAACTGTAGTTACTAAAATTAACATAAACAAACTAATGCCCCTTGGGAAATTACTTTTTGAGCCTGAAAATCGTCCGACATGGTGGAGGCTTAAGCAGATGGTTGCTTTACGATCAGGTAAAGAATACGAGAAAGAGCTTGGCGTTAGTAATAGTTCCTTTACTTCAGCTGTTAATGATTTGAAGCACAAATATTCCCCTGAGCTTGATGTTGATGGTTCTTTAGCGACCTCAAAATCAGGAGATATTATGATTATTCATCCCAACGGTAATTGTACAACGACTAAATTTGAAAATAATCAATTTGTTTTGGAGGACTTAGGTTCTATTTTTACTGAACCAATGAAAGTAGTCGAGAATTGGTGGCATCGAAAAGACTTGGAAAATTCAACATTTTACCAAGGAATTTGGGCTCGATCTAATGGTTAGAATCGATTATAAAATGAATCATGTATGTTACATTGTTCAAAATATTGATGAAGCCATCAAGTATTATATAGCTCATTTTAATTATTCGCTTGAATTTGTCACGTATAACCGGAGTGACGATGAGCTGAAAATTGCTTGGAGAAATCCAAACCTGCTTGTTCATTTGGCTATGCTTAAAGGAACAAACTTAAGAATCGAGTTAATCGAGCATGTGGATTTTCATAAAATTAGCGCGGAGTTAACCCACGCTCCGTATCCACATATTTGTTACAAAGTCGATGATCTAAGTTCAGCATATCAGGAATTGGTTTTGAAAGGTATTGAATTCCTCAGTCCCCCTCAGATCGTCAGAAACAAGGTGAAAATAGTATTCTTTACGGATGCCAATAATGTTGTTCATGAATTATTAGAGGTGCTATAGGAGGTACCTGATATATGTATCTAACAGATAATCATTTGAATATCCGTACTCGCGCTTCAAAGGTAATACCGTCAGGTACATCAACGCGTGGGAGAACATTTATAGATGGCGTACCGACACATATGATGGCTGCTAAAGGGTGCATTCTGAAAGCAACAGACGGTGTGGATTATTTAGATATGCGAGGGGCATTAGGTACGACACTTTTGGGATATGGATATTTAGAAAAATTATCAACGAGATTAAGAAATGTTTTCTTTGATGGCCCGCTTCATAGCTTAACGTGTGCTGAAGAAGTAGAACTGGCAGAGTTACTCCTTGATAAGCTATATCCCAACTTAGACCAAGTAAGATTTTTTAAGACGGGAGCAGATGGATGCTCCGCGGCTATTAAATTAGCAAGAGCGGCAACATGCAAAACAGGGATAATTAGTTGTGGGTATCATGGTTGGCATGATCAATGGTCTACAGGAAATGTTTCATTTAAAAAAGGCGCAATTCCTTCCATGGGAGTCCCCTCAATTCTCTCATCCTATATTATTGAAGTCGAATACGGTGACGTAGTGGCTTTAAAAAAAGCAGCAAGCGATATGCCAGATTTGGCCGCGATTATTACTGTACCTCTCGATTGGGATTACAGCCCAGACCATGCATTTATTAAAGAATGCAGAAAAATCTCCACTCAGTTAGAGGCGGCATTAATTTTTGATGAAGTTTTTTGTGGAATCCGTTTAGACATAAAGGGAGGATTCGGATTTTTCGGTGTGGAACCTGATTTGGTGATTTTGTCTAAATCCATAGCAAATGGATATCCAATTTCGGCTCTTATCGGGAAGAATTTCTACCTGGAGTGTTCAAAAAAACTACTTATGAGCTCTACCTATGCAACAGATAGAATAGCAATTGTTGCAGCTTTGGAAACACTTCGTCTTCTGCTGGATGAAGAAAAAGATATTCTGAATGTGATTCGGCAACGAGGATTAAAGTTTAAAAATAGAGTTAATCAAAAATTAAACCAGGCTAATATGAATCAATTTGAAATGGTAGGCCAACCTTTAGCCCTGCGTCTTTCACCTATATATATAAATCAGAATCTATCAAAAAAATTTGCTCAGGAAATGGCAAAAGAAAGAGTACTAAGTAATGGCTTGTTTTTGTTGAATTATTGTCATACCGAGGCGCATCTCAATCAATTGGAAGACATCTTGCTAAAAATAGCTAGTAAATTCGCTGGACAATACATATGAAAAGGGGGTTTTTTGAAACCATTGTTGCTCTTGATATTGATGGAACAATAGTTGATCAGAGAGAGTCTTTTTATAGGGGGGCACAAGAGATATTCTCTGAGCTTAAGAAAAAAGAGATTGAATTCTTGTTTGTTACAGCTAGACCTTTTCAAGCTCTGAATTGGATTAACAAAGTAATAGATTCTCAGCCGCTTGGAATAATTACTTATAATGGAGCTGCGATAATGCTAGATAATCGCCAAATCATAATTGCATCGAGGATCGAACCCATACAACTCGTGGGAATTTTAAATAAACTCCACGGTAAAATAACATCGTCAATACGAGTTCATTCCATTTCTCGGGGGATTCTTCATATTGGAAAAAAAACAGAATGGCCTAACGACCACTTAGAGTATTACAAACCGAATGAATATTTACTCTTTGAAGATGTTGAAAAGATTGACGATGCAGTCAAGGTGAGTTTTTGGGAATGGGGAGATGAACGGTTTTTTATAAGTGATATTTGCCTTTCTTATGGGTTTTCAATAGTGGAGAACAAACCTAAAATTCTTGAGCTATGCTCACAAAATGTTGATAAAGGATCAGCAATAAAGACATTACTTAATAAAATACACAGAAATGCTTATGATTTAATTTCAATTGGGGATGGCTATCCCGATATCCCGATGTTTAAAGAATCTAAAATAAGCTTTTCTTTCAAGTCATCTCAGCAAGAAGTCAAAAGCCAAGCGAATATTATTTTATCACCACCTGATGAAGGGGGACTCTTTGAGTTCTTGGTTTATCTAAGAGGTTCTTTATGAAAATTAAGGGAAAAAAAATCAACCACTTAATAACTGACTTGGATGATACACTTTCTGAAAGCTGTAAGCCGATTACTAAAGGAATAAGTAAATGTATATTATGCTGGCTTAAAAAAAATAAAACCTTCGCCATTATTACAATGCAGTGCTTTAAAGAGGTTTATGGAAATGTAATATTACCTCTAAAAGAAGCAATTAATAAAAGCCAGAGCGAATTCCATTCTAGTTTATATGTTTTTTGTTGTGGTGGTTCCGTGGGATATAAAATTGTTTTTATTAACATGGAAGCTTTTGTTGAATTAAAATATCAATCAAACTGCTATAAAATAATGAAAACAATTAATTCAAAATTGGAAATGACAGAATACTTTAAAAGCGGCTATTTGCTGAAAAGGTTCCGAGGTGAGTCCATAAGTTTGGGTGTGAGTAAATTATTAGAATACAACCACAGACTAGATTTTTATAAAAAACTAAAAAATTTAATAGAAGAAGATTCTCAAAACACTCTCTCGATGCACTTTAACACTAATAAAGCTTCATCGGCACATATAATATCCCGTAATGTAACTAAAGCGACGGGAATCAATTACCTACTTAATCATGAGAACTTAAAACTAGAACATAGCGTTATTATGGGCGATGATTTTTCTAATGAAGGAATGGATACGGCTATGTGCACTTTTAATTCAAAAGCATTATATATTTCAGTTGGTTCTGATTTAGGAGATCAAGGTGCAAAAAATATAAAAAAGTATGGTGAGTTTCTCCATTTCCCGGAAGGTGGACCACAAAAATCAGAGGAGATATTAAGAGAGTTTCTCTTAACGACAGACTATGAATAATAAATACGAATTTCACCCTTCTTATTTATTTTCTGCTGCTCTACCAATTGTAAGACTTGCAAAGCAATCTACAGAATTTACTTTGTTTTGTCCTGTTGCAGAGGGGGGGAGGCGTTTAACATATGCTGGAGCCTTACTTGCTAAATGTTTAAATATAGATTTTACTATTGGGCCTTCACTAAATGTTTCTCGTGATTTTGGGTTTAATTCAAAAACAGATTCAAACCAAATAGCAAATTTTGTATATGAATTAGCAAGTTTTTTGAAATGTCATTGCAATCATGATTTTAATATTGGGTATTACATGGATATCATCCATAAAATAGAATGGAAATCTCAAAAAATAATGTACGACGTGAAATCGTCTATTGATAAACTTGTAATGAACAATGTAAGTATTTATACAGATGAAATGCGCTATGAAATGTATGGGCATTTTCTTAGTCATTTTAGTTGGACCATGCCTAAAATAAATACTAATAAAAATAAATATAATCAAATCAAACAAGTGAAAATTGTATTCATTGATGATAGCATTAGTTTTGGCAGAATAGGATATGCCATATCAATAATTAAAAGGATCTTACAAACAAATGTATGTTTCTATGTTGACTCCGCTCCTCTTGAAAAATGGTATAAACTTGACTCTTTTTTAGGTGTTCGTCCTGATTATTGGAGAAGAAGTAAGGGGAGGCTCATGGAGGACATAGAAATAATGAATCCCCGTAATTTAAAAGAGACTAGAAAGGAGACCTTGCCAGATTTTAAAGTAAAAAAGCTCATTTCAACTTATAAAAAGATAATGATTATGTGGAAAGAGATACGCAACTATGATAACTTTGGATACTTTAAGTTTCTAGAGTCCATTAGTCCATCTGATGTCCTTGTTCTTATGGGGTTATACTCCAGAAGTGGACGTGAAAGGCTTGATTTCTTCAAGATATGTTATCCAATGGATTACTTTAGAATGTTACATAGATCGATTGGAAGTAGTAGATCAGATTTCTGGATAACTAATCAAATTAAACATACTGAAAAACCTCATCTTCCAAACGATATCGAAGTTCTACGAATGGATTTAAACAGTCTCATAGAGATTGAAGATGCATTGATAAGAACGAAGCTCAGACATACATCTCGAATTTATTATCACCACTTGCACACACAGACACAACATTTCATTGAAAACGATAACACTAGACATGAAATTATGGATTACGTTAACTTAAAAAAAGGTTTTAAGTTCCGTCCTCTAGGGCTAATATTATCCCAGTTAGAAGTTGATAAGAAGGATTGCTTCCTAGAAGTCGGGCATCCTCTATATCATGGAGGTCATTTAGATGAAATTATCAAACTTAATTGATTGTACACAAGGCAATATGAGTGAAGTAGTGGTCGGGGAGCATCCACAATATGGCCGAGTAGTTTTGAAACGTATAACTAATAGATTAGCTGGACTCGAGAGGTTTGCGCAACGATGGGACCAAGAAGTATCTATCTGTAAATTGCTTTCTTTTAAAACCCAAGTGCCTAAGGTTTATGAGTCAGGTGATTTACCAAAGAAATGGGCATTGTATGAATATGTTGGTTCAAGAACCCTTCAAGATTGGATTGATGCTCATTCATATCCCCTTAAGCGTGAGCAAATCAAAGAAGCCTGTTCGATAATTCGAAAGGTCTTAGATATTATAGTCATATCTTTTAAAAATGGAATCGTTCATCGAGACATAACACCTTCAAATGTTGTGCTGAATGATGAAGGGCAACCCTTCTTAATAGATTGGGGACTTGCGGCTTTTGTTAATTCAAAGAGTAACTTACATATTCCGGACATTGAGAGTTCTCTAGTAAGGTTTCCTCTAAAAAATGTTAGATTAACCGAGGTTTATAGACGCCATGGGAGGCCGGGCTATGCAGCGCCTGAACAAGCTGAAGCATTTTACGACACACCGGGTTTAAAAAATGATATGTATTCATTAAGTGTTCTAGCTATCCATCTTATTAGTGGAAGGTGGCCTTTCGGAGAACTTACTGATTCCTCTAGCATTCTAATTAATAGACAAAGAAATGTAAAAAATCAAAAGTCAATTGATAGTTGGATTATTGATTTGTTTAGTAATAGAATTGTTGACTTTCTTTTAGCTGACGCAAAGAGACGATCTATTGATACCAATAAATTCGTAGAAATGTTGGAGGATATAAATTTATGAAAGTTGATCTTCTTAGAAATCGAATAAAAAAAATGATTCAATCGGATTTCGAGTACAAAGTTCTAGTTGGAACTGACTTGTACTCGGTTGCATTTTCTACAAATTTGGCAGAACAGATATCCTGGCTTAGGGAATATTTAAGCCCATACTATATGATTTGTGAAGACGAAACTGAAAGAGTGGAAAGTTCTTTGTTTTTCACAATGGACTCTTCCTTAATAGATTTAATTAGAGAAGCTGTACTTGGATCTGACGTTAAATTTGTAGGAAGCTACAGGGGAGAGAATATTAAAGAATATAAGATTTCCAATGAATTGAAAATTCAAAAAACAAGTGAAAGGGAGTCTTATATTATATTTAATAGTGAAAGGAGCTGGTTTGTTTTAATTATGCATCCCTCAGATGCTCAATTGCTCCAAGAGCCTAGTAGAGTAATAAGGGAGATCATGGTTAGGAAACTGGAGAAAAACAATGAATTAATGATCCATGCAGGGGCTGTGGAGAAAAATGGATTGGGTGTAATGATATGTGGCGAAAAGGGTTCTGGAAAAACTACCACTGTTTTAGGGTTTATTTACTATTCTGACTATAATTATATTTCAAATGATCGAATTATGTTGGCAGTAGAAAACAATAGATTGACAAAAATAAAAGGTGTCCCATTTGCAGCAGCTATCAGACTAGGAACAGCTTTTCAATATGAAAAAATCCAGTCACTATTGAAGAAAGGTACATTGATTCCTCTGAAAAAAGAGACGAAGAAGATTCAATCACATATAAATGCTGTCAAGTCTCTAGAGGAGGTGGAGATGTGGTCAATTAAAGAATATATAGAGTTATTACCAAGTGAGATTGCTTGTTCATTAGATTCAAAGGTCGTACCAATTGCTAAATTAGGAGTATTAATTTTTCCAATCATTTCACAGGAGTATAAGGAACCCATTATTCGTGACGTTGATTATCAGTATATAAAGACAGTATTTCTAAGGGAATGTTTTACATTTAAAGAAGATAGCTATCCAGATAGGTTTGACATTGTTAATCAAAGCAAGACTGATGTGCAAAATAGAGTACTTGAACTTGCGCAGACTATTAGTCGCACTTGTATCTGTCTTGAAATTAAATATTGTAATTTTGAAGATATAGTTCCTTTATTAAACGATAGATTATCGATCTGATTTATGTAGTTTGCATATAAGCTTATTGATAACCGCCCCTTTTAAGGATGTCGTCCACTTTTTTTCTTTTGTAGTATTATATTATATTAAGATTACAAAATAAGGTGGTAGTGGAAAATGAATTTCAATGAAGTCGCCAATTCTTTGTTAGAACAATTAATTGCAACAAAAGGTCTTTCTTTCAGGAAGGGGAAGGAAGATAAGGCGTTTTGGTATACCACAAATAAACCGGGCCCTTTTTATATTAATACGGAAAATATTGTGGGTAAGCAAAATGCTGAATTACTTCTGGAAAAAATTACGATGATATTAGGAGAGAATACTTCGCGCACCCAACAAATGAAAAAGGTAATGAGCTTAATTAATCAAGTATTAGAGTCTGACCATGCATATAACCACTCCATAAATAAATTGATAGAATATTATCGTTCTAATTCTACGTATAACCCTGCTGTAGTTTCAGGTGGTGAAAGAAGAGATTGGTTTTTCTCCATTCCTATTGCTCAAAAACTCAATTTACCACATGTGTACCTTTTCAAATCAGGGGAGCATCTGGTTACTAACCAAGTGGGGGATTTGCTTGATTGGAATATAGAAAAACAAAAAGTTTTACATATAGCAGACATAATCAACCAAGCGAGCAGCTATTCAAGTAAATGGACGCCTATTCTTCGTAACTTAGGAGCAGATTTCAAAGAAACTCTATCTGTCGCAGTTCGTAATCAAAAAGGTGTTGAGGTGTTAAATCAAAGCAACATAAATGTTATTTCACCATTAAGAGTCGACAGGGAGCTATTTATGGAGGCAAGTAATATTGGCCTTATAAATGATTTCGCATTAAATGAAATCAACCTTTTTTATGAGTCGCCAATACAATGGACAAGACATTATTTAAATGATTTTATATCTGGAGCTCATCAAACAAAATTAACTTCTTTGGAGAAGAAACGTGTTGACTCATTTAAAAAAATGGACCCTTATAATCTCAAGGAAGAGTTTCCTGATTTCTTCGGCTAAATTAAAAACTTCAGTAAATAGCATTAGCGTATGCGAATATCGTCGATCTAGGATAGTAGTGGCCAACTGATACAAACTTCCCCTATTAGGGCTCCCTGATGAGCCTTACGCGAATAGGTCAAATGGTCGTTCTGATATATGGGAGGTGGAGAATATATCTGTTTCATCTATTAATACAAAAGCTATTGTTATGCCTAATCAATACTTGAATGTTGAGCATAAAGAGCCCAATTACGTCCTTTTTGAAGTGCTTAGTGATTTCCAGTTAAGATGGAATAGGAAGGAAGAGAAGCTGCAATGCGGGGATATTGTCATTGGAACAAAATTTAAGATTTTTAATGATACTAAGCAACTGGCGACTCTGAGAGGGATCGTGTTCCAAGCTGATTCATTACCGCAAGCTAGCTGGCCTATAGTGGTGAAGAAAGCTGTCTTTACTGTAGAGGGCCACACATCTTTAAAAAGCTTATTCAGTTTCATTACTTCTCCTTCCGAATTAAACCTTGAATTAAATAAACTTCTTCATTCACTCTTATTGTCGATAAAAGAGCCTTCCTTACAAGTGTGTTCAATAGGATTGGGAGGGACAGGAAAGATAGATCGAAGATTAATTATGATCAATCGATATATTAGAGAAAATTATGAACAACCAATTACCTTGCAAATGTTAGCCGATCTTATACAATGCAATCCTATTTATTTAAGCAATACGTATTCTAAAGTATTCAAAATTTCCCCCATACGCTATTTGCAAAATATCCGAATGGAGCATGCAAAGCAACTAATAAGCAGTACGGATTTGTCCATTAAAGAAATTGCAAATCGCCTCGGCTATATTTCCAGATCTCAATTTACGGAGCTGTTTAAAAGATATTATCATGTAACGCCAACAGAATATAGAAATGAACTCTGTTTATCTAAATACAATATTTAAAGAGAAGAGGAATCATGCATGAGTATTTTATCAACTGAGATAGAGATCTTAAGTAAAGTGAAGGAAGTATTGGTTGTAGAAGAAAGAGAGATCAATTTGAAAGAAAATTTAGGGGCGATTGGTCTAGACTCAATGAAATCGGTCCAATTGATCGTTGAGCTAGAAGAGCTCTTTAATATTTCGTTTGATGATGAAGAGCTAATGTTTGAGAACTTCTCGACGATTCAGAAAATCACTACTATGGTAAATGAAAAGTTAGTGAGCAGTGTATGATCCTTAACACGATCAAACAAAAAAAGTACTGGGTCTACAATGTAAATCAAGAGCAAAAGTGGAATGTGGTTTCCGAATTTCCATCCATACAAGATGCACAACAGTTGGAGTTGGTGAAGCAGCAGGAACAACAAATGTTGTTTGCGGCAGATTCAACAGACACTGTTTTGTTTCGCTACAAGCCTGATGATGAGTTTCTGACCTATTTAAAAAATGAGGGCATTGTGCTCCCGAAAATGCAAATTGCCGATCCCTATTCAGGTCGATTTGATAATTTAGAAGCGTTGTCTGATAAAGCCGTACTAACCGTACCCTACATAGTCACTTCTGATCTCTATGAAGAGTTTGGTTTAGATGAGTCGATTAATCTCTATGGCGCCAAGCATGATCTTGTAAAGCGGTTAAATAATAAATTTGAAACGAGACGATTTGCGGAGAATAATCTGTTCCAAACGACTAAAGGCTTCTTTTGCACCAATGAAGACGAGCTAAGGCTGGCATATAACAAGTTAAAGCAGGAAGGTTTTGAACGTTGTGTCTTGAAAATTGCGTACGGATCTTCAGGCAAAGGACTAAAATTGATTGACAATGATAGGTCCTTCAATTTATTGCTTAAGTTTATTACGCGACGCAATAAGCAATTTTATTTATTGCTTGAGGGCTGGTATACTGTTCGACAAAATATAAATTGCCAGTTATTTATCAGTACTGAAGAAGTACAGATATTGGCTGTGACGGAACAGCAGATTGACAACAATGGTGTATACATGGGGACTAATTTCACCCCGTATTATGAAGCTGCTCTCGTAGAGAGGTACAAACTAGAAATGTTGCGTCTGGGCCGGCTACTGCAGGGGCAAGGTTACCGTGGCATATGTGGAGTAGATTCCATTATAGACCAGGAAGGAAGCTTGTTTCCGATTATAGAAATCAATGCGAGGTTGACACAGGTCTCCTATCTTATATCTCAGGTTATGAAGTTGAAGCAGCAATATCAAGTTGTGGAAAGCAGATTTATTAGATTCAATTCATCAAGCTCGTTGAATTTTAACACGGTTTACAACATAGTTGAAAAAGCCGTCGTCCCCAGTCAAGAAAACCGATTTTTGATCTATACATTTGCTCGTCATAACAGCATAGAGTTTGATTGTGTGCTTTATCGTGTCTTTGTCCTGTTCTATGGAGATGACAGAAGTGCAGTGGAGGCGATGATTGTACGGTTTAATGGCTTGAATGGCGAGTTCAAGACAGATATAAAAACAGAACAAGAGGTGTGAGCCAGTAATTGCTTAACAGGCTCCACCTCAGGATCGCCTTAACAACAAATTTTTTTAATCTTTATGAAACCCATTTCATAAAGATTCGAGTATAAAGAATGTAAGTTACCGTAAGGGGAGAGATGTGTGAAAACAAATACAGTTGTTTTGAAGATGGAAGCCTACAATGAGTTATGGATTAATTGTTACGGAAATAACTTGCTGGGGATATTGCGGGCACAAGGTTTCAACGAATCCGATGCTTTAGTTTTAATGGATATGGACTTTTTCTGTTCAACTCCTGATGCAGTTGTACCGGATAATGAAGTGCATACATACTATGAGAGCGGCGGAGGCTTATTATGTGCTCGGGCAAATATAAGCAGATTGCGAAAACTGTTTTCCAGAGAGGTTATTGAGGGAAATAATATAGATTTACATGAGGTCATACAACAACGTATAAAAGACGGCAATTATATCTTTGTATCTGTTGATACTTCTTACTTTCCACATGATGTAAGGCCCAAAAAACACCCTACCTGTATCTATGGATTTAATTTGGATGCGAAGGTTTATTATGTTGTGGATGATCTTAGTAGGGTGGGCATTTTATCAAAGCATGAAATTCCGTTCAGTTTCTTTGAGAAGGCTTACTATGCGATCGAGAATAGGAAAATTTCAAGCTTTGGACTTTGTGTCGATCACCTTCTAACTAGTGAAGAGTATGTTAAAAACATAGCCGATGGCTTGCATATTGCAATAAATGGATATGACGAAGGAGATTATTGGAGGCTAACATACGGGCTCAAAAGTATTTTAACCGCTGCGAATCGATTGGAAGAAGTGCTCCCCAAGATTCATAGTAAGTTAATTTTTGAACAATATTGGAACATCACTTACCCTTTCAAAGCGCCTTTGGTATTGGAAGAAAGAAACATCTTCTTGTTGACTAACCTTTTGGAGAAAGGAGTATTGCAGCATGCAGATTATCAACAACTACGGGTGGGGTTCGAGGAATCTAAAAATAGCATCGAAAAATATCGTAAAAAAGTAATGAAGCATATCTATACTGACAGCTTGAAAAGCCTGAAAGACTCTGATTTTGATTTTCTAAGAGGCAAATTATTGCATGTCTTTTCTATAGATCAGCAGATGTCTCGAGGTCTAATCGGTCTTATTACTTAGTGGGGTAAAAAGCAGCAAGCCCGGATGCTAAAATCCGGGCTTCCCCCTCTTCTATACTCCGACGGGAGGCATCACGCCCGTAACCGACTCGAACCTGCCTGTTCCCGGCCCTTCCCGCCTCAAACTTTAACCACCCGCAAACGAATAACGTTCCAGGAGGCCTTGCTTAAGGTTGCGCTGACGCGGCCGCCGTCCTCCTGGGCGCTGCCGTGGTTGTGCGGGACGACGCGGCGAGGGTCTTCCTTGGTGTTGGCCAGCATGAGGTCCTCGCTCTCGAGGACGATGTGCTCGATCAGGCTGAGCGCACCGAAGCTGCGGACATCCATATCCAGCGTCATCGCTTCCTCGAGATGCCGATTCACGGCAAAGATCGTTACCTCGCCGTGCTCTTCATTGAACACGGCGACCGACTCCAGGTAAGGAACGTCGGTGAAGTCCTTAGCGTCGTAACGTGGCGACTCCACATTGGCCAGCAGGACGGTGCCTCTGCCGTAATGGGACGCATGGAGGAATGGATAGTAGGTCGTCTGCAGCCAGAGTCCGCCGCCTGTCTCGGTCATGATCGGCGCGATCGTATTGATCAACTGGGCCAGACAAGCCATCTTCACCCGGTCCGCATGCTTGAGCATCGTGATCAGATAGCAGCCGACCGCCAGTGCATCGGCATGGGTGTATACATCCTCGAATTCCGGCGGCGCGATTTGCCACCGCTCATGGTTGCGGCTCGTGCCGATCGTATTCCATACATTCCATTCATCGAGCGAGAGCATGATTTTTTTGTTGCTGCGCTTCTTGGCCTGCACATAGTCGCAGATGGAGGCGACGCTATGGATGAAGCGATCCAGATTCATCGAGGTCGCCAGGAAGTTGGCGGTATCGCCGGCGTTGTTGTTGTAATAGGTATGCAGCGACAGGAAGTCTACCTGGTCATAGGTCAGATCGAGGATCGTCGCCTCCCAATTGGCGAAGGTGGCCATGCCGCTCGACGAACTGCCGCAGGCGACCAGCTCGATGGTCGGATCGACCCAGCGCATCGCTTTGGCGGTCTCGTTGGCGAGACGTCCATACTCGACGGCGGTCTTGGCACCGATCTGCCATGGCCCGTCCATCTCATTGCCGAGGCACCATGTCTTGAAGCGATGCGGCTCCTCATAGCCGTGCGAGATCCGTAGGTCGCTGTAGTACGAGCCGGATGGGTGGTTGCAGTACTCGACGAGATTGCGCGCCGCATCGACGCCCCGCGTCCCCAGGTTGACCGCCATCATCACCTCGCTGCCGGCGAGCTTGGCCCACTGGGCGAACTCGTTGGTGCCGACCGCATTGGTCTCGGTCGTCCACCAGGCGAGCTCGAGCGTCCGTCTGCGCTCGGATAGCGGACCTACGCCGTCCTCCCAGTTGTACCCGGATACGAAGTTGCCGCCCGGATACCGGATGATCGGCACCTGCAGCGCGCGGATCGCCTCCAGCGCATCCTGGCGGAAGCCGTTGGCATCTGCGGTTGGATGCCCCGGCTCATAGATGCCCCCATACACTGCCCGCCCCAGATGCTCGATAAAGGATCCGTACATCCGAGGGTCGACCTCGGAGACACGGAAGTTTTTGTCGATCAGCATCGTCGATCGAATCGTCATCGTATAACCTCCCAGTAAGGATTAGTAGATTAGCAAATTCAAAAAGAGTTGAGAAACTACTTTATTCTTATCATAATAGGACAAGGCAGGGAAGTTTTATTCTCAGGATTCGTAAAAAACATGATTCTAGGGGTGGCGTGGTGCATCTGAATACGAACGCCGACTCGCTGCGCGTGTATGAAGCGTTGGCCAGCGAAGTGCGGCTGAATATTATCGATTGCCTGTACGAGAAGGAATGTCATGTGAAGGAGCTGGCTGCCCGCCTCCATCTGAGCAATGCGGTCGTCAGTAGCCATATTCGCAAGCTGGAGGACGCGGGGATCATCGGCAGTCAGATGAAGCGGATCGACGGCGGGACGTACAAGTACTGCTACATCAAGACAGAGTTCATGCAGATCAAGCTGTCGCCGGAGCGCCCGGAGTCGCTGTCCGTGCAGGAGCTGTCGATACCGATCGGGCAGTACACGGATATCGAAGCGTACCCGACATGCGGCATTGCCTCAACCAAGGCGATGATCGGACCTTACGACAACCCGGCTTCGTTTATGGACCCCGGGCGTGGAGAGGCAGGCATCCTGTGGTTCGCCCGAGGATGGGTGGAGTACAAGCTGCCCAACTACCTGCATCGCGACGAATCGCTGCACGAGATCGAGATCTCGCTGGAGCTCGGCTCGGAGGCGCCGCGGGTCAATGAGCGCTGGCCGTCCGATATCCGCTTCGCCCTCAATAATCAGCCGCTCGGCAGCTGGACGAGCCCGGGCGACTTCGGCAAGCGCCGCGGCCGGTTCACGCCGGAATGGTGGCAATCGGATGTCAATCAGTACGGACTGCTCAAGGTGCTGCGGATCAAGGCGTCGGGCACGTATGCGGATGGGCAGAAAATCTCGGACATCGGCCTAAGCGATATCGAGACCAACCGGATGAACTGGACGCTGCGCATCGCGGCGGAGGATCGCAGCCGAGGACGCGGAGGGCTGACGATCTACGGCAAGGGCTTCGGCAACTACGATCAGGATCTGAGAGTGCGAATCTACTATCGATAGACGATAACTCCTATAACCCCTCCGGTTTACGAGAGGGCTGGAGAATGGTATATTGTTGCAAATATAGAAGCTTTCCGAACAAATAGGAAGCTGTGTACCAAGGAGGCGCAATGAACGAAAAGTGGCAGATTTACCGATGGATTATCTCCTACGTCGCCAAGTACAAATGGCCGTTCGTCGCGCTCATCGCGACCGGCTTCGTCAACTCGGGCGTGCTGCTTGCGATCCCGAAGTTCATCCAGCAGGTCATCGATGTGATCGTGCCGACCCGGGATACCGCGCAGCTACGAGTCATGCTGCTCGTCCTGGTGCCGCTGGTGGTCGTCATGCTCGGCTCGATGGCGCTGCGCAATCTGATGCAGCGGATCGTCCAGGAGAAGGCGTCGAGCGACCTGCAGCTCGCGCTCTTCCGGCATCTGCGCAAGCTCGGCTTCGCGCACTATGAGACGCATCCGACAGGGGAGCTGCTGTCGATGTTCCAGGCCGAGATCCCGGCGATCCAGCGGATCTATCGCTATTACTTGCCAACCCTGATCGAGAAGTCGGTGCTGCTGCTCCTCTCGATCGGCCTGCTGTTCTCGCTTAATGCGTGGTTAACGCTGTTAATCGTGCCGTTCTTCCTGTCGTACTATCTGATCGGTCCGTACTTCGAGCGCAAGCAAGGCTACTACGCCCGGGAAGGCGTCGCCACGCGGACAGCGTACAACCAGAAGCTCTACGACAGCCTCTCCGGGCTGCTCGAGCTGCGCATTCACCGCGCTGAGTCATGGGATCTGTCCCGTCTGCTGGAGCGATTCGACCGCAACCGGGAGTGGTGGCGACGCGAGCTGCTCTATGCGCTGTTGCGCGGGACGGCGCGCCGGATGACGGTCAACCTCGGCTCGCTGGTGTTGTTCATCTGCGGGGCGATTGCCGTGCGAGGCAGTAGCATGGACGTCGGGGCGTTCGTCGCCTTCTTGCTGTACTACTTCATCGTCATGCAGAACCTGACCCAGGTGGTAACCATGGCGACGGAGCAGGGGATGCTGCTGGTCCAGGGCGAGAAGCTGTACGAGCTGATGCGCAAGGCTCCGGCGGTACAAGAGCCGGACGATCCGCAACCGCTTCCAGCGGTGCAGGGCAGCCTGTCGCTGGAGCGGGTAAGCTTCGCCTACAGCCAGATGCCGGACCGCCCGATCCTGCGGGAGGTGACGCTGCACATCGCCGCAGGCGAGCGCGTCGCGCTCGTCGGCGAGAGCGGCGGCGGCAAGACGACGCTGCTGAAGCTGCTCGGCCGCTTCTACGACCCGGACGCCGGACTGATCCGGCTGGCCGGCGTGCCGCTGCCGAGGCTGGCGACGCGCGACCTGCGGGGGGCGCTCGGGTATGTGTTCCAAGAGACGTATCTGTTCGGCGACAGCGTGCGGGAGAATATCCGATTCGGCAGGCCGGAGGCGAGCGACGAGGAGGTCGAGGCGGCTGCGAGCGCGGCCAACGCGGCGGCGTTTATCGAGGCGATGCCGCTCGGCTACGATACGCTCGTCGGCGAGCGCGGCGTCAAGCTGTCGGGCGGGCAGCGCCAGCGGATCGCGATCGCCCGGATGATCCTGCGGGACCCGGCAATCGTCCTGCTCGACGAGGCGACCTCGGCGCTGGATAACCAGAGCGAGCGCGAGGTGCAAGAGGCGCTGGACCGTCTCTTGCAAGGCCGGACGACTATCGCGGTCGCGCACCGGCTGTCGACGGTGCAGCATTATGATCGGATCGTCGTCCTGGCGGACGGCGCCATCGTCGAGCAAGGCAGCTATGAGGCGTTGATGGCTCGCCGGGAGGCGCTATACCGGCTAGTCTCGGGAGAGGAGGCGGGCGCGCATGTCTGAATGGAGATGGCTGGCCGGCTACACTAGAGCGATCCGGGGCAGCCTGCTGCTGGCGGTGCTGCTATGCTTGCTCGATATGCTGTCGCTGCTGGCGATTACCGGCGTGCAGAAGTGGATCATCGACGACATCTTCGTCCACAGCCAATACGACAAGCTGACCGGGTACTTGCTATTATTCGCCGCATTTATTATCGGTTACAATGCCGTTCACCTCGTCTCCTTCATGCTGAACCGGCGCAACGAATACGCGCTGCAGCGGACCTTCGCCGTTCGGCTGATGCAGGTGATGTATCGGATGAAGGCGTCGCGCTACCACAATGAGCGGATCGGCGGACTGGCCCAGCGGTTCCACGGCGAGGTCAACGAGACGAGCCACTTCGTCTCCCACATGGTGCCGGAGACGCTGACCGGCGTTGCCCGGGTCGTCGTGCTGGCGGCGTTTATCGGCTGGGCGAACCCGTGGCTGCTGGCGCTGATCGTCGGGCTCGGCGCGATCTATATCGTCATCGGCCGCAAGTTCAGCCCATTGCAGCGCGCGACGAGTAAGGAGATCCACGGCGCGCGGGCTGAGGTGGCGGTCCAACTGGAGGAGGGGCTGTCCTCGACCCGAGAGGTGATCGCCTTCCATCGCGAGGCCTGGGAGCTGGAGCGGTACCAGGACAAGTTCAAGCGTTACTTTGCCAAGGTGATGCAAGAGGGCAAGCTGGCGAACCGCCAGCTCGCCTGGAGCGAGCCGTTCCGCTGGGGCATCAACCTCGCGGTGCTGGGGCTCGGGGCGTATCTGACGATCCAGGGCAGTCTGACGATCGGCACGTTCATCGTCGTCTACCAGTTCGCCAGCCAGCTGCTCTCGGGCATGCAGCAGCTCCTCGGCGCCGCGCTCCAATGGTCTGCCAAGCTCGGCGCGGTCGAGCGGCTGCAAGGCTTCATGACGATGGGCGAGCCGGAGGACGGCAGGACGCTGACAGGGCCGATCCGCAGCCTCGTCTTCCGGGAGGTGTCGTTCCGATACAGCGAGCAAGGGGGAGAGGTGCTCCAGCGGCTCGATCTGTCCGTGCCAATCGGCGGCAAGATCGCCTTCGTCGGCGCGAGCGGCGGCGGCAAGTCGACGATCGCGCAGCTGCTGGAGGGGTTCTACGAGCCGACGGCAGGGGAAATCCTCGTCAATGGCGTGCCGCTGCGGGAGCTGTCGCTGGCCGACTGGCGCAGCCGGATCGTGCTGGTGCCGCAGGAGCCGCACCTGTTCCCCGATACGATCCGCCATAACCTGACGCTCGGCAAGCCGGCGACGGATGACGAGGTGCGAGCCGCTTGCGAGGCGGCGGAGATCGCGGACTACATCGAGACGTTGCCGGAGGGGTACGAGACGTTGCTGGGCGAGCGGGGCATCACGCTGTCCGGCGGCCAGCGGCAGCGGCTGGCGATCGCGCGGGCGCTGCTCAGCGATCCGGAGATCCTGCTGCTCGACGAGGCGACCTCGGCGCTCGATCTGGAGACGGAGCGTCGCGTCCAGCGTAATCTCGACCGCCTGCGCGCTGGCCGGACGACGATCGTCATCGCCCATCGGTTATCGACGGTGGAGGATGCCGATTGCATCTATGTGATGCAGCAAGGCCGCGTGGTCGAGCAAGGCAGCCACCGCGAGCTGCTGCACGGTGCGGAGGTATATCGGGAGCTGGTGTACAGCGCGGGTAGTTAAGGCTGTCGTACTGCAGCTCTTACCGTTTTTCTTTTATAAAAAACTCCCCTTGCATGGCATGCATGCAGGGGGAGTCCTGGTTAGTCATTCCGATACGACTTGATTGTATCGATCAATTGTGTTAGCGACGCGCCGGTTAACGTTTTGGATACTTGATCTTCATAGGCGGGCAGGACATAATCGTCCTCCACGATATAGTAGGTGCCATAGCGGCTAAAAAAGTATTTGCCCTCGTGCATATCCATCCCTTTGGATAACCCGAGCAATAGCTCCATGCCAGGCTTTAACTCCGGCTCAATGCCTACAAACATGGCGTTATGGGAGAGGATGATCTCGTCGTCGACGGCTTCGCCTGCGATCAGCTTCTCCACCTTGAGTTTGTACTGGACAAATTCCCGCCTGGGGTCAAAGCCCAGCTCTTTATTTTTCTCGTCCACTGCCTTGTCCGCTTCGCTCTCCAGCGGCAGCGTGATGCTGTATTCGGGCAGCGCTTCAACCACGGACCCGATGACGACCGAGTCGACGCCTTCAAAGACGTCTTGGAAGGATAGTGGTACGGTCGATAGGAAATCCGGGTCTTTATCGTAGATGGGATAGTCCGCTCGCAACGCTTCGATTTTTTGGGCGGAGAGATAGTCGTCCGCTTTTGTTTGGCTTGACAAGTAGACGATACCAATAGATAAACAAGCGATTAGTGCCAACAAGGTAATTGCGATCGGTTTGCTAAGCAAAATATTGGCGCCCCCCTCCGCAGAAATGATCAAGCTGCAACAGTATCTGAGCTCACTACCTCATTTTCCCATACTAGGTCATAAAAGAAAATGAAATAACTTTAGACCTTGCTTTGAATTATTTACAACGCTTCCATATGGATGGTATATTATGGTTCTGAGGCGCTTGCATACTTGACGTCCTGATCCTTCCTCGGAATCTCCCATAGTCGAGGTGTATATTCATGGCAAGCCGAATTTTGCCCGTCGCGAAGCCGTTCCTTCGCGGATATGTCCATCATGCGATCGCTTTCTCGATCATCGACCTGAGCAGTGAGAGCGATAACCATTGGTTTGCCAGTAATTTTATTCAGCTCCGTTGTCCCCACGATTTGCCCTCCAATCGCCACAGCACCCTCGATTTTTACCACGAGACGTTTTATGCTGCTTACGACGATCAGTTCACCATTCAGACCATTCACAAAAATGTCATTGCCCATTACAACGGCGGCGTGATCCGTTTTTTGATCGATACGCTGGAGGCCGACGGATATACGGAATTGATGGTCAACGAGTCCTATATTCCAGGCACATCCACCTACATGAAGGATGATTTCACCCATAATATATTTATTTACGGCTACGATCAGGAAGCATCGGTATTCTATGGGAAGTTCGTCAAGGACGGTGTGTTTACCGAAGCGCAAATCTTGTTTGAGGCACTGCAGGAGGCTTATGCGCGAACGAATGGACAGGCCGTGTGGGTCAATCATTCCAAGGTGTATACCCGGCTTCATAACCCGATTACCTTTGATTCGACGAGATTTTACGGCTTTTTGAGCGATTATGTTAAGTCGAGGAGCTGTTATCGGGATAACAAGATGTATGTGTTCGGTTTGGATATTTATGACAAGGTAATCGAGTATTTCGGGCTGCTCCAAGAGGGAAGGGCAGAGTCGGATATTCGCGTGCTTCATTCGTTGTGGGAGCACAAGCAGAGTATGCGGTACAAGATAAAGTTCCTGCAGGAGGCAGGGCTGCTCGATCCCGGAGCGGATACGGTGCATCGGCTCGAGGAGCTGGAGGGCGACGCCTTCAAGCTGAGAGCCTTGCATCTGAGGAGCTTCTTCTCGCCGGACCAGGGTCTCTACGCCAAGATTATCAGGCGTACAGGCGAGCTGAGGGAGAAGGAAGCGGAGGTGTACGAAAGTATGTTGTCCCGGAGATAAGGAGAAGTTTTGGAGAGGGGGGGTATTTGATGAAAAAGCTGCCGATCGCAAAGCCGATTATTACTTCCTATCCCAAGTACGCCAATCTGATCGCGATTATCCAGCAGCATCCTAGCTACAAGAACGCTGCTCGCCAAGCTAAGCGCAGAGGCCTTCTCCTCCCGAAGACCTCCGCGCAGACCGGATGCTACTCTATACGCGAGGCATAATCACGGTGTTGAACGAGTCGGCAGGCAGCTCCAGCGCATACATGCGCTCGCCATGCGCCACTGTGATCGTGCGCGGCTCGGAGAACGGGTTGCCGATGACGAAGACATGATCGCCATCCACCGTCTCGAAGGCGACGGCATTGCCCGTCCAAGGGCCCTGCAGACCGAGCCGCCGCGAGCCGGGCATGACGGCATGGGCGAAATGCTTCATGACGTAATACTCGGGATTGTACTGGGCGTGGGACGTCGCCGGATCGACCGTCACCATCGCATTTTGCTCCCAGCCCCAGGTGCTGCGGCCCTTGGGCTCAAGCGCCATGTTCCAGTAGATGTAGGCGTTGACGCCATTGGTGAAGTAGTGCTGGTACAGCGTGAATACGTACTTGGCATAGAACCACGTATTCTCGCCATCGCCGCATTCATTTTCCGTCTGCATGTAGCGCAGCTCGGGGTAGCTCATGACCGTGCGCTGGATGCCGTATTTGCCAGCCCACTGGTAGCCGACGCCCTTGACGTACTTATACGCCTCGGGATCGCTCAGCACGGTATGCGTGTAGGCGCTATGATCCTGCACCTTCTTCTTCATCCACTCGTCCCACGGCTCCGGGGCGTTGATCGTACCGAGCCAGATCTCGGTCGTCAGCCCATGCTGCTCGAAGGCAGGGCCGAGGTAGTCGCGGATGAAGTCGCGCAGCTGCGCGCCAGTCCAGACGCAGGAAGGGAACTTCTGGTCGGCGACGACCTCATTCTGGACATGCACCTGGTGGATCGTGATCCCCTCGGCGGCATAGGCCTGGACGAACTTGACAAAGTAGAGCGCGTACGCCTGCAGCACCTCAGGCTCCCAGCGGAGCGTGCCGTAGTTGTAGGCCTTGGGCGACTTCATCCAGGCAGGCGGACTCCACGGCGTGGCAAACAGCTTCAGATCGGGATTGAGGCGCAGCGCCTCCTTGATGTAAGGGATGAGATACTGCGTGTCGCGCGCGATGGAGAAATGCGCCATCTCGTAGTCGCCGTCCACCTCATTGTGGCTGTACCATTCCAGCGCATAGTCGCTGGCGCCGATCGGCAGACGGCAGATCGCGAAGCGCTGCGCGCCCTCCGGGTGGAACAGGTCGTGCATGACGGCTGCCCGATCTGCCTCAGACAGCTTCTGCAGGGCGACATAACCCAGCTCATTAAAGCAGCCGCCGAACCCTTCGACGGTCTGCTTCGTCTCGCCATTCCAGCTTAGGTCGGCCCGCCCGGTCTTCGCGATCTCCTGCACAGCCGCTTGCTCCTGCCATGCAGCCTCCGGCGTACTCGTCACCCATCGTATTACCTGCTGTGTCATCATCTATCTCCTCCTGGTGGGTAGTTAGTGGTCGATTCCCATACTAGCTTGCTCTTCTAGTATAATGGGAGGAGCTGAGGGCTGTAGAGGGTCCGATCCGGGTCAGAGTTACCCAAATCCAAGGAGGCGGCGCAGATGAGCGAGCAGGAGGCCTTCCAGACGTGGCGTCATCAGGTGAGATGGCTGCCGTCGCTGGATTGGAATGTGAAGTTCTACGGCGGGCACGAGCGGCAGGTTGCTGCCGATTGGACGATGCCGATGGAGACGCATGTCGGCTTTGAGCTGAATCTGATCCTGGCAGGCGAGCAGGAGACGGTGATGGAGGGCAATCGCTATCTGCTGAGAGCGGGCGATATGCTATTGATCCCGCCTAGCTTCCGGCATGCCCATCGCTGCGTGTCGGCGGAGGGGATGCATTACTTTTGCGTCCACTTCAACGTCGATGATCCGGAGTTTAGACAGCGTATGCTGCACCTCGAGCAGCGGCTGCTGCGAGCGGAGAGCGAGGAGAGTCGGACGATCCGCGCGCTGATCGAGCCGTGGCTGACGATGCTGCGCGACGATCCGGCACCCTCGACTGGCGAGCGGTTCCGCATCCAGATCCAGTTGTTCGAGCTGCTCGCCCGACTGGCGACGCTGGCTGCGCCGCCAGAGGATGAGGCTGCGGGGGACGACGCGTCGGCGTCCTATGTCCGCTATGCGCGAGCGATCGCGGAGGCGATCAAGCGTCATTTCGACCCGCATGAGAGGGTAGAGCTGGACGGTCAGCGTGCGCTGCGGATCGAGCAGATCGCGGCCTCGCTCGGCATCTCGCCGGGCTATGCGCTCGAGGCGTTCCGCAAGCTGTACGGCATGTCGCCGCGTCAGTATCTATCCGACCTGAAGATGCGCGAATCCAAAACGCTGCTCCAGCAGTCGCATCTGGGGCTCAAGGAGATCGCCGCACGACTGGGGTATGCCGAGCTGTCGCACTTCAGCCGGCAGTTCAAGCGATGGACGGGGCTGAGCCCGCAGCACTATCGTCAGAGTCACCGTTAGGGCGTGTCTGCACACCCCAAACACCCCCTAGGCCAGCGCCGCGTTCCCGGTCGGTTGGCTGAGGTGTAACATAATGGATCTCGCTTGCGTCAGTAATGGCAAGGGGGGGGGGGATGAGCGATGAGACTGAAGATGACATTGGCAGGTCTGGCCGTGCTCTTGGCGCTGGCAGGGTGTGGCACGGAGCCGCCTGGACAGTCGGGTAGGTCGGGCCAGCCATCAGGACAATCGGTGCAAACAACGATTGGCAATCCGACCGCCGAGGCGATGCTGGAGCGCAATCCGCAAACGGACCTTCTGCAATACCAAGGTATCGTATACGTCAATGCAAAGGGTATCGATTGGGTACAGGAGCAGGCGTTGGAGGCTGGCGAGCGCGTAGGGGAAATCAAGCGTCAGAGCAGCGAGCTGCCGTACGCGGACTTAACCGCAACCAGGCTGCCGGAAGGGACGGAGCTGTTCAAGCCTAAGGAGAAGAGCGATATCTTGATTGCTGTCGTCGGCGAGGAGCAGATTCGCTACCTGGCTATGATAGAGGGCTGAACTGCCGCCCCCTATACACATGCAGCGCGAATATACCAATTTCGATGGCGTGCATAATGAATCTTGCAGGCCGCCTGGAGGCGGCGCTGCCGCGGCGCATCGCAGCGCGATGCGCTGTTTCACATAGCCTCCAGATGGCGAGCAAGCACGCCGCCGGGATCGGCGAGGAAGGCGTCCGCGGTCGCCAACTCTATATATTCACGATGCTCGATGTCGGCTAGTCCGAGCCGTCGCTTGGCGGGATGCCAGACGAGCAGCAGATGAGAATAGACGTCGAGCTCGGCGGACAGCCGCAGCAGCTTGGTGCGTCCGAGCTTCATTTCGACCGTATCGGTGAGCTGGAACAGCTCGACATAGCCGACGCCCGGTTCGTTGGCCGGCAGCTCGATGCGGCGCGCGCCCTCGCTCAGATACTCGAGCAGCGGCTGCGGCAGCTTGTACGGCCGCAGGGCGTGGAGCCGGTTGCTCAGGCTATGGAAGTCCTCCGGCTCCAACTCCTTCAGGTAGTCGGCCATCGCTTCATTGCGCTGGCTGACGGCGATTGTGTAGGCGCGCTCGCCGTCCTTTTCCTGCGCGGTCACATCGGCGCCGCGCTCGATCAGATAGCGTACCATCGCCAGGTCATTGTTGCGCGCGGCGACCGTTAGCGGCGTCGGCTCATAGGGGTAGACCATATCTGCCGCGTGATAGTTAATATCGGCGTCTTGCTCGAGGAGATCGTCCACAGTCTTGCGGTCGCGGGCAGCGACCGCCTTGCGCAGCACGCCGCCGGCATGCGACTTGATATCCAGCCCCAGCTCGTGCAGGAGCGGGATATTTTTTTTGTTGCCGTAGTACGCCTCGTCATAGGCGTTGCTCTTGACGCGGTTGCGGCCATCGAGCCGCGCTCCCTGACTATGCAGGTACGTCACCAGCTCGGCGTTGCCGTAGCGGACTGCCAACAGCATCGCCGGGTTGTCCTTGGCATTCAGCTCGGCCCCGCGTGCCACGAGCAGCTCCACGATGGTCCGTCGACCGAGGATCAGCGCCAGATCGAGCGGCGTCAGCGACGTGTGCTTGCTCAGCTCCAGCTCCGCATCGACATTACGCTCCTGCCCGAGCAAGGCTTCGACCTTCGCTGTATCGCCTTCATAGATCGCCATGGCCAGCTCGGGCAGCGTGGCGAACGTTCCCATCGTTCCGATCTTGTACATCTGATCCCTCCATTCGGTGTGCAGTCGTTCTCTTTTGCGATAACATTCTTCGTGCGTTACTTCGTGCGTTGAATATGTTCGAGCTGCTAGTAGCACGACCCTGATCTCATATAGCGTTCCTATGGGCGTTGTACGGTCTCGCTTCTTCCTCGCTTAGCTTAACTGCAATATTACCTCTAATTATGCTCCAAAGCGCGTGCAATCGGGATTTTAATGCAAAAGTGCAGTTGTTTTGCGCAAAGGCACACATTCAGGCGAATCCAGCCTCATTTAAGTGCGCATTTGCATTTATTAACCTGTTCCCACTCTGTTTCGCTGCAAATAAATGTAGTTTTGCATTTACTGTATATTATACCGTGCCCCGTGCTGCAGCCTCTACGGCTGGCAGTCCTATTGACGCGTCATGGTATCGTCCGCATCGCATGGCAAATAGCCGCTGGGCAGCTCGCGCTCCGTGCGGACGCCCCGGAGGGCGTCGCGCTGGAGATCGAACTGCGCAGGCGGCTCGCGCTCCTGCCACTATAGGCGGAGATGTGCGGGTCAGCTGGATCAGGTCTTGAACTTGCCCATCAGCTCGACGAGCTCCTCGACCATGCGGGCGAGATGCTCGGCAGCGGCTGTCACTTCATTCATCGAGACGAGCTGCTGCTGCGAGGCCGAGGCGACCTGATGCGCGTTGGAGGCCGACTGCTCGGCGATGTGCTGCATCTGCGCCGAGGTGGCGGTAACCTCCTCGACGCTGGCGGCCATCTGCTCGGCCGAGGCGGACAGCTCGCCGAGCTGCGTATTCACCTCGTGCATCTCCTGCATGATCGAGGAGAAGATTCGGCCGCTATGCTGCACAGCCTCGGTGCCGCGACCGGTCTCGGCGACGCCGAGCGCCATCGACGCGACGGCCGCTTGCGCCTGCGAGTGGATCTCCTCGGTCAGCCCGGCGATCTGCTCGGCGGCATGGCGGGACTGCTCGGCGAGCTTGCGCACCTCTTGGGCGACGACGGCGAAGCCTCGGCCATGCTCGCCGGCGCGCGAGGCCTCGATCGCGGCATTGAGCGCGAGGATGTTGGTCTGTCCGCTCAGCGCGGTGATCGTGCCGACGAAGCGGGCGATCGCCTCCGACTTCAGCTGCAGCTGCTCGATCACCTGACGGCTCTGCTCGACGGTCTGCGAGACGACGGCCATCTGGCCGACGGCCGACTGGATATGACCGTTGCCCTCCTGCGTCTGTGTATCGATATGGCTGGATACATCCGATAGCGTCATGGCCGAGTCGGCGATCCGCGAGATGCCGGCGGCGAGCTCGTCCATGCTGCGGGACATCTCCTGTGCGTCGGTGCGCTGCGTCTCGGAGCCGGCGGCGACGCTCTGGATCGAGGCCGTGATCAGCTCGGCGGCTCGTCCGGTCTGCTCTGCGCTTGCCGTCAGCTCCTGCGAGGTGGCGCCGATCGAGTGCGAGTGGTTGGAGACGCTCTGGATCGCATGACGCAGCGTATCCATCATATGATTGAGTCTTTCGTTCAGATGGCCGAATTCATCTTGTCCCTTCACGACCAGCCGCTCCGTAAAATCCCCCTCCGACAGCTTGAGCGCCATCGCATTCACCTTGGCGATCTCCCGTACCGTCAGATGGACGATCATATACATCAGGAGGCAGAGGGCGAGGACAACACTTGCCGCCAACACGAGCGTGTTGCGCATCATCGCCGTATATTCCGCCAAGACGGCGCCCTTATTGGCGACAACCTGGAGGAACATATGGTTCGATGAAGATTGCGGCTGGATCGGCTTGAAGATCCGCAGTACCGTCTGGCCGTCGCGATCGTCTGTGTAATGCGTGTACTCGCCCTTCTGCACGCCATCCCAGACGGTCTGAAGCTCAGGCCGATTGGCGAACGGCTGGTTGGTCTCGTCCGGATAGCGACTATTGGCCACGTAGGTGCCTTGCTGGGAAATAATCGCTCCGTATCCGTTGTAGTCCTGAATCGCATCCGTCAATGTCTTCAGCTGCTCCAGACTGAAGTCTGCGCCGACGATGCCGACAAAGTTGCCGTTCGCGTCGAGTATCGGCACGACCAGGCTGCTGATGAGTATCTCTGTGCCATTGATGGGATACAGGTACGGCTCGGACCAGAATACGCGCTTTGTCGACTTGGGGACGAGGTAATAGTCGCCCGTGCCGGGCGTCTCGTAGCCCTGCAGCGCCTCCGTGCGGAGCTGATCGCCTGCTCGCACTACATACGGAATGTAGCGGCCGCTCTCATCGTCGTAGCTTGTTTTGCTGCGATGCTGCTCGTCCTGCCCGTCGAAGGCTTGCGGCTCCCACGACGTATACATTGCAATCAGATCCGGCTGCTTTTGCAGCTCCGAGCCTAATAGCCGGACGCCGTCCTCGCGGGTGAAAGTGCCGTTGTTGCTCGCGTCGAGGAAGACGCCGCTCAGCGAGAGCAGAGTGGCTTCGATACGGTTAATGTTCAGTTGCAGAGAATCGGCGGCTTTTTCGACGTTTTGGGCAGCGAGCAGCTCGCCCTTTTCCAGACTGGTGCTTTGAAGCTTGGTGATCGTGTACGTGAGCAAGGGTCCGAAGAGCAGCAGGAGCAACAGGAAAATGACGGCGGCCAGCTTGGTTTTAACACTTAAGTCCATAAACCATCTCATGATGTTATTCCCCTTTGTGTCGTCTACGATGATGAACAGGTGTACATACATAAATGAATGAATCGATGCAGATTGCAGTAACGGAAAAGCAGAGAGGGTCGGCGGGAGAGGAGGAAAAGCGACGGGGCGGCATGGGCGGCCAGCGCTCCGTACGGTTATTACGCCATAGTAATATATCGGTAAGAGGACAGTTATTTTATAGAGGGAAATTTGCTGGAACAAGAAGCAGGGTAGTTTGTCACCGTACCGGGCTCTAATACAACATTTGTCCATGCAAAAGCAACCTTTCGCCATAGTCCTGTCCGTCTTGCTCGTGATGTAATACGAGAAGAGACTAACGCGAAGGGATGATGAAACAAGATGAGTACGTTGCCGCTGGGACTGAGACCCGCAATGGGCTGGAATTCGTGGAACACGTTTACATGGGACATTAACGAGCAGTTGATCCGCGATGTAGCCGACCGCTTCGTGGCCGATGGCTACAAGGAGGCGGGCTACGAGTATATCGTCATCGACGACTGCTGGAGCTTGAAGGAACGCGATGCCGAGGGGAGGCTCGTGCCGGACCCGGCCAAGTTCCCGAGCGGCATGAAGGCGCTGGCCGACTACATTCACAGCAAGGGGCTGAAGTTCGGGATGTACTCCTGTGTCGGCACCCATACGTGCGGAGGGTATCCCGGCAGCTTCGAGCATGAGTTCCAGGATGCGCAGCAGCTTGCCGAGTGGGGCGTCGACTTCCTCAAGTACGACTATTGCTTCAAGCCGCGTCAGATGTCGGGCGAGCTGCTCTACAAGCGGATGAGCCTGGCGCTCAAAAACAGCGGCCGCGACATCCTGTTCTCGGCGTGCAACTGGGGCGAGGACGGGGTCTACCAGTGGATCCGCGAATCGGGCGCGCATATGTATCGCTCGACCCATGATATCCAGGACCATTGGGAGTCGATTAAGCGGCTGGCGCTGTCGCAGCTCGGTCAGGAATGCTACACCGGCTCGTTCTGTCACAACGATCTGGACATGCTCGTCGTCGGCATGTACGGCGGCAGCAACAACGGCTTCATCGGCAGCAAGATCGGCGGCTGCACCGAGCTGGAGTACCGCACCCACTTTGCCCTCTGGAGTCTGATGGGCTCGCCGCTTATGATCGGCTGCGACATCCGCACGGCCGAGCCGTCGACCCGGGACATCCTGCTCAATCCGGCGCTGATCGCCATCAACCAGGACCTCGAGGGACGCGGCGCCTACCGCATCAAGCCGGAGCCGCAATGGTTCCATACCGACGAGGTGTTCATCCTGGTCAAGGTGCTGACGGACGGCGATCTGGCGATCGGCTTCTTCAACCTGAGCGACGACCAGCGCGAGATCTCGCTCCAGTTCTGGGACCTCGGCTTGCCGTATGCCTCCGGCTTCTCGCTCTCCCTCTACGACTGCTGGGAGCAGCGCGAGCTCGGCGTGTTCACGGAGCGCTACGCGCCGACCGTGCCGGGCCGCGGCAGTCATGTCGTACGCGCCAAGCTTGCCCGGCGATGAGCGATCGGCGCGTCTGCTTCACCTGCGGGGAGTTGCTGCGGACCGATGACGTGGCGATCTATCTGAAGCTCGTCTCCCGGGCGGCCCGGGAGTACCAGTGCATCGGCTGTCTGGGGGAGAAGCTGAAGTGTGGCCGCGAGCCGATCGAGCAGTTGATCCGCTACTACAGAGAGTCGGGCAACTGCGTGTTGTTCAGATAACGGTCAGCGCTGGCACGGTCGTTCGTACGATGCAACCTTCTGTACTCCGTTGGAGTATGGGAGGTTGTTTTTTTGAATGCCCTGGAAAAGTAGAGCGGGTCCTGGTAGCCGACCGAGTAAGCGACGGCCTGGATGGCGAGCCCGCTCTCCGCCAGCAGGCTGGCGGCGCGGCTCATCCGGTAGGACGTCAGATATGCGGACACCGACATCCCGGTCGCCTCGCGAAACAGGCGGAACAGATAGCTGCGTTCGATCGCCACGGAGCGAACAACATCGGCGACTTTCACCCCCGACCGCCAATAGTTGTGATGGATATATTCCTTGGCCGCCCATACGTAGTCTGTCTGTCGGGCCAGCGAGGCGTTGGGGAACTGCTCGATGTAATAAGAGAGCAAGAGCTGCAGACGGGCGACCGACCGCAGCTTCTCATGCGGCAGCACATTGCCATTCTCCATAATGTCGAAGAGCGGGCTCAGATCCCGGTCCGCCGGACCGGTCACGGGCGCATCGGGCGTCAGGCAGGTGGCGGCCATGAGCCGCTCCGCCTCCTCGCCCTTGTACTCGATCCATACATAGGCCCACGGATCGTCGCGATCCGGGTAATAGTACACCTCGGTATGTGGGAAGATGACGAAGCTTTCGCCCGGTCCGACGGGGTGCGAGACGCCCCGGGTGACGAGCGTGCCCCGACCGCTGACGATGTAATGGAGCGCATAGATATCCCGGATGCCCGGTCCCCAGCGATGGAGATTGGGCTCTTTGTGCCCGCCTAGCGTGCAGACGATCCGATCCGATTGGTAGGGTGTCATGGCTCAACCTCCATTCGTCATCAGCCGCACCGCGACGACGATCAGGAAGACGGCCAGAATCTTCAGCAGGAGCGGGCCAGGCAGCCGCCGCGCCAGCCGCGCGCCGAGCTGCCCGCCGATCAGCGCGCCCGGCGCGAGGAAGAGCACCATCATCCAGTCGATATTGCCGAGTACGGCATGCGTCCCGGTGCTGACGATCGCCGACAGAAAGATCTGCAGCATCGACGTCGCGACGGCGATATGCGGCGGGAAGGCGAGCAGCAGCGTCATCGTCGGGATCATCAGGCTGCCGCCGCCTACGCCGAACAGACTCGCCAGGAAGCCGACGAGGAAGCTGATGACGATCCCGGTCGGCATATGATAGGCGTAGTCGAACTGTACGCCGCTCCGATCGATGAAGCTGCGCTGCGCCGTCGGCCGGAGCGGCCAGGCGATGGGCCGGGTCGGCTTAAACAGGAGCAGCAGCGAGACCAGGATAAGGAAGATGCCGAAGCTGATGAAGAACAGGCGGCCCGTCACCATCGTGGAGAGCAGCGCGCCGATGATCGAGCCGGGAATTGCGGCAGCGGCGAACCGCAGGGCGGCGGAGTAGTCGATCCGCTTCTGGCGGCTGTAGACATAGGTGCTGGAGATCGAGTTGAAGAGCAGCATCGTCATCGAGGTGCCGGCCAGCTGCGCGGGCGACAGCTCCGGGAACAGGAAGGCGAGCGCAGGGACGACGATGAAGCCGCCGCCGAGTCCGACCAGGGAGCCGGATAGCCCCGCGAGCATGCCGATGCCGATCAAGAGCAAGTAAGTGAGCACAGTACCGTTCCTTTCTTCTCGTCGTTGCGATTATTCTCTGTCTATCCAGAAGAAGCGTCCGGCAAACAGACGCTCCTGCAACCAGCGCCGCTGCACCGGGGTCAGACGCTCGTCTGCGGCCAGTCGGGCCAGCGTATCCTCATGCGCGTATCGTGGCTCAAGTCCAATGACGGCCTCGTGCGCGGTCCCGTCCAACTGTAGGACGGATGAGCAGGCATCGCTCCCCCAGCGCGGCCATGCCGTCGCGGTCCAATCGTCGCCGTTCGGATCGCCGGTATGGAGGAAGCGGCGCAGGTAGCCGCGCATCTGTGAAGCGAGAGCTATCCGCCCGGGGAGGTTGCGCTCCGTGATTACGCCTCTGGGCATATGGCGCAGCATATCCGTATAGTCGCCGGTGTAGAACGGGACGTCCGCGCCATGCGGCGCCCCCAGCAGCCATCGGATCGCCGGCGGGATGACGCCCTCTCGCAGCCCCCAGCGGAAGCGGTAGCCGTAGATCGGCATCTCGGGATGCAGCTGCGAGAGTCGGTCGGCGACGGCCTCTACGTTGAAGGCGGCATACAGCTCGCTGCCATAGGCGCTGGCGAGTGCATACGAGGTCCGCAGCTCCTCGTCGGCCGCCTCGGAGTCTGGCTGCGTCAACGGCTGGAAGACGGGATCGCCAAGGGCGAAGCCGGAGAACTCGGTGGCCGTACTGCCGAGGATGACGGGCAGCGGCGGATGCGTCCGCTCATCGAGCGCGGCGAAGCCGCCCAGCGGGAGGACGACGCCATCCTCGAACAGATGAGGGAAGACGCGCATCCGCAGCCCGGTATCGCTGAATGAGGGGACGAACCGGGCTGCCTCCAGCCCGCGCAGGAAGTCGGCGATCGTCTCCGTCGACTGGCGCGCCGCCCAGTCGCGCGCCGCCGCTCGATCTGCGGCGATACCCTCGGCCTGGAGCAGCTCGGCCAGCACCTCGCCCGCTCTCTGCTCGCCGAGCTCGCACGGGGCGGTCGTCATGCCGCCGCTTAGCACGAACAGCTGTTGGAACAGTCCCCGTCCGAGCGGCGACAGGTAGGCGGCGAGGGCGTTGCGGGCGCCAGCGGACTGACCTGCGAGCGTCACCTTGGCGGGATCGCCGCCAAAGCAGGCGATCTGCGCCTGCACCCAGCGCAGCGCCTGGATCGCATCGAGCAGCCCGTAGTTGCCGGAGTCGTCGAGCGGATCGCCAGTGCGCAGCGCAGGGTGACGGAGGAAGCCCATCGCTCCGAGCCGATAATTGACCGTGACGATAATGCTATTGGTCGCGACGGCCAGACCGCCGCCAGGGAAGTCGCGCCCGGACCCGCCGATATTGCCGCCGCCGTGCAGATAGACGAAGACGGGCAGTCCTGTCGCTGCGTGATCCGGCCGCCATATATTCAAGTAGAGGCAGTCCTCGCTGCCGATGATGCCGTTTGGCCCGCCCTGGATGCTCGGCGGCCCGTAATCTCCCGCCTCCCGGACTCCGATCCATGGCTCGGGCTCGCGCGGCGCCTTCCACCGCAGCTCGCCCACAGGGGGGCGGGCGTAGGGGACGCCGAGCCATGCCAGCGCGCCTTCCTCTGTTAGCGCTATTCCCCGGATTGTTCCGTGCGGGAGGACGACCGTGTCGGTTGTTGTCTGACGCGGATTCATCGCGACGCCACCTTCCATGTCTTCCTTCCAGTATAAACCTCTGCTAAGATAATGAAAAATATATTATTGTTTATATTATTCATAACCTGAGGGTTATATATAGGAGGGGATACGGTGGATTTGCTGTCGCTTCGATACTTTCAGACGGTGGCCCGGCTGGAGAGCATGACTCAGGCGGCCGCGCGGCTCCAGATCTCCCAACCGGCGCTCAGCAAGATGATCGGTAATCTGGAGAAGGAGCTGACGGTGCGATTGTTCGACCGACGGGGCAAGTACATCCGGTTGAATGGCTATGGCGAGCGATTCCTCGCCAGAGTGGATGAGGCGCTGCGCAGCCTGGAGGATGGCCGGCTGGAGCTGCTCGACTTGGCCGAGCGTCCGACGGGTACGGTGACGATCCTCAATCATGTCGGCTCCTATCTGCTGCCGGACATCATCGCTGGCTTCCGCAAGCGTTACCCGGACACGCAGTTCAAGGTGGTGCAGCATAGCGAGGATCTGCCGTCCGCCCCGGCGTTTGACCTGTGCATCGCCTCGGCGCCGTTTCGTATCCCGGGCACGGCAGCGAGTACGCTGCTGACGGAGGAGGTGCGGCTAGCGGTGCCAGGCGATCACCGATTGGCCGGGCGGGCCAGCGTCCGGTTGAGCGAGCTGGCGGAGGACGGCTTCATCAGCTTGAAGCGCGGCAAGCTGCTGCGCGACGCGACCGATGCGCTCTGCCAGGCGGCTGGCTTCACGCCCCAGATCAGCTATGAATGCGACGATCCATCGATGGTGCGCAGCCTGATCCGCGCCGGACTCGGCATCGCCTTCATCCCGGCAGTGACCTGGGGCGGCTCGCAGGGCGCGGCGGTGGCGCTCCTGCCGCTGGAGGACCCGGCGATCACCCGCACGCTGGAGATCTCCTGGTACCCTGACCGCTACATGACCAAGGCCGCCGAGACGTTCAAGGCATATGTGCAATCGTACTATGGCGAACTTGCGGATGCCGCAGGCGCGAGGTGAAGCGATGCGGCCGAGGCAGCCGTGCGCAGTTGCTTCCTAGCCCGTGCATTGCACGGCTCTGGTGCTGCTGTAGTGCACCTTTGTTCCCTTGCCGGGCCGAACCGCCGCTCCG
>NZ_BFBX01000067.1:0-238 GCF_003851045.1 Paenibacillus sp. 598K | reverse complement strand
TTGCCTGGACGTTTCGCCGCCCCATCGCTGCTGTAGTGCACTTTTGTTCCCATGCCGGGGCATTGCAGTGCTCCGTTTCTTCCGAGACAGATATCTGCTGGCTGGAGCTGGTGCGCTGCCTGAAGGACAGCGGCATAGCGCTGAAGGAGAGCAAGGCGTTTCCACAGCCTGATCCAAACGCCCCGCACTCCCGGTCACCCGCTCGCCCCTGCGCCGCACCCCTCCACGATCCATGCCT
>NZ_BFBX01000066.1 GCF_003851045.1 Paenibacillus sp. 598K | reverse complement strand
TGCGCTTCTGGAGTCGCCAGAGCGACAACAGGGACGGGGACTTCATACGTCACTTCTTCCGACGGATCGGAGTCCGTGTACAACGGGCTGTTCGACTTCGCTACGACCGTCACGCTGTACGTACCCGGTGCCAGTGCTGGCTGCAAGCTCGACAGGTCCAGTTCGGTTCCTTCCTCTACTACAATGATGCGTGGCTCTTCGCCTTCGACTTCGATTGTTACTTCGTACGAATCCGCATGGTTAACTTCATCCCAGCTCAGTACGCCTTCTTCGTTCAGCTGCGCTTCTGGAGTCGCCAGAGAAACTACAGGCACTGGGACTTCATACGTCACTTCTTCCGACGGATCGGAGTCCGTGTACAACGGGCTGTTCGACTTCGCTACGACCGTCACACTGTACGTGCCTGGTGCCAGTGCTGGCTGCAAGCTCGACAGATCCAGCTCCGTTCCTTCCTCTACTACAATGACGCGTGTCTCTCCGCCTTCGATCTCAATCGTTACTTCGTAACTGTCTGCATGAGTAACTTCGTCCCATGTCAGCACATCGTTCTCGCCGAGTTGCGCTTCTGGAGTCGCCAGGGCAACTACAGGCACTGGGACTTCATACGTCACTTCTTCCGACGGATCGGAATCCGAGTACGCCGGGCTGTTCGACTTGGCAACAACCGTCACACTGTACGTACCCGGTGCCAGTGCTGGCTGCAAGCCGGACAGATCCAGCTCCGTTCCTTCCTCTACTACAATGACGCGTGGCTCTTCACCTTCAATTTCAATTGTTACTTCGTACTTGTCCGCATGGTTAACTTCATCCCAGCTCAGCACGCCCTCTTCGTTCAGTTGTGCTACTGGCGATGGCAGGACCGTGATCAACTGCAGCTGGTTGCGTGCGGTCTCCAGCGCTTCCAGCGCCTGATCGACTTCTTCCTGTGTGGCTTCTTCGTTGTCCAGCACTTGCTGCGCGTTGTTCAACGCCTGCTCCAGCTCTTGCCAGCTATCTGGAGTGTAATCCGTCTCTACCAGATCGTTGTTAATCTCATCGACTTCCGATTGCAACGCCGTTTTGTCCACAATGGTCATCGTCTTAGTTTTGATGGCTGTTTTGCCATCCTTATAAGCCTTGGCTTCTATGGTATAAGTGCCCTCTGGCAAACCGACAGGAAGCGTGCAGCTCCAGGTCCCGTCCTCTGTTACGAAGGTAATGACGTCGGTGCCGTTTACGACATGACCTTCGGCATCTTTGATGATAATCAAGACCGATGCTCCTGGAACGGCTGTCCCTTCTATCGGTGGAAAGCTGACGTTCACAATCTGACTGCTAGGCTCGGTGATCTGCAAAGCGGAGGCAAAATCATCGGCTGCCACCTGCTCGAATGGAGCGGCAGGAACGCCGTTTGTCCCCTTCAGCGTACCTGTCCCATCATAAATGACCTTCACTTCGTTGTCCGTTACCACGGTTCCCACTGGCAGCTTCAAGATCAATTGATCCTGATGTGCAGGGTCAACCTCAAAATTAACTGTGCTGATATCGACTTCTATATCGTTAATCGTAACTTTAAAGCCATTCAGATTGGATAGGCCAATCTCTTGGTCCAAGGTCAGCACGATGCGGGGGCCGCCCGTCTCGGGTTGCTCCAGTACAGCCGTCTCAAGCGTCGGCACCAACGCCGCAAGCGTAAAGTACGACACGTCGCCAAAATCCTTGGTAGGGATCGTAACCTGACCGTCCTCAATCAGATAGAACGAGTCGGCCTCATCAAACTGGTCATCCGCGCTGAACACAACATAAAGCGGACCATCGACTGCTCCTTCTACCGGATCGACTTGCAAGGTGATGGTTGTATCCTCATCCGTGAGCAGGTTGGTGTCCTGCCAATTCGTCTTCTTCACTTTATAGACACGTTCCGTGCGTTTCAGTTGCTCATCAGCTCTATCGACAGAATCTACAAAGCTTGTGCTCATCCCGTTATCGCCGAATACGATATAGGATCTGTCGTTGATGATCGGGCTCAGATTGTCCTCGTTCGATGCCGCGATTGCATCTCCCACTGCGATGGTGACATGGGCTCCGACTTCCTGAGAGCGCGACTGTTTCTGGTATTGGGCGGCCTGATCGTCGCGCCCGATACCGGCGATACGATTGCTATAGTCGCTGCTGTCACCTTGTGTCCACATGGCGTCGCCGCTGCTGTCTACATAATCTGTAGGCAAGGTGAGACCGTACTTAAGAGCCAGATAGCTGTTGACCTTGAGACGATCATTGGCGTCCAATTTTTTGTTGAACACAATAATTTCCGAGATCGAACCGTTGAATCGGCTATTGTGTCCTGCGCCAATATACACCTTGCTTGCAGCATAGCCGAAGTTGGCTGCATTTTGGCCATTAATCTCTTCCAGCAAAGTCTTGCCGTCCAAAGCAAAGGACCATCCCTCGCTCTGAGAGCTCCAGATATTCATCACACGAGATTTCTTCAGCTCGGCTCCCTGCACACTAACCGTTTTGTTGGCGGTCGAACCGAAATAAGTGCGGATGCTTTGACCACTGTTATACCCGTATTGGGCGGCTCCTGGATTGCCATATCCCGTCCCACCCAGATCCCAAGGGAAACCTGCATAATTCTCGCTCGCTTGGACAGAAAAGACTTCACGCTCTGTATCCGCAGTACTGCCTAATGTCGATTTTGTGAAGTATGCAGATGTTGGTGTAATTTTAATACCTGGGTTAAAGTTAGCCGAATTAGCTGTGTATGGAATGCTAGCCGTGTTACTATGACGCGCCCACTTCTCATCGACAGCCAAATCATTCAAAAGCGTTACATCGCCGTTTGTAATCTCCGCGCTTTTCCCCACATCGACCCAGGAGATCAATCCGTTACGTACCCCGCCCGGAGATGCTGGCGGAGCGGCGATAGCGGTCAGTTGATCTCTCGCGACTCCCAGTAGGGAAACTGCCTGATCGACTTCATTCTGAGTGGCATCGTCATTGTCCAACACGGCTTGCGCGGCATCCAGCGCGTCTTGCAGCGTTTGCCAGCTCTCTACCGTATACTCCGACGAGACCAAAGCTTCATCATGAATCTCATCCACTTTCGCTTGCAGCTGTGTTTTGTTCACGGCTACGACTTCGCGCCATACCACATTAGACGTTCCCTCAGCATACGCTGCAACCAGAGTACCGGTATCGGGAATCAGATTGCCCAATCCGGCTACAGGCATGACATCAGAATTTACGATTCCGAACTGGCTTCCTGCCGTCATTCGATTATTGGCCGTAATCCCCGCTTGGCCCGTAAAGTCACCGCTCAACCGAAGAAGGTTTGAGCCGGCCAAAAAAACATTTCGTGGTGTAGCTCCTGACGTATTATCTGTAATGAAGGCATCGCCGGAAAGGTGGAGGCTCCCCTGTACGACATGTATGCCGCCCCCACTATTTTCAGTAATCGTCCCTCCAGTCATCCTAAAGGTTGCATTAGTTCCACCGATATAGACTGCGCCTGTACTGGCATGCTTATTACCGACGATTTCTCCGCCCGTCATTTCCAAGACGGGGTTAGCGCCCATTAAAAAGATTGCACTTCCCTCGTATGCGGAAAAGTTGTTGCGCAAAATCGTCCCTTCTTCAATGGTTAAAGCTGCATTTGTATTGACATTTAAGATTCGCCCATTGGATGGACCTGTCCCGAAGCTGCCGTCAACAATAATATCCTTCAAAGTAAGACTACCACTGGTTATATCAAATAGCGTCCCGCCTGAACTACTGCCTATCTCGCCACGCTGAATGACAGCCGGATTCTCGACTGCGGGAGCCGTTGAAATCGTAACCGCTTTGTCCGATTCGAGCTTGAGAAACAGCCCGTTTATACGCACAAACGTAATATCATCTAGAACATAGATTGTCCCGTTGTCGCTCACTTCCTGATAAGCCTTCTGCAATGAAGCATAAGGAGCCTCGCGCGTCCCATCCCCAGTGTTGTCATTGCCATCACTCGCCACATATACATCCGGTGTATCAGCGTAGCTGACCAGTGTGCCTAAGTTCACTCCCGTTCCTGTAAAAAATAGAAGAAAAGCTAGGAAAACAACTCCTATTTTCTTCAACTGACTTGTGTAGCTTTGCATTTTCATCTCATTCCTTTTATGTTGGATTGGTTATGCTGCTATTTAGCGCTTCGATCCCCCTTGGTTAGCGCATGCACGACAAATTATTACAAATTGAAACTATTTATATCACGCGCTACTCTACAAGATCTGAATAAATATGGATGTGAATATGCAAAAAACCCGGACGATCCGCTGTGGGATAGCCCGGGCTTCGGGGTTCTGTCTGCCTATGACTGCGTCTTCTGCCGCTGGATCACTTGCTGTACGCCTAGCAGGATGACCTGCAAGCCGAACTCAAACGCTTCGTCGGTCCCCATCAGCTCGAACAGGCGGTTCTTGTACATGCTGCGGAACAATCCTGCTTCGTGCTCATCCATCGAATCGAGGAGATGCGTCACGCGATCGCCAGGCTGTGCCGTGCCGCCTTCCTCTTGCACGAGCGCGGCGACATTGCGCTGATGCTCGTAATCGTCGAGGACGAAGTTGAACACATAGTTCATCAACGTCAGCACGACTTGCAGCTTGTGCGCCTGCTCGAGCGGCGTCGGCTCGACGCACTGCAGCATCCGATTGTTGAAGCGGATAATATCGGGCTCGTGCGGCAGCGTCGCCATCATGAGCTGCGTGGAGCAGGGATACTGGCTGAGCACGCTCCGTATCGCAAAGGCCATCCCGCGCAATTGCTCGCTCCAGTCCCCTTGCGGGCGATGCGCTTCGAGGATCATCCGCGACACTTGATTGGCCAGACGCTGGTAGATCGCCTGCTTGCTCTTGAAGTGCCAATACAAGGAGGGCGCCTGTATCCCCAAGCGGTCTGCGAGTCGCCTCATACTGAATTTCTCGATTCCCCCCTCGCCCAGAAGCGCCCACGACACGGCCAATATTTTATCCTCCGAGATTTGCGGCTGTTGTTTTTTCAATTCATCCACCTCTTTATCTAACAGTGTAAGTTTGTGCTTTACAGGTTCATAAACTCATGATATCATCTAACACTGTAAGGTTCAATCTAACACTGTTAGATTATGCTTGTCATTTATAAATGAAAGAGGCGATCTCCATGGATGCAGAACATCTCCATTACTTTGAAAAGGCTCCGATCCGCAAGGCCGTAGCCCACTTCGCCATCCCGATGATGCTGGGTACGTCCATGAGCGTGATCTATTCGATCTTAAACGCTTATTTCCTTGGCACGCTCAACAACACAGCGATGCTGACCGCGCTCGCGCTCACCCTGCCCCTGTTTTCCATCCTGATGGCGCTGGGCAATCTGCTGGGCGTCGGCGGCGGCACCTACATCTCCCGTCTGCTGGGAGAGCAGCAGTATACGTCGGTCAAGCATGTGTCGTCGTTCGCATTTTACAGCAGTCTATGTCTTGGGCTGGTCGTCATAGCCGTCGGCCTGCCGTTGATCGACCCTATCGTTCATGGCCTTGGGGCGACGCCTGACGCGTTTGAATTTACGAAGGACTATGTGACGATCATGCTGATTGGCTCCCCCTTCGTCATCCTGTTCTTCACGCTCGAAAATATCGTGCGCGCCGAGGGCGCCGCGATGACCTCGATGATCGGAATGCTGCTTAGCGTTGTGGTCAATATTATACTTGATGTGATCGCCATCTTCGTGCTGCATTGGGACGTGATCGGCGTAGCGTCGGCTACGGTCGTTGCCAATCTGGTCGCCAGCGCCTTTTACGCTTATCATATTGGCTTCAAGAGCAAGTTTCTGACCGTCTCTATGCGATGGTTCCGGGCGACACGGCTCATCTTCAGCCAAGTGTCCAAAATCGGCGTGCCGGTCTTTATTATGAGCCTCTTCCTGGGGGCGATGTCGCTTATCGTCAATCATTATCTCGTCGCCTATGGCGATTCGTCGGTGGCGGCGTACGGCATTTCATCCCGTCTGTTGCAATTTCCCGAATTTATCCTGATGGGGTTATGCGAGGGCGTCGTGCCGCTGATCGCCTTTTCCTTCGCAGCCAACAAGCTCCGTATGCGGCATACGATTGCTTTTACGATCAAGACGATGATTGCCTTGGCGGCCATCTTCGGCATCATCGTCTATCTCGTATCCGATAACCTCATCGGTCTGTTCACGCAGGACGCTCAGTTGATCGAGGTCGGCACCTACATCCTGCATGTGACGTTCCTGTCCCTCTTCATCTCCGGCATCACTACGCTGTTCACCGGTATCTTCCAGGCGACCGGGCAAGGCACTGCGGCGTTCGTCATGTCCGTCGTGCAAGGCGCCGCCCTCATCCCGGCCCTGTATGTCGCCAGTCGGATGGGCGGCTTCCATGGCGTCATCTGGGCGCTGGTCATCGCCGACATCGTCGCCTTCCTCGTAGGCGGCCTTATGCTCTACGCGCTACGGAACAAATTGCAGCCCGATCTGGAAGCCCTGGCTCACTAATAAACTCATTTCGCTTTTTTAAAAAAAGTTGGTTCATTTCTGGCTTGTTCCATCATACCTTGGAGAAGACTCATGGAAAGGGGACAAAACCATGTATCTGATCTGGGTCATTGTCGTCGGCGGCGTCATCGGCTGGTTAGCGGGCAATCTGATCGGCCGAGATGTGCCTGGCGGCGTATTAGGCAACGTGATCGTCGGCTTTATCGGTTCGTGGCTGGGCACAGAGCTGCTAGGACCGCGTGGACCGGTGTTGGGCGGGTTTCATGTGATCCCGGCTATCGTGGGCGCCATCATCGCCTTGCTCATTTTTTTCGCCTTGGCCCGCGGCGGGGCCTTCCGCAGAAGGTAGCCTTCTATCGCTAATGAAGAATACCCCTCATCCACGGAACAGCTGTGGATGAAGGGTGTTTTTTTGAGTGAGACGCGATAACCAGTCCTCGGGTTGTTGTCTCGTCCCCATATAACGTACTATACTGATGGCAGGAGCGTGATTGCTATGTACCGGTTAGACGGGTTCGATACCCTTAGCGTGCGGGACGCCGTCATCGACGATCTGCCCGCCATCGTCGCCATCTATAACTCCACCATCGCCAGCCGCATGGTGACGGCCGACACCGAGCCAGTCAGCGTCGCCTCGCGTCAGCGCTGGTACGACGAGCATTCGCCGACGTTTCGCCCCTTGTGGGTGTTCGAGATGGACGGCGAGATGTGCGGCTGGCTGAGCTTCCAGTCGTTCTACGGTCGTCCTGCCTACAACGCCACCGCCGAGCTCAGCGTCTACATCGACGAGCGCTTCCGGGGCCGTAGCCTCGGCCGCTTCATGGTGCAGCATGCGATCGACCATTGCCCCGAGCTCGGCATCAAGACGCTGCTCGGCTTTGTCTTTGGTCATAACCGCCCGAGCCTGCGGCTGCTCACGCGTTTTGGCTTCGAGCAGTGGGCGCATCTCCCCGGTGTCGCCGAGCTGGATGGTGTCGAGCGCGACCTGATCATCCTCGGCAAGCGAGTCGACGCTTAGTGCATTGGAAAGTGTAGTCGCAAGAATCACTGCCGAAAGTGTAAACTATACTTTCAGATATTCCGGCAATGATGCACTTTTCGATAGTCAATCCATCAATATATCGTGGAGCTCTGGCTGCTCCTGTGCTTTTGTCGCAAATCTTCGTTTTTGTCTGCGAAGCGGTCATTATGCGACGAGACGCCCGCCATTTTGGACTCTGTAGGGTCCAGGTAGAGCTTGGCGCTGTTCACCGCCAGCACAGCGTCGTTGAACGCGCCTGCGATCAGCCTTACCTTGCTCTGATGGGTGATGATATCGCCTGCGCCAAATACGCCCGCTATGCTCGTACGCATGGTTGGCGTCACCGCAACGCCGTACTCCTCGCAATCCAGACCCCACTTCAGGATCGCCCCGCCAAAGTTCCGATCATAGCCATGGTTGACCAGCACCTCATCGACCTCGAGGCGCATCTCCTCTTTGGAGTCCACATGCTGTAGCGTCACAGACGCGATTTTATTGTCCTTACCGTGCAGACGGGAGACGACATACGGAACGTAGGCCGTCGCTACCGCCTTCATGCGCTTCACGGAAGATTCAAACGCGCTGAAGTCATCACGTCGATGCACGACGTAGACCTCTTTGGCTAATGGAGCCATCTCAATCGCCCAATCGACTGCCGAATCGCCTCCGCCGGATATGAGCACGCGCTTGTCCTTAAACCGATTCAAGCTCGTCACCGTGTAGTGAAGATTGCTCAGCTCGTAACGATCCGCGCCCTCGACGGTTAATTTCTGAATGCGCGTAATGCCCCGTCCCGTAGCCAGCAGGATCGTCCTTGTATAATGCTGCTCTCCATTGTTGGCCGTTAGCGTAAAAATACCGTCCTCGCCCTTGTCCATCTCGACAACCTCTTGCCCGAATACGATCGCAGGATCAAAGGTTTTCGCTTGAACGATCAACGACTGAATAATTGCCTCGCACCGCACCGGCTCGATACCGCCGACATCCCACACCAGCTTCTCCGGGTAGGTCCGCATAAAGCCGCCCAATTCGTGCTTGGCCTCGATAATTTTGGTCTTCATCTCACGCATGCCGCTATAGAAGGCCGCGTACATGCCAGCAGGGCCGCCGCCGATAATCGTGATGTCATAAATATCCCGCTCCATCTAGGGCACCAGCTTTTCTAAGAGATAGTCCATGAATAGCGGAGAACCGACCAGCCCTTCGCCTACGACGAAGTCTGCGGTCTTCAGCGGATAGACCTGACCTTTTTTGACGGCGTCCATCCCTTGCCACAGCGGACTGTTCTCCAGGTCCTTCATCGATTGCTCGCTGCTGTAATTTTGCATCTGCCGTTGTTCGACGAAGATATGGTCGGCATCGAGCTCGGGCAGCACCTCCAGCGAGAGCGGTGTGAACCACTCATAGTTGTCCTTGAGCAACGTCGGTATATTGAGCCCGAGCTTGTCGTACAGCATATCGCTGCCAGGGCTGCCCTTCTCCTGTCCGAGCACGCGATATTGCTTTTGCTCGACACGCAAGACGAGGATTTTCTCATCGCCGATCGCATCATGCAGCTTTTTCTTCGTATCTTCGATTTTCTCCTTGTACTGTTGAAGGGCTAGCTCAGCCTCCTGCTCTTTGCCGAACAGCTTGGCCAGAGCGGGGACATATTCCTCGATGGCGCCGCCAGCGTCGAGAGCGACCGTCGGAGCGATTTTGCTTAGCCCCTCATACCGTTTGGCATCGAGCGCCCCGCCTTGCGCAAGGATCAGATCCGGCGCTTCCTCGAGGATCAGCTCGAAGTTATCTTCATATTGCTGGACAGAGATCATTTTCACTTGATGTTCCTGGAACAACTTCGGACGATACTCCGGCTCGATCTCTTCCACCAGCGTAACCGCCTGGGGGATGACGCCGATCTCGATCAAGTTCTCCGCATAGCTGGAGCTGAGGACGAGCATATTTTGGGGCTCGGTCGGGATCGTCACCTCGCCAAATGCATCCTTGACCACACGCGTGGCAGACTTGCTCTCAGCCTCTGCAGGCTTGCCGCCGCTCCCGTTCCCTTGATTAGCGGTCGAGGAGCAGGCCGCCAAAGCGAATACAACTAATGTAACAAGCAGGTACAGCATCGTTCTTCTCATTGCAAAGGCCCCTTTATCTCATTTGATAATGATTATCACTATCAAATTATAAGAAATCCTGGCCAATCCGGCTATAGCGTAAAGTGTCTTAAAGAGTGGATTATTGTGTCCTGGCCTACACGCGACCCAGCATGAACTGTTCGATCTGCCGCATAATCTCCCTCTTGCCGTACGCACTGCAATGATTAATCCATAGCCCTGTATCGACATAGCAGACACGTTTGTTTTTCACCGCATCCAGACTGGCCCATTGCTTGCTTTGTTGCAGATTGGAGAAGCTAAGGTCCGCATTGTAATAGTCCATCTGCCGTTTTTCGATAAACAAGTACGTCGGATCGGCTTCCGCTACTTGCTGCAAAGAGCACGGATTGAAGCTTCTTTCGTTCGAACGGAATAGCGCCGGCATCGACAAGCCCAGCTCCTCGTACAACAGGATGGCCGACTCGATCGAAGCCTCGCCGATGTAGCGATAGCCGGACTCTTCAACCCGAAGATACAGTACGGTCGAGCCTTCCTCGATATGGCGGTGGATGTTGCGCCTGAGCGTGTCAGCCTGCGCAGTCAGCTCATCGATCAGCTCCCTCGCTTGACGCTCCCGGTCGAACAATCCGCCAAAGTAGCGAATAAGGGAATAGATGTCGCGGGGCAGCCTGGTTAGAACGGGAGCAGCGGTGCGCAGATCGCGTTTCGCCTCCTCCGTTACGACGTCGCCGATTAGCAGCTCGGGCTGCTGCTCTACAATCCTGTCCTGTCGCAGGACATACTGGGGCATGTCTAACAAGGTTACGCTATGTTGTTGAAGCAGCGCTAGCAGATAGCCAGGCGTCAGGGACCTGGTCACGGCGACACTATCCGGGATCACCCCTAGTGCGATGGCAATCTCGGCATGTGCAGAGGATAGGAAGCAGATGCGATACGACGCAATGGATGCTTTGTACTGCTTGGGCGGCTTGCCGACCATCCGCTTGAACTGCCGATTAAAATATTGCGCATCGTCGAAGCCCGCTTTCTTGGCAATCTGGTTCGAAGCGTCATCTGTCGTTAACAGCAGCTCCTGCGCGCGCAAAATACGGGTGCGAATCAAATATTCGATCGGCGTCTGATGATACAACGCATGGAATTGTCTGGAATAATACGACGGGCTGTATCCTGCTATCGCGGCCAGCTGCTCTCTGGTGATCCGCTGCGTATACTTCTGCTGCATGTAATGAACGGTCCGCGCGAGCCTGTGCTCCAGCGTATCTTCATCAGCGGGACGCTGCGGCTTCAGCTCCTTGAGCAAGCTGTACAAAATAAACTGCCGCATCGTGAGGTGAAGCTCCTCCGCAGCATCTGCGAGCGCAACGCGAGTGTCGGCTACGATCGTCTCGGACACCTTATGCACCTCATAGCCCGTGCTGGAGTTAACATCCCACTCGTAGATCGTCCCTATCGTCGTATCGTACGTATCGAAGCTAAGCAGATAGCCTGAGAAGTCAAGCGGGAGCGCAGGGGAAAGCGCGATGACAGACCCCTTGGCAACAGCAACCAAATGGCCAAACACAACATGCGCCTCATGCCCGTTGATCGATAGTGTCGTCTGGCCATCCGTAATCAGGACGAGCGCGGGGCGATCCAGATGAATATGGTCCTGCTCGCCTAACGCTTCCGCCAAATCCTCAATTGCCGTGCAATAGGCAAGCCAGCCGGGATCAGGACCCTGCATAGATGTGCTCCTGGCTGTAGAACACATCGCTGTGCATATGCCGGATCTCCGCCCAGTTAGCGGGATTCATCGTATCCGGCGAGCGATTGTCCAGGATGGCCTCGTACAAAGCCACTTTTTGCTCCAGATGGGCGACATGCCGCTTGGCTTCCTCCAGCTTGCTCAGCGCGGCTTCTTGATGCTCCCTCATGAGGGAACAGCGCTCTTGAAGCGTCGATTCCCCTTTGAGACAGAGGTCGACGTACGTTTTGATCGTCTCGATCGGCATGCCCGATTGCTTGAGACAACGGACGCCATGCAGCCAGTTGATCGATTCCTCGTCGAACAACCGGATATTGTTGGGATTGCGTTGGACGCTCGGCACGAGACCTTTGTCGGTATAGAAACGTATGGCGTGCTCGGTAAGCCCTGTGAGCTGGGCGGCTTCCTTGACGGTATGCATGCGTGTTCCTCCTCCGATCAAACAAAGTGAAAAAGCTTCTTGCCTTCGTGTAACACGAAGGTGCTACCCTTAGTGTAATGCAAGTCGGCGCAAAACGAAATATCCGTGACGATGCCACATGTCACTAGTGTTTGCCGCCGATTGCCACTCACTTGGAACAGGGAGGAATTAGGTATGCAAACTGTAACCTTAAACAACGGGGTCCTCATGCCCCTGCTCGGCTTTGGGGTCTATCAGATCCCCGATGCCGTCGAATGCGAGAATGCCGTGTACGAAGCGCTGATGACCGGGTATCGTCTGATCGATACGGCCGCAGGCTATCTGAACGAGGAGGCCGTGGGCCGCGCCATCCGACGCAGCGGCGTACCGCGCGAGCAGCTGTTCATCACGACCAAGCTGTGGATCCAGGATGCGGGCTATGAGAGCGCCAAGCTGGCCTTTGCCAAGTCGCTCCAAAAGCTGCAGCTCGACTATCTCGATCTGTACCTGATTCACCAGCCGTTCGGCGATTATTACGGAGCCTGGCGTGCGATGGAGGAGTTGTACCGAGAGGGACTGATCCGGGCGATCGGTGTCAGCAACTTCCTGCCTGACCGTCTGATGGACCTGATCGTGCACAACAAGATCGTCCCCGCGGTCAACCAGATCGAGACACATCCATTCTACCAGCAGCAGGAAAGCGCCGCATTTATGAAGGAACAGGGCGTGCAGCACCAGTCGTGGGCGCCGTTCGCCGAGGGACGCGGAGACATGTTCAGCAACGCGACGCTGCTCTCGATCGCGGAGAAGCACAACAAGTCCGTCGCACAGGTCATCCTGCGCTGGCTGGTCCAGCATCGCATCGTAGCGATCCCCAAGTCCGTGAACAAAGCACGAATCGAAGAGAACTTCGCGATCTTCGATTTTGAGCTGAGCGCAGAGGACATCGGTCGGATAGCCGCTCTGGATACACGAGAGAGCATGTTCCTGTCGTATCTCGATCCAGCCTTCGCCAAGATGCTGGGCACGTTAAGGGTCGACCTGTAAACCGTTGCCTAAGCCTATCAAAAATAAGGAACAACACTCCGATATTAGAAAAAGAACCTACGGAACGCAACGAAAATAGGAGTGTTGGCCCATGCAGATTAACAACTCGATCCCGCCTGACTTGAATCTCTATACCCTGTCGAAGCCACGGCCAGATCAACCAAGCTTGGTCTCAGGCACGATCCCCGGACTGTCTCATAACACCGACACGGTGGAGATCAGCCCGGCGTCCAGGCAGCTCGCCGCCTCCGATATCGTCCATCATGCGGCGGTCTACTTCGGAACGACCCAGATCAACGAATCGCTGGAGCGCCTGCTGCAGGATCAGTCGGCCGAGGTGAAGGACGCTGTCTACGGCATCATCCAGTCGAACTTCATCACGCAGGTCGCGGAGGAGGCAGACTCTGCCGCCCTGCTGGAGCTGGGTCTCGCGCAAGCGCAGTATATCGCCGACCAGTATATGAAAGACGACCAGGCTGCCGAGTTCATGGCGACGATCCGCGAGATCGGGGCGATCTCGACCACCCGTAGTTTAGACCCGGATCGCAGCAGGTCCGTTATGTCACGCCAGCGCAGCGGCCAGTAGGCGCTCCGGAGGACTACATCGATCTGTCGTCCCTGATGCAGAAGTTCGAGCCCGACACCTTCAAGCAGCTGCAAGACGCCATCGTGAGCGGAGGGGACTGGAGCCGTATCCTGACCGGCTTCGCCCGCAAGGCAGCCGCCCGTCAGGATTGGGCGAAGGCTTACCAGGAGGAGGCCGCTGTGCCGGTTGGCAAGTTGCCCGTGGACAACCGGTTCGACCAGGCGAGTCGGACCGATCTGACTTCGTTTGCCCAGCAGATCAAGGACATTATCAACCAAGCAGGCTTGCCCAATAGCAAGCTGCTGACCGACAATATCGAGGCATTCATGCGCAAGCTGCAGTAGCCTTTTGCACAAGAAGCGCGTCGTTCCCGGCATGTCCAAGGTGCTGCGCTTTGGCGGCAAATACTTCCCGGATATGCTCTCGCGCGCGATGGCGCGAGCGTAAAGCGAGCGGGGAGGAAGCCCTCTGGCGATGCTCCTATCGGATGCTCCCGTCGCCGCCCTGCCCTGCGGTCCCTACGACCCTGCAGCCGCGTTACTTCGTCTGCATATCGAGCTTTATCTGATGCTCACCTAGAAACGCCAATAGATCGTTACGCAGGTGCATGATTTCGCGGCTTGCCTGACTCGCATAATCCGGCCGTCTCATATCCTTGACCATGTTGGTGCTCAGCCATGCCCTAAAGAGCCGATCCACGATCCCGTTCGGCCAACGCAGCATCCATCGAAATAAAGGCGGATCGATAGCTATGCCTGCTTTTTGCAATGCATGGACGTAGGCTTTCAAGGTAGTTGTAATTTGGCGCGCCGTGGCCCGGGTATCATTCGCGTTCTCGTCAAGGGCGTCTAGTCGCAGCGCGCCGAGCAGCGCAATATCCGACGCCGCATGGGTCAGGAGATACGCTCTCATATCCTTCGTGAGGGTACAAGGAAGCTTGGCGGCCTTGAATAGAGCCACGAGTGTGCGCACGCGCACGGTCGCTGTACCGTTAATTTCTCCAACCCGAGCCGCCACGAGTAGTTTAGGAGGGATTCTGGCATACAGCACCCCGTCCTTGATCTGTCCGCCAACGCCCGGGAAGGCTGGCAACAGACGCTCTCCGACGATCGCTTGCCACGGTGCAAATCCTTTGACATTGCTGATCATCGTGACGATGTTGGGACTGTGGTTATCCTTTAGCGCCAACAACGCCGATTCGGCCCCATCGTAACGTACGGTAACCAGAATATAATCATACCGATCCTCAGGCTCGAGCGTATCGATGACCTTAATGGGAATGGATCGAATCTTGCCCTTGTCGCTATATTGCAGACCGTTGTCCTTCAAGGATCGGTATCGCTCTGATCGTGCGAGCATCGTCACGTCCAGTCCCGCCTCCATCAGCTTAATGGCACATGTGCTCCCGATTACGCCAGCGCCAAAAATTAAAATCCGACTTCGTTGTCCTGACATCTCATCACCCCATTTAGTGTGTGAACCATCATACTTGACTATCCGACACGATGTTGTATGATGTAATCCTAAATGCTGAGTCGGCCATGATCAACCATCAGATTTCCCGGATTTGTCGGATGACTATCGTTTAATGGAGGGATACGATGAATACCTTAATTACGGACCACTGGTCTGCTAAGCGCGAGCTGCCCGGGATCGATTGCATTGCTTTTGCCGATGGTAACCTGATCATGTTAAGCATCCGGAGCTATTACAACCCTAACAACCAGGAGAGTACAATTAGCTGTTCTCCCCTATGCGACACAACCATTGAAAGCCTTTTGAAATACGACAATGATATTTGGACCCTCGTCGATGCATGGACGAGTATTGACTATCGCGGCGGTAAAATCTATGGCGGCGACGGGCAGATGGGAAATGAAGGCTTTATCGCATGCTCGGACGCAAACGACGATTTGCTTTGGGCGATCTTTTTTAGTCAGACCAACCCTATCAAGACTTTGCGGATAGAAGATCGAACATTACTTGCGATGAACGAACATGATGAGATAAAGATCGAAATTAATTTGGATACTCTGATCGATATAAAAATAACACCGGTCAAGTGAAGCTGAATGGACCGTATGACCTCTGGATTTTCAATCCATCAAACGACGTTCCGCGTGTTCGAATTCACCGTCTAGAGGGTTAAAACGATAGGTAACCGGCTCTCCATCCACATTCAAATAAATGTAATAGGTGTAGTGTGTGATTTTTAAGTAAGTTGGACTTCCGACACCAAGTTTATCTTCCCTATGCTCCGGAATCTGTACTTGAACAGATTTTCCAGATCCCCTTTCAAATGCCTCCACCTTGGTGGCTGCTTCTTCGTAAGTATAGGCTGGCAGGCTAGTGTAAAAATAAACGACAAAACCCGCGAATATTATAATGGAAGCTACAAATAAATACATGATCTTTTTGATTGGACTGCCCTTTGAGAAGAAGTAAATGAATAATGCACACGCAAGGACGGCTAAGCAACTTGTCGCGTAGAAATCGGCGATATTTAGAATGCCGAGATACTTTCCGTTAGGAATGTCAAAGAGCGTACGACCCAAGATACCAACAGCAAGTAAGTAAACAACCATCAGAACGCCTATCTTTTTTCGATTCATCATAACGCAGCCCTCCTGCCCCTAAAAAGCAGACGAAGGGAACCGAATGGCTCCCCTTCATCTGCTGTGTTTTTGCTGTGTGCTACGACCCTTCCATTACCACCAGATAAGGCAAGCCCTCCCGCCAGCCAATTTCCTGCATGGACAAGTACCAGCTCTTACCCAGATCGTTATTCCCCTGGTAAAAAAGATACGTCCGGTCGTCTTCGTCCCGGAACAGGAACGGATGGCCCGATTCGCTGGCGTTCCAGCTGCCGGGTTCTCCATTGCGCAGGAGCGGCTCCTCGAAGAGCCGAGTCCATGCGATTCCGTCCCCACTCACAGCGCAGCCGATCTGCTGCGGCCGGTTGTTGTACGCCCCTGCGTAGAACATGTACAGCTGTCCTTCCCGCTCTACGAGCGCTGCAGCTTCAATACACTGCTCCTCCCAAGGCAGCTCCGGCTTCAAGATCGACGCATCGCATCGCTGCGTCCAGGCATCCCGGCCAAAATCCGAGTCCAGCTCCGCCGTTGCCACGCCCTGCATCTGAATCTCCCCTAGCGGATCGCGGGTCGCGAAGTACATCCACAGCTGACCGCGATAAGCGACCACATCGGCATCGATGGCGCGGCCGTTGTTCCACTCGCCGGTCGGGCGGAAGACGGGGTTGGACGCGTTCTTGCGGAATGTCAGTCCATCCTCCGAGACCGCATGGCAGATCGCATCCTTCGGACCATTACCGTAAGTCTGGTAGAAGAGATGAACGCTGCCTCCCAGCGAGATGACGCCAGGCGCGCAGAAGCCGTTGCGTTCACATTCCTGCTCCTGTGGCACTTCGCCCACCTTCTGCCAAGTCACCAGATCGTCGCTAACCGCGATGCCGATGCCCCAGCCCGCTGGCGCCCGGTCTGGATCGAGATGAGGTGGTACCGAGTAATACATGTAGTATCTGCCCTGGTGCTTCACGACCGCCGGATCCTTGGCCATCGGCCGGCCACGGTCGGTATCTGTGTACATCATCATGGGACTAGTCCTCCTTTACAAATTGCCACATATCCTTCGCAAGGAACGCCGTGTCCTTGTTCTCATCGTACCACTGCGCATAGAATGCTTCCAGTTGCTCGCCACCGGAGCGGTTCCACAGTTCCAGCGCCTCGGCGTAGGCCTGCTCAATGGTGAAGGAGGTGCCGCCGACGATGGCTTTGTTGTAGATATCGTCGATCTTGGAGACATTGGTCTGCCAATAAGCAATTCTCCCCGGATATACAGACGTGCTATACGTTGCGATTTGCAGATGAGAAAGAAAAAAGACGCTCGGGATGTTCCCAGCGTCTCTCGTTCCAATCCTAGACCGGCTATTTGCCGCTCTCGAACTCCCGTTTTGCCGTATCCAGCATCGTCTGCCAATCCGGAAAATCCGTCTCCCGGTCAATATGACGATCTAAAAGCTCGCCGGCTATTTTATCCATGTCTTGCAGCGTATCCGCCTGGAAGTTGCCTTTTTCCTGAAGCTCCTGGAAGCTGCTGAATTTGGAATGCTTTCTCATAAAGGATGCAGGGAAAAGCTTTTCCAAGGAAGGCTGACTAGGGTCGTCTTGAATCGTTTTTTGGCCTTGCAGATCCTTCAGCAGATCGTCAAAGGACATCGGTTGTTTTTTTCTCAGAATACCACTCCTCATTTGTTATTCGGCAAGTTCCATCATATCATATCTTACCCCAAATGGAGAGACCAACGATCCTGAATTCCGCCACGAGCGAGTATGGAAAGTCAAACAAAAGGAATTCCGCCTCTGGATAGGCAAGAATTCCTTTTTTTTAGCGTATCTCGCTGCGTCAGCGCGGCTTATTCCAATCCAATCTTGAATACGGTCCCTGCAGGCCCGCCAAACACAATCCGTCCGCCTTCCGGCAACGCGACGGTGTTGGTTTTGCTCACAATCGAGAGATTGACGGGGAGGCCATTCGCATCATAGACGGCAAATCCTCCGCCTTCGGGAACCTGCACAGTCATCGTTTTGTTAGCTGCCTTGGCGTCGATCTTGTACCAGACGGCATGACCGTCCGACTGGATCGTCGCAATCGACGTCTTCCCTGCATAGATGGGCTTCACCGCATCTCCATCGATATAGGCGAATCCGTCGATCGTCAGATATTCCGTTTGCCCCTCTTGGTGAAAATTCAGATCGAAGGCATCTCTTCCGTTCATCATCGGGATTTGGGCTGCATTGACCGCTTGATTGGCATCCACGATTCGGGTGCCGGTAGCATAGCCATAGTCCATATCAACGGCGATGTTTTTGGTTAGGACATCCAGCGCCAGATAGAACAACGATGTGATCTTCTCATCCACAGCGTAGTAATTTTTACCGTTTCGTTCTTCCCACACTTTTTTCATGGCGGCCGGGACCGGGTTCTTGTCCAGTTTTTGAAATGCGTAGGTAATCATATTCAAACCGCCGAGCCCCGGTAAGTCCAGGTTTGCGTCTAGCTTGAGATAGGTTTTGCCATTGCTCTCGTCGACGAAGCTAGCCGTTAACCTGCCATCGCTGCTTGTGAATTGTCCATCGCCCGTATAGCTATACGTCTGTTCGGGGATGAGTCCGCCGAGCAGCACAGGCAAGCGGATCTCGCTGTTCTTCATCTCGATATGGACGGTCTCGCCCACCATGCCGTATAACCCTTCGTACGCTCGCATACCCGCAGGGAGATCGACCTTCGCCGCCGGTTTAAAGGTTGCCTGCTGCGGCGTATCCTGGATGATGTCTTTGTACTGCAGATAGTCCAGCAGTACATTGTTGGTGAAGATACTGTTAAAGATCGAGCTACCGCCCGAGGTGATCACTGCGATCGAGATATCCTGGTCGGGCACGGTCGTCAGGTCGGCGTGATACAACATCGTATCGCCCCCTTTGCTCATGGCCGTGATGCCATAGTTCGCAAACGGCACCAGACGAATGGCATCCCAGCCCAATCCGTAGCCATAATTGCTCGGCTCATCGGAGATCCATACCCCATTTCTGTACTCAGCTTGCTGCATCGCCTTGACCGACTGCTCCGACAATACATCGGGGCGGTTGCCGATCAGCACCTCCGCAAACTTGGTCAGCTCTTCCGCCGTCGAGTACAAGCCGCCAGCACCGATCACATTGGGGTTTTCTACTGGCAAGGCATGCTCCATCGTCGGAAAGTACGTTTTGGCAAGCCGTTCTCGATCAAAATCGTCGAGCGGTGTTTTGGTCGAGGTTAATTGCAGCGGCTCGTTGATACGCTTCTCGACAAATTCGCTGTAGCTGATGCCGCTCACCCGCTCGACCAGCAGCTCCAGCAATTGAAACCCGTCGTTGCAATAGACGGAGAATTCGCCCGGTTCGGCTTTCAGATGCTCCGATTGCAACCGGGTCAGCAATTGATCGTGGTTTTCCGTGTCGTTATCGTCGAACAGCATGCTATTCCCGTAATGCGTACCGTAGAGACCGGAAGAGTGATTCATCAACATCCGCGGCGTAATATCCTTGTAGCGCTCGTCTGCCATTTTGAATTCCTTGATGTAGGCGACCAGCGGCTGATCGATATCGATCAGCTTGGCATCCGCCAGCATCATCGTCGCAGCAGAGACATGCATCTTGCTGACCGACCCGATCGCGAACATCGTATCCTTGGCAACCGGCTGATTCGTAGCCCGGTCATGCACGCCCGCACTGCCCGACAATACGATCGAGCCTTCGTCCATAATGGCGTACTGCACGGCACTCACCCCGTAATTGGCGATCAGCTCCGATGCCATCCGTTGCGCCATCGCCTCGTACGAGGGCGGCTTCTCCTGCGCAAAAGCCTGACTCAGCGGTAACAGCGCAAGCGTAGCAGAGACACCTACTATGATCAGTTTCTTGAACATCGTAACTCCTCATTTCTGTACGGTATTTTTGTCGATGAACACATCTTACGCCTAACCGGAGCCGTCTGAACAAAATCGCCCTGAAACGAAAAAAACAATCCCTAAACGACAGGATGTCTAGGGATTGTTCAGCAGGGGGATGACTGCCATGTTATGAAATTGGTTTTGTTTGACCTCCAGGGTCATGTTCCCGCCGTACTTATTGCATATGTTGGAGATATTCGTCAGGCCGATGCCGTGAAATTCGGGGTTGGGCTTCTGGCTGTGCAGGGCGACTGCCGCACTCCCAATATGATTGAGAATATGGATCATAAGCGTCGATGCGTCGGAATGGATCTTGATCCGGATATAACGATCCTCCGCAAGCTTGACCTTCTTGGACGCCTCGACGGCGTTATCCAGCATATTGCCCAGCGCGACGCACAGATCATAGCGATCCATATCGATATCCTTCGAATACAAGCTTAGCTGCGTGTCGATTCGTATGCCATTGGCTTGTCCTATGTTGAGCGTATTCGTGACCAGCGCATCGACCACCAGATTGCCCGTATTGACCCGCTCATAGGCGTCCTCCACCTTGTCCAAGGTCACCTTGATATGCTCTCTTGCCGCCTCGAGCTCATTGCGGTTGATGCATTCGTCGATGTAGAGGAAATGCTGGTTCGTATCATGGATGATTCGTTTGATCGACTTGAAGCTGTGCACCGTTTTTTCGTAATTGGCATCCTGATAGTCCATCTGACGCTGCAATTGCATGTTCTCATGCATCACCTGGAACTTGTCGATGATATGATCGAACACATACACGACGCCCACATTCAAGACGAGGAAGCCGATGCCGCTTATGAAAAAATGAATATTTTGGGAGCTATAGGAAGACAGCAGCTGAAGCTGATAGATGCTCATGATCGGCACAATCAAAAAAATAAGATAGTACCGCAGATCGATTGAGTAGCTCCTGCGTTTAACCAGCAGTCGGATCATCTGGATAACCACGAACATGAGGGTACAAGTAAACAGGGTGGCCCTCGTAATCGACATTTGATACTGTGCGTCCCCGTTAACCGGGTTCACCACGTTTAGATCGACCTCATCGATCGCATACACCACATATAGGGAAATAAAGTTCACGATCGTCATCAGCACCACGTAGACAATCGTATAGATAATTTTGGTCCGCCAGGGGACCCGATACGCCTGGGCCAAACTGAATACCATCGCAAAGGCCAGAATAGAGGACACAAACGACGTGATGTAGACCGTCAAATAGACGAAGCCCAGCGCGAGGAACAGGAGCATATACACCCAGCGGCTCTTCTTGCGCGTGGACTTGTCCAGCACCGAGTTGAAAAACAACACGCACTGAAAGCACATCGCCAAGGCGACGCATGCGACAACCGTCAAATTGTAGGATAGCATATCAGGGTGCCCTCATAATCATAAATTTGGTGTAGAAATCCTTGACCTCCTTGACCTTGGAGCGACCAATGGGAAACTCCGCGCCGTTGGACATGAGCACTGCCCCGCTCGCGAACTTCTTCACATGACTCAGGTTGATAATAATAGAGCGATGAATCTGCAAGAAATGAAATTCCTTCAACGCGCTTGCGTACTCGGACAGGATGCCTCTGCTCTCATACGTTTGGCTTGTGGTGATGAAGTTCAGCTTGCTCTTGATCGTCAAGCTTTTGGCCGCTTCGATGCCGATAATATCGTCGTAGCGCAGCACCACTTCTTCATAATTCGACTTGATAATCATCCATTTCTTGTCCTGTGCCTCAAAGTAGCGACATAGCTTGACGATCTTCTCCTCCAGCACCTGCTCCGAAATGGGCTTGATCAAGTATTGGAAGGTGATGACGTCGAAGCTCTCCACCATATAGTCCGGGTAACTGGTCAGAAAAATAATTTGTTCGTCAAAATGCTTCCGATCCCGGATGGCCCGGGCTGTCTGAATCCCGTTGATCCCCCCCATCTCTACATCGAGAATGAGAATGTGGAAGGGCTGCTCGTTGTTGTCGTAATGAGCGATCAACTGCTCCCCGGATGCGAAGCATTCGCATTCAAATTCGAGGTTGGTCTTGACGGATAAGGCAAGCAGCATCTGCTTTACAAGCTCCCGTTGCTTCTCCTCGTCGTCGCACAGGGCTACCCGATACAACAATTGTCTACACCTCATTTTCATATAAAGTGCGATTCCATGGACTCGCTATATAAGCATTATATACGATTTGGGCAACTTCATAATAAGCTGCAGACAGGTTGGAGGGAAAGGCAGGTTTTCGGACAGACTGCTCCTGACTCCATTGCGTAGCAGCCGTTTCACCACGCTTCAGGGCCACCCTTATCGGGCGGCCCTTTTCCGTTTTTCTCCAATTGTTCAGATTCTGTCGAGGTCCGTCGATTATACTATCCGGGAATGTCGTTTGTAGGTTAAAAGGCCTAATGCAAGAACAGAGTTAACATTATAAGAGGAGGAAAATTGGTGAAGTTGAAAAACAGAAAGATGAACCGCATTTGCGTGTGGCTGCTGATCGCCGCCATGCTGAGCGGGATGCTGCCCGCGTACGGGTGGGCGGCGCCTAGCCCCCCAATGCACGGCCTGAACAACTACGTCGTGGAGTTAAGCTCAGATCCATCGACGTCCGCACGGCCTGCCAGCTTAGGCACTGCGAATGACGACGGCCGTATTTGGACAGACAAATCGGTGTCCGTAAACGGAACAGATTTTGACGTCACCCTGTCGGCATTAGCCCAGGAATACATTCGCACGTCTACCGGCGTTGTGCGGGCACAGGCCGCCGCGGACGTAGCGATGGTATTGGATATGTCGCAGAGTATGACGAAAGAGCGTATTGCCAGTATGAAGGATGCCGTAAATAAAGGCATCGATCTTATTATGGCCGCCAATCCGAGAAATCGGATCGGTATCTATTACTATGGTCTTGCTACTAATGGCAACTACGGGACCTTGTTCCCGCTGGCCTCCTATTCTACCCCTGATACTGGCAATAGCGCCACCGTTACGGACCGCTATATCACCAGCAACAATCAGACCATCACCAAGAAGGCAGGTGTGACCCAGAAATCGTTGGACGGAACAACGAGCACCACAACCGCCCAAACGATAAATACCTCGGGCGGTACGGCCACTCAAATGGGGCTTTATACAGCGATCAATGCTCTAAAAGCTGACATTACAACCCGTCAACCAAGCAGCCAAGACACGGAACGGGTACCCTATGTCCTGCTCCTCACCGATGGTGAAGCCAACAATGCCTATACGAACTGGTATAACAGTCCACCAGACGGAGACACACGAGCGGGCAGCGGTGCGAGCGGTACGGCTGAGATTGCGGCGCTGACCATCCTGAGTGCGGCAAAGCTAAAGGATGAGCTGAAGACAGCATACAGCTCGCATAGCGGCGGCAAGGATGTCGTATGGTTTAATGTGGCCTTTGGTCTCGCCGAAGGCAACAATCTGGCCACGGCTCTTTTGAAGCCAAGTACACTGGAATCTGCCTCGACAGGTGCTCTTTCCAATGTACGCACCCAACTTAACACCCTTACAAACAACGCACCGAACGGCAATAATAAGTATGGTATCGGGGGTACGCCAGGCTACCTCTATGCCACCGATTATATTTATTTTATCGGCTCTAATGAACTGACCAAGGTGGACCAGGCGCTTGGCGACCTGGCAGCTTTGGTAGAGGCAGCTACCAAGGAGAAAATTATCCCGTTCGAACAGACCAATGCTGCTGGTGAACCGCTAAATCTTGTCCTCACTGATGTGTTAGGGGAAGGGATGAAGCTAAAAACAGCCCCTACCATGGGCACTTTGACAGGAACAGTAAAAACTGAACCCGAATCCGAATCCGGAGCAGTGACCACCTATGAGTTTGCGGGCATGGACACGACGGTCGAGTACAATAATGACACACGGGAAATGAAATGGATCATTCGTCCCGATGAAGTGCCGCTGATTATGTTCAGCGATCGTCAAAATCCTACACCGGGCCAGTATTCCAATGCCAATCTTCCCCCGCTGCAACTTACCTATACGGTGGGATTATCAGCTCCCTACAATTCTGGTACGGTCTACAGTAACGCCTATCTGGACAACAAAGCAACGGCAACTGCGCGCTTTATACCAAATGTAGATAATCTTTATTATTATGAAAACATTAGCGTGAGTAATAATGTAATCTCAAGCACACCAAAAGTTATCAGCGGCAACACATTGGCACCCAAAGCGAAAAGCAGTAACATCAGTAACACTGCTGCCGAGGTATACGCCAATGAATGGCTTGGCGATATTCATGGTACGTTTGTCACCAAGCTAGGCAACAACGGCAAGCTTGCTCCAAAACTGAAGATTGAGATCGCCCCGGCATCCAGTTCGGTGCCTGCAGGCGAAAAAATCGTCTATCATATGACGGTTACCAATCTGACTGGCAACCCGATTACGAATGTCATCGTGAACGATGACTTACCCGCCGAGCTTACATTTGTGAATGGCAGTATCACAGAAGACGGCGTTGCTAAAGGCACCGCAACATTCCCTTATACGATCAGCTCTGTGCCTGCAAAAGGTCAGACGGTATTGACCTATGAGGCTACAGTGCCGTCTGGCGCAACCGCAGGAACCCAATACTTCAACGGGGCCACCATCACATCGGTTAGCGGCACAGGATTAACTACGCCGGCCGCCGCGACCAGCGATGAGGTGACCGTTACGGATACATTCACACCAAGCGTGACCTTGAAGCTCGACGGAGCGAGCTATCCGGGTCAAACAGTGGAGCTGTGGAAAGACGGCGCAAGCCGATACGATCTTCCAGAAAATGGCGGTGTCCATTCGTCTAGCGGCGTGACGCCCGGGACTTATGACATCTATGTCAACGATGTAAACACTGGCGTACAGCTTTCGAATACGAACGCAAACATAGAAATCAATTTTTACAGCGTGGCCTTCTATGATGGAACACAGAAATATGATGTTCCTGCCGCACAGACGATTCTTGCTGGCGGACAGGCAACCTTGCCGACAGCCCCGACGAAGGAAGGATATACCTTTAACATCTGGGTAACCACGGACGGAGGCAGCACGGCATTTGACTTCCAGACGGCGATCACAGCAACTACGGACCTCTACGCCACATGGACGCCAAACGCTAACACAGCGTACACGGTTAACCATCATCAAGCAGCCATCGACGGCGGGTATACCGCAGCTCCTACAGTTGAGAACCTGAGCGGTACGACTGGAGAGCTCACCAACGCCGAGGCGAAAGCCTATGAAGGCTTCACTGCCAATCAGTTCTCGCAGGCAACGATTGCCGCAGACGGCAGCACGGTCATAGATATCTATTATGACAGAATCCAGTACGACATCAGCTTCGTCATCGACTCTACTAAGGGTACGACGACAGGCCCTACCGAGAAGCAAGTAGTCTATGGAGCCACGCCGACGGCGCCGAGCATCACCGAGCAGCCAGGGTTCGAATTCATCGGCTGGGATAAGACCATCGCACCTGTAACCGGCGATGAGACGTATACGGCACAGTTCGAATTGACCGACTACCCGATCACCTACGATCTGGACGGCGGCAGCGAGGCCAACGTCAATCCCGATACCTATACGGTAGACAGCGAACTGACGTTGAACAACCCGACGAAAGTAGGTTACACCTTCGCTGGCTGGACAGGCACGGATCTGACCGAACCGACAATGACGGTCACCATCCCTACGGGCTCTACTGGTGCAAGAAGCTATACCGCAAGCTGGACTCCAAGCACTGGTACAGCGTATACGGTTAACCATCATCAGGCGGCCATCGACGGCAGTTATACCGCAGCCCCTGCAGTTGAGAACCTGAGCGGCACGACTGGTGAATTGACTAATGCAGAGGCGAAAGCCTATGAAGGCTTCACTGCCAAGCAGTTCTCGCAGGCAACGATTGCCGCAGACGGCAGCACGGTCATAGATATCTATTATGACAGAATCCAGTACGACATCAGCTTTGTCATCGACTCTACTAAGGGGACGACGACAGACCCTACCGAGAAGCAGGTAGTCTATGGAGCCACGCCGACGGCGCCGAGCATTACGGATATTCCAGGGTATGAGTTCACCGGCTGGGATAAGACCATCGTACCTGTAACCGGCGATGAGACGTATACGGCACAGTTCGAATTGACCGACTTCGCGATCACCTATGATCTCGACAGAGGCAGCGTGGCCAACGCTAATCCCGATACCTACACGATAGCCAGCGCAGATCTGACGCTGAACAACCCGACTAGAGCGGGCTACATCTTCGCCGGCTGGACGGGCACGGAGCTCACTGAGCCGACGACGACGGTCACCATCGCTACGGGTTCGACAGGTAATCGCAGCTTCACAGCGACATGGACACCGAACACCAACACAGCGTACACGGTTAACCATCATCAGGCAGATATCAACGGCACGTATACCGCAGCTCCTGTGGTTGAGAGCCTGAGCGGCACGACTGGTGAGCTGACTAATGCAGAGGCGAAGACCTATGACGGCTTCACTGCCAAGCAGTTCTCGCAGGCAGCGATTGCCGCAGACGGCAGCACGGTCATAGATATCTATTATGACAGAAACCAGTATGACATCAGCTTCGTCATCGACCCGACTAAGGGAACGACGACAGGCGTTACCGAGACCCAAGTTGTCTACGGAGCCACGCCAACGGCGCCGGTCATTACCGAGCAGCCAGGGTATGAATTTACCGGCTGGGATAAGACCATCGTGCCTGTAACCGGCGATGAGACGTATACGGCACAGTTCAAATTGATCGACTTCGCGATCACCTACAATCTGAATGGGGGCAGCGTGATCGACGCCAATCCTGCCACCTACACGGTAACAAGCGCAGACCTGACGCTGAACAATCCGACGAGAGTGGGCTACACCTTCGCCGGCTGGACGGGCACGGAGTTGACTGAGCCGACGACGACGGTCACTATCACTACAGGCTCTACCGGTAATCGCAGCTACACAGCGACATGGACAGCCCTGACTTCTATCGTGACGTTGGACGACAACGGCGGCAGTGGCGGCAGCGGCAGCGTAACGACAACCTACGATCAGCCGATGCCAGCTGCAACAACGCCGAGTCGGGATGGATATACATTCCTCGGATATTATGACCAGACCAGCAACGATGCTACGAAGTATTACAATGATGACATGAGCAGTGCGAAAGACTGGGACAAGACCGATGAATCCGTCACGCTCTATGCCGTGTGGACGGAGATCGATCATGTGACGATTCAATATGCCGTCAACCATGCGAACTATGGCACAGTGAGTCCGACCTATGAATCATTGAATCCCGAGAGTGGTACGGCAACGGGCTCTGTAGCAACGGCCAACCCGGGCTATCGCTTCGTTGAATGGCAGGACGCAACCGGCGCAACGGTCAGCACGAGTGTCAGCTTTGTTCCGCAAAAGGAGGATTCGGGCCTGTACGCGGCAGCGACCTATACCGCTGTCTTCGCAGCCGAGCCCTACACGATTACGTATGAGCTTGACGCGTGGACGAGCGATCCATCGAATCCGGTAACCTATACCGTGGAGACGGAAGACTTTACCTTGATTAACCCGACCAAACCAGGCTATACCTTTGCGGGATGGACAGGGACAGGACTGTCCGAGCCAACGCTGACTGTAACGATAGCAAAAGGCTCGACAGGCGATCGCCATTACACCGCCACTTGGCAAGCCGAACCATCGACCGGGAATTATATCGTCATTGGCACCGTCATCGACGATAGTACGCCTCCTGTGAATCTTCAGGGAGCCACCGTTCAGATTGTGAAGGGCAACACCCAATACGGGGAAACGGCGACTACCGATACCAATGGCCGCTTTACGATCCATGATGTACCGGGAGGTACGTATAACCTGAAGATCACGCTAGGCGAGAAGACAGCCATTATTGCGGTGGTCATCGGGGGAGAGCAGCAGGTCGTGGATCTTGGCAACGTCATCTTCCCGTACAATGCCAGCAGCGCCTTGAAGCTGCAAGGCAGTGGCACGCCGCCTATCGTCATCGATAATCTGCACCCGGAATCCGTAGATTACCTGTTCAACGAGTACAACAATACAGGGTTCACCCGGGTTGAAATGATCATCGAGAAAGTCAATGAAGCGACGAACGATGTCGATATCGCACAAGCGATCAGACAAATCAGCACGAGCGCGCGGAATAATAATACGACCATCGGGCTCTATCTGGACATGATTATCGAAAAGTTCTATCGCTTAACTGAAACGGTGAACTGGGATTCCGAAGGGCTTATCGAAAAAACAAACGGGCTCATCAAAGTGATGATTCCGATCCCTACGGAGCTGCAAGGCAAGTCGAGCTATACCGTTTATCGCTATCACGGAAATGCGGTGAATGTGATTCGCACGACTCCGAATACGGATGGAGAATATCTCACTCTGGATTCGTCCAATTGGACGCTAACCTTGTATGTGAAGAACTTCTCCGTCTATGGTATCGCTTATCCTAACCCAAGCACGCCTCCACAAACGCAGTACCCGCCATACGTTGGCCAACCTACTGCGTTCACGGTCACCTTTGACGTGGATGGAGGCACGCAAGCACCAACAACGCAATCGGTTGCCAGCGGAGAGCGGTTGACGAAGCCGGCAGATCCGGTCAGAGCCGGTTACACGTTTGAAGGCTGGTACAAGGCGGATGGCACGGCGTGGAATTTTGACACCGACAAAGTAAGCGCCAATCTGACCTTGACTGCAAAATGGAAACCGGCTCTCGACAAGGACAATCATTTTGCTTACATGCAAGGCTATCCTGACTTGACCTTCGGTCCACAGAAGAATATGACAAGAGCAGAAGTTACAGTCATGTTCGCACGACTGCTGGTCGAGAAGATGGACGTCGACAGACGCTATCCATCCCGCTTCACTGATGTGGAGTCTACGAGATGGTATGCCGATGCGATCGGGTATATGGAACAATACGGCATCATTACGGGCTACGCTGACGGCACCTTTAAGCCGGATGCACAGATTACCCGTGCAGAGTTTGCAGCCATTGCCTCTCGCTTCGATAAGCTAGTCGCAGGCGAGTCTGGCATGTTCTCCGATGTCCCAGCTGATTACTGGGCAACAGAGTACATCTCCTCTGCTGCTGCCAAAGGGTGGATCCAAGGCTATCCAGACGGAACCTTCAAGCCTGGCAACGCCATCAGCCGTGCTGAAGTCGTAAGCCTGGTCAATCGTATGCTGGAGCGAGTTGCGGATAAAGGCTATGTAGACAGCCATACCGCTACCCTCAATCAATATACGGATCTGATCAAGACGCACTGGGCGTACTACGATATTATGGAAGCTACCAACAGCCATGATTACGAAAAGTCCGAAGGCAGTGAAACCTGGATCAGCCATAAGAAGTAAGAGAGAATGACGCATAGGAAAAACGGACGAGGGGAAGCGAATCGCTTCCCTTCTTTCGTTTGAGTGGTAAAATGTAGGTAAGAAATTTTCCTCGGGAGGGCAACTCCAATGAGCGATGCTGCAGAGGGTCAGCAGAAGTACGAGCAGCCACAAGATAGCGAGGCGCTGCCACTGTTCTCGACCACAGATAGGAACGGACGGATGACGATGCTCCGACCGGGACGTCGCGTCGGACGTGCGGCTCCGCTGATGCCGTGGCTGCTCACAGCCGGCGCACTGTGGTCGCTGACAGGCGCCGTGCCGTTCGGCGCCCTGCTCGGTATGGCGCCGACAGCGACGATCAACAGGCTCCTTGGGCATCCCGTCACAGTGGGCGTCGCTGTTTTGCTGCTTTTGGTCGCGATCAGTACGACCGGCACATTGTACTCGCGAGCGATGGAACAGTTTGGGCAGACCCGAGTGGCTGGCCGGTTGGCGGCATTATCGGTTACAGGAGGCCTCGCAGCAGGCGCGGGAGCCCTCCTGTTGTGGATGCTGACAAGCGACCCGTCGCGACCCTTTGACCTTGAGGCCATCGCGACATCGCCGACGATTCCGCGAGAGCTCGGCGCCGTCGTTGGAGCTTGCTTGGCCCTCTGGGCTGCCATCACGCTGCTGCGGCTGCCCGGCTCTATCGCCCATGCCCGGCAGCGTCAGGCTGACATCGCGCGGCTGCGCGTGGAGGGCTTGTCGTACGCCGGAACGTTGACCGCTGTCACCTTCACCCACTCTTGGATGCGTAATGACCCCCTGTTCAAGGTTGAGGTGAGTTATACGTTTGACGGCGCTCCGCGTGTCGTCTCGGCACACATGCGTACCAGCGCCGAACGCGTTCCCCTCGTCGGGTCGCGAATGATCGTGCTGACCGACGGTCGCGGAGTCACCCACGTGGAGCTGGACCTGGCGAGTGGGGCGACATTCGAGCCGAATGTGGAGAAGTACGCCCCATCGGAATAATAATTTTGCATACCTGTTGAAGCACACTTCTAAGGCGGGAAGAGGGATAATTGTTATGGAATATCATGTATCTGTCCATGGGAATGATCAGCACAAAGGAACGGCGGATCAACCCCTTCGCACGATATCGCGCGCTGCGGCTCAGGCCATGGCTGGCGATACCGTTATTGTGCATGCCGGCGTCTATAGGGAATGGGTGAACCCGGCGAATGGAGGAACCGCAGAGCATAGGATCGTCTATCGATCCGCAGGAGACGGGGAAGTCGTCATCACCGGAGCGGAACGGATCACCGACTGGCAGTCTGAAGGTGACCAGGTTTGGAGCACCGAGGTGCTCAATAGCCTGTTTTCCGTTCGTAACCCCTTTGAAGTCGAGCTGAGTGGAGACTGGTTGTTCGACGGGCCTTTCCCGATTCATCTCGGGGATGTCTATCTGGATGGCAAGTCTTTGTACGAATGCGAGAGCGTAGAAAAGGTTCATAAGCCGGAGGCTTGGCCCCAAGCCAAATATCCCGAGGATTCGCTGTTAACGTGGTATGCCGAGGTGGGTTCGACGACGACCAAAATCTGGGCCAACTTTGGCGGGAAAGATCCGCGCAAGGAAAATGTAGAAATCAATGTCCGTCCTTATTGCTTCTGGCCCGAGAAGCCGGGACGCGACTATATTACCGTCAGTGGCTTCACCCTATGTCAAGCCTCTCCTCAATGGGCACCGCCTACGGACTACCAGGAGGGCTTGATCGGTCCGCACTGGAGCAAGGGGTGGATCATTGAGGACAATGTCATCCGCGAATCCAAATGCGTCGGCATTAGCCTGGGCACCGAGATCGGTACCGGTCACACCCCATCCTCGGGGAAGCATAGCAAAGGCGGCACGCAACGCGAGCAGGAGGTTATTCTAAGCGCCTTACGCGCCGGTTGGCATAAGGATCGGATCGGCAGTCACATCGTTCGCGGCAACGTCATCCATGATTGCGAGCAAGCTGGGATAGTAGGTCATATGGGAGCCGCCTTCAGCCACATCTATCAGAACCGGATCTACAACATTCACCACAAACGGCTCAGACACGGGGCCGAAGTAGCGGGCATCAAGCTGCATGCCGCGCTGGATACGCAGATCCATGACAATATCATCTATAGCTGTTACCGTTCGCTATGGCTGGACTGGCAGGCGCAGGGTACCCGCATCAGCCGCAATGTCTTTTTTGACAACCTGTCTGAGGACCTCTTCGTCGAGGTGTGCCACGGTCCGTATATGGTCGATCATAATCTGTTCCTCTCGCCCATGAATTTCAGGAATATGGCGCAAGGCGGTGCCTTTGCTCATAATTTATTTGCCGGGCGATTTGTCGTTCGTTCGGAGATTACCCGGATTACGCCGTATCACTTCCCGCACGAGACAGCCATGGCAGGGTACTCCAATATTACTGGCGGCGATGACCGATATTACAACAATATCTTCCTGGGGGATCATAGCGGGTCTGTGGAGCCTGTTCCGATTACCTTCTTTGAGCATCTTCCGCTGAAGCCGAGAGATACCGTCGGAGCGGACGGGAAGACGGTCATGGATGGCGTGCCGGACGATTCCGTGTGCTATCTGCATGCTGTCGGACTGGGCGGCTACGATCAACATCCGGACGTCAAGGATAAGAGATGGTGGGAATATACCCACGAGGAGCTTATGGCGCTTGGCGATGCCGCCAAGGATTTCTTTATCGGCAATGCCGTTCTCCCGGTAGCGATGGGCGGCAATGTCTATCTTAACGATGCAGCGCCAAGTCGACATGAATCCCATGCGAGGGTCTATACGGAGCAGGGCATAACCATTGCGATTGATCCCGCGCAAGGCAAGGTGCGGATTAAGGTCGAAGCACCCGAGCTGCTGCGGGGAGCCTCCGCCATGAGGGTGACGACCGACCTGCTCGGGAAGACGTATCACGCCGACATGAACTATGAGGAGCCGGACAGCACGCCGTATCAGTTGGACACCGACTTTTTCGGAAGCAAGCGACCGGATGCCGCTGTCACGCCTGGCCCGTTTGAATTGAGCGATAAGGGTACGCTTGATTTTGAGATTTAGTCGATAAGGGGAAGCGAGGCGAGCAGCTTCCCCTACCTCCAACAGCTTGGCTCATAGCCTTTGATACCAATGAAGCACAGCCCTCGGCGGAGGGCTGTTTGTGATTTGTTATGCGTCTAACCTATCTCACCGCAACATTTGGGGAATACTTTTCGTTTGAAGATGGAAAGGGGAGGGATATTCCTTGCGAACATCAATTCGTCGTCTGTCGCTGCTGTCCTTGTTGTCGGTTGCGCTGCTTGCGTCCGGGTTTGGGGTCATGCGAGCGCCGACCGCCCATGCGCTGTCTTGCGTGGGATTCACTGTGGAGGAAGCCTATGAACGTTATGAAGCCGTTATTGTCGGTCAAGTGGATGCCATAGAACCGTTTGGCAACAAGGGAGAACTCAATCAAGCCGAGGTCACCGTACTTCGCAGCTTCAAAACGATTGAAGACCGGCAATTGTCCGTGCTGGAAAGCGCCACCTGGGGCGCTGGCTTTGCCCCGAGCGAGGTGGGCGGGCAATACTTGATGTATCTGAACAAGACGGCCGATGGTTGGGAGCAGCCGCTCTGTTCACCCGGCATGCAGATCGAACACAAAGCGGAAGACCTGAAGTGGCTCGAGGACAAGGAGATTCCGCTCAAACCGTTGAATGCGAGCGACGATGTTCCTGATTCCGACCTGGAAGCGCCCGTTGAAGGCAGTGGCGTAGACACTGGGGAGAACTCGCCGCAAGAGCGAGTGACGGCTGCGACGGTAGCTGCCGATGGCATGTCCAAGTTGGCAACCGTAGAAAGCAATAGTTCGCGCGTCATTTGGACCATCTTGTTTAGCATCAGCGCCGTACTCGCGGGTGCCGCCGTGTGGATGTACGCTGCACGCAACCGGAAAGGCAAAATAAAATAAGAGCGCTCCAAGCAAAAACGACTTCGACGTCCTAAGCGCATGCTTACGAAGCTAGTTTTGCTTCGCAAAACTCTGAGTCGTAAGGAGCTTTGTCGGAGAATTGTAAGCAGATATACGGGTGAAACGTATAGATTCTTAGAATTCAAGGTGAAACGGCTACGCTGGCCTTTGGTGGCGTCATAAGTTTCATTCCGGAGAAATACAAGTCAATGTAGATAGAAGCATCATATACTTTCTTGTATTTTAAAAAAGACACTGAGATTTTAATCATCAGTGTCTTTTTGGGGATGCGTTCCCGCGACCCTAATTCACAGCAACTTCATTAGCTCTTTGGGCTCATGCCGCTTCTATAAACTCTGCTCCGTCACGCCTGTTAACGGATCGAAGGTTAACATCTTCGTGCCGATCTTATCGATGAAGAAGCGATCATGGCTGACCGTAATAACGGCGCCGGGAAAATGGATGAGCGCTTGCTCCATAACCTGAATGCTCGTGAGGTCCAGATGGTTGGTAGGCTCGTCCAGGACGATCACCGCCGCTCCCGATAGCAGGCACTTGGCAAGCGCCACCCGAGCCTTCTGCCCGCCGGACAGATTGCCAATCATTTTGCTCAGATCCGCTTCCGAGAATTGCAGCATAGCCAGGAATTTGGCCACCTTTTTGCGCGGGGCGTCCAGCCCCAGTCCATACGTGTTCACCGCGTGACTGACAGTATCCTTGGGATCGAGTTCCTCCCACATCCGGTTAAAGTAAGCGTAGCTAACGCCCTTCTCCCAGATCACCTCTCCGGACTCCGGCTTCTCCGCCCCGGTAAGGATCTTGATGAGCGTGGACTTCCCGCTTCCGTTCGGTCCCGTGATCACCAAGCGATCCTCCTTCTGAATATCAAAGCTGACGTCCTCGAAGATCTGTCTGCCTTCATAGGTCTGCCCGATCTTCTTCACTTCGCACAGCTTGTCTGAGAAGCGCAGCCGTTCGTAAATATCGGTAATCAGCACGTTGACGGGATGCGGCTCGATCCGCTTCTTGTTGTCCGCCAGCTTCCGCGAAAGACGGTCCTTTGACACGGACTTCCGGCTCGCACGGTCGTCGATCGCCTCGGACTCCATGAGCAGCAGTTGTTCCTCCCATTCGAACTGGCGGTCCAGCTCCTTCTTGCGCATCTTCTTCTTACGGACGTACTCGGTGTAGTTGCCATCATATTGCTGGAAGTGGTAATTTTCGATCTCGATCGTCCGCGTGACGACCTTGTCGATGAATTGCCGGTCATGCGATACCAAAATCATGGCTCCCTTGAACCGATACAACCACTGCTCCAGCCAAGTGATGCCTTCGATGTCCAAGTAATTGGTAGGCTCGTCGAGCAGCACGACATCGGGCAGCTCAATGAGCATCTTCGCAAGCGCCGCGCGGTTACGCCAGCCCCCGGACAACTCATCGATCGGCTGATTGCGAGACCTGTCGTTGAAGCCTAGCTTCGTGAGCACGGTATTAATTTCGACGGATACGTTCCAGCCATCGAGATGATCCATTTGCTCGAATAGTTCAGCCTGCCTCGCTAGCAGCTGCTCCATCTCGTTATCGTCTGTACCCAAACCCAGCTGATCTCCAACCGCTTGCAGCTCTCGTTCGATCCCGGCCACCTGCTCGAAGCATAGCTCCAGTTCTTGCTGGACGGACAGGCTTCCGCTTAGTTCCGAGAATTGCGAGAAGTAGCCGATTTTCACCTGAGGATCGATCTCAACTCTGCCGGACGTTGGCTCTTCTTTGCCCATGATGAGCTTGAACACCGTCGACTTGCCTGCACCGTTCCGTCCGATGAGGCCGATCCGTTCCCCTGGCATCACTCGAAAATAAATATCGCGGAAGATCATGGACTCTCCATACTTCTTCGTGACGTTCTCCAACCGTATTACGCTCATGGCTCTCACCCTTCTAATTACACGCTAGAGTGATTATACCATAAGGGCCACCCTATTCAGGATGGCCCTTGTATGCGTCTCGATGTTCCGTTAGCTTTTCACGGCGATGGGATAGTACAGATCCAACTGGAACGTCTCATTCACAATCATATCCCCGTTGAACAAAAAATGCTCCTCCAGCCACTGATGCGCCCCGGGTTGATAATTGCTGCTCTGAACCCACTCGTTGAGCCGCTTCCAGGCCACCGGGATATCGAGTCCGTACAGACTGGATACGGCATATAAGCCGCCCTCTACCTGCTTGATCCGCACCTCGCCCGATGGTTCCGCATCCTCTGGCACCGTAGCCCACATCTCGTAGCCATGCTCGCCTTGCTCTCCCGGGCTGTTGAATCCGAAGTACCGGGTCGCCGGGCTCTGGTCCAGCTCGTTGTCCTTCACCCAGGCATACAACACGTTCCACGCTTCATCCTCCGGTTGTTGTCCAGCAGTCGTCTGATAATAAGCGACCTTCATCGGCTTGAGCTCGAGATATCGAACCTGATCATCCGCCAGCTTAACCGTTTGCTCCATATCGTTCGAAGCCTCCATTTCCGTGTTCATCTCGTCCTCACTATTACCTTCAGCAACCTCTAGAGAGATTGCTTGCGCAGCGTCCAATAACAGGCGAATCGACTCGGCTCCGGCATGGCTCTGGGGCTGCCCTGCCGCTTGCATTACGTCCACATATCGCTGGAGGAGTTGCTGCAAAGACTGCATCATGCCGAGCTCTCGCTGTACCTCCTTGAGCTTGCGACCGAACACACGGGTCGTCGTGGACCTGTCTTCAGACAACAGCACCTCTGCGATGTCCTTGACCGAGAAGCTTAATTGCTTCAATAGCAGGATCAGCTCCAGTCTTGTCAGCATCTCCGGACTATAGAGCCGTTTGGACGTATTGGGCTCCCTGCTGCTTGCGAGTAAGCCGATCTCCTCGTAGTACCTTAACGTTCGACTTGATATCCCATATCTGGCTGACACATCTCCGATTTTACTCAGCTGAGTGGTGATCATTGTTTCTCCTCTCCTTGTCGATTTGAAGTCCTTCATGATTATGCCCATTCCTT
>NZ_BFBX01000065.1:126978-138312 GCF_003851045.1 Paenibacillus sp. 598K | reverse complement strand
CTTGCGGTACGGAGTACTAGAATATAAATAAAAAGAGATTCGTTCCTATCTGCGGAAGCACTAAACTTCTGTAGCTAGGCTCGAATCTCTATCATTTCAGTATCCACTGCTTCATTTTCTCTTTCATCGTCTCGGCAAGAGCAGCATTCTCTTGACGAATCCAACGATCCAAAGGGCCTTCTATGAATCCGATGATCTCTTGCGAGGTTGTAGCCAGGCTCTCTTGAAGCTCCTCGTAGGAGAACGCGATACAATTGCTTTGACTCTCCGAGCCTGTGGGCTCGTCCGGCCAGACATAGACTTGATGGTTAGTGTAGGTTAGTTCCGGCGAAGGATCGTGGCCCAGCCATGGACTTTGCTTATTGCCTATCGTCGCCACAATCTCTGGATAATCTTCCAAGCCGCAACAACAGCTCGGCAAAATATAGGTTTGCTCATCCTCAAAGAAAGCAACTCCACCCGAAATGGCGACATGCTCTTGCTCGAATAATTCTTGCAGGGAGTGTTCCATCGAATGGTCAACGCTAATGTTCATGTAGCCCAGCAGATGCGTCAGAAACAGTTCGACATCCTGACTGCTTGCCTCGGATGAGAGGCACAGGTATGGCTTGCGCCTCACTTCGTTGGGCATCCATTTCGGCTGGTCGTAATACGGATCGGTTATAACCGCTTTTGTGTAGGCCATTCTCTACTCCCTCCATATAAGATAATCACTCTAGCTCTAGCTGCGCAGCAACGCTCTCACTTTTGCAATAGCTATATCCATGCCCTCGTACAATTCAGATATAGATCTATACTCTTCATTGTATAACGGAGCTTCCCATTTCCCGTCTTGTACGATATAGATCCTGAACACACCTTTGAGCGTTGCTGCTCGGCCATACCAGCCCACGTCGAGCACATAATTTTCTGGAAATTGAACTTGTAGCATGTCTTCGGATAACCAACTTATATCTGTCATATCGTCAGGACTTAGCCGATAGGGATTATACGTAACTGTGCCTGGATCAAAGCTGTAGTTTTCGAACATGGTTTACCTTCCTAGATAAGCTCGAACTTCATTCAAGTCGTGAGCAATATAATCGGGCTGGATGTCTTCCGGCAAGGTTTTGTTGAGACGGTTGAGCCAGACCGCATGGATGCCGAGCGCCTGAGCGCCTGCCACATCGCTTAGCAGCGAATCTCCGATATGGATCACTTCATGTGCATCAAGCTTGCTTCTCTTGAGCGCTTCCAGAAATAATTCGGGTCTTGGCTTGTAGGACCGGACATCCTCGCTTGTCAGCACATCTGTAACCTTGATCTGGTGGTAAGCTATCGCCTGCGCAATATCAGCGCCATCGATGTTGGATACGATGTACACTGGCGTCCCGCGCAGCGACTCGATGAACGGGAGGGTATCGGAATATAGCTTAGGCTTTGTCCAATGCGCAAACTGCTTCTGTATCAGCTCCTCTGCTTCACAATTGGATTGGTACTGTTCGATCGTCGTCTGCAAGGACTGGATACCAAGCGACCGTTGCGATTGGAACGCTTCTCCGTAGCTGTCTCTAAAAATCCTTGAAAACTCCTTCCACCAGTAGCCTCCGATTTCTTTTGCCGTGCATTGCAATTTGGCATTTTCTCGGATGCGCTCGCAAATAAGCGGGATAATTTCATCGTCTTCGTGGACCAAGGTACCATAGAAATCAAGAAAAACGGCCTTGAACTTCAATTCGAATCATTCCTTTCGGTTGAGCTTTGCCATAGTCGTTTAACGTCCTTTAACTGATTGCCTTGAAAAGCCAACCGATATATATCCGGCATGGACGTGGATTCCCAAAACGCAATACCGTATCGATCGTCGTAATGGCTCATCATCAAGGTCATGATATCCCCATGGGTCCCGATAACGATGCCTTGGCCTTCATAAGCCTGCAGGATGTTGTCCAGGATGCGTACCGCTCTTTCTCTTGCTCTGAAGCTGCTCTCCCCGGCATCATAATGGTAGTCGAAGTCAGCGTATAGCTTGCGCTTGGCCGCCTCGAACCGCATCTCGCCGATTGATCCCAGCTCGCGCTCTCTTAAGTCTTCATAGGATACGATATCTTTTTGCAGTTCGTCGGCGAGAGGTTTGACCGTTTGTATCGCTCTTTCATAGGGGCTGGAGAGGATATGATCGATCGTTTCGATTCTCAGCACATCCTTCACCTGCATCGCATGATGCCTCCCCGTCTCCGACAATCCTCTTTCCCTCTCCATGCCTGCAACGAATGGCGACTCCGCGTGTCTTACGAAATAAATCATGGTATCCACAATCTTGATCTCCCTATCGACCATCATTTCCCACCATAACGGCCATTGTTTTTGGCTTTGACATAGGCCCCTTCGGTTTGGATCGCAATATACTCCGACGGCTCCGTGTCCGTGATTTTGTACAGCTTGGTCCCGGCAGGATAGCGATTCGAGAACCCGTTGCCGTAGATCGCTTCCACATCCGAATACTGTTTGACTTCCCCTATTTCGCTGTCGATCTGTTCCGATTCGATAGAGGTATCCAATATCTCGTAGAGATCGTTGTTCCACACCACGAAGTAAATGGCCCAGTCGGCGCTTGATGCAGAACCAGGCTTATCTGGTGAATGACAGCCAGAGGCTGCGATCATGAGCATGACTGAGAAAAAAAGAGCGATTCTATTCAAATCATCATCTTCTTTCATCCATTTTAAGTTGTAGAGATGTATTCATCATAACAAGAGTTGCTATTTTTGGAAACACGAATCAGGTTCATGCGGATGCCTCCATCAACATATAGCTTGACAGAAATATAACCAATCGGTAATATGAATTCATGAACACAAATCAATTGTTTGAAGTGTTGGCTGAACCCAACCGTCGTCAACTGCTGGATTTGATGCGTGTGCGCGAACGCTCCGTAGGCGAGCTTGTTGCACTGATGCCGCTGAGTCAGCCTGGTGTGTCCAAGCATTTGCGCATCCTGCGTGAAGCAGGTCTGGTGACGCTCCGCAAGGAGGCCAAGCAGCATTTGTATCGCTTGAACCCGCTTCCGCTGCAGGCAGTAGATCACTGGTTCGAGCCTTACCGCCAATATTGGTCCACGAAGCTGGATGACTTGGAGCGCGCATTAGACGAATCCGGGGGACCTTAATCCCCATCCAAAGGAGGATATCCATGTTAGCCGTTTTACAACAGACTGCGGAAGGCTATACCGCCCGATACGAGCGGCATCTGCAGCACCCGGTAGCGAAAGTGTGGGCCTATCTGACGGAGAATGACAAGCTGAAGCGCTGGTTTTCGGAACTTGAGATCGACCTGCTGCAGGAAGGCGGTCTCATCAAGTTCGACATGCAAGACGGCACCTTCGAGGAGCTGAGAATATTGGAGCTGCGATGGCAGGAGGTGTTGGAATATACTTGGGGCGAGGATCAGGTGCGCTTCGAGCTGTACCCCGAGACTGGCGGCTGCAAGCTCATCCTGATCGAAAAAATCCGCCAGCTCACCGACCACTCGCCCAAGGATTTGGCTGGCTGGCATGTGTGCCTCGATGTGGTCGAAGACCTGCTCGAAGGCCGCACCGTTCATGAGCGCAAGGAGCGGTGGTCCGTTCTTTATCCGCAATACAGCGAATTAATTTCGGAGCTGACACAGGCTCGATAGGACGTTTTGTGACTAGGCAAGTTTTTTAGCGCCCCGACTTTAAATGCTCGACGGAAGCAAAATATTCAATCGTATAGTTCTCATTTTCATAACTCAGTTTGGTAATCGAGCATTCAGAAACGATTTGACTTTGCTCGATTTTAAACTGAGGATGGAATCGATTGAGGGTTTCTTCCGCATATGTATTTGCTAAATAATCCGTAATTAATCCGCCATGCGTAACGATAACGATATGACTGCCTGCCGGATATTCCTGAACTAAATCCGCTAACAAGGAAGACATTCTATCGCACGCTACTTTGGCAGAATCGCCTACAGGCGGCACGAAGTCAGGGTCCCGTGTACAGCGATCCCATAGTTCAACAAACTCCTGAAAGGTTTGATCCGGCACGTCGCCCCAGTTGGCCCGCTCTCTCAGACGAGCATCAATGTTTACGGTTGCATTGGTTCTCTCTGCAATAGCTGCTGCGGTTTCTTGAGCTCTTCGGAGAGGGCTGGATACAATAGCTGTGACGGGGATCGTGCTAAAATACTGTGCGGTGTCTTGGGCTTGCTTTCTCCCTTCCGGGGTTATAGGCACATCACCGATTTCTTTTTTCTTTAATGCGTGCCTTACTAAATAAAGGTTTACACTCATCTTTATACCTCCAATACGTAGCGCTCTCATACTTACGGGCGGCCAGGCTACTGTTTTGCATTCCTGAACCGAATAATCGAGTAATCGTCAACCGTTGAGGAAATAACCCTTTCCCTGATCGGATGAAGATTTGGCGTAAACCTCAGCTCCACACTTCGTTTTACAAGCTCATGCAACACATTTTCTAACGGCTCTACTTTGACAGGCTTCACGGGCTCCTGCGAAATATAATAGCCTGCAATTTCATCTTCCATCTCAAAGCTATGGCTATCGAATGTGTACTTGTAGAGCTTGACATTGAGGATACGATCTAGCCAATCATTCTCCACCGTAATTATCGTGTCCGCGCTGGTGTCGCCAAAAAAATGCCGCTTATCCTCTTCACTCATTTGGTCGGACTTTCTAAATATGACTCGCGGGCAATCCCGAGGAAAGAAATAATTGGCGGCGTGCTCGTCGTCGATAGCCCAAACGGCGGGAGGCAATGTTTCACTCCTTGGTCGAGGATGAAACATAGCAATCTGAGGCTCTTCGCTAAAATGATAAAGGTACATCGGCGCCTCCTTTCTAACATTTGGCTTATCCATTCTCGACTATTCAACTGGATTGTTTAAGCTTATCCAGTATATTTTTTGCCGACAGGTGTATTTCTTCCTCCTGCTCGCCTTTAGTAGGCTGATAAGCCATGATTTCTAGTCGTTCTCTTAACCTTTCCTGTGCATCGACTGGCAAGTCTATTACCAAGTAGTCCAGACACCCTATTTTCCACAGTTCATCCTTACCAGCAAGAACCTCTTCTACGTAGGGCACGGCTTCATGGGGAACCGTCAACAGAAGCTTGGCTACCTCTCTAGCTATCGGCCAGTTGATGTCTTGCAGCCATTCCAGCAGATCGGGGACTAGCAACACAAGCTCCGCCTTGTCCAATGTCTTCAATTCGTTTACGCTTTCAAAATCATGTTTGTCCTTTGGCAGCAGATCCTCCCTATCTCGCATCTGGCCACGCCTCCCAAAGTCTTGTCACTTCTACTAGCTCCTGCTCATCGAATACCAGCTTGTAGATGTCAGGCTTTGAGGTCTGGCTAAGAAAATCGTAGCCGTAGCTTGCATCAAAATGCTTCATCATCATCGTCATGACATTGCCATGTGTTCCGATAGCGATTTTCTTGCCCTTGCTTTCGGCGATAATCGTATTCAGCACATCAACTGCCCTGCGCTGACATTCCCGATTGGACTCGCCGCCTGGGAAAGCGAAGTCAAGATCATCAAACTTGCTTATTAAGGTCGTCATGAACTCCTCGTTGCTGAGACGAATATCTTCCCGCATAAAATGCCGTTCCCTCAAGTCTTCATAGCTTTCGACAGCAAGGTTTAATTGCTTGGCCAAGCCTTCAACCGTGAATCTCGCCCTGGCATAGGGACTGGAGACGATCCGGTCGATGCCTTCGCCCATCAGGACCTCTGTTACCTTCTCAACGGCCAACCAGCCTTTGTCCGTAAGTCCCCTTGTTCTTTCCGTTCCATCGGAATAAGGCGATTCAGCGTGCCTGACCATGTAAAGGATCGTTTTCATAGCCACCTCTCATTCATAAACTTTCCCCATATACAGAATCTGTGCGCATCTCCGCCAAGGGTTGTCGGGCTTTTCATAATACGGCAATCCATTGGTCGAAGCCGTCCCCCATTCAACCGCTGCATCGAGGAACAGCTCGATCGTCTCGTTGGCCCATTCCTCATTTGCAAGCTTGTCTTTTCGCAAGGCGTCGAGAAAGTTCAAAAACGTCGTTTCGTCCGCTACCTTATTGACTAATTCAAAGAGCGTTGGGTTCATTTTAATTTTTCCATTCTGTCGTAGTATTGGGCACCGGCATCCCCTGATCCCGGAAGTCCTGCGGCTTCATGCCGTACTGCTCCCGGAACACCTTGCTGAAATAGGTAGCGTTCCGGTACCCCAGGCTCTCGGAAATCTCGTAGATCCGAATGGTGGGCGTCCGCAGCAGTTGCGCCGCTCGCTCCATCCGCTGCTTATGGATATACTCGCTGATGGCTTCGCCCGTCTCCGCCTTGTACAGGCGGGACAGATAGACCGGATGCAGATATACGGCGTCGGCAATTGTTTGGAGAGAGGCGGTGTCCAAATTCCGCGCCACATAATCCTTGATGCGCATCGTCAGCTTCTCCTTGGCGCTCCGCTGCTCCGCTTGATCGCTGCCTTCGATCTTGTCCAGCATATATTCGGCCCACTCGGCCAACTGCTGCACCGAACGAACCGTACGATCCAGCACGCCCGCGTCTCCCACCAGATCGCTGAGCAGCTGATGATGTCTGTGCGCATAATAGTAGAATGAACCGGAGATGACCGTGTACGCCTCCCGGACATACTCCTCCGACAGATGGGGCATGTCCTTCATCAGAGCAATGACCGTACTCAGCTTCTCCCGGTATACACCCCATTGCTTGCTGTCCAACAGATGCTGAAGAGAAGGCGTCTCGTACAAAGGCTGCAGCGGCTGATGGGCAGCCGGCTCCTCGGGCAGGTCGCCCGGGAGGAAGCAACCAGACTCATTGGCCAACCTGCCGCGTACTTGCCCGATCATCTGTTGGTACATAGGCCCGATATCGCCGGGAAATACGCCCCACTTGCTTACGATAATGGACACTACCCGCTTCAAAAACACCCCGATATTGCGCTGGAGCTGCAAGGCCAGTAGGTCGAATTTTTTGGACTCGGCCCGCTTCTCCTCAGCCCCTCCTCCCGCCAGCGTCTCCCCCCTGCCTCTTACGAGCAGCACCAGATGATCGTACGCATCCTTGCACGTCCACAGATCATACGCATCTCCGAACATCTCTGTTGCAATATTAAGGATCGCATACTCCAGCAGGAAAAAATCCCGTTGGTTGTACTCGGGCAGGCTCTCCTCCATGCGGATCAGCATCAGCCGGATGTCGTCGCCGGGCCGGAACGGCAGATCATAGAGCTCCAGCAAGTGCTCGGCGCCCTCCTCCGGCAGCTTGCCGGACAGCATTTCGTTCAAGAGCTTATCCTTCAGCACCGGCAGACTCTCGCGGAGCGTATCGACGACCCGACTGCGGGACACCACCTCCTGCCATTCCTCGCGGATCTGCTCGACCAGCTTACGGATCACCCGGATAATCTCTTCGTCGCCGGCAGGCTTCAGCAAATATTCGGATACCCCGTACGTTAGCGCTTGCTTCGCATACTCGAACTCCGCATGGCCCGACAGCAGCACGCACCGGATATGCCTATGATGCTGCTGCACATACTCGGCCAGCTCGATCCCCGACATCCCGGGCATATAGATATCTGCGATCATGAGATCCACGGCATGCTCCGACAGGATCGCGATCGCTTCCTTCGCGGAATACGCCTTGTGGACCGTCAGAATCTCCAGCTGCTCCCAAGGAATCGTATAGGCGAGCGTATCCACAACCGCAGACTCGTCATCGACGATCAACAGACTCAGCATTCCATTCCCTCCCATATGGATGAATAGGCGACATCGGCAGCAGGCAACGGATCACGACCTGCAAGCCGCCTAGCTCGGAAGTCGCGAACGCCAGGCCCGAGCCCGGGGCGTACATTTTGACGACCCGCTGATGCGTATTCCATATTCCGCAACCCGACTCCTCCGACAGAGGCTTATGCATGCTGGCTCTCAACCGCTCCAACCCTTCGGCCTGAACACCCGCACCGGAGTCCTCCACACCGATCTCGAAGCCACCTGCAATCAAGCGGCAAGCGATGCGGACGAGGCCTCCCTCCGCCGTTTTCTCCAGACCGTGGAGGATCGCATTCTCCACCAGAGGCTGAATGAACAGACGAGGGATCGGGATATCCAGCATCTGCTCGCTGATATCCATATCATAGCGAATCCGGTTGGAGCGCATCGTCTGGATATTCAGATAGCTTTGCAGCAGCTTGACCTCCTCGCGGATCGTCGCCACCGGATTGTCCAGCCGGGTCGTGTAGCGATAGTACTCGCCCAGATTCAACGCCATCGCGACCACCTCTTCTTCCGCGCCCAGCTTCGCCATATTTTTAATGTAGAACAGACAATTATAGAGAAAATGGGGATTAATCTGCGATTGCAGCTGCTTCAGCTCCGCTTCCTTGGAGCGCAGCTTCTCCTCGTATACTTTCTCGATCAGCTCCTGTATGTGGTCCGCCATTCCGTTGAAACCGGCGAACACCGCCTCGAACTCGTCCTTCCGTGCTGAAGAAAGTCGGGAGGAGAACTTGCCCGCGCGGATATCCCGCAGCCGCAAGATTAACTGATTGATCGGCGCTTGCACTTGTCTGTAGATAAGAGCGGTAAGCACAATACACAAAATGAGCATCGCCAGGATGCTCATCACAAACGACTGCCTGCTCTCCTCAATCGGCAGCACGATGCCGCCAAGCGGCACCAGATCGACGATGGTCCAGCCCAGACCTGACACGGGAAATGAATTGACCAGCACTCTCTCGCCCGCCAGCAGCAATATCCGGCTGTCCGGCTTGTTCAGCGGTCCCCGATCGGCCGACTCCAGCCAGGCTTGGAAATGCTCGGCGCCCGTACCGATAAGCCCTTGCTCCGCATGATACAGCAACGTATTGCGATGGTGGTCCTGCTGGAAACCGTCCAGCATAGCTGCGATATAGGAGGCCGAGAATCGCGCCTCGATCCTGTAGTCTGCTCCATCGCGGAGCATGACGAAGTTGCTGACTGCATTGCGCGTACCCGGCTCATAGCTCCAGATCATGCCGTCCGGGTTGCTCTCGCTCGTCTCTACCGCTAGGTTATACGTCGTGTCCGACCGGGTAGAGATCACCTCCTGGCGAGACTTCACATAGACGCTTATATCCATCATCCAATTGGAGGACGCGCTCTGCAGCTTGATTTTCTCCAGTACCCCCAGACGCAGCTTGTTGCGGTCGTAGAGATCCTCCATGGCAGTTGTATTGACGAATTGCTTTACCGTCGTATCCTCTTCCATCTCCAGCACATTGGTCGCCAGGCTGTCGATTTGGTTTTCCAATTGAGACTGAAAAAAACGCAATTGCTCATAATACGAAGCCTGCACATCCTGTTCGATGACATTCACACTTACGCGATAGACGTTGCTGTTCAGGGCCAGGACGATGCCGAGCAGCACGAGCAAAATCAGGGTGAATTTCATGGATAAGGTTATTTTCGGCTTCCATCTCCACGGTTTAAGCTCCATATGATCACCTTGTGCAACATTATACGCTACGTGTTATCGATTGAACATGATGACTTTAGGGCAGGACGACCAAAACCAGCCTGCCGTTTCAATCACCGGTTTCAGGCTGGTTTGGGGTAACGTCTCCGATTCGTTTAGTTGCTCGTATACTTGACCCAATCGTAATAAGCATAGAGCGGGTTGGCGCCATTATAGGCTCCGAGCCAGCTGTCCACGCCGATGCCATTCCACAGATTCATCATGATCTTACCCGGATGGGTCGGAATGTTGGTTGTGGCCTTGTGCTTCTGTACGCCATCTACATACCAGGTGATCGAGCCCGGCTGCCAGTCGAAGGCATACGTATGATACCCTTGAGACGCATCAAAGCCCAGATCGATGATTTTCTCGTGTCCGCCAACGCCGTTTGTAAAGTAGTTGAACTGCACCTTGGTCGTGTCCTTGCCCAAAAATTCAATGTCGATCTCATCCCAAGGCGTCCCGTCCGACGGCCCGGTATAGATGAAGAACGAGGAGACAATGCCTGGATTTTTGGCCGGCTTCATGCTGACCTCATACTTGCCATAGCCCGTCTTGAATGTGGTTCGGTACTCGGCTCCGTCGAATTTGTTGTACGAGGAGCTGGTCACCTCTCCACAAATAGTCTCGCCTTGCCACTTCACCAAACTAATCGACGACGGTACTGTGAAGCTGAATATTGTCCAGATACAGTGTCCCCGGCGTGTCGTATACGGTATCGCCAACCACGTACTGGCCCAGATCGAATTCAAGCTTGCTGTTCGTCTCGCTCGGATGAGTCATCTCAAAGCTGAATTGATACTGCTGCTTCTCCCCGGTGAGCCAAAAACGCGGCTTGCTGCCGTTCAGGAAATCGGTGTACTGATAGTTATTGCTCGCATCGATCGACCCCAATCCCATCTCGATAGGTCGGTCAACCGTGGAATAGGCGTCAAAGGTGACCGTATCGGTATCAAAGGTGCCGTTGCGGATCAAATTGCCCGTTGCGCCAGAATGGTTGTGGGCCGTCAGGATCATGTAATCCACATTGACGTGAGGCGCATACAGCTGCAGCGTTTGGATGCCTGCATCCAACTCTACCTCTTGGTTCACCAGCATAAACGATCCCCAGCCTCCCGTGTTGGCGACATCCATCTCATACGCCCGATCCGCATCCGCCCGGGAGATCTCGCCTGCGGGCAAGTCGCCGGTGAAGACGCTGCCCTGCTTGGAGAGCAGCATCAGGGAGCCGCCGCCCTCATAACCGGAGGACACGAAGTAGGAGATGGTATACGTATCGGCTTGCTTCACATCGACGATATACTGCATCCAGTCCCCCGGATCGATCCAGCCTACGCTTAAGCCGTCCTCGCCCTTCTGCACCCCTTGCATGGCCGAGAAGTCCTCCGCCTCCAGGCGCTTGATGCCGTCGACTGCAACCGGAGGCTTCATCTCCTTGAGCGCAACGTTGTCCAGCGTCAGAGCGCTCGCGAGCGATCCGAGCTTGAACTGCAGCAGTCCGGCGGTCGCAGCCGCATCAGTACCAGCTGTGAACATCATCGAGTGCGAGCTCATCTGCGTCCCGATCGTAAAGGAATGGTCGGCATAGAGCGCAGGCTGCGCGGCGGTGCCGACGTTCACCTCGATCGGCGCGACATCGCCAGACACAGCAGCGTCAAAGCTGAGCAGGTACAGCTTGCCGGCCGTCAAGGACAGATTCCCCTGAGCGAGCACCAGGTCTTCCGGCTGCCCGGCTGTCGCCGGACGCACGGTTAGCTTGCGCTCCGTCAGCGCGCTGCCGACGCTCGCCTGGGCCG
>NZ_BFBX01000065.1:47718-126953 GCF_003851045.1 Paenibacillus sp. 598K | reverse complement strand
CGCCTGGGCCGTTGCCGACGCAGCACCGCCGATCGACCAGAAGCCCATCCGGTCCGTCCCCTGATCGAAGGAGCCGTTATAGATCAGGTTGCCGTCCGGCAGCGGCGCTTGCTGGTGGCTCTCGTCCGGGCCCGCCAGCTTGATCAGCTTGACCTGATCGATCCAGACAGGCGCTGTCCCCGCTTTGCCCATGTTGAACTCCAGTCGGGCGTTCGGATCGGTGTCCACATCCGAGGTAAACGTAAACTGGAAGTTTTGCGGCTGACTCGTCAGATCAACGGTCCGATCCTTCATGTACCGTACATAATTGCGGTCCGGACCGGAGATGGCTACATCCATCGTACGCTCCCCGGTCGACCAGGCGTCGAACGACAGCTGGTACGTCGCATCCTTGGCGATCGGAACCTCCGACTGTACGAGCTGGACGGCATAGGTTTCACGTCCCTCCTGCTCGATCGTCGTCTTCACCGCGCCTTGGTCCACGCTTACGCTGCCCACCCCGCCGAACAGATCCTCGGGCGGTGCGAACGGCTGGAATGCCCACGATGCTGTGCTGTCGTCGAACGCTCCGTTGACGATATAGTTGCCGTCGGCTGCCGGCTCCCTGACGACAGGCTCGGCAGGAAGCGTTGGCTCGCGATAGACGCCGCCTTCGCGCTCATACACGCGGACATACTCGATCCGCATCTGCTGGGGAAAGACCGTCGATGCATCCGGATCGCCCGGCCAGTCGCCGCCGACGGCGACATTGAATTGCAGGAAGAAGTCCCGATCAAACGGCGCGGGGTACGTATACTTCCCGCCCTCCTGATTGCTCTTGCTGAACCAGTCGTTCGCCTTGTAGTAGAGGATACCGTCTACATAATAGCGCACCTCTCCCGGCTCCCATTCGATGCCGTATATATGGTAATCGTCCGCAAACGAGCCGTTGTCCGGCAGCGTATAGGTGCCCTGGGACTGCTGGTGCGGAGTGCCGAAGTGCAACGTACCGTATAGCTTGCCTGGCTCGTGACCGAGCAGCTCCATAATATCGATCTCGCCGCTGGCAGGCCATGCGGAGTAGAGCTTCGAGTCCGACGGCATCATCCAGAGCGCTGGCCAGATGCCTTGCCCTGACGGCATCTTGGCGCGGATCTCGTACTTGCCGTACGTCCAGGCGCCCTTGCCCTCAGTCGTCAGCTTGGCAGAGGAATAGCGAGTGCCCTCATAGTTGTCCTCCCTCGCCTCGATGACCAGCTTGCCGTCCTCCACCCGGGCATTTTCTGACCGGTTCGTATAATTTTGCAGCTCGTTATTGCCATAGCCATTGGCGCCTTGTACGAAATTCCACTTGGACGCGTCGATGTTAGCGCTGTCGAATTCGTCCTGCCATACCGCTCTCCAGGTCTCGGGCCGGATCGCCGATGCCGTCAAGGTTACGCTGCGGAAGCGGACGATATTACCCTGGCTGTCCACCTCGTAGATGCCCAAATATTTGTTGACCTCGCTATCAACGCCGGAGATATCGTCTCCTGCCCGGTAAGGGTAGACGGTGAGACTGTCCTTCTGGAACACAGCGCCGACTGTCGGCTCGGCGATCGGACGATGTCCGATCCGCACTGCCAGCTCATGTCCCTCCGCCACTGGCGCGGACACCTTCACTGTGCCCGGGATGACGCCCGGGGTGGCTGCCGGCAGCCACACGCCGGACTGGCCGTGGTCGGTTCCGCCTGAGCCTGGCGCAGCTCCCCCGCCGGACCAGCTTCCCCCGGCACCTCCAGTGCCTCCATTGCCCCCGGTGCTCCCTTGGTTCTCGGTGCCCTCCTCGCCCTCGGTTGTGCCTCCGGCAGCCGTCTTCTCCAGCTTCCCATTGCCTGACCAGGTCCACTCCTCCCCTGGCTGCAACACTTGGCCGTTCACCGTGATGCGACTATCGGTTGCCCATATACGGGCAATCTTGCCCTTGCCCTCGATGACAATTGCCGATGCACGGCCTCCCAACACCAGCTCCTCCACCTGTGTCGTCTCAGACAGCTCTACCGTTGCGGAGCGATGGAGCACGAGCCGCTCGACAGTCGAATCGATCAGCCGCACGCCTTGCTCACTGCCAAGCGCCAACAGATTCCCTGCCACCTTGCTCTGCTCCACCGTGATGTCGCCGTCGCCGATGCCCTGTGCCAGGAACAGATTGCCTGTCACCGTTTTGTTACGGAGGACTACATCTCGCGTGTTAATCACAGCATGGGCGAGAGTCTCTGCCGTATCGTAGGTGCCCTCCTGATGATACAGCTCCCCGCCGACCCGGTTCAGGATCGTCGCCGCCTCTCCCCGGCTGATACCCCGCTCCGGTCGGAACGAGCCATCCTCATAGCCGCTCAGCACGCCCCACGCTGCCAGTAGGTCTACAACTTCCCGGGCGTAAGGCTTTAGCTGCCCCGCATCCGTAAATTTAGCCGAGCTCCCCTCCGATCCATCCGCGCCAAGTCCGGCCAGTTGGAACGCTCGGGCCAGCATGACGGCCGCATCCTCCCGACTCACCGTCTGCTCCGGCCGGAAGGTGCCATCCTCATAGCCCTCGATAATGCCCGCTTCTCTGGCCTCCATAACAGCGCCATAGTACCAAGCTGTTGCGGCCACATCGGTGAACTCCACCGCTCCGCTTGCTGTGGACGAATCCCGGGACAAACCCAAGATGCGCTGCAGCAGCGTGGCCAGCTCCGCTCTAGAGATCAGTCTGTCCGGCTGAAGCGTGCCGTCCTCGTAGCCGGAGAATACCCCCGCCTCCTTCCATTTCGACAGTGCAGCATCCGCCCAATGCTTTGAAGCGCCCACTGTTCCTGCCTGATTATCCGCCTGTTGCGCTACCATTGCGGATGCTGGCATTTGCGCCATCGCCAACGGCTGCCCATGGGCAACCGGTCCGAGGCTTCCACACAGCATTGCAGCTGCGAGTCCTGCCGCCGTCCATTTTTTCATGCTTTCCCCACTCCTCTTTCTCCGATGTCAGATTTCATTATACGAGCGGGGGCTGCACCAAAAATATAACTACAATTTAGCTTTTCTATCGTTTCCTTAACTTCTTGACGCGGCGGCCCCTGCGAGTCGCTTGCCAAAGGCCCAGGTCATGCTACAATCGGAGATGGAGGGGAATCACCATGAACAAAACGACGAGCGCGGCGATCTGTTGTATTCTCGTCCTGCTGACAGTATCCGGCTGCTACAGCTCGCGTCCGCAGCCTCAGGTTGCTGAACCGGACACCGCCGCGACCTTGACCACCATATTCAGTCTTCGTCCGTCCCTCAGCTTCAAGAATGGCGAAACGATCGAGGATAATGTCCATACCCGCTTCGTCCGGGAGCAGCTCGGCGTAGACATCCGTTACTTATGGACCGCGCCCGATTCCACCTTCACGACCAAGCTAAAGCTTCAGCTCATTAACAAACGAGAGCTGCCGGACATCATCACCGTCCGGACGAGCATCGTCCATGAGCTGATCGATTCGGGACGGTTTATGCCAGTCGACGAGGTGTTCGAGCGCTATGCCTCCCCCGTCTGGAAAAACGCGATGGCCGAAGACCCTGCCGTCTGGTCGCCGTACGCCCGGGACGGCCAGCATTACGCCATCCCGATTCTGGATTATGCGTATAATTCCGACCCGATGATGTGGATTCGGACCGACTGGCTGGAGCGGCTCGGACTGCGCCTCCCTACGAATCTGGAGCAGCTGGAGACGGTACTGGATGCTTTTACGCATCAGGACCCCGATGGCAATGGTCTGCACGATACGTACGGCATCGCTGTCAGCCTGCAACGGCAGGTCAATACATGGATGGCGGATATTAGCTGGGTGTTCGGCATGTACGGCGTCCTGCCGGGACAGTGGAATGCGGCTGCTCCCGATGCTGCGGACGAGGCGCAGGCTCCTCGGCAAGCCTACGTCTATGGCTCCGTCCAGGAGCAGACCCGTCAGGGGCTAGAGAAGATCAAGCAGTGGAGGGACGCCGGCTACTTCTCCGACGAGGCGATCTGGCAGGATGAAGAGACCGCAGCGCGGCTCTTCACCGAGGGCAAGGCCGGCATCGTCATCGGACCCAACTGGATGCGCTACTGGCCCCTGGCCGAGATGGACGACTCCGGCTCAGCGGCCCGCTTCCAAGCGATTCCTTTGCCTGCCGGGCCGGGGGGAACAACGCTGCACTGGTCCACGCCGCCGAGCAATGGAGCAATATTAATCAACAAGGACATCAAGGATCCGGAGCCCTTTTTCCGCTACATTAATTACCTCTACGACCATCAGGGGCTGCGCAAGGACCATTATGCCTACGGCATGGCCAAGGACTACGACTATACCGAGATCGACGGCAAGCCGACGACGGATCGCAGCCTCATCCCCGGCGGGTATGTCGATGTGAGCGGCTACACGCTTATCTATGATGGCGCGCGGATTCCTTCGAGCTGGGAGAGTATGGTGCATGAGCTGGACAAGCCGATCCTGATCGAGCAAGCGCCATACCGGCTCGCTAACGCCTATCAGGGCCCTCCGACCGCTACGATGAAGGAGCGTTGGGATCAACTGGTCCAGACCGAGCATGAAGCCTTCGTACAGATCATTTTCGGCAAGAAACCTTTGTCCTACTTCGACACCTTCGTAGCGGGCTGGCAGCGCAACGGCGGCGACCGCATCGGCGAGGAAATCAACGCGTGGTTTCGGGAGGAGGAGCGCCGTCCAGGCGCCCGTTAGAGGTCGTCTCGCCTTACTTCCATACCTTCATTCTTTCTTCCAGGTTTGATGTGTGCAACTCCAGTTGTGTACCATCTGGATCCAAAAAGTTGATCGACCAACCAAGTCCTCTCTTAACCGGGCCTCTTACGATACGAGCTTCGCTCTTTTGAAGTAACATAACCGCATCCTGGAAGTGCTCCTCTTCAATATAAAAAGCGACATGGTCGACCCCCAACTGTCTTTCTTTATTCTCAGCGTAGTTTTTTTGTTCTATCAAACAGATCCAAGCCGTTCCCCACTCCAAATAGGCATCCGTTGCTCCTCGATGTCTAACCGTCATCCCAAGAACTTGAGTATAGAAATCCAAGGATCGAGCTAGATTTTGGACATTGATCGTCAAGTGATTAAAGCCTCTTACGAACAGGATCATCGCCTCCTTGAAGCATCTACTAGCGAATGAGGGCAACTTAATTCATGGCGCTACGACTGATCTCTTAGAAACCTTGATATGATGGGACGGTCTGGAGGGCTTATTTGACTTGGCAGCTGATCCAGCTCAAAGAATTGAATATCCTGCACCTCGTCTCCGTCGCCTCTAAGGGTTCCCCGGTAATCCTTGCACAGATAGACTGCAACAACGTTATATACTTCGTCTCCATTCGGATACCGATAATACAATTCCGGCCCAGAAAATAGATCTAGCAGCTCTAAGGTTAGCGCCTCTAATCCGACCTCCTCCAAAAGCTCCCGCTTCGCAACCTCTATCATCTCTTCCCCCGGCTCCATGGAGCCTCCGGGCAACCCCCACATGCCGTTATCTGTTCTCTGTTGCAGCAACAATCGGCCGTCAGGATCCAGCAGAATTACACAGGCCCCTGCCATAATGATCGGGCGGGTTCCGACTAAGGCTCTGATCTGTTTAATATAATGGGTCATGTGTTTCACATCCTTTAGATTCGAGTGTACTTCCCTTAGTATACTAAAATTTTCTGAAGGATTACGAAAAAGAGACCCTAACCCGCATTTGCTAGGCTTAGAGTCTCTGATTGGTTCTTCGAACGGCGTGACTACTCCCACCCTTTCAAGGATTCAATCATATGGATGCCAGCCACTTTTCGTCTGAGCAGCAAGTTGGCCATCATGGTGAGCATAAATGCCACAAGGACGGATAGCCCTACAATAAAGAGGTTTAATTGATCCGGAATTTGCTGATGCGTGCTCGATAACGCTTGTACCACCAGCCCATAGATATAGCCGCAGATCGGGAGAGCCACCAATACAGCCAATGTCGTTATGATGATATTTTCAAAAAAGATAAGCTGGTTAATTTTGTTCTTGTCATATCCAAGCACTTTAAGCGTCGCAAGCTCACGATTCCTCTCATATATGTTAATCGATGAAATCGTGTAAATCGCTCCAAAAGAAAGAACGACGGCGCATAGAATAAACAGGACGAAGACAAAGTTATTTTGCTGCAAAATGTATCGGGCTTCCTTGCGAAGATCCTCTTTATCAAAAATACCATTTACACTTTGATCATGCTGGAAATAACTTCTGAATTCCGTTAACTCCGCCGAAGGATCGAGCGCCACCAAAAGCGACGTCGGCTTGTAAGCAAGCCCAAAGCTTGCCAGATATTCTGGCGTCATGTAGAAGGATGGACTCGAATACTGAGTTGAGATCTTTAGCACCTTCACCTCCACTGATTTGTTGCCCATCTCGGGCGCGGTAAACACCATCTCTATCGTATCGCCTTCCGCGATGCCATAATGGTCGGCGTACGATTTAGGTACCAATACGCCATGATCCTCCAGTTGCAAGGATTTGTCTTTATCGTCATAAAAATGAATGAGACGATTGTCCTTTTCTGTTACGATCAGCGTAGCTTGCTCAGCTTGCTTATCCTTTTTGATCTCAATAGGAATGGATGATAACATGTGATGGCTTAATACACCTGACGGAAGTTGCAGTTCGTCTATCGCTTCTCCCGACTTATAATCCACCCTGAGATCATAGGTATAAACCTGTTCGACCTGACCCGCTACCTTCTGCAACGCTGATTGCGTGCCGAACGCTGTAATGATGAGTACGGTGCTAACCATAACGCCAACCGAGCTAGCCAGCACTTTTTTCTTGTTCAAGAAGATGTTTCGCATAATAAGCTTATCTTTGTATGACAGTCGATCCCACAGACAGGGGATTCTTTCGATGAATAAAGCTTTCATTGATTTGGGCGGCTTGGGACGCATGGCTTGAGCTGCCCTTTCTTGCAACAGTTTCCTACCGCTTAAGTAGCAAGCCAGCATCCCGAACACGCTGGAGAAGAGAATCGGCGGCAGCATCAGATCATACCTCAGAGCAAACTCAATACCTGGCAGTGAGTAAGACCTTGCATTCGAGTCCGAGATAATGGGGACAAATACAACTGCGGATATGACAAAGCCCACAATCGCCCCAATGATGCTGACCAACACGGGATAGCCCATGTAGTGGAGCATAATGCTACTGTTTTTCACGCCCAAAGCCTTCATGATGCCAACTTGATTCCGCTGTGAATCGATGATTCTGGACATGGCCAGGAACAGAATAATGGCTTCAATCAAGAACAATACGAGAGGAATTACCTTACTCATCAACCCGTTGTTATGGATTGTGGCCATCAGCCGGGAATAGCTGAACGACCGTTCCTTGCTCTCTTGTCCCAGATAAGGAAGAGATCGTGAATGCTCTTCAATCGAATTTCCGATCTGGTCCGTATCGAAACCGGCTTTAACATCAACCAGCAACTCGTTGTAGAAGAAATCGCCTGCCACCTCCGGTATCATCGCTTCTCCCATATAAGCAAAGCCTTTGTTTTTATGGTCCTGCGTTTCGTTTTTTTTCGCATGCTCGACATTTTCGCCCAGGCCGCTAATGGTCAGTGCCACTTCCTTCTCATTGACGCGTACAATGATTTCATCGCCAACCATATAATGATGCTCAGCTGCATAGCGGGAATCCAATACGATATCATATGGATTCGATGGCAACTCGCCCTCTGTCATCGCTATTATATTGATGTCATGGTTCGCGGGAATGGAGTGGATCTTCAACGTAGCGTTATAGCCTTCAAAAGCTTCGGTTGCATCGAAGGTGTATCGCCCTTCCAGCTTAGCGATGCCTTCCAGTTGGCTTAGCCGCGCGATATCCTCGGGATTGATTCTGCTGTACGAGACCGTCAGATCGCTTAGATTATGCTGTTCGAAATAAGCCTCGGAATACGCACTCAAGTTATTGCTTAGCGTAGCCAACCCCGTATAAAAAAACGCGCCCACCGCAACGACCAATACAAATGAAAGAAACTGCCCCGCCGACTGCCGAATATCCCGAAATAATTTGAATAAAAGCTTCATCCTTACCACTCGATCCTTTCGGCGCTTTGTCTGCTTTCATTAAGGGTAATGCTTTCGATTTTCCCGCTTTTTACCTTGATGATTTTATCCGCCATCTGAGCAATCGCCGAATTATGCGTCACCAGAACAACACAGGTTTTCATTTCTTTGTTCAGATCTTCCAACAGCTTCAATACATCCTTGCCGGTCTTATAATCGAGCGCGCCAGTAGGTTCGTCACAAAGCAGGAGCAGCGGATTTTTGGCAACCGCCCTGGCAATTGCCACCCGCTGCTGCTCGCCGCCGGAGAGCTGGGAAGGGAAGTTTTTGAGTCGATCGTTTAGTCCCACCTTGTGCAAGATCTCCTTGGGATCGAGATGATCCTTGCATACTTCGGCAGCAAACTCGACATTTTCCAGTGCGTTCAAGTTTGGAATCAAGTTATAGAACTGAAACACGAAGCCAACTTTTTCGCCGCGATAACGAGTTAACTTCCTTTCATTCAGTTTCGTAATCTCCTGGCCCCCGACAACCACCTGGCCTGAACTAGCAACGTCCATTCCGCCTAATAGATTGAGTATCGTACTTTTTCCTGCTCCGCTCGCCCCGAGCACAACGACAAACTCCCCTTCCGATATGGAAAAGTCGATCCCGTCGAGCGCTCTGATCGGCAACTCCCCTACTTTGTACTCTTTGGTGACATTTCTGAATTCAATCAGTGTATTCAATGTTCCATCTCCTTCGCTTGTCTTCAAGAAAGCTCCTTCGCCTTCACGAGGATTCACTTGCTTAAAGTATGTTTGTGTATTAGTATGTTACTAATGTAGTATACTGTAATACACAATCTTCGAGGTGTCAACACATACATGCTTTGGGAGATGTGAATTGACAATTGCTGTTTCATCCCTTATGGTATGTTGGATGAGTGACATACTAATAGAGGAAATGGTGAAGCCATGACCATTACTTTTGATGATAATCTACCGATTTTCCAGCAAGTCGCCCATATCATTGAGGATGATATTTTGAACGGTACCTTTTGCGTGGACGAGCAGATCCTCTCTGTCGCACAGTTCTCCCAGATGTTCCAGATCAATCCGGCAACCGTGGTGAAAGGGATCGCCTTGCTCGTCAATGAAGAAATTGTGTATAAAAAAAGAGGGCTTGGCATGTTTGTAGCCGCCGATGCAAAAGCGAAAATTCAACAGAAGCGCAGAGATCGTTTTCATAAGGAAATGCTGTCCAATTTGTTAAACGAGGCCGATAAGCTGGGGCTGACAACCGACGATATCATAGCGATGATCAAGCAACTGAGAAAGGATGGACAGCCGTGAGTATAGCTTTGGCTTGCTACAATTTATCCAAGTCCTACGGGCCCACCACCGCATTGCAGCATTTGGATTTGCAGTTGGAGGAAAATGTGATTTACGGCCTGCTTGGGCGAAACGGCGCCGGCAAAACAACTTTGCTGGACACCATTGCAGGCGCAATCGCGGCCGAATCCGGCACGATCGAGGTTCAGGGAAAGAGGTTGAGCAAACGAGAGCATCCGGAGGACTTTTGTTATGTTCGCAGTCAATTTCGGCATTTTGGCGGAGCACGAGTGATGGAAGCTTTGCAAATCGCCGCTACCTTCTATCCCCGGTGGGATTGGACCTTTGCCCGTGAGCTGCTGAACATCTTTCTGGTCGACCAGGACAAAAAGATCCGTCAGTTCTCCAGCGGCACACAGTCGCTCATTGGCAATATCATCGGGCTTGCAAGCCGGGCATCGCTAACCTTATACGACGAACCGGTATTGGGGCTTGACGTTTTGATGAGGGAGCGCTTCTATAAGGCGCTCATGGAGGATTATGCTAATTACCCGCGCACGATTTTGCTGTCCACGCACTTGATCGACGAAATTGCTCCGGTTGCGGAACATATCTTCATCCTTGAGTCGGGCACCCTGCTGCTACAGGACCATATGGAGCAAATCCGCAAGTCCGCCTATCTCCTACGCGGAAATGCCGAGGCTATGGCCTCTTTTACGGAAGGCAAGCGAGTGATCTATCAGGAAGCTTACGGCAGAGGATTGCTCGCTGCTATCTACGAACCTCTAACCGACGCCGACATGCTGCATGTCCGTAAGTTAGACTTATCGATCGAACCGCTTAGTCTTCAGAAGTTGTTTTTGTATTTAATTGAAGGGGGTCTCTAATTTGGGCGCCTTGACCCTGCATTTCAAAGCCACTTACCGACAACTCAAAATGTACATTTGGTTCGTCTTGGTCATTATTGTGTTTGGCAGACTGACCGAACTTATTATTACTTCCCTCACGGAGGAGAACAACGTATCCCGTCTGTCGGAGACGAACATGCTCATTATTCTGTTGCCGCTGATCGCCATCGTGCTGCCTTTAAGTTATACCAAACGCATGGTTCATTTAGGGGCTACCCGTCAACAGGTTTTCTGGGGGCTGCATGGCGTCTATGCCATCTGGGCAGTGCTCGTCGCTTTGATTAACTCCCTGTGGGTCCTGATCCAAATGAAGGTCTTCCACAATTATGCCAACGTCGTTGATCTGGTCGACGCCTTCCACTGGAACGACTTCGGCTTCCTGGGAACGCTCCTTTACCAGACAGCTTTTTACTTGATGGCCATGGCGCTGCTGAGCATGCTAACTTCCGGCTATTCCAGTCCTGTTGGCTGGCTGTTGTCAGCATTGCTCCTAACGGCAATCCCGCTCGGAACGGCGATTTCTTCGTTGCGCGTCTATGTCAGCTCCTTTTTCCAAACGCTGCTGTTCAACGACTCCCTCCTGCTAGGTGTCGGCTACAATCTCCTGCTTTACCTTCTATTCGCTGCAGGCGGATGGCTGTTTACGAGAGTTCGGGCGCATTAGTGTTGGCCTTGTGGGGACAACGATTGTGGAATAGAATAAAAAATGTCAGCCGCTCATCATGTGATCGGCTGACGTTGGTCGTTGTATAGGTGTATGACTGCATATAGAGCCAGGTTATATTAGCAAGATAATGGAGGCACACAACTTGCAATTCCGCTGTTCATAGCTTGTTTCAGATGAAAATGGTGTTATGGAAGGAAAAAATAAACTGTTGGAGGTGTAGACATGAAATGGGAGGAAGTTCGAAGACTGTACCCAAACCGTTTTGTTAAGCTCCGCATCCTGGAGGGACGTATTGAAAACCAAGTACGATATGTTGACGATATGGCCATCATACAAGCTTTTGACGACAATATTGAAGCGACCAGAGAGTTAGTTCGAGCAAAAGACGACATTCTTGTCTATCACACAGGCAAAGAAAAAATTGAAGTCCCCATCAAACAATTATTCTGTCCCCAATCCGTCCCCAAAAGCGAAAATGGAGCGCATTCCAGATAACCTAGCCGCTCCATTTCCTCCCCTAGAAAAAACAAAAACCCCTTATGTACCAAGGGATTGAGGACTTTCTATGAAGTGCCGAGGACGGGGGTCGAACCCGTACGGTAGTCACCTACCGCAGGATTTTAAGTCCTGTGCGTCTGCCAATTCCGCCACCCCGGCATGGTGTCATAAATGATCACGGCATGGTGGGCCCTGAGGGACTCGAACCCCCGACCAATCGGTTATGAGCCGACCGCTCTAACCAACTGAGCTAAGGGCCCCAGATATAGGGATTCATCATGTCATGTAAGGTTGGTTGCGGGGGCAGGATTTGAACCTGCGGCCTTCGGGTTATGAGCCCGACGAGCTACCGAGCTGCTCCACCCCGCGATGTACCCAAGATGTGGATCATTTACGAATGGCGACAAGATATAATATACTACATGGCCAAGAGGTAAGTCAATCCTTTTTTGATGATTTCTGACCTTGCCCGTCCGGGCAAAGCCTGATCTCCCCTCGCCTTGCCTAAGGCATGTAGCGTACCCCGTACCTGCCGCGACGGGATCGGAAGATCTCGACCTCCCTCGGACTGTGATAGCCATACAGCCACCAGTCATTCTCCATCCGCTCCACCAGACAGCTGGCTTGGAATTTACTCTCGTACAACCGTCCCCAATAGATCCAGCGCACCGCTCATCCCTCCAACAATTGTTAACTTTAGCCTGCCCATTCTTATCAGATTCAAGCCATTTTGGGCATACTTGTCTTAGAGGAGGCTGACGAATCAGCCTTCGCAATGGGTACGTGCTCCTATGCAAGCAATGCTTGACCAGAGCCTGTAGCCCATCATCCAGCCCACGCTACCCAGGAGGTATCCACCCATGCACATCGGACTCGTCATCTTCCCATCCCGCGCCGTCCAGGACTTCGCCAACAGCTGGCGCAAACGGCTCGACCCGCGCTATAGCGCCATCCAGCCGCATCTGACGCTGCGGCCCGGTCTGGAGGTCGACGAAGTCGAGCTGTCGATGATCACCGCTCACATCGAGTCAGTCACCGCGACCTATGCGCCCTTCACGATACACTATGACCGGACGTCCACCTTCTATCCGGTTACCAATGTGATCTATCTCGCTTTGGAGAACCCTCAGCCTGTCATTACGCTGCAAGAGCGGCTGTGCAGCGGTCTGCTCGAAGAAGACGGGCCTGCCTATGTCTACACGCCCCATGTGACGCTTGGCCAGGAGCTGTCCTCTGATGAGCTCCACGATGTGCGCGCCAGTATCAGCCAGGAGACGATTGACTTCACCGACCGAGTCGACCGTATTCATCTGCTCTATCAGACCGCCAACGGCTCATGGACCGCGTACCAGTCGTTTTTACTTCAGGGCTAGCGAGACTCTGATGCCCCTTGCCTGCTCCGCATGTCGGCCTGCGCACGGTCACACAATCTTGAGTGCCGACGGATTTACGAGAGTTCTCGTCGCCACTCTCAAGCCATCATGAAGAGCCTGCCACCCCTCTCGGGACAGCAGGCTCTATCTAAACGCTACACAATTGCATGACTTGAGAACGATTAGCCGGCCGTTGTCTCTTCGACTGGTGTCTCTTCGACCTGCGGCTCTTCCTTAGTCTCGCCTTCCGTTGCATTGCCTCCAGCACCGTCTGAGCCGCCCTCTTCGGAGGCTGCCGCTTTCGACTTCAACTCCTGGAGCTTGGCGTCGCCCTGAGTCTCCCACTCGGCCAGCGCTTCCTTCGTGCTTTTCTTGTCCTCGACAACCTCCTGGAACAGCGGTTGAGCAAGCGATGTGACTTCATAAATGTCCGGATATTTGCGGTATACCTCCTGCAAGTCTATCGGCTGAGCCGGCTCCATCGTGTAGAAGGCCGCCACATTATAGTCCATTCCCTCGCGCGGCTTCAGGAACTCCTGGCGAGCGACCATCTCGTTGACGCTGCGAGATCTCAGCTTTGCCCACGCCTCGCTGTTGACGAACTTAATATATTCCCACGCGTCGTCTGGGTTTTGTGCCTTGGTGTTGATCCCCATCAGCCCGCTCAGATAGATGCTGCTGCCGACGCCTGGCTTTTCGGGATGCTCCGGCATGGTGACGACATCCCAGTCGATCATCTCGAAGCCTTCGACGTTGCCCTCGCTTTGCTGTGCGCGCCTCAGCTCACCAAGGTAATAGTAGTCGCCGATCATCATCGCGACCTTGCCGCTGAGGAAGGGATCATGTGAGAAAGGATTCATCGGCCCATCCACCATACCGCTCTCATTCACTCCGCCCTGCAGGTCCATCTGGGTTGCCGAAATTTTGTCCCGGTACAGTCCCGAGATGGTATCCCATGCATTCGCCCATTGATCGGAGTTGACGAGCATCTTCTCGGCCTTCTCGTCGAACATGCGAAGCTGCAGCGGCTCAATATAGGTTTGCAGATCCCAGAAGCTGTCGCCGCCCCAACGGTTCATCATGAAGCCATATACGCGGTCTGCTCCCTCGCCCTTCGCTACCAGGCGGGCTTTATTAAACGCATCCGACCATTGCATGCCGTCTGTCGGCGGCTCTACGCCGGCATCAGCGAACATCTTTTTGTTATAGTACAGTGCCGTTGAAGTGAAGGTTGGCGTCAGTGCGTAAATATTGCCCTCGCCTGCCGTCTGGATGCCCTTGATAACCGACGGCACGTAATCGTCGACGTTGAAGCCGTCCTCTTGCATGAGCGGGTCGAGCTGCTTAAGCGAGTTCTCCTGCACAAGACGATTTAGCATGTTGTATTCGGTCACGACGATGTCAACCGGATTGTCGCCGTTGAGCAACTTCTGCATTTCCTCATACGGGTCCGGCTGCTCTTGCTGCACTTCTGAGCCTTGATAACGCATCGTGTTGTAATCGATGGCAGACACGATCTGGATCTCGATGTTGCCGTTGTTGAATTCGAAGAGGTCTGTATATTGCTGCCGGAACCAAGGTTCATTATCCTCTCCGCCGTACAGCATGCCGATCCGCAGCACACGCTTCTCCGCGCTTGAGCTTTCGCCGTCTCCCGTACACGCCGCGAGCATCGGCACGACCATTGCCACCGATAATCCTGTGAACATCCATTTACGCCATGGTTGTTGTCTCATCTTTTATTACTCCTCCAATGATTTTAATGCACGAATAATAATCAGCCAGCCAACGCGGTCGACAACAATCGGTGCTGTCGATTTGTCAGGGAGCTTTTTTTCGCAGCCAAGCCATCTTGTGTCACACTCCACCTCCCTATGTCCCTGTATCGCAGGATTCATTATATTGTATAGAAGATAGGGAAAGATTAGATATTCCATAATTTTCTCATGCTTAATAGCTTAAGTTTCTCTTAAAAGGTCCAAAACGCAAGAACCCGCCATCCCTTCCGGGACAGCAGGCTCTCTTAGCGCTGTATGCATACTACTCGCGATCGATTAGCCAGCCGGTGTAGCCTCGGCCTCGGTCGTCTCTTCCTTAGTCTCTACTTCCGTTGCGGTGCCGCCTCCAGCATCATCAGAGCCACCCTCTTCGGACGCTGCGGCGTTCGCCTTCATCTCCTGGAGCTTGGCATCGCCCTGTGTCTCCCACTCGGCCAGCGCTTCCTTCGTGCTCTTCTTGTCCTCGACAACCTCTTGGAACAGCGGCTGACCAAGCGATATGACTTCATAGATGTTCGGATACTTGCGGTATGCCGCCTCCAACTCCGCCGACGTCGACTGAGCGGGCTCCATCGTGTAGAAGGCTGCCAGATTATAGTCCATTCCCTCGCGCGGCTTCAGGAACTCCTGGCGAGCGACCATCTCGTTGACGCTGCGCGATCTCAGCTTCGCCCACGCCTCGCTGTTGACGAACTTGACATATTCCCAGGCATCATCAGGGTTTTGGGCCTTGGAGTTGATCCCCATCAGCCCGCTCAGATAGATGCTGCTGCCGACGCCCGGCTTCTCCGGATGCTCCGGCATGGTGACGACATCCCAGTCGATCATCTCGAAGCCTTCGATGTTGCTCTCGCTTTGCTGCGCGCGCTTCAGCTCATTGAGATAATAGTAGTCGCCGACCATCATTGCGACCTTGCCGCTGAGGAACGGATCATACGAGAAGGGATTCACGGGTCCCTCCACCATACTGCTCTCACTCATCGCGCTCTGCAGCTCCATCTGATTAGGGATGATCTTGTCGCGATACAGCGCCGAGATCGTTTCCCACGCATTCGCCCACTGATCGGAGTTGACGAGCATCTTCTCCGCCTTCTCGTCGAACATGCGGAGCTGCAGCGGCTCCACATAGGTCTGCATATCATAGAAGCCCTCGCCGCCCCAACGATTCATCATGAAGCCATACGTACGTTCTGCGCCTTCGCCCTTCGTTACCAGACGGGCTTTGTTAAACGCATCCGGCCATTGCATGCCGTCTGTCGGCGGCTCTACGCCGGCATCGGCGAAGATTTTTTTATTGTAATATAACGCGGATGATGTAAAGGTTGGCGTCAGGGCGTAGATGTTGCCCTCGCCTGCCGTCTTGATGCCCTTGAGGACAGATGGCACGTAATCATCCACATTAAAGCCGTCCTCCTGCATGAGGGGATCGAGCTGCTTGAGCGAATTGTCCAGCACCAAACGGCGCAGCATGTTGTACTCGGTCATCACGACATCGACCGGATTGTCGCCATTAAGCAGCTTTTGCATTTCCTCGTAAGGGTCCGGCTGCTTTTGCTGTTCCCCTGACCTTTGATAAGCCATCGAGTTGTAATCGATGGCAGGCACGATCTGAATTTCGATGTTGCCGTTGTTGAATTCGAAGATGTCGGTATATTGTTGACGGAACCAAGGCTCGTTGTCCTCTCCGCCATACAGCACGCCGATCCGCAGCACGCGCTTCTCCGCGCTTGAGCTTTCGCCGTCTCCCGTACACGCCGCGAGCATCGGCACGACCATTGCCACCGATAACCCTGTGAACATCCATTTGCGCCATGGTTGTTGTCTCATCTTTTATTACCCCTCCAATGATTTTGGTGCACGAATAATAATTTTCTCTCCATCGAACTCCATCGATGCTTTATCTTTGATGTTGAGCTGTTGCAAATAATCCTTGGGGAGCTGCAGCCGGCCAACGCGGTCGACGACGACATACTCCTCATGCACGCCCTGCAGTCCCAGCTTGCCCCAGCCCTGACTCTCCGAGGCCTGATCGAGATTGGGATTGCGCTTGATGAACTCGGTGCTCGTCAAGCCGTCGCGGATCGCGACCACCCGGTCCACCTTGCCGGCGAGCGTCAGATCATGCGTGACGATGACGACAGTGACCTGCAGCTCGCGATTCATCCGGCGGAAAATATCCATAATCATATCTGAGGTCCGGCTGTCCACGGAGCCCGTCGGCTCATCGGCTAGCAATAGCTGCGGTTTATTGGACAGCGAGATCGCAATCGCTACCCGCTGCTGCTCGCCGCCGGAGAGCTGATGAAGCTTGTTGTGCATACGCTCCTTCAGTCCGACCCACTCCAGCAGTTGCTTGGCGTAGGCCCGATCCAGCTTGCCGGAGAGCATCATCGGCATCTCCACATTTTCCAGCGCCGACAGGTAGGGCAGCAGGTTGCGGGCATTGTTCTGCCAGATGAAGCCGACGGTATCGCGCTTGTAATGGACCAACTGATCGTCGGTAATCTTCAGCAGATCCCACGGCCCGACCTTGACGGTGCCTGCCGACGGTCGATCAAGACCGCCCAGCGTGTTGAGGAGCGTCGATTTGCCGCTGCCGCTGTTGCCGATGATCGCCATCAGCTCGCCCTTCTCCACTGTCAGGTTGAGGCCCTGCAGGGCCACAACCTCGAGCTCGTCGGTTTTGTAGATCTTGACGAGCCCTTCACAGTGGATCATCGGAGTCGATTCGGTCTCGGTCTCGGGATGCTCAGGTTTTGTCTTGCTCATCGCTCTTCTCCCATCTTGACGGCCTGATGCACGCGCAGACGACGAATCTGCAGGAACAGCATCGTCGCGCCGGTCAGCATCATGACGCCGACTACGATATACAAGGACATGGTATCTTTACTGTCGAAGATGACGCGGAACGGCGGCACCGATTCGGCGACATTGCTGGTCGTCTGCAGGAACGGCAGGAACAATATACTCGTCACCTTGCCGATGAGGATCCCTAGTCCGATTGACAGCCCTGCCGTGAACACCTGCTCGAGCAGCATCATACCTGTCAGCTGCTTGCGCGAGAGGCCCATCGCCCGCAGGATGCCAAACTGTACGACCCGTCCCGACAGATTAAAGAACCAGAACAGGATGTATCCAGCCAGCGACACCAGGATCGAGACGAGGAAGCCAAGCGACAGGATGCCGAATACGCCGCCTCGTGTCGGATGCTTCGCTTGAGCTGCAAGCTCTTTACGCACATCCTTGACCGAGGCCAACTCGACACCTTGCTCTTGCAAGGCATGGATGATCGGCGTCGTCAATGCGCCATCCTTCATCTTCAGCCACACATCGTAAGGAATCATCGGTACCTGATCATAGATATAGTCGATATTGGCGATGATGAACGGAGACTCTTCGGGATATTGGCTCGGCCAGTACGGCAAGATGCCGACGACGACGAACTCAACCATGCCATCCGTCAGACCCGCTGAGATGCGATCCCCTTCCTTGAGCTGGTACTTCTTGGCGACATTCGACGGGATGATCGCCGCGCTCTCGTCATAGATGCCCAGCGCATTCAGATAACGGAACGGATGCGTCGGGAACAGATCGTTGCGGAACCACGCCACCTTGGCGAAATCATCGTTGTTGATCGCCATCAGCGTGCCCTGGCCGATCGAGCGTCCCGAGACGACGATGCTAGCCTTCGTCTGCAGCACTCGTGCGGCCGCTTCTACGCCTTCCAGATTGCGGAAGATTTCGAAGGGCGGTTCACTCGTGTAGATGATCTTGGTCGGCTGCTGTCCGCCGCCACCTCCACCGCCGGGGTTGCCCCCACCGCCACCAGGGTTGCTACCTCCGCCACCGGGGTTGCCGCCTCCGCCATTACCGCCGTTGCCGCCTCCGCTGTTTGGCGGCGGCAGCTCGGCTTCGCCCTGCCAGACGGTCTGGACGATAACGTCGGTACCGTATTTGTACAAGGTCCGCTCGGTTGAGTTGAGATCGATCGTCCGCGCCGCCGAGGCATTGTAGACACCGAGGCCCAGCGTCAGGATGAGCAGGATCATGAGCGGATAATACGACTTGGACGAGCGCGAGAGCTGCGTCAGAGTCAGATACAGCGGCACCGGCAGCAGCGAGCGGCCGAGCCAGCCGAACAGCTTCAGCAGCCAAGGGAACAGCCGCAGGAAGAACAGTCCGAGCGCGAAGATCGAGATCGCCGGCACGAAGAACAGAAACGGCTGCACGTTCAGCTGGTCTGTCGTCAGTCCGGTCTGGAACGTGATCATCTGTCGCTCCTGGAACAGGTACCAGCCGTAGCCTGCAACGCCCAGCAACAGCACATCGAGAAACCATCGCTGCCATACCGGTCCGCGATCGCTCCTGGCGAGCTGTTGCTTGTAGCCGACGATGGATGCCCGCGCATAGACGATCGCAGGGATAATCGTCGCCAGGATCGCCAGCGCTACGGCTCCTGCTCCAGCGATGATCGCCTCTGTCGAGAAGCCGACCGGGATCGACTTGCGATCGACGAACTCCAGGAAGCCATTGGCGGAGCCGATGCTTTTGGCCATGAACCAGCCGAGCATCGGGCCGATGACAAGCGCTACTGCGCCGAGCAGCAGACTCTCGACCAGATAGATGCCGACGATCTGCCTCGTCCCCGCCCCCCGACTCCTCAGCACGGCGATATCGCTGCGCTGCTTGTCGAGCGCTTGCCTGGCATTCATCGCAATAAAGTAGAAGACCATCGCAATCATCGGAGCCGCCAGCGTGAAGAGCATCGTCTGCAGCTGCAAGCTCTGCTGCTTGAACTGCTCCAAGGTCGAAGCAAAGGAGATCTCGACCCGCGTATTTTCCAGCTTCTGATAGAGTTCGATATTGAGCCGCTCGAGCGTCCGGCTGAGCGGTGCGAGCTGACTCGTCTGAATCTCGCTCAGATCAAAAGCGTAATACCAGTTTGCGGTGTGGACCGGGATTTTTTGCTGCTGCATCATCCGTTCCTTGAAGGCCGCCTCGCTCACGTGCAGACTGCTCATCAGCCCCTCCAGCCCCTGATACCAGTACGGATCCGCAGGGTCGAGCGGCGCGTAGGCGCCGACGATCTTCAGCTTGAGCCGCAGATTCAGTCCGCCGTGCACCGGGTACTCGAACACATCGCCGATGTGCATATCGTTGCGGTAGAGCGACTCCTCCATGACGACGACCTCGATCTCCTCGCCGCTGCCTGCCCCGTCTACGTACCAGCGGCCTTGCATCAGCTCCGCCTTGTCCTGCAAGCCGGACATCGTCAGCAGCGACATCTGTCTCACCCGGCTGGCATCGACCTTGGTCGGGTCCTCCGGTGTGATCTCGCTGCTGCGGATCGCCAGCGACTCCACGAAGGTCGGATAGTCAAAGCCGATCAGTTGAGGCACATCGTCATGGATATACGTCGACAAGGCCTGCAATTGGTCGGGGTCGGTCGTCTGTCCGCCCACTGCCTGATAGCGCATGAGCAGCGAGCCTGCAGGCAGACCGGTGCTGTTCTCCTCGAGCGTCTTGGCGACGACCCGCTTGAGCGCGCCGTCCGCATACATCGGGATACTCGTGGCAAAAGCGACCGCAATGATCAGACCGACCAGCGTGCTGGCGGTAAGCCAGCGGTTGTTCCACATCTTGCGGAACAAAAAGCGGAACATCGGGATGCCCATAGCTTATCGACCTACGACTTTCTGCCCTGGCTTCAGTCCCTCGAGGATCTCCACCTGAGTAGACGTCTGTTGGCCGATCGCTACGTCAACCTCGCGCTTGCCCTGCTCGTCGACCACCTGCACATAGGTCCGCGAGCCCAGCGTGCGCAGCGCCGCAAGGGGGATCACGACGGCATTTTCCTTTTTCTTGATCGTGATAACCGCCGACAGCGGCGTACCGCGAGTCAGACCCTCAGGCTTCTTGTCGAGCTCGAGGATCACATACTTGTCAGGCGTATCCTTGTCTCCCTCGCCTCCGGGCTGATTATTGCCTCCGCCATCCTCGGCTTGGGCGATCGGCAGCTGCTTCACCTTGCCGGTGAACTGGCCGACGTTGTTGATATCGACCTTGACCGGCATACCGATCGCCACCTTCGGCAGATCGCTTTTGCTCACCGATATCGTGATGAGCAGATTGCTCGTATCGGCGATGACCGCGATCGGATCATACGCTTTGACGAGATCGCCTTTTTTGGCCGTCAGCGAGACGACCGTGCCTGAGAAAGGCGACGTCAGCTGGGCCTTGCCGAGCTCGGCCTCCATGTCGGCGATATCCTGACGCGCCTCCTCGAAGGCGATCGTCGCCTGCTCGAACTCCACCGGCTCCATCTCGTCGCGCTTGCGCAGCGTCTCCTTCATCTGGATTTCCTGGGTGCGGAACGCCAGCTTCTTCTTGCGGAGATCCTTGTGCATGTCATCGACATCGAGCTCGCCGATCACCTGACCGGCCTTCACATTATCGCCGTTCTTAATGTTCAACTCCTTCAGACGTTTGCCATCCAGCGTAAAATATACCTTTTCCTCGCTTGTAGACATCAGCTTGCCGATGCCTTGGACCGTTGTCGACAGTGTCGTCGTCGTCACTTCATACTCAGGCTTCTTGGAGATCTGCGGGGGCGTAATCGCCGGCAGCTCCTCCTCAAGCTCCTCATCAGGCAGCAGCGCACAGGCGCTGGTCATGACGAGCGCCGCACTCATCACGACGGACAGCAATCCTTTGAACCATCTGCTGCGTTTGTGCGTTTGCGTATCCAGAATGTTCTTCTCCCTTTTTATGTAAGATAAATACTAGACCAGTCGGCCGTCCATCATCTCGTAGACGCGGTCGGCGACCTCCAGGATCGTCGGGTCATGCGTCGTCATGCAGATCGTCATGTTCTCGGTCTGGATAATATGCTGGAAGACCGACATGATCTGAGCCGACATCTGCGAATCCAGCTCCGCGGTCGGTTCATCCGCAAGCAGCAGCTTCGGACGATGCGCGATCGACTTGGCGATCGCTACCCGCTGCTGCTCGCCGCCAGACAGCTCGAACGGCCGGTGATGCATCCGCTTGGCGAGTCCCACCATATCGAGCACCTCCGTGACGCGCCGCTTCCACTCGCCTCGCGGCACCTGCGCCATGCGCAGCGTCAGCTCGACGTTCTCATAGGCCGAGAGCATCGGCATGAGCGCGTACGCCTGGAAGATGAAGCCCATATCCCGCCGCCGCACCACAGTCCGCTTGTCATCGCTCAGCTTGTGGAACGGCTTCCCGTCGAACCAGATTTCGCCTTTGGTCGGCTGATCGAGCCCGCCGATCATGTTCAGCAGCGTCGTCTTGCCCGAGCCGGAGCGGCCTCTCAGCATGAGCAGCTCGCGCCGCTCGATCCGGGCGTCGATGCCCTTCAGCACATGCAGCGGGCCTCCGGCTACGTGGAATACGCGCTCCACGCCTTTGACTGTGAGCAGCGGTCCGGTCGGCTCCGGCTCTGCCGCGCGTTCCTTTGCCTTCGGCTTTACATTATCCCCCATGCCTGCCAACGTCTCTTCGACCGGTTCTGCGGCAGCCGCCGCTTCCTCGATTGTTGCTGTCGTCTCATTTGTCGGGGGGCTTTTTTTTCGCAGCCAAGCCATCTTGTGTCACGCTCCTCCTCCCTATGTCCCTGTATCGCAGGGTTTCATTATATCGTATAGACGATAGGGAAAGATTAAAAGTTACATATTTTTCTCATCTTTCCTAACTTAATTTTTCCTAAAGAAGCCCGGATCGCCGCAAGCCCAGCCTTCCAAGTCTAGTAATCGCATCCATCCGCGCTGCGGCGATCCATAGAGATGAGCTCCAATACGTCGGATTAGCTTCTCATCATGATCTGATTGCCCGAGGTGTAGCGGCGCAAGCCGTAATAAAAAGCGGCAAAGCTGATCGCTCCGAGCAGGAGCATCATCCCGACCGCTTGCAGCAGGAAACCGAACCCCGCCGTCTCCCGCAGCAGACCGATCGGCATGTAGCTGATCCAGCCCGCCGGCACGACCGTGAACAGCAACAGGCGCGCCGCGCCGCGGAACAGATCGGACGGATAGGTCGTCAGCGCAAGGAAGCTGTTGAACACCTGGAAGGCCAGACCCTCCGACTGCCCGATATAAAACACTAGCGTATTGGCCAGCAGCACGAAAAACAGGAACAGACAGCCGCTGATCAGCAGCCCGCAGCCGAAGCGGAAGGCGCCGAGCCAGCTATGATCCCCTACCCAGGCGTAGATCGCCAGTCCGAACAGGAAGTCGCCGATCGCCGTCAGCGACATCCGGCTCACCAGCAGATGGATCAGCACCGGCTTGGGCTGTGCCAGGTACAGGTCCAGCTCGCCAGCCGCCGTCATCGTCGCCACCCGCGTGAAGTTGCCGAACAGTATGCTCGCCCAGCCAAAGCCGCCCGCGCTGATCGCCCAGAGCAGCATCACATCCTGCAGCTCCCAGCCGTTGACGACCGGGAAGCGCGTGAAGAAGATGCCCCAAAACGCCAGCCAGATCATATTGTTGACAAACATCATGCCCGCCGTCAACAGGAAGCTCATCCTGAACTCCATCGCTCCTGCCAGATTCAGCTTCCAACATGTCCACACCAGTCGCCAGACGGCGACCGGCGTTGCCCGCTCGGGCCGATTATCCGCCATTGACATGCAGCTTGCTCACTCCTCTCCGATACATCAACATGACGACTGCGCCAAGTACCGCCACCCAGCCCCACTGGATGAGCAGATACGTCCGCAACAGTTCAGCGTCATAAGAGACGGCCATGCGCGCCGGCACATACAGCACCGCCTGGAACGGCAGCCAGGCGCAGATCGACTGCAGCCAGTCCGGCATCATCTCCAGCGGCAGCAGCATGCCTCCGACCGTGAACTTCAGCTTCTGCAGCACGAACTCCAGTCCTCTTGTCTCCTCGACCCAGAAGGCGCACAGCGCCACCGTCATCAGCAGCAGAAACGCCACGACGAACGATCCCGGCGCCAGCAGCGCCAGCGCACCCAGCCCGAGGCCAAAGTCCGGCGGGCCGACGAACAGCCAGGCGATCAGACTGCCCACCGCCAGATGGACGAGGAAGCGCAACCCAGCTTCGCCCAAATAGGCCGCCAGGTGATAACCAGTATAAGACAGCGGACGCAGCAGCCGGGTTGCGATGTCGCCTTGCTTGACCTCGGCCTCGACCTTCTCCGCAAGCCGCGGGCTCGCCATCGTCAGCGACTCGGTGAAGACGAGATACCAGACGATCTGCTGCAGCGTGAATCCGGCGATCACTGCCTCCGTGTCGCCTGCGTACGCGGCGCTCCACAGCTGGATGAAGACGTAGAGGATGAGCAGCAGGAACAGCGAGCGCAGGACAAAGTCCGTCACATAGGCCAGTTGATGCCGCATGGTGATGACTCCGACCGCTTCGTACTTGCGCAGCTTGGATACGATTCGCAGCCTCATGCATCCCCCTCCTCCCGACGACCCAAGCCACCCTGGTAGATCGCCCGGATAACATCGTCCATCGGCGGGTCCTCCATCGTCATATCCTCGATCCGATAACGCGCCATCAGCTCAGTCAGCACCTCGGTCATGCTCACAGCCGCCGTATCGACCATCAGACGCAGCACCCTTGGCGCTTCGCGATGCGTCTCGACTCCTGGCAGCGCCGCGAGCTCGGCAGCTTCCTCGGCCAGCCTGACGACAACCCGCTTGTAGCTGAGCACGTTACGCCGCAGCCGTTCGACCGGCTCGTCGACGATGACGCGCCCGTGATCGATGACGATCGCGCGGCGACACAGCCGTTCGATATCCCCCGGGTCATGCGAGGTCAGGAATACCGTCGTCCCCTCCTCACGGTTCAGCTCGAAGATCAACTCGCGGATCCGCTGCTTGACGATAGCGTCCAGACCAATCGTCGGCTCATCGAGGAACAGCAGCTCTGGTCGATGCAGAAAAGCGATCGCGATCTCGCAGCGCATTCGCTCGCCCAGCGACAGTCGGCGCACTGGCGTATCGATGTACCGTCCCAGCTCGAAGCGCTCGATCAGCAGATCGCGCCGCTGGCGGTAGACGGCCCGGTCCAGCTCATAGATACGACTCATCAGCTCAAAAGAGTCTGACGGCGGCAGGTGATACCAGAGCTGCGACTTCTGACCGAACACCGCGCCGATTCGGTAGGCCAACGCCGTCCGCTGCCGCCATGGGTCGTAGCCAAGCACATGCGCCTGCCCGCTCGTCGGATGGAGGATGCCGGTCAGCATCTTGATCGTAGTCGATTTCCCCGCGCCATTTGGTCCGAGGAAGGCGACCGTCTCGCCCCGTTCCACGCGCAGATCGATGCCGTCGACTGCCTTTTTGTCCTCGTAGCTCGGCCGCCACAGCGTCCGCAGACTGCCGCCCAGCCCTGGCAGCTTGCGCTTGACGCGGAAGTGCTTAGTCAGCCCCTCGACTTGCAATGCCTCATTCATCGTCTCTGTCTCCTCCCCCGTTATCAGTCACAGCGACAACAAGCCCACCAATGCAAAAAAGACCACCGGCAGCCGCCTCATAAAAGGCGGAACTTGCCGGAGGTCTTTTATTCCCCTGGTGTAACGCATGCCGGTCTCCCGGACACGCGCCGGTTTCGCTTGGTTCGCCCGCAGGCCACCAATCGCGCGGCCCGTTCGTCGGATCCCTAGAAACCCTTCCGTTTGATGTTATATATTACTATCGGATCAGGATATTGGCAACCGTTAATTTGGAGCGCGCTAACTTTACAGCTCCCGAACGGGGATACAGAGCTCGCAGCGGTCTGCAAGCAGCAGCTGTCCACGGTAACGTTCGATTATTGGTCTATCGTCGATGGAGTACCCTTCGGCAACCAGTCTTGCCGGAATCGACGCCCATGCCTGCTCCATCGCCGCTGCCGTATGCTCCAGCTCGAACACGGCATAACGACCGCCGCCCCATGTCCCTGTAGCCACCTCATCCTCCGCCAGCGCTTCCTCATCGCCGATGATGAGGCAGGCATCATAGCGACATGCCTCCGGAACCGTCGTCCTCGGATCATCTTGCGGGATGCCGAGGAAAACCGCCTCCTCCGTCAGCCTTCCCTCCTTCGCGGCCCAACGCTTCAGCGTCTCCATGGCCTCTCGGTTGTCGGGACCGTAAAGCCCCATTTTGCGGACATAGGCAATTCTACAAGCGGCAATCGTTTCCATTTGCATCGATTATTCTTCCTTTCCATATGGAGGTTTCACTACAAGCTGAATGCTAACATGATATAAAATATATTTACACACCTTTTTTTAGTAAATTTTCAAATCAAACGTTCTAAAACACAAATAAAACGGGCAAGCTCTTCTGCAAAAGAAGAACTTGCCCGTGATATCGTCTATAGTCAAGAATTCGTGGAGACGCTTCGTGCTTCGCTTACTTCCCGAAGCTCTGCGGGTCCTCGCGCCACGAATGGAGCACCGCCATCTCTTCGCTCGTGATCGCGCCGATCTCGCCTGCCGCCTCGACGAGCTTGGAGTAGCTCGACAGCGTCGTCAGCGGGATGCCGGCATTAGCGAAGGCTTCGAGCGCCTGCGGGAATTCGTAGGTGAAGATCGCCAGCGTCGCCAGCACCTCGCCGCCCGCCTCGCGTACCGCCACGCCTGCCTTAAGCGAGCTGCCGCCGGTGGAGATCAGATCCTCGATGACGACGACCTTTTTGCCCTCCGGCAGCTTGCCCTCGATCAGGTTTTGCTTGCCGTGACCCTTCGCCTTGTCGCGCACGTAGATCATCGGCAGCTGCAGCTTGGCAGCGACCCATGCCGCATGTGGGATGCCGGCGGTAGCCGTGCCTGCGATCACCTCGACTTCCGGGTAGCGCTCGCGGATGATCGAGGCGAAGCCGTCGGCGATGCTCTCGCGAATCTCTGGATAGGACATCGTCAGCCGATTGTCACAGTAGATCGGCGCCTTCAAGCCGGAGGCCCAGGTGAACGGGTCTTGGGGACGAAGGACGACTGCTCCGATCTGGAGCAACTGCTTGGCGATATGGTTCGCCAGTTGATCTGTAGTCTGAGTCATGCGTGTACCATCTCCTCTAGGATAGATTCGAGCGCCGCTCGCGGGTCGGCGGCCGCCGTGATCGGTCGGCCGATGACCATATAGTCCGTGCCTTGCGCGACCGCTTCGCGCGGCGTCATGATCCGGGTCTGGTCGCCGAGCGCAGCGCCGGACGGCCGAATGCCCGGCGTCACCGTCAGGAACGATTGGCCGCAGGCTGCCTTTACCGCTGCCGCTTCCTGCGGCGAGGCGACGACGCCGTCGAGACCGCTGGCGGCCGTCAGCTTCGCATAGCGCAGCACCGCATCCTCGACCCGGCCCTCGATGCCGATCTCCTCGTTGAGCACCGCCTGACTTGTGCTCGTCAGCTGCGTGACCGCGATGACGAGCGGTCTTCTGCCCGTTCCGCTGGCAGCGGCTGCCCCTTCCATCGCCGCCTCCATCATCGCCGAGCCTCCGGCGGCATGGACGTTGAACAGATCGACGCCGAGCCTCGTGACGCTCGCTGCGCCCCCCTTGACCGTGTTGGGGATATCATGCATCTTGATGTCGAGGAAGACGGAGTAGCCCCGCTCCTTCAGACTCGCCACGAAGCCTGGACCCGCCGCATAAAACAGCTGCATACCCACCTTCATGTAGCAAGGAACGCCAGCCAGTTCGTTCAGCAGCGTCTCGGCGGCTGCCGCGTCGGGATAATCCAGCGCCACCATGATCCGTCCGGCGGCCTCTTCTCTTGTCAGCGACATTGCTGCACACACTCCTTACGTTTACGGATAGTGACTTGACTGCACACAAGGGCGGCCATCCGCCGCGCTGCCATCCCGATCCTGTCGGGACGACAGCGCGCGGCTGGCCGCGTCTCTCGAAGCTCTCTATTGCAGCACCGGCATCGGCCGGGAGGAGAAGTTTATCGTCTGCATCATGACGAGCAGCGCCCGCACCGTGTCGAGCGAGGTCATACAGACGACGCCGTTCTCGACCGCCTCGCGGCGGATTCGGAAGCCGTCGCGCTCTGGCGTCTTGCCCTTGGTCAGCGTATTGACGACGAAGTGCGCCTGGCCGCCTCGCAGCAGATCGAGGATGTTCGGCGAGCCTTCGCTCAACTTGTTCACTCTCGTCACGCGCATGCCCGCTTCCTCGAGCGCCTGGGCTGTGCCGCCGGTAGCGATCAGGTTGTAGCCCAGCTCATAGAAGCCGCGCAGAATCTCGATCGCTTCCGCTTTGTCCTTATCCGATACGGTGGCGATGATGCCGCCCGATTGCGGTACGCGCATGCCGGCGCCGATCAGACCTTTGTACAGCGCCTTGGCATACTGCACATCGCGTCCCATGACCTCGCCTGTCGACTTCATCTCCGGCGTCAGCGTCGGGTCGACGCGGCGCAGCTTGGCAAAGGAGAATACCGGCACCTTGACGGAGACATACTCGTCCTCCGGCCAGAGGCCCTCGGAGTAGCCTTGCTCCGACAGCTTGGCGCCGAGGATCAACTTGGTCGCCAGGTTCGCCATTGGGATGTTCGTCACCTTGCTCAGGAATGGCACCGTACGGGACGAACGCGGGTTGACCTCGATCACATACACCTTTTCATTGAAGATGACGAACTGGATGTTGACCAGACCGAGCACCTTGAACTCCTTGGCGATCTTGATCGTGATGTCGACGATCTGCTGTTTGATATCCTCCGAGAGCGACTGTGGCGGGTACACCGCGATCGAGTCGCCGGAGTGAACGCCCGCGCGCTCGACATGCTCCATGATGCCGGGGATCAGCACCTGCTCGCCGTCGCAGATCGCGTCGACTTCGGCTTCCTTGCCCAGCATATAGCGGTCGATCAGCACCGGATGCTCCGGATTGATCTTCACCGCTTGCTCCATATATGTCAGCAGCTCCTGGTCGGAGTATACGATCTCCATCGCCCGGCCGCCGAGTACGTACGACGGACGCACCAGTACCGGATAGCCCAGGCCGCTCGCGGTCTCGACCGCTTCGTCGACCGAGATGACCGTCTTGCCTTCCGGCTGCGCGATATCCAGCTTGCGGAGCAACGCCTCGAACTTCTTGCGATCCTCGGCAGAGTCGATCGACTCGAGACTCGATCCGAGGATGCGCACGCCTGCCTTGCTCAGCGGCGCCGCCAGGTTGATCGCCGTCTGTCCGCCGAACTGGACGATGACGCCGATCGGCTTCTCTTGCTCGATGACGTTCATGACGTCCTCGAAGAACAGCGGCTCAAAGTAGAGGCGGTCCGACGTATTGAAGTCCGTCGACACCGTCTCCGGGTTGTTGTTGATGATGACCGCTTCATAGCCGGCATCCTGGATCGCCCATACTGCATGCACCGTAGAGTAGTCAAACTCGATGCCTTGGCCGATCCGGATCGGACCGGAGCCGAGCACCAATACCTTTTCCTTCTCGGTATGGAGCACTTCATTCTCCGTCTCGTAGGTCGAGTAGTAATAAGGCGTCGTCGCTTCGAACTCGGCCGCGCATGTGTCGACCATCTTGTATACCGGCTTCAGCCCTTGCGCCAGACGATGCGTACGGATATCGTCCTCGCGGGTCAGCTCGGCGCCCGGTTGGCCTTCCTGGCGCAGCTCGGCGATCGCGCGGTCGGTGAAGCCCATCCGCTTCGCCTCATACAGCAGCTCGTCGGTCAGTGCTTCCTTGCGCAGTCTGTCCTCGAACTTGACGATCGCCTCCAGCTTGTCGAGGAACCACCAGTCGATGTTAGTCAGGTCCTGGATCTCCTGCAGCGCATAGCCTCTGCGGAATGCTTCGGCGACCAGGAACATCCGCTCGTCGTCCGGCTTCTGCAGACGAGTGCGAAGGATCGCGTCGTCGAGCTGCTCCGCATCCTTCAGGTAGATACGGTGCGCGCCGATCTCCAGCGAGCGGACCGCCTTGTGCATCGACTCCTCGAACGTACGGCCGATCGCCATGACCTCGCCAGTCGCCTTCATCTGCGTGCCCAGCTTGCGGTTCGCCGAGATGAACTTGTCGAACGGCCAGCGCGGGATCTTGGAGACGATGTAGTCGAGCGTCGGCTCGAAGCAGGCATACGTCTGGCCTGTGACCGGGTTGACGATCTCGTCGAGCGTGTAGCCAATCGCGATCTTCGCCGCCATCTTCGCGATCGGATAACCAGTCGCCTTGGACGCCAGCGCCGAGGAGCGGCTGACGCGCGGGTTCACCTCGATGACATAATATTGATAGCTCTGCGGATCCAGCGCGAACTGCACGTTGCAGCCGCCCTCGATATTGAGCGCGCGGATAATTTTCAGCGACGCCGAGCGCAGCATCTGGTACTCGCGGTCGGAGAGCGTCTGGCTCGGCGCGACGACGATGCTGTCGCCCGTGTGGACGCCTACGGGATCGAAGTTCTCCATGTTACAGACGACGATACAGTTGTCGTTGGCGTCGCGCATGACTTCGTACTCGACTTCCTTCATGCCGGCGATGCTCTTCTCGATCAGACATTGGTTGATAGGGCTGTACCGGATACCCGAGGCTACCGTCTCGAGCAGCTCCTCTTCGTTGGCGCAAATGCCGCCGCCAGTGCCGCCGAGCGTATACGCCGGACGGACGATAATCGGATAGCCAATCTCATTGGCGAAATCTACCGCTTCCTGCACCGTCGTGACGATCGTGCTGTCCGGTACCGGCTGCTCGAGCTCGCGCATCAGGTCGCGGAACAGGTCGCGGTCCTCCGCCTTCTCGATGGCAGTCAGCTGCGTGCCGAGCAGCTTGACGTTCTCGCGCTCCAGTACACCGGCGCGTGCCAGCTCAACCGCCATGTTGAGGCCGGTCTGACCGCCCAGTGTCGGCAGCAGGCCGTCGGGACGCTCCTGACGGATGATCTGGGAGACGAACTCCAGCGTGATCGGCTCGATGTATACTTTGTCGGCCATGTTGGTATCGGTCATAATCGTCGCCGGGTTGCTGTTGATCAGGACGACCTCCATGCCTTCTTCCTTCAGCGCTTGGCAAGCTTGCGTTCCGGCATAGTCGAACTCGGCCGCCTGTCCGATGACGATCGGACCGGAGCCGATGACGAGAATTTTTTTGAGTTCTTTATTTTTGGGCATACTGAAGTTCTCCTTTCGACGCTTCGGACAGCTGCGCCTGGCGCGGCGGTTGCGGGTGATTCTGCTTGTGACGGCGGATCATCTCCAGGAACTCGTCGAACAGATAGCTCGAGTCGAATGGTCCCGGAGCCGCCTCCGGATGATACTGCACCGTAAATGCCGGATGCGTATTATGCTTCAGACCTTCGATGGTCCGGTCATTGTTGTTGATATGGGTGACGCTCAGGTTGGTGCCCTTGATCGAGTCCTCGAGCACCGTGTAGCCATGGTTCTGCGAAGTGATGTAGCAACGGTCGGTCGCCAGCTCCTTCACCGGATGGTTGCCGCCGCGATGGCCGAACTTCAGCTTCGTCGTGTCTGCGCCGCAAGCGAGCGCGAACAGCTGGTGGCCCAGGCAGATGCCGAACATCGGATATTCTCCGATCAGCTGGCGCAACGTCTCTACCGATTGAGGCACGTCCTTGGGGTCCCCAGGGCCGTTGGAGAGCTGGATGCCGTCCGGGTTCAGCTTGCGGATCTGATCGGCGGTCGCATCATGCGGCACGACGACAACGTCGCAGCCGCGCTTGGTCAGCTCGCGCAGGATGCCGCTCTTGGCGCCATAGTCGATCAGGACGATCCGCTCGCCAGCTCCAGGGCTGGAGAACACATGCTTGGTCGAGGTGCGCTTGACCTGATCGCGCATAAGCGGCGAGGCAGACAGACGCTCCATCAGCTCCTCTACACGCTCGCTGCCAGTCGTCAGGATGCCCTTCATCGTGCCGTAGTGGCGCAGCTTGCGCGTCAGCATCCGGGTGTCGATGTCGCTGATGCCGGGGATGCCGTATTCCTTGAGCAGCGTGCCTAGCGAATACTCGGCGCGCCAGTTGCTCGGCACCTCCTCGTGACGACGCACGACGAAGCCGTGGATATAAGGCGAGATCGACTCGAAGTCGTCGCGGGTAATGCCATAGTTGCCGATCAGCGGGTAGGTCATCGTCACGATCTGACCACAGTACGACGGATCGGACAGCACCTCCTGGTAGCCTGTGATGCCTGTGTTGAATACAACCTCTCCCGTTTGCTGCGCTTCCGCGCCAAAGGAACGTCCGGTGAACAACGTTCCGTCTTCCAGTAACAATCTCGCTTGCATCCGTATCACTCCTTAAGTCCATGATGGCTCATTCATATCGTGTGTGGCAAATTTCGTGCCTGCGCGGACGGATCATTCTTCCGATCGCTGTTGTCCACAGATTTTTCATTATATTAGGGTTTATTGTTCCGACCAGGCAACTTTTCCATCCACGATGGTGGTCACTGGCCAGCCTTGCAGCTTCCAGCCGCCGAACGGCGTGTTGCGGCCCTTGGAGAGGAACGTCTCGGTGATGACGTCCTGCTCGCTGTGCAGATCGACGATCGTGATGTCGGCTGGCGCGCCTGCGACCAGTTGGCCGCTCTCGAGTCCGAACACGCGGGCCGGGTCAACGGTCATCCGTTGCAGCAGGAAGCCCAGCGTCCACTTGCCGGTCAGGACGAACTTGGTGTAGAGCAGCGGGAAGGCCGTCTCGAATCCGACGATGCCGAACGGAGCCAGCTCCAGCGCCCGCGACTTCTCCTCCTGGCTATGCGGCGCATGGTCGGTAACGATCATGTCGATCGTGCCATCCTCGAGCCCTTCGATGACCGCCTGCACGTCGCGCGGGCTCCGCAGCGGCGGGTTCATCTTCCAGTTGGCGTCCATGCCCGGGATGTCCTCGTCCGACAGCACCAGGTGATGCGGACATACCTCGGCGGTGACGCGGATGCCGATCGCCTTGGCCTGGCGGATCAGTCGCACCGACTGCTCGGTGCTGACATGGCATACATGGTAGTGTACGCCTGTCGCCTCCGAGAGCAGGATATCGCGGCCGACATGGATCGCTTCCGACTCGTTCGGGATACCCTTGAGGCCGTGCTTCTCGGCGAACTTGCCTTCGGTAAAGGCAGCTCCCACCACCAGCGAGTCGTCCTCGCAGTGAGCGATGATCGGCATGTTCAGCGACACCGCCAGCTTCATCGCATCCTTCATCATCTGCGCGTTCTGCACGCCGACGCCGTCGTCGGTGAAGCCGATCGCGCCTGCTTCTTTGAGGGCTGCGAAGTCCGTCAGCTCGCGGCCGAGCTCGTTTTTGGTGATCGCCGCATATGGCAGCACCTTGACGACGCCTTGTTCAGCGGTCTTGTCGAGGATGTAGCGCACGGTCTCCGGCGTATCCGTCACCGGTCGCGTATTCGGCATGCAGGCGATGGTCGTGAAGCCGCCCTTCGCTGCCGAGCGGGTACCGCTCTCGATATCTTCCTTATATTCGAAGCCCGGGTCGCGCAGGTGGACGTGCATATCGATGAAGCCAGCCGAGACGAGCTTTCCGGCAGCGTCGATTACCTCGTCGCCATTCGTCTCGGGGCTGACATCCGCCTCCAGCACACCGGCGATCCGATCGCCTTCGATGCGCACATGCTTCGTCTCGAGCTCACCCTTCTCCTGGTTCCACACCTTGCCGTTCAGTATCCACAATGCCACTCTATATCGTCTCCCTTCGATTTTAGCTAAGCGCTCGCTCGATGACCGCCATCCGCACCGGCACGCCATGGCTCATCTGTGTGAAGATGCGCGACTGCGGATGCTCCACCAGCTCGTCGTCGATCTCGACGTTGCGGTTGACCGGGGCCGGATGCATGATGATCGCATGCGAGGCGATCCGTGCCGCGCGCTCGGTCGTCAATCCGTACTGACTGCGATACTCCTCTGCTGAGCGGATCATGCCGCTCTCGTGACGCTCGAGCTGTACGCGCAGCATCATCACCACATCGGCCTGCAGCGCCTCGTCCATCGTCACATAAGGCGCGTCCAGCTCTGTTGCCTGCATGTTCGGCGGCGCGCAGAACACGACGCGAGCGCCGAGCGCGCGCAGCGCCCACAGATTGGAGCGGGCGACGCGGCTGTGCAGAATATCGCCGATGATGGCGACCGTCAGCCCGGCCAGCTCGCCGAACTGCTTGCGCATCGTGTACAGGTCGAGCAGCGCCTGCGTCGGGTGCTCATTGTTGCCGTCGCCAGCGTTGATGAGCGGCACCCGTATGCGCTCGGCCAGCTCAGCCAGCAGCCCGATCGGCTTGAGACGGATGATGCCAGCGTCGATGCCCATCGATTCGAGCGTCCGCACCGTATCGTAGATCGACTCGCCCTTCTCGACGCTAGAGGCGGCCGCCGTGAAGTTGAGCACCTCGGCGCCCAGCCGCTTCTCCGCCACCTCAAAGGAGAAGCGAGTCCGCGTGCTGTTCTCAAAAAACATATTCGCTACGAACTTGCCAGAGATGACCGGCTGCACCTTCTCCGGCTGACTCTCCCAATAGGCCGCGCGATCGAGAATCGAGAGAATTTCTTCTTTGTCCATATCCTTCAGGCCTAGCAAGCTCCTCTGTCTCAGCTGCGTAATCGTCATGCTTGCTGCCCCCTCTGTTGGATGATCGTTACTTTGTCTTCGCCGTCCAGTTCGCTCAGGCTTACCTCGATCTTCTCCAGCTTGGAGGTCGGTACGTTCTTGCCGACGTAGTCGGCGCGAATCGGCAGCTCGCGATGTCCCCGGTCCGCTAGCACCGCTAGCTGGATCAACTGCGGCCTCCCGTGATCCATCAGCGCGTCCATCGCCGCCCGGATCGTCCGGCCCGTATAGAGCACGTCGTCGAACAGGATGACCCGCTTGTCCTGCAGTGCCAGCGACTGCCCCGCTTCGTCGACGCATGCCGCTCCGCTCGATACCGGGCGTGTGCTGCGATCGTCGCGATAGCTCGTAATATCCAGCTCGCCAACCGCGACCTGCTTGCCTTCGATCTCGTGGATGCGCTCGGCGAGCCGGCGAGCCAGGTAGATGCCGCGCGTCCGGATGCCGACGAGCACGCAGTTGTCGATGCCCTTGTTTTTTTCCAAGATCTCATGGGCGATCCGGGTCAGCGCTCGTCGGATCGATGTCTCGTCCATAATATCATGACGTTCCTCGCTCACGTTACCCCTTCTCCTTCCTGGCTGGGCTACACAACAAAAACTCCTTGCGCAGGGCGCAAGGAGTTATGCATGTCCTCAAAAGCTGCCGACACGGACATGACGAAGGTCCAGACCGAATTATACCGGTACTGGTCCTGCATCAGGGGATCGACGCCTCTTCAAACGCACGTTACCTTGACAGCCTCACGGGACTGAACTTAAAGGCACTTCGTTTCATTAAGAAGCATTATCCCACGTTCGACAAAAGAAGTCAATAGTTTTGCCTGCCGCCTGCCCGCCGCTCGGAACCGCTGTCGCTGCCCCGGCTTCGTGTCTTTACAGGCTCAGCTTGCGGATTCGCTCGACCGCTCTTTCGGTATTCTCGCGGCTGCCGAAGGCCGTCAGGCGGAAGTAGCCTTGACCGCTCTGGCCGAAGCCGACGCCCGGCGTACCGACGATATTCGCCTCGGACAGCAGCTTGTCGAAGAAGGCCCACGAGTCCATGCCGTTTGGCGTCTTCAGCCAGATGTACGGAGCATTGACACCGCCGTATACCTCAAGGCCCAGCGATTGCAATCCGTCGCGGATGATCGCCGCATTGGTCATATAGTAGTCGACCAGCTCGGCGATTTGCGCTTGACCTTCGGCCGAGTAGATCGCTGCCGCGCCGCGCTGCGTCACGTACGAGACGCCGTTGAACTTGGTCGTGTGACGGCGATTCCACAGATCATTGACCAGCACTTCGTTGCCTGCAGCGTCGCGAGCCTTCAGCGCGCGCGGCACGACCGTATAGGCGCAGCGTACGCCGGTGAAGCCTGCCGTCTTGGAGAAGCTGCGGAATTCGATGGCCACTTCGTGGGCACCTTCGATCTCGTAGATGCTATGCGGCACCTCTTCCTCGCGGATGAACGCTTCGTACGCCGAATCGTAGAGGATGATGCAGTTATTGGCGCGAGCATAGTCGACCCACGTTTTCAGCTCGTCCTTCGTCAGCGTCGTGCCTGTCGGATTGTTCGGGTAGCACAGGTAGATGACATCGACCTTCGATTGCGGCAAGCTTGGCTTGAAGTTATTCTCCGCATTGGATGGCAGATAGACGATGCTTTCGTATTGGTTTTTGTCCTTGTTGAACGAGCCGGAGCGGCCTGCCATGACATTCGTGTCGACATAGACCGGATAGACCGGGTCCTGTACAGCGACGATGCTGTCCTGGCTGAAGATCTCCTGGATGTTGCCGACGTCGCACTTGGAGCCATCGCTCACGAACACTTCATTGCTCTGGATGTCGATGCCGCGCGACTTGTAGTCGCCCTCGATGATCGCATTGACGAGGAAGTCGTAGCCTTGCTCCGGGCCGTACCCGCGGAACGTTCCGGCTTCAGCCAGCTCGTCGACCGCTGCATGCATCGCCTGCGTGATCGCTGCCGGCAGGCCGCGCGTCACGTCGCCGATCCCGAGGCTGATGATCTCCGCATTCGGGTTCTCCTGGATAAACTTCGTACGACGCTTGGCGATTTCCGAGAACAGGTAGCTGCCTTGCAGCTCGAGGAAATTCTGATTGATCTGTGTCATTGTATATAAACACCTTCCTATGCATTGAATTGGAACGCCTGCGCACAGCGGCTTCCTAACGTATTCAGCATAGCTCAGTTCCCTGTGTCGACATAATGCAGGATGTAGCGAAATGTTTGCACTATTTGCATCGATGCAAGGGAAAACGGCACATCGCAAGGCGATGTGCCGCGGTTACGTCGTCCTCTGTGGGCCCACTCCAGCAATAGCTAGCTCTGACGTAGTATGTCCAACTCCCGTACAAAATCGGCCGGAAGCGGCGCTTCGTATTCATGGTATGCGCCGGTGCGCGGATGATCGAAGCCGAGCACGGCCGCATGAAGCGCCTGCCCTGGCAGAGCGATCGTCTTGTTGCGGCCATAGACCGGGTCGCCGGCAAGCGGATAGCCGATATACTTCATATGGACGCGAATCTGGTGCGTCCTGCCCGTCTCCAGCTTCAGCTCTACCAGCGTAAAATCGCCGATCCGCTCCAGCACGGCAAAATGCGTCACCGCATCCTTGCCGCCGCGATCCGTCACCTTGAACAGCTTGCGATCCTGCGGGTCGCGTCCGATCGGCGCATCGATCGTGCCATGGTCATGCGGCAGATTGCCGTGCACCAGCGCGATATATTTGCGCGTCACGGTATGTGCCTTGAGCTGCTCAGCCAGCGCATGGTGCGCGAGGTCGTTTTTGGCCGCCATTAGCAGCCCTGTCGTGTCCTTGTCGATCCTATGCACGATGCCGGGCCGCAGCTCGCCGCCGATGCCCGCAAGGTCCTTGCAGTGATACATCAGCGCGTTGACGAGCGTGCCGTCAGGATGCCCTGCCGCCGGATGGACGACCATGCCGCGCGGCTTGTTGACGACGATCACATCGCCATCCTCATAGACGACCTCGAGTGGAATATCCTGCGGCGTCAGCTCGGCCGACTCCAGCGCCGGCGGCATCACGACAATCCGATCCTCCGCTGCCACCTTATAGTTCGGCTTGACTGTCCGTCCGCCGACCTGCACATGACCGCCGCGTATCCAGTCCTGGATCTGGGTCCGGGACACCGACTCCTCCTCGAGCGCCTCGGCGAGCAGCTTGTCCAGCCGTTCGCCGGCGCCTTCGTCGTCGATGATCATCTCCCACGCTTCTTCTTCATTAGATACGTTGTTAGACGGGTTGCTTGTATTCTTGGTCATGATCGTCTCCATTTTGCTTGTCAGCTTTTTGTTTGTCTTCATTCTTGATGTCGAGGATCGTGTCGAGCAGGATCAGACCGACGCCGATGACGATGCCCATATCGGCCACGTTGAAGATCGGGAATGTCCACGAGCCGAAGTTAAACTGCAGGAAGTCGACGACCTCTCCCTTGGTCGCACGATCGAGGAAGTTGCCAAACGCGCCGCCGAGCACCAGCCCGAGTGCACAGAGCAACCGGATCTTGCCGGAATTGCGATTCATGTAGATGTAGCCGACGATGCCGATGACGACCAGCGAGGTAACGATGATGAAGAACAGCGTCTGCTCCTGCAGGATGCCGAAGGCCGCACCCCGGTTGCGGTGAGAGGTGATAATGAAGAAATTGCCGAGCACCTGAATCTTGTCGCCGATCTCCATCTGGGTTTCGATGAGCTTTTTGGTCACGAGATCGAGGATGAATACCGCGATGGCGATCACATAATAATAATATTTCACTTGATTTACTCCCCCCGGCTAGATAACTGTAATCATCCCAAATATTGTAGCATACGCTCAGGCCTGGTTGCCAGCAAACCGGGTGCCAAAATTTCGCGGTCCTGCGGCAGCGCTGCCCGGCGCCCCGCGTCGATTAAAAAAAGCCGCCTCCGCAAATGCTAGAGGTGGCTGAACTTAAGTTGAACCAACTGCAGCCGAATCCAATATCGGAAGGCGGCGAAATATGAATTCTTTATCCCCTCATCAATTGTCTGCCTTGTCGAATGAACTGAAACGCCAGCGACAACGACTCGAGGATCAGCTCGACGAGAACAACGCCTTCGGTCTGGCAGCTTCGCTCCGGGATGCTACCGGCGAACTGTCGACGCTCGACAACCATCCTGCCGATCTCGGCTCCGAGCTGTTCGAGCGGGGCAAGGATCTCGCCTTGCTGGAGCAAGCCGAGCTGGCCTTGATGCGCACCGAGGAAGCGCTGCGCGCCATCGAGGACGGCCGTTACGGCCGCTGCATGGCATGCGGCGACGACATCCCGTTCGCCCGTCTGCAAGCCGTGCCGGAGACGCTTTTCTGCACCGAGCATGCACCGCGTCGTCACGTCTCGGATCGCCGACCGATTGAGGAGCAGCTCCTGCAGCCGCCCTTCGGTCGCACCAGCATGGACGAGCCGGAAGCGTACAACGGCTTTGACGGCGAGGACAGCTGGCAGATCGTCGAGGCGTGGGGCAACTCCGATTCGCCAGCGATGGCCGAGCATGATGTCGCCGACTACGCGGAGATGGGCATCGAGTCCGGCGAGCCGGACGGCTATGTCGAGGACATCGAGAGCTTCCTTGCCACCGACATGACCGGCACGCAACGCTATTTTTACCGCAATCGCGCCTATGACGAGTTTATGCACAGCGAAGAGGAGCAGAGCGCCGATTAAGACGTGTCTGACAACGCCCTAATACGACTTGCCCTCCAGCTGATTCTGGACGATCTTGACGATGTCTGCGATATAGTCGCCGATGATCGGCAGATTAAGCGCGCCGAGCATTTGCAGCACGTAGAGGATCGTCGCAGCGAAGAACGTAAAGCCGATCGCGATGCCGACGCCGCGCGCCGTGCCAGCGAGCAGATTGCGCCAGATCAGCGATCTTGGCCGGTTCAGCAGCTGCACATAATCGGCGATCATCGAGCGCTCCATATCGACCGTTACCTTTTGCAGCCGCGTCTCCAGCGCTTCCAGCGCGCTGCGGAGCTGATCCCAGTCTCTCGTCTCGTCCTTGTCCGCCATCGAGCTTCCCCCTCATATGCAGCAACATCGAAGACGAGCTCTTTACCTAGGTAGAGAGCTCGCTTCGCGTACCGGGTCTTCTACTACCAGTATATCCGGTTTATTGCAGGGAAATTCCGATCGTTTTGTCCCCCAGCTCGACGCGCTCCATATCTGCGGCTTCGCCGAATGCCACCGAAGTCAGCAGCACATTGTCTTGCAGCACATGGTCAAAGGCGACCAACGCCTCCCGCAGCTCCTCGTCTACGGACAATGTCAGCGCCACCCGCTTCTCGATCGCCAGATCGCGCTTCTTGCGCGTATCCTGAACGGCGCGGATCACCTCGCGTACCCAACCCTCCTGGATCAGCTCCGGCGTCACCTCGGTATGCAGCGCTACCGTCAGACTGTTGCCGGAGGCGGCAGCGTAGCCGGCCTTCGCCTGCTTCTCGACGAGCAGCTCCTCCTTGTCGATGACGATCGTCTCGCCGGAGTCGGCGGTGTAGGTCAGACTGCCGCTCAGCACCGCTTCGCGCGTCTGCTCCGGCGCCAGTCCTTTCAGGTAGGCCTGGATCGGCCCAACCTGCTTGCCGTACTTGCGTCCGGCCAGCTTCAGATTGAGCTTGAGTGTGAAGTCGACGAAGCCGCTGTCGCCTTGCTCAATCTCGATCGCCTTGACGTTGATCTCATCCTTGATGATCTCCTCGTAGGCCGCCAGCTCGAACGGGCCGTCCAGCGAGACGATCAGCTTGGCGAGCGGCTGCCGCGTCTTGATGCCCGTCTCGTTGCGGACATTGCGCGCCAGCTCGACGATGCTGCGCGCCGTCTCCATGTCGCGCTCCAGCTCGCTGTCGATCAGCGACTCGTCGGCGACCGGGTAGTCGGTCAGATGGATGCTGCCCTCGCCGCCCAGATTACGGTGCACTTCGTCCGCCAGCATCGGCGCATACGGCGCGATCAGCCCGGAGAGCGTCAGCAGCACCTGACGGAGCGTCTGGTACGCTTGCAGCTTGTCATCGGTCAGTCCGCTGCCCCAGAAGCGGTCGCGCGAGCGGCGGATGTACCAGTTGCTCAGCTCGTCGACGAACGTCTCGATTGCCTTGGCCGGGTTGAGGAAGTCATTGGCCTCCAGCCCTTTGCTCACTTGCTGGATCAGCGTATGCAGACGCGAGACGATCCAGCGATCCAGCTTGTTGTCTGCCGCCTGCTGCGGATGCGCCTGCGGGTCATAGCCGTCGATCGACGCATAGAGCGCGTAGAAGGCGTGGGTGTTGACGATCGTGTCGATCACCTTCGACTTCGCTTCGCCGACGATGCCCTTGGAGAATCGCTTGCTGTTCCACGGCGCGCTGTCGGCCAGCAACGCCCAGCGGAAAGCATCGGTGCCGTACTCGTTGATGATCTCCCACGGATCGATGACATTGCCCTTGGACTTCGACATCTTCTGGCCGTTCTCGTCGAGGATATGGCCGGTCGAGATGACCGCCTTGTACGGCGCTTTGCCATTGTAGAGCGTAGAGACGGCCAGCAAGCTGAAAAACCAGCCGCGCGTCTGGTCGATGCCCTCGCAGATCATATCCGCCGGATACTGCTGCGCGAAGCGCTCCTCATTCTCGAACGGATGATGCTGCTGGGCGAACGGCATCGAGCCGCTGTCGAACCAGACATCGATCACCTCGGAAGTGCGGGTCATCGTGCCGCCCTCGCAGTGCGGACAGCGCAGATGGATGCCGTCGACGTAAGGCTTGTGCAGCTCGATATCCTCCGGCACGTCCTCGATCGCCCGTTCCCGCAGGTCGGCGATGCTGCCCGGCGCATGCTCGCCGCCGCAGCTGTCGCACACCCAGACGTTCAGCGGCGTGCCCCAGTAGCGATTGCGGCTGATGTTCCAGTCGACCAGGTCCTCGAGGAATTTGCCGAAGCGGCCCTCGCGGATATGGCCTGGATACCAGTCGACGCCATTGTTGTTGGCGATCAGCTGCTCCTTGACTGCGGTGGTCTTGATAAACCAGCTCTCCGTCGCATAGTACAGGAGTGGCGATTTGCAGCGCCAGCAGAACGGATAGCTATGCTCGTAGCGCTCCTTGCTGAACAGCAGCCCGCGCTCGCTCAGCATCTTGACGATATCGACGTCGCAGTCCTTGACGAAGCGGCCGGCTAGATCCGTCACTGCCTCGACATAGCGACCCGACGTATCGACAACGCTTAGCATGCTCAGCCCGTGCTGACGCACCGCCTTGTAGTCGTCCTCGCCGTGCGCCGGCGCCAGATGGACGATGCCGGTACCGCTGCTGTCGGTGACGAAGTCGGCGGCGATCACGACATGACCGTTCTCGACCGTCGCATAGGCGAACGGCGGTACATACGCCAGTCCGGCCAGCTCCGAGCCCTTCACCGTGCCCAGCACCTCGTGCTCGCCCTTGACGACGCTCTCGACCAGATTCTCGGCGACGATGACGACATCGCCGTCCACGCGCACGCGGCTGTACGTCAGCTCCGGATTAACCGCCAGCGCGACGTTGGCCGGCAGCGTCCACGGCGTCGTCGTCCAGGCGAGGATTGCTTCCTCGCGATCCTTCAGACGGAACTTGACGGTCGCGCTCAGATCCTTGACATCCTCGTAGCCCTGCGCCACCTCATGCGAGCTCAGCGTCGTCTGACAGCAAGGGCAATACGGGCTGACGCGATGGCCGCGATAGAGCAGACCTTTGTCATGGATCGTCGAGAGGATATGCCAGACGCTCTCGATATAACGATTGTCGAGCGTGATGTACGGATCATCCATGTCGGTCCAGTAAGCAATCGCCTCGGTCAGCTCGCGCCATTGCTTTTCGTATTCGAACACGCTGGCCTTACACTTCTTGACGAATTCCTCGATGCCATAGTTCTCGATCTCCTGCTTGCCCGAGATGCCGAGCTGCTTTTCGACGCCGAGCTCGACCGGCAGACCATGGGTATCCCAGCCTGCCTTACGGACGACCCGATAGCCGGTCATCGTCTTGTAGCGACCGATGAAATCCTTGATGACCCGACCCAGCACGTGGCCGATATGCGGCGCGCCGTTCGCCGTCGGCGGCCCTTCGTAAAATACGAAGTTTGGCTTGCCCTCGCGATTGTCGATCGATTGCTTGAACGTTCCTTCCCGCTCCCATTGCTCCAGCACCCGCAGCTCCCGCTGACGGGCGCGCTCCTTGACGTCTACACGTTGCACTCTCGTCATCCTTTCTCATTGTCCAATCTGGACCCTATTGATATTATTGGCCTTCTCAGCAGCGCTTCTTTCGTTGCAGCGCCCGCAGGCGGCCCTTTTGGCCGTTTAGCGAAAGTTTCTTTCGTTGCAGCGCGCACCCTTCTTCTGCAAACGTTTCGAGCAACAAAAAAAACCTCTCCCAAAAGGGACGAGGTTTACTCGCGTTACCACCCTACTTCCGATCCCCTGCCCAAAACAGAACAGGCGCAATCGGCGCTCTAGTCGCGGACAATGATCCGCACTCCATGGTAACGGTGGACACCCGGCAGCACCTACTCTTTTAGAGGAAGTTTAAAAAGGGCGCTTTTGATCACGATGCCATCCCGGAGAAGCCGACTCGACGTCGAATCTTGAATGCCATTTAAACTTCCGGTGCTCACGTAGGCTCACCTACGCTCCGCTCCTCATTTTAAATGGCCTCCAACCTTCTCGGTGCTGAAAAGCGACCTTTTTAAACCTTAATTTAAAAGTTTAAAAAGCGCGCTTTTGATCATATTGCAATCAAGCCCCAACCTACCTCTAATGCTTCGGCGTTGCTTCTCGGAGAGGATCTTCGGCTGCAGTCTGAACATCGGCTCTCAGCAATCGCCGACTCTCTGGTGATCATCCATGCAACGTACTCGTTCTCGTCATCGAAGTTACATATACCTTGTTAGTATTCCCTATTTATAACGCGTTTCAAACCGTTTGTCAACGTTCGAGAGCGGCCTCCTCGGGCTGCGGCGCCTCCAGCGCGTCCCAGTCGTCCTTGCTCAGCATCTCGAGCTGCGCTTCGACGAGCATCCGGAACCGGGAGCGGTAGATCGAGGCCTGCTTCCTCAGCTCCTCTACCTCCAGCGACACTTTGCGCGATTTCGACAGCGAATCGTTGATGATCCGATCGGCGTTTTTCTCGGCTTCCTTGATGATTAGCTGCGCTTCCTTTTTGGCGTTGCCCTTCACTTCATCGGCCGCTTCCTGAGCGACGATGATCGTCTTGCTGAGCGTTTCCTCGATATTAGCGAAGTGGTTCAGCTTTTCCTGCACCGCCAGCAGCTGATTTTGCAATTCCTTGTTTTCGCGGATCAGCGACTCGTAATCCTTGATTACCTGATCGAGAAACTCGTTGACCTCGTCCTCGTCGTACCCGCGCAATCTGCGGCCGAATTCCTTGTTATGTATGTCCAATGGCGTTAACGGCACTGGCGCACCTCCTATCGAAATGACGATCCCCTCAGCTTTCAATCAACCAATTCGACAATTAGGCGCAAAATCCTTCAATCGCTCAAATAAATTTGCCCGCTCTGACGCGTATCCGGCCTTTCTTGGTCACTCCTTCGACCTCCAGCAGCTTGAACCGGCCAAGACCCTGAATTGAGACGACATCGCCTTCCTTGAGCAGTCTCGACGGGTCCTCCGTCACCTTCCAGTTGACCCGGCAACGACCCGCCCGGATCGGCTCGACGATGCGCGCCCGGCTGAAGCGATGGACATCGCTGGCGATCCCGTCCAGTCGCATCGATGCGACCGACAGACTCATCTCCTCGAACTCCGACACCGATGGCCGCAGCTCTGCGAGTGGCAGCACCTCCGTTAGTACAGCGGCGCGGTGCACCTGCCGCAGATGGACGTTCAGATACGAGGCGATCTCCTCCGTCACCAGACAGTGGCAGCTGTGCTCATGCACATGGATGTCGCCGACGCGGTCCCGCTTGATCCCAAGGCCCAGGATAGCGCCCATGTAATCGCCATGATCCAGCTCCAATGGGCTGCGGTCGCTCGCTGCGATGGCGAGTACGGCTATGCCGATCGGCTCTGCCTCGAGCGGTCGGTAATCCGGCGCGACGATCGCGCGCTGCCGCTCGGCGCCCTCGTAGCCGCCGTCCAGACGCAGGTGCACGTCGGGATGACGCTGCGCCAGCGTACGCAGGATAAAGGCTTGACGGGGATCGAGGAAGTCGGTTCGCTTCACCTCATGCCAGTCGCCCGCCCGGTCCACCCACTCGGAGGCCCGGTCGATGAAGGGGCGTTCGTCCGGGTGAAAATGCTCATATATATCTTGATTCATCACATTCGCTCCAGGTCGCTTCTACATAAAGTAGGTGATGACGGCGATCAATCCCGCCGCGACGAACTGCAGCGCGAACACCGCGAGGATCGGGGACAGATCGAGGACACCGCCGATCGGCGGGATGATCCGACGGAACACCGACAGGTAAGGCTCGACGAGCTTGCCCAGCAGTTCGCCGATGAAGCTCTCCCTCAGGTTAGGCAGCCATGACATCAGCACGTAGCCGATAATCATGAAGGTATAGATCGTTCTAAGTCTCTGAATAAACTCCACTACTACTAATTCGCTCAACGAAAGGTCACCTCATTTTGTTGTACTCAACATCCTCCGCCATCATCTCCGTGATGGTGCCCTGAATTTCGACCGAATCCGGCGTGCACAGGAAAATATGGGGTCCGAGTTTGGAAATGTTGCCGTTCAAAGCGTATACTGTACCGCTCAAAAAGTCAACGACGCGGACCGCCTGCTCCTTGCGCACCCGCTGCAAATTGACGATGACCGGACGTCGCGAGCGCAGATGGTCGGCGATCTCCTGGGCTTCGTCGTAGGTGCGGGGCTCGATGAGCACGACGCGGACATTTTTCTGGGAATGAATACTGACGACGTTGTTGCTTTTTGGTTGTTGTTGCTGTTGCTTGCGCGCCTCAAACGCATTGTCCTGCTCCGACTCCTCTTGGGTCGGCGTCATTACCTTCTCGCGCTCAATGACTTCTTCTTCTTCCTGCAAGCCGAGAAAGTTCATAAAGCGGTTCATAACACCCATTACGCTTCCTCCTCCTTGCCCACCAGGACGGTGCCCAGCCTCAGCCAGGTCGCTCCCTCCTCGACGGCAATCTCAAAATCGTTGGACATACCCATCGACAACTCGTGTAATGGCTCAGGCAGCACAGCCGCCCGATTCAACTCATCCCGTAGCTCGCGCAATCGCCGGAATACCGGCCGCGTCTCCTCCGGCTCCGCCTCGTAAGGAGCCATCGTCATCAATCCGGCGGGCTGAATAAACGGCAGATCAGCCAGCGATGCGGCAAACCCGCGCAGCTCCTCCGGCTGCAGGCCGTGCTTCGTGTCCTCGCCGGAGACGTTGACCTGCAGCAGGCAGGGCACCCGAATGCCGAGCTGCTCGGCCTTGCGGTTAATCTCCTTGGCGAGGGAAGGCCTGTCCAGCGAGTGAATGCAGGCGAACCGCCCGACCACCTCCTTGACCTTGTTGGTCTGCAGAGAGCCGATAAAATGCCAGGTTAGAGCAGGTCCATTAATATCCTGTAGCGCATGCCATTTCGCCTGGGCGTCCTGCCAGCGATTCTCACCGAGCTGCAGCAAGCCGTGACGGACAGCCTCTATCGTCGTCTCGGTCGATACGTACTTGGTTACCGCGATAATTCGGACCTCTTCGCGGTTGCGTCCGCTGCGCGCGCAAGCCTCCTGGATGCGACGCTCTACTTCATCTATGCGTTGCTGCATTGTTGTCAAGCCGTACTCACCTCTTCTCCATGCCGATCCAGCTGGCCATCCTTCCCGTCCGGCCTCCCTCCATCCGATGGGAGAAGAACAGATCGGTCCGACAGCCGGTACATCGGGTACTTAATTCGATATGCATCGGCAATATTCCTGCTTTTATCATAATCTGTCGGTTTATTTCTTTCAAGTTCAGCCGCCCTTTGCCCGGCTCGGTCTCCTCCAGCATCCCACTGAGATCCGCATCATTCTCAGCTGCAAGCTCCTCGATCAGCGGTACAGCGCGAGTCAGGACAGGCTCGTCGACCTCATAGCAGCAGCTGCCGATCGCCGGTCCGATCGCCGCGCGCACCTCTGCTGGGTTACAGCCGTACCGCTCCTCCATCTCCCCGAGCGTAGCTTCCGCGATCCGCAGCACGGTTCCCTTCCAGCCGGCATGCGCCAGCGCCACGACCTCATGACGCGGATCGTAGAAGTAAAGCGGTACGCAGTCGGCGTAGAGCGAGGTCAGCAGAACGCCCTTCTCCGCCGTCACCACCGCATCGCAATCCGTCAGCGCATCCTCGCGGCTCAGCCGGCCGCGTCCCCGCTCGCAGGCGCCGACATGGCGGACGACGGCGCCATGCACCTGCTCGCTGCTCGTCCATGCCTCGGCCGACCAGCCGATCGCCTCGGCGACGAGCTCGCGGTTGCGGACGACGGCGGCCGGATCATCTCCCACATGCAGGCCGACATTCAGCGACTCCCAGGGCGTCCCGCTGACGCCGCCATGCCGCCCCGTGAATCCAGCCGTCAAGCCTGGATAGCGCTCTACCCAGGCAGACAATACGTATAGAGATGGACGCTTCTCCGCATCCATCGCAGCAAATGGCTCCATCCTCATCACCTCTGTACCAGTGTACCACAGGTGAGGCCTAGCTTTCGAGCGCAGCGGCTGCCCTAGAGCGGCTCGTTGTCCTGCTCCTCATACCGGTAGGTCTTGCTATCGTCCCGGTACGCCTTGTTGTCGTCGAGCCGGACAAGCACGACATCCGCGCCGATCTTGACGATATTGCGCCACGGGATGACGACGTCCGCACCGCCGCCCATCAAGCCAAAGAACCGCGTATACGCCGGGACGACGATCGAGTCGATACGCCCCTGCCTCAGGTCCAGCTCGAGGTCGCTCACATGGCCAAGACGTTTGCCGTCGACGATATTGATAACATCCTTGGATTGAAAATCTGATATTTTCAAGGCTCCCACCGCCTTTTCGAGTCTTCTGTGCCGGCTTGTCGGACTGGCCTGACCGACAGCTCCGGCATTCCTACTATCACTATATGTTGACCCTAGGCAAACATACACAGCGGATTTTGCACACTTGTCATCCCTAATTCTAACGCTTGCACCGCAGCCTTATTTCTTCAAATGCAAGGGCTCTCGTTCTAACGCTCTCGCCCAGGAGCTTATTCCGGTAAAATCGTGCTGGAATGGGCGTTTCTCCGAAAATAAGTGCCGTGGCGAGCATTACAGTCATGATGGTGCTAGTCAGCATGATAAACCAGCTGTACCGTCCTTTAGCGGCGTAACAAGCTTCTTTCCGGAGACAAAAAAAGGGACAGCGCGTGCGCCATCCCTTGTCCCGTAAGCCTTTATCCGTGCCTTTACACTAGTCTCTACTCGCCTACTCCTTAACATTCCCTATGCCTTTGCAGCCCCCTTCACTCGTCTATGCCTCTAAACGAGTGTACTCGCTTTGCCTGTAGACGCTCATGTCTTATCTTGCGTCAAGTCTTCACATGCTTTTGCATCTGCTGGATCGCCGACTTCTCGAGTCGTGACACCTGCGCTTGCGAGATGCCGATCTCGTCGGCGACCTCCATCTGCGTCTTGCCCTCGAAGAAGCGCATCGACAGGATCATCTTCTCGCGGTCGCCCAGCTTGTGCATGGCCTCGCGCAGCGCGATCTCCTCGATCCAGGTAACATCCTTGTTTTTGTCGTCGCTGATTTGGTCCATGACGAAGATCGGGTCGCCGCCATCCTGATAGATCGGCTCAAACAGCGATACAGGGTCCTGGATCGCATCGAGCGCGAACACGATGTCCTCCTTTGGTACATTAAGCGCCTCTGAGATCTCGAAGATCGTCGGTTCGCGGGAATTTTGATTGGTCAGGCTGTCCCTGACCTGTAGGGCCTTATAGGCGATATCCCGCAAGCTCCGCGAGACGCGGATCGGATTATTATCTCTAAGATAACGTCGGATCTCTCCGATAATCATCGGCACGGCGTAAGTGGAGAATTTGACGTTTTGCCCAAGATCGAAATTGTCGATCGCCTTCATCAGTCCGATGCAACCGACCTGGAACAAATCATCGACGAATTCGCCGCGGTTGTTAAACCGTTGTATCACGCTGAGCACCAGCCGCAGGTTGCCATTCACCAGCTTTTCTCTTGCGGACAGCTCCCCCCTCGTCTGCAATGCCGTGAATAGCTCTCTCATCTGGGCGTTGGTGAGGACAGGCAGTTTGGCAGTATCCACTCCACAGATTTCAACTTTGTTTCGGGTCAACGTGATTACCTCCCAAGGAGAAACATTACTGTACATTATCCCCTTGGCCACCCGAATTATTCCTTCGTTAGCAACGTTGCATTCGCCTTGAAAATCCGTTAAAATGCACTGTTAACGACTTGGGTCAGTAGCTTAAACCATCTTGTTGAACTCCTTGCGGAGCCGTTTGATAATGCGCTTCTCAAGCCGCGAAATGTACGATTGGGAGATGCCGAGCAGGTCGGCGACATCCTTCTGCGTCTTCTCCTCGCCGTCGGTCAGGCCAAAGCGCAGCTCCATGATGATCCGCTCCCGCTCCGTCAGCTTTTCCAGCGCCTTATGCAACAGCTTGCGGTCTACCTGCTCCTCGATATTGCGGTAGATCGTATCATTTTCAGTGCCCAGCACATCCGATAGCAGCAGCTCGTTGCCGTCCCAGTCGATGTTGAGCGGTTCATCAAAGCTGACCTCGGAGCGCGTTTTGCTGTTGCGCCGCAGATACATCAAAATTTCGTTTTCAATGCAGCGAGAAGCGTAGGTGGCGAGCTTGATTTTTTTCTCCGGATCGAATGTATTGACCGCCTTGATCAGCCCGATCGCGCCGATCGAGACGAGATCCTCGATATGAATGCCGGTGTTCTCGAATTTGCGAGCGATGTAGACGACAAGCCGCAGGTTGCGCTCGATGAGCATCGCCCGGATGGCCGCATCGCCCGTCGTCAGCTTGCCGAGCAGATACTCTTCCTCTTCGCGCGTCAATGGCGGGGGCAGCGCTTCGCTGCCGCCGATGTAATAGATCTCGTTGCTTTTTAACCCGAATAAAAACAGCACACGGTAATAATATAACTGCAGGACCAATCTCCACTTCACAACCATGCGTGCAAGCCTCCCTGTCGTCAACCGTCATGAGACGACGATTCGTTAGATTCTGACATGAGCGATGGGTGTATTATTGCCTGATACACATCGTCTGCCGACAGTTTGCCGCCATCCAGACCGATCAGCACCCTGTGCGTTTCAATGATCCTTCCCTCCTGCTCGATCCGTACCCGATCCGGTTTGAGGGCCAACATGAATTGCGTACCGCGATTGATTCCTCGGTAGGGTACCAGTCTCAGCCGATCCTGCCAGACCCCGCTCTCCTCGCCGAGACCGGACACGAGTCGGTCAACCTCCGACTCCCGGATGCGCTCCAGCCACGAGGCTGGCAGCTCCTCCCGCCATAGCGTCGCCTCCATCACCATCACCGGGATGCGTGTCAGCGGATCATAGAGATGATTGCCCGTATCGACCAGCCCTTTGCACTTGCATTCCTTGTCGTCGATGTACACCGTTACCCAGACCACGTGCTGGCCGATCTGCTCCCGGCGGCGGCGGGCAGAGAGCACGCTGCGATAGATCAACAAGCCTGCCGCCAGCAAGACAGCCAGCAGCAGCAAGCCCAGATTCAACTCCAACCCCATCCCTCCGGATCGTGTGAACCATAGACCGCTCCACAGCTCGCTTGAGCTCTGCAACAAGTAATAACCGCCTAGCACCGCGCCGGCTGCCGCAAAATTCACGCCGTAGAACGCCGCCACATGCCGGGCAAAGGTCTGCAGTCCGCCAAAGCCAAAAGCGGTCCAGAGCATCAGGAGCGAGAGCGCGATCTTGATCGCAAAGGTGAATAAAAACGATACCGGCGGGAAGAGCATCATCGCCGCGTAACAAGCGCCAATCGCTGCCGCGGCAGCGAGACGCCACTTGCGCGGGCGGATCCCCCTTACCCATGCCGTTACATACAACAAGCCGCCGTCAATCACAAAGTTCAACAAAAAAACAAGGTCGATGTACACCAACGGATCGGTTCACCTCCTGACTTGACGCGCCTGGGACAGTGAACCACCGGCGGCACCCTCCGGCGGAAACGGTTGAGACTAGTATAGTAAAATACTATTTCAATGTCTGTCTAATCATGCCGTCATGACCGATCTTTTTTTGTCGAGGAACGCCGTTGTCCTCTCCTGCGCAGCTCGTCCAGCGCTCTAAAAAAGCGCAACAAAAAAGCCGGGCCTTATCGAACCGGCTACGGTCCAATAAAACACAGCTCTAACGTTGACTGTTGATATTAACGATCATTGCGCGGACGATTGCGCAGGAATGCAGGAATATCCAGCTGATCGCTGCTCGTCGGGGCGCCAAATGTCTTCGGCGTGGACGACGGCTGACGCTGCTCGCCGGATGTATCTGCGGCAGGCTGGCCTGGCGCGCGACGGGCAGGGTCCGGACCTTTATGCTCGAAGCCGGTCGCGATCACCGTTACCTTGATCTCATCCTTCAGCTCCTCGTCGATAATCGCACCGAAGATCATGTTTACCTCAGGGTCCGATGCGGCAATGACGATCTCTGCCGCTTCATTAACCTCGTACAGCGACAGATTCGAGCCGCCGGTGATGTTCATAATGACGCCGCGCGCGCCATCGATCGACGTCTCCAGCAGCGGGCTCATGATCGCCTTGCGCGCTGCCTCGGCCGCACGGTTCTCGCCGGTCGCTACGCCGATCCCCATCAGCGCCGAGCCGCGCTCGGTCATGATCGTCTTGACGTCAGCGAAGTCAAGGTTGATCAGACCCGGTACCTTGATCAGATCGGAGATGCCTTGGACCGCTTGGCGGAGCACATTATCCGCTTCGCGGAACGCTTCGAGCATCGGCGTCTTCTTGTCCACGATCTCGAGGAGACGGTCGTTCGGGATGACGATCAGCGTGTCGACCTTATCCTTCAGCGCCTCGATGCCGAACTCGGCTTGTCCCGAGCGTTTGCGGCCTTCGAAGGTGAACGGACGCGTCACGACGCCTACGGTCAGCGCGCCGCATTCGCGGGCGATCTCGGCGATGACAGGCGCCGCTCCCGTACCGGTGCCGCCGCCCATGCCGGCCGTGACGAACACCATGTCTGCACCCTTCAGCGTGTTCGCGACGAGATCGCGGGATTCCTCAGCCGCCTTTTTGCCGACCTCGGGGTTTGCGCCTGCTCCGAGACCTCTTGTCAGCTTGTCCCCGATCTGCAGCTTATGCTCCGACTTGGCGAGATGCAACGCCTGTGCATCCGTATTTACGGTTATAAATTCAACGCCCTGGACGCCGTGGTCGATCATGCGGTTAACTGCATTGCTGCCCCCGCCGCCCACGCCGATCACTTTGATCTGCGCCAGCTGCTCCATATCAAAATCGAACTCCAACATTCTGTTTCCCCCGATCAAATAAATTCACTAAACATATTTTTTATCCGCTCAAACAGGCCGGGCTTGGATGGCTCTGCGGGAGCTGCCTTCCGATGGCCCGATTTTTTCGGAGCATTGGCCGGGCGGTTGCGCATATATTTCGATACGTACTGAATCATACCGACGCCGCTCGTAAAGGCCGGGTCGCGAACGCCGATATAGTCGGGCACCGCGATACGTACCGAAGACTCCAGCTCGCTCTGTGCGAGCGGCAGGACGCCGGCCATCGAGACCGTACCTCCCGTTAATACGTACCCGCCGACCTTGTCGCCGAAACCAAGCCGGCGAACCTCCTGCCGGACCAGGTGGAAGATCTCCTGCATGCGGGGTTCGATAATATTGGCCAGATCGACCTGGGTAAATTCCTTCTCGACATTGCTGCCCATACGCATCACCTTGAAGTGCTGATCGTCGGCGGCGCTGTCGATCAAGGCGCAGCCATACTTGAGCTTGATCTTCTCGGCCTGCTCCGTCTGCGTGCGCAAGCCGTAGGAGATGTCGTTGGTGACGTATTCGCCGCCAATCGGCAACGTCGACGTAGCGACCAGACTGCCTTGCTCAAAGATGGCCAACGTGCACGAGCCCGCTCCGACATCGACGAGCACCGTTCCCATCATCTTCTCATCCTTGGTCAAGGCCATCTGGCCGGAAGCCAGCGACATCAGGATTACGCCGGAGATATGAAGCTCCGCCTTCTCCACACAGCGCATCAGGTTATGTATCGCCGTCTTGGCGCCGGTGATGACGGTCGCCTCCACCTCGAGACGGACACCGATCATGCCGCGCGGGTCTGAGATGCCGTCGAGCCCGTCGACCAAAAACTGCTTCGGCACCAACCCGATAATCTCCCGCTCTGGCGGCAAGGCCACAACCTTGGCAGCCTGCAATACGCGTTCGATATCGTCCTCGCCGATTTCGCGATCTTCATTGGAGACCGCGACGACGCCATGATTGGTCGCCAGACCGATATGATTGCCTTGAATGCCGACATAAACGTCGGTAATCTGAATCCCTACCATACGTTCCGCGTGATCCACCGCATTGCGGATCGACTGGACCGTCTGATCAATATCAACAATTGCCCCTTTCCGAATCCCTTCCGAGTCGGCAGATCCAACACCAATAATATTAATGGCTCCATTCGTAATCTCGCCAATAATAGCACGTACCTTGGATGTACCGATGTCCAAACTAACAATGATGTCGCTGCTGCTCACTGCGGCACCTCCGTTTCGCTAGAGAATAATTTACGGTTTTCAACACACTGAATCTACTTATTCAACGCGCTTTATATTATCCCTCTTTTTTCAACAATATTTTTGCCCAGGAACATTATGCCATCTGAATGGGCAAAACCCGCGACAGATAAGGCTTCTGCTCTCCCTGCCTTGCCTGAGAGCTCGCAAACTCCATAAATAAAATTCTACCATTGTTTAAAGGTATTGAGTAGTCTAATTTTCATTAGAATCTTCACTTTCTGAAGCATCTGGGACGTATGGCGTATAGGTGTCCGCTAGCAGCAATGTCAGCTTGCCCGGCTCCTGTGTCTCGACGATCGCGTGGAGCGTAGGCAGCTTCTCCCGGAGCAGCGATATGGCCGTAATCACTTCAAACTGCGTCCGCGTATAAATCTTGATCCGGTCGGGATATGACTTGGACGGCGCCGGGATAATCTCCGACAAGTCGGCCAGTTGCTCCGGTGGAATCTCCCCCAGCAGCTGGCTGAGCTCCGCCTTGTTAGGATCATCCGCCTCCCACATCGAGAGCACCGGCTTGTCCACCACATACTCCTTGCCCTGCAGATCCACATGCGCTCCGCCCGCTAGGATCGCCGTCATCTCGCCGCGCGGCGAGATCTCAAAGGCGACGGCCGGATATTCCTGGACATGGATGCTGACCTTGCCGGGGAACGCCTTGGCCATGATCGCTTCCTGCACAGGGGGCAGCCGTTCGGAGATGCGACGGCTCACTTCCTCGGTGCTGAAGCCGAAATAAGCATCCCCGGCGTGCAATCCAGCAGCCGCCATGATTTCTTCATTGGAGACAAAGGCATTGCCCGAAATCGTAATCGATGAAATTTTGCTCATGGAAGAATTAAAAAAAAGAACGGCTAATAAAATAAGAAATAACAGGAAGAGAACGGCAATCAACCTGCGGTTGCCGCGGCGTCTCGCCTTCGGCTCTCGCAATATCGGGATCTGCTCGGACACCTCGCTCCTCCTCCTTTGGCAGTGTGGAATGTATACCTGCGGCAGCATGCCGGCTGCAACTGCCGGACTGTCGCAGGCTTGCGGCACGTCAGGGCTTGGCCGCTGCGCCGCCAAAAAACATCCGGTTCCTCCTCCAGGCAGGTAAGAGGAAACCGGCAAACGTACATTGTCCTTGCATCTTGCTGCGCCTGGCTCTCAGCCAGACACCGACTGGGTGCCGCTGACCGAGGAGAAACGTGTAATCCGCGCTCCCAGCCGGGAGAACATCGTCTCGATCCGATCATATCCCCGGTCGATATGATGGACCTGTTCAACAATCGTCTTGCCCTGCGCCGCCAGACCAGCGATCACCAGCGCTGCGCCTGCGCGCAGATCGGTCGCCGCCACCGCAGCCCCGTACAATCGCGACACGCCGCGGATAAAGGCGCTGTTCATATCGACCCGGATGTCCGCTCCCATGCGCGCCAGCTCATCGACATGACGGAACCGACCCTCGAAGATCGTCTCCTTTATCACGCTCACGCCGTCGGCCAGCGCCAACAGCACCATCACCTGCGACTGCAGATCCGTCGGGAAGGCCGGATATGGCGAGGTGACGATCCGATCGATCGACCGAAGCCTGCCTCGGCTGCTGACCTTAATTATATCACCGTCCGCCGTCACTTCAACTCCAGCCCTGCGCAGCACATGGATCAGCGAAGTCAGATGGGCGGGGTTGGTGTTATGGAGCACGACTTCGCCTCCTGTAACCGCAGCCGCCACCATCACCGTGCCGCTGACGATACGATCAGGTATGACCTTATAACGACCAGGAACGAGCGACTGTACCCCTTCGACCGTTATCGTATCGCTGCCTGCACCGGACACCTTAGCCCCCATATGGTTCAAGAAGTTTTGAAGATCCTGGATTTCCGGCTCCCTTGCCGCATTGTTAATCGTCGTCACGCCGCTCGCCAGTACAGCAGCCATCATCAGATTTTCTGTCGCGCCTACGCTTGGAAAGTCCAGATGAATCTCCGCTCCGATCAAGCCTTGCGTCCGACAGATAATCCGACTGCCCTGCTCCTCAATCTCAGCGCCCAGCATTTGCAGTCCGCGTAGATGGAGGTCAATCTTGCGTTCACCGATCGCACAGCCTCCCGGCTGGTAGATCTCTACCTTGCCGAATCTGGACAATAAAGGCCCCATCAAAAAGATCGAGGATCGCATTTGCCGCATCAACGCCTCCGGCACGTGTGCGGAATGAGCCGCGGTCGTATCCAGCGACACTGTATGACCGTTATGATCGGCGCGGCAGCCCAGCTCGCGCAAAATCTCCAGCATCACTTCAATGTCGAGCAGCCGAGGCACATGGTCAAGCGTGACAGTACCCTTGACCAGCATACTGGCTGCCAGGATCGGCAATGCGGCGTTTTTTGCGCCTTGGATAACAATGGATCCTGAGAGTGGTTTCCCGCCTTCAATCACCAATTTGTCCAATCTATCACCTCCGATTTACCGCTCGCCCACCACCAGTACTTCCGGCACCAACTCAATTCCGTAACGTTCCTTGATGATGCGCTGCGTTTGCCCTATGAGGGTGAGGACATCCTCTGCGGTCGCTTGCCCGATGTTGACGATGAAGTTGGCATGCTGCTCGGAGATTTGGGCGCCGCCGCAGGTCATCCCCTTCAGACCCGCTTCCTCGATGATGCGCGCGGCATGGTCGCCGGGAGGGTTGCGGAAGACGCTGCCGGCCGAGGCCATCTTGAGCGGCTGCGTACGCATCCGCCGATCCTTGTAGGACGCCATCGCCGCAGCGATCTCCTTGCGATCCCCCGCTTCGAGCGCGAAGCCAGCTCGCACCACTACACCGCCCTGCTCCTGCAGGATGGAGTGCCGATAAGCGAACTTCATCTGCTCCTTGTCGTAACGGACCAACTCGCCGGTACCCAGGACGATATCCGCGTAATGCAGGATACGGGATACATCCGAGCCATGCGCGCCTGCGTTCATGTAGACGGCGCCGCCTACCGTGCCAGGGATGCCGCCTGCGAACTCCAGGCCGGTCAGCCCCGCTTTGCCTGCCAGCACCGACAGCTTGATGAACGAATGCGCAGCGCCCGCATGAACGAGATGGTCTTCAAAGCGTGCATAATCGAGACCGGTCCCGGGCTTCAGGACGACACCGCGGATGCCGTGGTCGCTGACGAGCATGTTGGAGCCGCGTCCGAGCGCTGTCCAGCTCACGCCGTGCTTATGGAGCAGAGCGACGATGCCGATCATTGCTTCTTCGCCGGAGGGCAGGATGAGGAGATCTGCCGGGCCGCCGATTTTCCACGTGGTATGCGCGGCCAGCGGTTCGTTGATTCTGATTTCCCCCCAGTCGTTGTCATGGATAAGTTGGATGATCTGCTGCATAAGCTGTGCCTCCTTCATGCTGCTCTGCTACTGCGCCATCAGGGTCTCCTCCCGGGCTTGGGATCCCACGCCTCTTGGGCATGCAACAACCGGTGCGCTCCCGGCCGCGCACGCTATGAGAGCCTGCGCAACCTTCAGAAGCGATCGCGATTATACCCTATCCTATGCCTGAGGCCATAGCAGTGTGACAAACGCCTATATCGTCATGCCCGGCCGACGATGCGCTGCAGCTCCGCAGCAATCCGCACAGCCGCTTCCGGCATGCCCAGACCAAGCGAGGCCTCGCTCATCGCCGCCAGCCGTGCTTTGTCCGAAGTGACAAGGCGGATCGTCTCAAGCAGCCGCTCGCCGCTCAGCTCGCGCTCGAGGATCATCTCGGCCGCCCCGGCATCGACAAGACTGCGGGCATTGGCCTCCTGATGGTTGGCCGTCACGTTGGGCGAAGGGACAAGGATCGACGGCAGGCCGAGCGCCGTAATCTCTGCCAGGGATGAAGCGCCCGAGCGACTGATGACGAGCGCAGCGTCGGCCAGCACCTCCGCCATATTATGAATATAAGGGCGAATATGAAGGTTGTCAGGCCGCCCGCCTTCTCTTGCCTCGAGCCGGCGCAACGTCTGTTCATAATAGATCTCGCCGGTGACGAAGACGAGCTGGATATCCCGAAGCGTCTCCAGTTCGCCCGCCATATCCAGGATCGCTTCATTAAACGCCTTGGCCCCGCGGCTGCCGCCGACACAGAGCACCAGCTTGCGTCCGCCGCGCAAGCCGAGCGAGGCGAGCCCTCGCCCGCGCTCCGCCTGCAGCACCGCAGTGGCGCAAGGGTTGCCGGTATACACCGCCTTCTGCCCCTCCTTGCCGAAGCGGGACAGCGACGCTTCGAAGCTGACTGCGACGACGGAGGCATAGCGGCTCAAAAACTTGTTGGTCAGGCCCGGGTCGACATTTTGCTCGTGGATCAATGTCGGAATGCCGAGCGCAGCGGCAGCGTAGACGACCGGCCCGCAGACGTAGCCGCCGGTGCCGACGACCACATCGGGCTTGAAGCTGCGGAGCAGCTGCTTGGAGCGGCTCACGCCGCGGAAGAAACGGATGATCGTCCGGACATTGTCCAGCGACAGCTTGCGCTTGAAGCCGGTAATATCGATTGCTTCGAACGGCACGCCGGCCTCCGGCACGATCCGGCTCTCCAGGCCGCGCTCCGTGCCAATGTAGAGCAGCTCGCTCTCCGGGTCGGACTGCCGCATCTGACGGCCGATTGCCAGCGCCGGGTAGATGTGACCGCCGGTGCCTCCGCCCGTCAATACTATACGCATCAGTGGATCACCTCGAATATCGGGATAGATTAAGCAATATGCCGAGCGACGTCAGCAGCAGCGTCAGCGAGGAGCCGCCGTAGCTGACCAGAGGCAGCGTAATGCCTGTCACCGGCATCAGGCCGATGACGACGCCGACGTTGATCAGCACCTGGACGCCGATGATGCCGGTGATGCCCGTCGCAAGCAGGCTGCCAAAGGCATCCTGGGCCATCATCGCCGTGCGGATGCCTCGCCAGACGACGATCAGAAACAGCAGGATAATCGCTGTGCCGCCGATAAAGCCCAGCTCCTCGGCAATGATGGAGAAAATAAAGTCGGTCTGCGGCTCTGGCAGGTAGCTGTACTTTTGCCGGCTCATCCCCAGCCCCAGTCCGACTAGGCCGCCAGGGCCGATCGCATACAGCGATTGAATGATCTGATAGCCGGAGCCGAGCGGGTCCTGCCACGGATCGAGGAAGGAAGTAATCCGCTCCAGCCGGTACGGCGCCGCCAGGATTAGTCCGACGAGTCCGAGCAATCCGGCCAGCGCCAGCGAGCCGAGATGAGACAGACGAGCGCCCGCGGCGAAAATCATCAGCATCGAAGCGCCGACCATCACCGTGCCCGTCCCCAGATCCGGCTGCAGCATGATTAAGCCGAAGGCCGCCCCCAGGATGGCGAGCGGCGGCAGTAGGCCCTTGGTGAACGAGGCGATCTTGTGCTGTCTGTCCGAGAGCAGCTTGGCGAGGAAGATGACCATCGCCAGCTTCATGAACTCCGACGGCTGGATGCCGAAGGAGCCGATGCCCAGCCAGCTGCGGGCGCCGCCCCGTACGACGCCGATGCCCGGGATGAGCACGAGCGCTAGCAGAGCAAAGCAGAGGATCAAGCCCGGCTTGGAGAACTTCCTCCACACGTTATAGTCCGTATTCATCGTCAGCGCCATGGCAGCCAGACCGAGTATGGCAAACAGCAGCTGCCGCTTAACATAATAGAAGGCATCGCCGAACTCGTTGAAGCTGAGCACGGCGCTGGCGCTGTAGACCATGACCAGACCGATCGCAAGGATCAGGATAATCGCCGCCATCATCCACAAGTCGGGAGCGGAACGGGCTTTTGACATCACGCACAACACCCTTTGCTAGTAGAAGTAGGGACAAGCCCTCTTCTTACAAGGTATGCGCCGAATCTTTAAACATGCGCCCCCGATGCTCGTAGGACGGGAACATATCCCAGCTTGCGCAGGCGGGCGACAGCAGGACGATATCGCCTGCCACAGCGGCTGAGGATGCAAGTCTGACCGCTTCGCGGAGCGTAGCTTCGGCGTCCTCCTCAGGTTCGACCGTTTGCACGTTAGCTAAACCTGCCAGCGCCGCCACGCCTGCCAGCTTGTCGCGTGTCTCTCCGAGCGCGACGAGCGCCTTGACCCGCTCGCGGAACAGCGGCAGCAGCTCCATATAGTCCGAGCCCCGATCCAATCCGCCAGCGATCAGGACGATGCCGCCCTGCAGCGAACGCACCGACATCGTCGTCGCTGTCGGGTTGGTCGCCTTGGAATCGTTGTAGTACTTGACGCCGCCATGCTCGAGTACGTATTCGAGACGATGCTCGACCCCGCGGAATTCGCGCAGCGGCGCCGCGAGGCGCTCCGGCGCAGCCCCGGCTGCGAGCGCAGCGGCCGCTGCGGCCATCGCATTGCCCGCATTATGACGTCCCGGGATGCCCAGCTCGTCGACACGGACGAGCCGATGCTCCCGCCCATCCCGCTGACGGTAGACGATCTCGCGCTCAGGCGGCTCCTGCTCATCGCCGACTGCAGGGAAGGGCGGCCGCACATAGACGCCCTGCTCCAGCTCCTGCGTCAGCGAGAAAGGCAGCACCTGTGCAGCTGTCGCGGCAGCGACGTCGCGGCACACCGGGTCGTCCCAGTTCAGCACCGCCGTGTCCTCCGTCGTCTGGTTAGCGAACAGCTTGCGCTTGGCGTCGATATAGTCCTCCATCGTACCGTGATAGTCCAGATGCGTCTCGACCAGGTTGAGCAGCATGCCGATGCGCGGCCGGTAGCCGCTCGTCCCCTTCAACTGAAAGCTGCTCAGCTCGGCGACGATCCAGTCGTCCGGGGCCGCTTCGACGGCCGCCTCGCACAGCGGCCGCCCGATGTTGCCCGCGACGATCGGATGTAGTCCGGCAGCGGACAACAGCTCGCCGATCCAGGTCGTCGTCGTGGTCTTGCCGTTCGACCCGGTGATGCCGATCATCGGCGCCGCCGACAGATGCCAGGCGACCTCGACCTCGGTGACGACCTCGACGCCGAGCTCCGCCGCCCGCTGCAGCGGCTGGATATGATAAGGGATGCCCGGGTTCTTGACGACCAGCGCAGTCGACGGCTCGATCAGATCCTCGGGGTGATGGCCGCAGATTACCGGGATCCCCAGCGCTTCGAGCTCTGCCGCCTCCGGCGACTCCTCGCGGGACTTACGGTCGTTGACCGTGACCAATGCCCCCAGGTCGTGGAAGATTCTGGCGACGCTGACGCCGCTGCGGGCCAAGCCCAGCACGACGACCGGACGCCCCACGTAAGCCGACGGATGGTTCATGATGTATACAACTCCTCATTCGTAATCAGTCTTGTCTGATTGGATTCGTCTTGCTTGGATTGCTGCCGCGCCTGCTACAGGCCGCGGTGCAGCAGCAGGCCTACCGCCGCCAGTACCAGACCCGCCAGCCAGAACGTCGTGACGACACGCCACTCCGACCACCCTGTCAGCTCGAAGTGATGATGGATCGGACTCATCTTGAATACTCGCTTGCCCCGCAGCTTGAAGGAAGCGACCTGGATGATGACCGACAGCATCTCCATGACGAAGACGCCGCCGATAACGATCAGGAGCAGCTCCGACTTGGTCAGAATCGCTACTGCGGCGAGCCCGCCGCCGATGCCGAGCGAGCCGGTGTCGCCCATGAACACCTTGGCAGGATGCTTGTTAAAGACGAGGAAGCCGAGCACCGCCCCGATCATCGCCGCGGAGAACACCGCGCTCTCCTGCTCAAACAGCTGCATCGCGATCAGTGCGTAGGCGCCGAACGCCAGAGCGCTCGTCCCCGCCAGCAGACCATCGACGCCGTCGGTGAAGTTCACCGAATTGCTCGTACCGAACATAATGATGATGACGAGCACATAATAGAACCAACCAAGCTCCCACTCCCATGAAGTGCCGGGCACCGGCAGCGCCGTGCTGTGATCCATCATATAGAGCAGGACGCAGACGATGATCGAGAAGAGCAGTTGCCCCGCCAGCTTCTGCCTTGCTGTCAGTCCGAGCGAGCGCTTCAGCGCGATCTTGATATAGTCGTCCAGGAAACCTACCAGCCCGAAGCCGAGCGACGCGGTCAGCAGCACCCAAAAGGCAAGCGAGACGTCCGAGAATTTCAAAAACGAGATTAAAAGGGCAACCATAATAATGATGCCGCCCATCGTTGGCGTGCCTTTTTTCTTCAGATGGCTCTGCGGCCCGTCGGTACGGATCTCCTGTCCGAACTTCAATCGACGAAGCAGCGGAATGAACAAAGGCCCGATAAGAACTGCAAGTAGAAAAGATGCGCCAATCGCTAGTAAAATGGCCTTCATGTCCATCAGCCCACCCCCTTCATCGATGTTGTATCGCCTGTACGATCTCTTCCATGCGCGTCCCCCGAGAACCCTTGACGAGCACGAGATCCTCGGGGTCCAGTCGGTCGCGCAGCCACTCAATCAGCGCCTGCTTCGTATCGAATGCCCGCACGGCCTCCACCGCGCCCCCGTAGGCCTGAGCCGCACCCTCCGCGATGTACGCTCCCAGCCTTCCGAACGTGAGCACACGCTCCGCTTTGGCAGGCGTAATGTAACGGCCGACATCACGGTGCATCTCCACCTCCTGCTCGCCCAGCTCCAGCATATCGCCTAGCACGAGCCAGCGACGGCCATAGCCTTGCAGTTGCTCCACCAGGTCGACGGCCGCGCGCATCGCGGTAGGGTTCGCATTAAAGGCGTCATTGAGCACGATCGCTCCGTTGAACGCTTCACTGCGCTCGATGCGCATCGCACTCAGTTGCAGGCCCGCGAGCCCGGCCGTGATCTGCTCCGCCGATACCCCAAGCGCCAATGCGATAGCTACGGCTGCTGCGGCATTCATCATATTGTGCACGCCTGCCGCGGGCACGGTTAGTTGCAGCTCTGTATCGCCTGGGCCGCGCAGACAGAGCTGCGAGGCCCGGGCGTCCATCCGCTGCGGCTCCATGATCCAGTCATTGTGCGGCTGCTGTCCGAATCGCAGCACCCGCACGCCCTCCGGCAGCGCGAGGACCTCCGGGTCGAGCAGCGGCTCGTCGCCGTTCAACACCAGCAGCCCGCCTGGGCGCAGCCCTGCGGCGATCTCCAGCTTCGCCCGGGCGATCCCCTCGCGCGAGCCGAGCTGCTGCATATGCGCATCGCCGATGTTGGTGATGATCGCCGCGTCAGGAGAGGCGATCTCGGAGAGCAGCTGGATCTCGCCGTAGCCGCTCATCCCCATCTCCAGCACCGCCGCTTCGACGGTGGCGTCCATCTCCAACACCGTCATCGGCAGGCCTATATGGTTGTTCAGATTGCCAGCCGTCTTATGGACACGAAAAACGGTGGCCAGCGCGGCTGCCACCATATCCTTGGTCGTCGTCTTGCCGTTGCTGCCGGTGATGCCGACAATCTTGACGGGCAGCTCCTTGCGGTAGGCTGCGGCCAGGCGCTGCAGCGCCGCCAGCGTATCGTCCACCAGCACGATCGGCCAGCCCTCGAGCTCGGCCGGACGCTCCCGGTCCGCTTGCCATAGCGCTGCGGCAGCGCCCCGCTCGCGAGCGACCACAGCATAAGCATGACCGTCATACCGGTCACCGACCAGCGGCACATACAGCTGACCCGGGGAGATCGTGCGCGTATCCTTGCTGACGCCTGTGAAGCTTGCGCTTCCGGCATCTTTATTTTCAGCTGCGAGCTGGCCTCCGCAGAGGGCGGCCAGCTCGGCGATCGTTTTATGTATCACGGCATTTGGCTCCTTATTAGTTGCTCGGCGATCTGTCGGTCATCGAAGTCAAACGTCCTCGATCCGATGATCTGATAGGTTTCATGACCTTTCCCCGCAATCAATACTACATCGTCAGAGCTTGCCATTTCAACCGCTTTTTTGATCGCCTCGCGTCGATCGACCTCCAGCGCATATCGCGATGGAGGCACCTCGTCGGCGAGCAGCCCCGCCTCGATATCCCGCAGGATCCGCTCCGGGTCCTCGCTGCGCGGATTATCCGACGTGATCAGCATATAATCCGCATGACTGGCGGCGATCCGCCCCATGATCGGACGCTTCGTGCGATCCCGGTCTCCGCCGCAGCCGAATACGCAGATGACGCGCCCCGCAGCGATCTCCTTGACCGCCTTGAGCACATTGTCGAGGCCATCCGGCGTATGCGCGTAGTCGACGATGACCGCATAGTCCTGCCCCGCATCGACTGCCTCCACCCTGCCCGGCACGCCGGCGATCTGCTCCAGGCTGTCGCGGATCTGCGTCAGCTCCAGCCCCTCTGCCAAGCCTGTGGCGACGGCTGCGAGCGCATTGGCGACGTTGAACTTGCCGACCAGCCGCAGCTGCACATCAAGCCCGCCACGGAACGTCTCCAGGTGGAACGAAGTGCCGCGCGCCGAGATCGCGATGTTCGATGCCCGCACATCCGCCTCCGCTTCGATCCCGTAGGTGATCACCTCGGCGGCCGATGCTTTGGCCAGCTGCACGCCATACGGATCGTCCGCATTGATGATGCTGTAGCTCCTCTCCGACGACTCGGGCGCATAGGCATTGCCTAGTCTGGAGAACAGCAAGCTTTTGGCCGCCGCATAGTTGTCCATCGTCTGATGATAATCGAGATGATCCTGCGTCAGGTTGGTGAAGACAGCGCTGCGGTACCGGATGCCCTTGACCCGCCCTTGCTCTAGCGCGTGCGAAGATACCTCCATGACGCAATACGCCGTATCCGTGGCCGCCATATCCGCCAGCGCCTGCTGCAGGTCCAACGACTCCGGCGTCGTCCCCGACATCGGCAAGGAGCGTCCGGCATAACGCATCTCGATCGTGCCGATGACGCCGGCAGGTCTGCCGGCGTCCGCGAGCAGACGCTCGATCAGATAAGTGGTTGTCGTCTTGCCGTTGGTGCCGGTGATGCCGATCATCCGCAGCCGCTCGCTCGGATACCCGTAGTAGTGGCTGCCGAGGATCGCCATCGCCAGTCGGCTGTCCTTGACGATAAGCTGAGGCAGAGCTACGGGCAGCGGGCGCTGGACGACGAGCGCCGCCGCTCCTCGCTCCGCAGCCTGCGCCGCATAGTCATGTCCGTCTACCGTATGTCCGGGCAGACAGATGAACAGGTCGCCCGGCACGACCTTCCTGGAGTCGATCCGGATACCGCCGATCTCCACCTCTGCGCCGCTGCTGCCATGCCACTTGGAGGTTAATAGCAGAGACGCCAGTTCATCCATTCGCATACGCTTCATCCCTCTCTATCGGTTATTATTTCCATCTTCATCAATGTTCATGTTCCTCGTCCGATTCCGCGCCCAGGTAGACTCTGATCGTCGAGCCTCGCTCTACGCGACTGCCCGCCTCCGGCGCCTGCCGGATGACGACCTTGCCGGTGCCGGCCGTCGCCAGGTTGAAGTTCATATTGAGATCCTCGTACAGCTCCGACACCGTTTTGCCGACCAGATTCGGGACCTGGACGATGGGCGTCTCATTCAGCTTGTATTCCTTGCCGATCTGATCCTGACGTGGCTCGACGCCCATGTGCACGAGCGAATCGGCCATAATGTTGCGGACGATCGGGGCCGCCACGACGCCGCCGAACTGGATGCCCTGCGGGTTGTCGACAGCGACGTAGACGACGATCTTCGGATCGTCCGCCGGCGCAAAGCCGATAAAGGAGACGATATGCTCATTGGGCGAATACCGCCCGTTGATGACCTTCTGCGCCGTGCCCGTCTTGCCGCCGACGCGATAGCCGTCGATGAAGGCATTGCCGCCGGTGCCTTTGGCGACGACGCTCTCGAGCGCCTCCCTTACCTGCCGGGACGTCTCCTCAGAGATGACCCGGCGCACCGGCTCGGGCTCGAGCTCCTCGACCGTCATCCCCGATACCGGATCGATCCATGCCTTGGCGACATGCGGCTTGTACAGCGTGCCGCCGTTAATCGCTGCCGACACCGCCGTGATCTGCTGGATCGGCGTCACCGACACCCCTTGCCCGAATGCCGTCGTCGCCAGCTCCACCGGACCGACGCGGTCAAGCTTGAACAGGATGCCGTTCTCCTCACCGCCCATATCGATGCCTGTCTTCTTCCCAAAGCCAAAGTCGCGGATATAGTCGAACAGCTTCTCCTTGCCCAGACGTTGTCCCAACGTGACGAAGCCGGGGTTGCAGGAGTTCTCCACGACCTCCAGGAACGTCTGCGAGCCGTGCCCGCCGCGCTTCCAGCAACGCAGCCTGGCGCCGCCGACCTCGATCGAGCCGGGATCGAAAAAACGCTCGTTGTGCAAGTCCACCTTGCCTTCCTCCAGCGCCGCCGACAGCGTGATGATCTTGAACGTCGATCCGGGCTCGTACGTCATCCAGATCGGCAGGTTGCGATTATATACTTCGCTCGGGACCTCCCGATATAAGTCCGGTTGATACGTCGGATGGCTCGCCATGCCGAGGATCTCGCCGGTCGCTGGATCCATCGCGATCGCCAGGATGCTGTCGGGCTGGTGCTGCAGCATCGCCTGCTCCAGCTCCCGCTCCATGATCGTCTGGATCTGCTTGTCTATCGTCAACTGCAGGCTCAGCCCGTCGCGCGGCTGATTGAACGTATCCGACGATCCCGGCATCAGCCGCCCCGCCGCATCCGACAGGAACGAGATGCTGCCGTTGAGACCGCTGAGCCGCTGGTCGTACGTCAGCTCGACGCCCGTCAGCCCCTGGTTGTCGATGCCGGTGAAGCCGAGTACATGGGCTGCCAAAGTACCGAACGGATAGTATCGCTTGTTGTCCTCGGCGACGACGATGCCTGGCAGCGACAGATTGCGGATCTCCTGCGCCTTTTCCGGCGTAATCTTGCGACCGCCCGGCTGCAGCTTGACGATCAGCTCGCGCTTGGTGATCAGTTGCTCGATCCGCTCGGCGCTCATGTCCATATGCAGCGACAGCTCTCTGGCCGTCCGGGGCGCGTCCTTCACCTGAGCCGGGATCGCCATCACCGTCGGCGAACTGATATTATAGGCGAGCTGGATCCCGTTGCGATCGAGGATCTCGCCGCGCTTGGCCGAGAACGGGATGTTGCGCCGCCACGAATCCTCCGCCTTGTCCGCCAGCTCGCCGCCTTGCACAAGCTGCACATAGGCCAGACGCACGCTCAGCGCCGCGAAGCCCGCGATCGCCAGCAGCATGACGACCAGCAATCTGCGTCTTACCGTTACATTGGATATTTTCATACGTATCCCCTCCGAATCGGCACAGCCTGCCGCCTCCTAAGGCATGCAAACACGCCCTAGCCGTAGACGGCCCTCTGTTTCAGCCTATTCGTAGCGATACGTCGATAGAACAAGCTATTCCTGTCCCGCCGGGTCCGACCCGTCCGATGGGTCGTCCTCTGCTTGTGGCTCTGCACCGTCGGCATCATCGTTTGCCTCGTTGTTGTCGACCTCGGTCTCGTCGGCCCCATCCGTATCGGCAGGCGGGTCGCTCTCCTCCGGCTCATACGGAGGTTGCAGCATCAGCTTGATGACATCCTCGCCGTCAAGCTTTGCCTTCATCTGCTCGATGACATAACCTTCGCCCTCGGAGACGCAGCGGATGTCGAGCAACGAGCAGACCTCCAGCGCATCCCGAAGCGACAGCCCCCTCATGTTCGGTATGGTGAGCTTACTTCGCTCCTCGGTGAGCAGATAGACCCGTTGGGAGGAAGGCACCGAGGTGCCCGCCTTCGGAATTTGCTTGACCACCTTCGTGCCGGTGCCGAGCAGCTCGTAGCTTAAGCCGCGGGCCTTGAGCTCGCTTTGCGCCTGTGCGATCTGCAGCTCCTCCAGCTCCGGCACATCGATGATCGTCGTCTGCAGGCCGTTGATCTCCTTCACCTGACCGTCCGTTATCGATGGGGCGACGCCCATATAGTTCAGACTCTGCTGGACGATCTCGCGGAATACCGGTGCGGCCACCGTGCCGCCGCCCGCATACGGGTCGTTTGGCTCATCGACGACCACATAGACGACGATCTTCGGGTCCTCTACCGGCGCGTAGCCGATAAACGACACCAGATACTTTTTGTTCGAATACCCTTTTTGACCGCCGCCGGCGGCTTTTTGGGCTGTGCCTGTCTTGCCTGCTACGCGATAACCCTCGATATAGGCGTTTTTACCCGTGCCGATGCTTTGATCCGAGACCACCTGCTCGAGGTAATCGCCCACCTTGGCCGACGTCTCCTTGGAGATGACCTGCCGCACCAGCTTTGGCTCGACGACGGTTACCGCGCCGGTCGTCGGATCCTCGATGCGCTTCACCAGATGCGGCTGCATCAGGTTGCCGCCATTGGCGACGGCTGCGACCGCCGTCAGCTGCTGGATCGGCGTCACCTGCAGCACCCCCTGGCCGAACGTCGCCGTCGCCACCTCGGTCGGCCGGTTCCAGTTGAAGTTCACCAGACCCGCCACTTCCCCCGGCAGATCGATGCCTGTCGTCGTGCCGAAGCCAAAGTTCGTAATGTACGTATTCAGCTTCTCCGCACCCAGCCGCTCGGCCCCCATCTTGACGAAGGCAACGTTACTGGAGTGCTTCAGCCCGTCGAGATAGGAGATCTTGCCCCAGCCTATGCCGCCGTTATGGTCGCGGATCCGCGTCTTGCCGACCATGATCGAGCCGGACATGTACGTATCGTACGGATTAAATTGATTTTCTTCGACCGCCGCTGCCAGCGTAAGGATTTTGAATGTCGACCCCGGCTCGAACAGCTGTCCTACGCTATGATTGTAGAAATTCCCTTGTTCCTTCGTCTCCCAGTAAGCATTGGGATTATAATTCGGATAACTGGCCAGTCCGAGGATCTCCATCGTGTTGGGATCGGCGGCGATTGCCGTGATGCTCTTCGGATTGTACGCCTTGCTCGCCTTCTTGATCGCCTCTTCAATATAGGACTGTATTTCGGTATCGATTGTCAACGTCAAATTATTTCCATCATGGGCTGGCGTGTACTCTACTTCTCCCTCCACGAGCTGGACGCGCTTGCCGTCCTTTTCGTACTTCAGCGAGCCCTTCGTCCCGCGCAACTTTTCATCGTAGAAGCGCTCCAGTCCATAGACGGCTTTGCCTTCATTTTTTTCGATGTAGCCGAGCAAGTGAGACGCTAGCGTGTCGCGCGGATAGTACCGCTTCTGATCCTCCATCAAGTAAATGCCGACCTCGTCCTGGTCCGTCTCCTCGCGCAGCTTATTGCGGAATTCGCTCACCTTGTCGGCCAGATCCTTGTCGATTTTCCAGCCGCCGCTGCGCACCTCGCGGTTGACGAGGAATTCGCCGCTCTCCTTTTTGGCGGTCACATCGCTCATCAGCCGCTCTCGCGGCGTGCCCAGCAGCTCATGCAAGCCATCGGCGATTCGATCCTCCAGCTTCAGCTTATGGATCACCTCCGGATTGACTGCGACCGTGTAGGCTGCAGCGTCCATCGCCAAAATATTGCCGTTGCGATCGGTGATATTGCCGCGTACTGGATTAATGACCTTGGAGGCCGACCAGACATTTTTGGCCAGCGCGAGATAACGATCGCCGTGCACGACTTGTACGAAGTAGATTCGACCCACCAGGACAACAAAAAGGAGGGTTATGAGCCCTCCGACCAGTATTGCGCGAAGTTTTATCCGTCTCGTCATGGTTGAAAACCCCCTTTACTCCCTGAACGCGACGCGGCTGGCCGTCTCGCCAACCTGCAGCGAGATCCGTTGATCCGACTGCACCATTCCTAGCTCCATGGCTTTCTTGCGGATGAGCTCAGGCGAGCTCAGCTGCTCCACCTTGCGCTGCATTTCCCGAATTTCGACATTCATCGTTTCGTACTCGCGCGTCATCTGCTGAACCTTGAGGTTTGTCTGGTACACCTCGGCATAGCGGAAGATGACGATGCACGCGACGATGACGCAGGCGACGATGGTCAGCAAGTAGAGCATCTTCTCCTGAACCGGCAACGATTTACGGCGGACGACTACATGTCGGGTTTCTTTGTAACGTTGCTGCTGTTGTTGTTCCTCGGGGCGTTTCTTCGGTTGGACCGCCAAATTGCCGTGCATATAGGCCATGTTTGCGACTCCCTTCGCTATTGTCTATAGTTTCTCCGCAATGCGCAGCTTGGCTGAGCGGGCACGCGGATTGTGCTCGAGTTCCTGCTCTCCGGGCACGATGGGCTTGCGGTTGACCAGCTTCAGGATGCCCTTGGTCCCGCATACGCACATCGGAAAGTCCGGCGGACACGTACATTGCCTGAGGTACTGGGCAAACGTCTGCTTGCAGATCCGGTCCTCCAGGGAATGGAACGTAATGACCGACGCCCGTCCGCCAGGCGCCAGACAGCGCACCGCCTGATGGAGCGCATGCTCCTCGGCGCCAAGCTCGTCGTTGACGGCGATCCGCAGCGCCTGGAACGTCCGCTTGGCCGGATGCGGCCCCGTGCGACGGGTCGCTGCCGGGATGCCCTGCTTGATCAACTCGACCAGCTCGCCGGTCGTGGCGATTGGCCGCTCTGCCCGGGCCTTGCCGATCTGGCGGGCGATCTGACGGGCGAATCGCTCTTCGCCGTAGGTCGAGAGGATACGCGAGAGCTCGCGCTCATCCCAAGTGTTGACGATCTCGTCGGCGGTCAGCTCGCCCTTCCGATCCATCCGCATATCGAGCGGCGCGTCGTGATTGTAGCTGAACCCCCGCTCCGCCTCGTCGAGCTGCGGGCTCGATACCCCGAGGTCAAACAGGATGCCGTCCACCTGAGGCACGCCTTCGGTCTGCGGCACGTCTTGGTCGCGCAACACATCCTCGAGATATCTAAAGTTGCTCCTCACCAGTCTTACTCGCTCTATGTATGGGGCCAATCGCTTGCGCGCATGATCGAGCGCCCAGTCGTCCTGGTCCAGCGCGATCAGCAGGCCCCCAGGGCCTAGCCGCGATGCGATCAGCTCGCTGTGACCCGCACCGCCAAGCGTGCAGTCCACATAGATGCCGTCTGGCTTGATGTTCAAGCCGTCCACCGCTTCTTCTTTCAGTACGGTAATGTGATCAAACACGCTTTAATCCTCCTGCTATCGTGATGCTATTCCTGTTGCAACATTTAGAAGTTGAAATCCAGATCGACCAGCTTCTCGGCAATTTCGTTAAAAGTCTCTTCAGATTGCTGGAAGTAACCTTCCCAAATCGCCTTGCTCCAAATCTCTACCCGGTTGGTCACACCCAGGACGATGCATTCCTTGTCCAGCTTGGCATATTCCCGCAAATTGGCAGGTACATTTACTCTTCCCTGCTTGTCCAGCTCGCATTCGGTCGCCCCGGAGAAGAAAAACCGGGTAAACGCGCGCGCGTCGGACTTCATCAAGGGCAGGCTTTTCAGTTTCTGCTCGAGTACCTTCCATTCGCTCTCCGGATAGACGAACAAGCAATTGTCCAAACCACGAGTGACGACAAACTGGGGTCCAAGCTCCTCGCGGAACTTAGCGGGGATGATGATGCGGCCTTTATCGTCGATGCTGTGTTGATGCTCACCCATAAACATAACGGCCGTCCCACCCCTCTACCCTTTTACACCACTTTCCCCCACTTTGCACCACCGCTTTTGAAATTATTCGCCACGCAGGCTAAAACTCCTTCTTCCCCCTCCTGCAAAATGTCGAAATCTTCGTCTCATGAACGATTTCTAATCTTCCGATGACAAGGCAAAAAAAAAGCATCCCTCCGAAGGAGAGATGCGAAAATCTTGAGTTTAGTGTTCAGTCCAGCTATCAAGGTAGGAACGCTGCTCGTCGCTGATTCGATCGATGCCGGTGCCAAGCGATTCGAGCTTGTAACGGGCCACCTGCTCATCCAGCTCGTACGGCACATTAAGCACCTTGCTGCCGATCGACTCATATTGCTCGTTGACATATTTGAGCGACATCGCCTGCAGCGCGAAGGTCATATCCATAATCTCCGCCGGGTGTCCGTCGCCCGCCGCCAGGTTGACCAGTCGGCCCTCTGCGAGCAGATAGATGCTGCGTCCATCCTTAAGCTGATATTCCTCGATGTTGCGGCGAACCGTCCGCTTGCCCGTGCTGAGCGCCTCCAGCTCCGGCTTGTTGACCTCGATATCGAAGTGGCCGGCGTTGGAGAGGATCGCCCCATCCTTCATCACTTCATAGTGCTCGCCGCGGATGACATCGCGATTGCCGGTTACCGTGACGAAGAAGTCGCCAAGCTTGGCGGCCTCGAGCATCGGCATGACCGCAAAGCCGTCCATATAAGCCTCTACCGCTTTGATGGCGTCGATTTCCGTGACGATGACATTAGCGCCCAGCCCTTTGGCGCGCATCGCGACGCCTTTGCCGCACCAGCCATAGCCGACGACGACGACTGTCTTGCCTGCCACGACCAGATTGGTCGTCCGGTTGATGCCGTCCCAGACCGACTGTCCGGTGCCATAGCGATTATCGAACAAGTATTTGCAGAAGGCATCGTTGACCGCGACGACAGGGAACTTCAGCTCTCCCTCTTTCTCCAGCGCCTTCAAGCGCAGGATGCCGGTTGTCGTCTCCTCGGCGCCGCCGCGCACGCCCGCGAGCAGATCGGGACGCTCGGAGTGCAGGATCGTCACCAGATCGCCGCCGTCATCGATGATCAGGTCCGGCTTCGACTCCAGCGCCTTGACCATCAGCTCCTTGTACTCGACTGGGTCGGGATTGTACTTGGCGAATACGGTGATGCCGTCTTCAACCAGTGCCGCACATACGTCATCCTGCGTCGACAGCGGGTTGCTGCCCGTAATCGTCACCTCGGCGCCGCCAGCTTGGATCACCTTGGCCAGATAAGCGGTCTTCGCTTCCAGATGAAGAGAGATGGCAACCTTCAGCCCTTTGAACGGCTGCTCTTGCTCGAATTGCTCGCGGATCCGGTTCAGCACCGGCATATGCGCTTTGACCCATTCGATTTTCAGATGACCTTCAGGCGCCAACGCCAGGTCGCGGACGATGCTTTTTTCCTTAACACTCATTTAGATGATTCCTCCATTTGTCAGATCAAAATATCGGTTCGGAAAACCAATCTTAGAGATAGACTAGCCGATGTCTGCCGCTCGGATCGTACGGCACGGCCAACAGCTGCCGCAGCCACTCATCGCCGTATCTCGACCAATAGGGAGCAAAGTTGAGCACCCTCTCCTGCGGCGCCCCGGGATGCAGCATCAACCGCAGGCGATCCAGCTGCCGCAGCGCCACCTCGTGGCGTCGCTCCAGCTCGGCCAGCACCCGCCGGCGCATAAATTCAACCTGCTCGCCCAACAACTCGCGGTTTTTGGCGGCGAGCCCCGCGAGCCCCGGCATCCGCTCTGTCACCTCGCCAAGCAGCGGCTCGTAGAGCGCGAGCAACTGCCGCTTCGTCTCCTCGAAGCGCGCCTCGAGCCACCCTTCGTCCTGCTCTGCCAGCCAGTCGTCGCGCCGCGCCTCGAAACGATCAATGATATCGTCCAGTGTCAGGTCGTACTTCTCCAGATGCTTGGCGCTGGTCTCATCGATCAGCGTGAAGGACATCCGGGGCAGGACGATCGGCATCTCCATGCCCATCAGCCGGAACGCCCGGCCGATGATGCCCCAGTATGCGATCTCGCCGGGACCGAGCACGGCAGCCAGCACCGGCAGCAGATAGTCCTGCATGATCGGCCGACTGAGCACATTATTACTGAAGCGCTCCGGCGCGTCCGCTGCTTGAGCCAGCGCCTCGTCCGCCGTCAGCCGAATCAATCCGCGCCGATCGGCGAACCCTTCTGCGGTGCGGTAGAGCTTGATGCGCTCGCTACGCTCAGGCGTTAGCGTCTCTTTTCTATAATAGAACAGATTGGCGCTTCCGTGCTCCGCTTCAGCCTGGAGGGCATATCCCCAGGCCGAGACGTCGCTCGCAGCCGCAGTGTACGCCTCCTCCAGCTCGCCATTGTCCGCCAGCATCCGTTGCAGCATCGGCGCCTCCAGCTGCCGCAACGCCGGGTCGTCGGCATCCAGCAGCACGAGCCCTTCGCCGGCGAACAGCCAGGCGAGGATCGCCGCCTGCTGATCGGACATCGTCTGCGCGCCAGCCGTCAGCGACTGCAGCTTCGTCAGCAGCTCAGGCTTGCGAGCGGTGTCCGGCAACACGGCTGCCAGCTCAGCCAGCTCCTGCTCCCACACATCGGGCGTCAGCGGCGTCTGACTGACCGAGGTACGAGGGCCCGCTGGCCGCTCGACCGCCAGCTTGCGCAGCTTGCCGTCCTCGGGCACGTAGGTGTGAGAGGCTTCCTCCCAGTCGTGATCCTCGCCCGCGATCCAGAATACCGGCACGACGGGGCGGCCGAGCCTGCGCTCGGCGTCACGGGCCGCCGCGATGATCGTCACCGCCTTGTGGATGACCATAAGCGGCCCGCCCCACAGGCCTGCCTGTTGCCCGCCGACGACCGCCAGCGCGCCGCCTGCCAGACGTTCGATTGCTTGCAGCGTCTGTGACGAAGCGCCATGGCTGCGATTGTAAGCGGTCAGCGCCCGGCCGAGACCCTCGCGGTCAGCGCGGTTGCCCACCTGATCGTCGAGCTGGGCGGCGCGGCGCTCCCAATCCCCCGCCTCCAGCGGATGGTAAGGGAACAACTCCCTCACCCTCGGGTCAGTGCGCCCGACGTACGCATCGGTCAAGGTCGAGCCGGGCCGTCTCTCGTGTACTTGCGTCTTCATGGCACTCCCCTAACCTCCATTACATTGCGCTACTTAGGTTTGATTGTACACAACCTGATTGACCCCGTCAAAGCAAAAACAACCCTTCTTCGAAAAGAAGAGCTGTCCGCAGATGTCCAGCTAGCCCGCCAGCAGGAACGTCTGCCCCATCCCCATGATCATAAACAAAATATACAGCATCGACATGACGAAAAAACCGATTCGCCAGACGCCGCGGAAGATGCGCTTGGCATCGATGCGGCCTTTGCTGCGATATTGTAAATTGCCGAGCAGCCCGGCGCCGAGCAACAGCAGCAACAAAATGCCGAAAAAGCCAAAGCTGCTGCCGAAGATTCGATTAAACAGCACGGTTACGCAGCCGATCAGCAGCGCTGTCGTAATGTCCATCGCCAAGCGAAAAGCTTTTTTTCGGTCGCCAAAATACGCGCTATAGCCAAGATAGATCAAGACAAACGGCACTACGGGTATGACGGCCAGAAAAGCGTAAACTTGCTTGGCGCTCTCCCACAACACCTCCACTGACGCTTCGCCCCTCTCTCACCTATCTGTTGCCTGTTGCTTCACCTGCGCCACGATCGCCTCATTAAGCGGCGTCTCGAGCCCCAGCTGCCGCGCAAGCGCAACGACGCCGCCGTTAATCCAGTCGATCTCGGTAGGGCGTCCGCTCCTCACATCTCGCAGCATCGAAGACTCATTGTCGGCGGTAAGCCGACACAACGCCAGCAAGCGCTCCCATTCGTCCCCGTCCAGCGGCAAGCCCGCCCGCTGCAGGACTGCGGCAGCTTCCTCGTGAAGCGCCCGCATGACAGCCAGCCGCTCCGGATCATCGGGAAGCTCGCCATTCTTCACCCCGAAGAGTGCTGTCAGCGGATTGATGACGCTATTGAGCAGCAATTTCCGGTACATGCGATTCTCCATTTGATTCGACAAAAACACGCCAATTCCTGCCTTTTTCATCGCCACGAGCAACTTTTTTTGACGTTCCGCCGCCTCTCTGTCCGCGCTCGGGATCTCCTCCAGCCACAGCTCGCCCACTCCGGTATGCCGCACCTCGCGTTGTCCGACTCGCAGTGCCCCGTCGGTCGTCACCGCCGCGAGGATGCGATGGCCCGGCAGCTCGGCGCGGAGCCGCTCCAGATGGCCGATGCCGTTTTGCAGACAGTAGATGTCTGCCGTCTGCGGTACGAGGCTCGCCAGCTTAAGGATCATGCGGTCATCGATATGGACCTGCTTGACTGTCAGCAGCACGGCGTCGGGACCAAAGTCCTCCAGTTCCTCTACTATCGCAGATGCTTGCACCGCTTCATGCCCATGCGCCGCCGAGCCGCTCCACTTGATGCCTTCGACTCGCAGCGCTTCCGCCTGCTCGGGAGTCCGCGTCAGGAGACGCACCACCGTTCCGCCAGCCGCCAGCCGGGCGGCATAGAGCATACCGATTGCGCCGGCGCCGATGATCCATATCCTCATCCCCGTCCACCACCTCTAGTATAAGCTGGCTCTATCTTACCAGAACAAAGCATCATTCGTTAAGCACGCACACCAAAACAGCCGCAAGCTGCGCCCGGATTGCTCCGAAGCACACTGCTTGCGACTGTCAGACTTGCAGCTATTCAATACGTTCCAGGTTTCCGTTGGCATCCATCTTGAAGCGCGGCTTCACTTCTTCTTCCTCGCCCAGCGTCGCCAGCTTGCGGGCCCGGTCCATAATCTGGATCAACGTCTTGTAATCGTCGTTGACTGTCCGATAGTCGGTCTGGGCGCTGTTGACCTCTCGCGAGAGCTTCTCGGCCTTTACTCGCAGCTCGAAGATTTCCTCATCTTTTTCTTTCAGTTCCTTCTCTAGCGTCTTGACGTGTCGATTCAGCTCTTGATAGTGACCCTTCCAGCTTTTAAGAAACCGAATGATCGCTTCAATCGTAATGTCGTCGGCGCCCATCGCTCTGCCGGCTTCTTCTCCGGCTTCGGCTGAGGCGATACCCGATACTTGCGGGACATTAGCGAAGCTTTGCTTCCGCAAATAATTACGCTTTTGGCGCTGCTGCTTGGCGAGCTGGATGCCCTCCTCGTGCCGTTTGCGAACGCAACTGTTCCATCGAAATCCGCACGCAGCCGATGTCCGGCCGATACGCTCGCCGACCTCCTCGAAGGCTGCAAGCTGGGTACTGCCCTCGCGAATGTGACGCAACGTCACTTCCGCCAGCATCAAATCGTCATCGGCGCTCCACGCGTCTTGTCTTACTGCTGTCATCCTTCCCAAAACCTCCTAACATAAAGGGCGCTCCATTTATCTCTATGCCCTTGGTAGAGTTCATAGAATCTATCGGATACTAAAATGTATATCCATTTTCTCCGACACTCATACATGGAAGTCATCCGTTATGCGCAAGATAAGCGGGAGGAAGCGCTGCACCCTGCGGTGGATAGCCGTTGCGGACAGCGGGTAATGCGGCAGAAAGTTTGCCATTTCGTCACCGATTTCAGTTTACAGTGCCTTAGGGCCGAGGTATAATGTTGTTTAGTATTGGGATGCGACTGACGGAAGGGGGATTGAAGCATGGCACGTATGTTTCGGGTACTTGGATTTTGGACGCTCGTGATCGGGCTGATGGCATATGCTGGTCATATGTATGAAATGGCGCTGTTGTTCTTTGCCCAGACCGCAGCGTTCGTCCTGTTGGGATATTTGAATTTCTCCGAGAGAACATACATATTGATGTTCTGGGGATATATGATCACTGCATTTTTGGGATTCACGTATTGGTCCGTTTTCGAGATGGGCTTGCCGTTTTAATACGACCGAACAGCGAATTGCATGATCGAAGCCAAAGCAGCCGGACGAGCGTCCGGCTGCTTTTTTAATGGCCTCGGAGAAGGTTGGTTGTCCGCATGATCGCGTCATTCTCGCATATATTCCTAAATAGGAGATACTCGCACAAATCGTTCGTTTGGTCGATTGCTTGCCTGGCAGCGGCAATGATATGATGCTATAACACCCAAAGGAGGGGAAGCCGTCCGTGAACTTGAAAGCGAAGCTTTTGCTCTGGGCAGCCGCAGGCTCCTTGTTGCTGCTGGGACTTAGTCCCTCCTCGCCGACGCTGGCGGTGCCTGCCGAGGAAGAGACGAGGCAGCTGCTGGAGAAAAGTCTGTCGGTTATCGAGATCGACAAGGAGATCGAGCGGATCGCGACACAACGCGAGGCGCTGCAGCGTAATCTCCGCTCCCTGGATGCCGACCTTGCGACCAAATCGGACGAGCTGGAGAGCCGTCGCGAAGAAGCCGGCCATGTGCTGCGCGCCTACTATACCGGAGAGAAGCAATCATTCTTGATGTCGATTTTCTCGTCCAAAAGCCTGCAGGACCTGATAGCTGTGCTGGACTATTACGATCATATCGTCTCCCGAGACAAGCAGACGCTGGACCTGCTGCTGAGCGAGCAGACCGAGCTGGCCGACGGACGAAGCCGTCTGCAGATCGAGCAGCTGCAGCTTGAGACGATCGATCGCAATCTGCAGCTGCAGCGGGCGCGTCTGATTGCGCTGCAAGAGGAGATCGACAGCCGGATGAGCCGACGCAGCGACAGCGAGCAGATCAAGCTGATGATGGAGGAGATCGCCGGCTTTTGGGAGAGCGTTGGCCTGCATGAGGTAAAGCAATACTTCCGGGCGCTCGCTGCGGCGATGGTCGAGCTGCCGAGCTGGCTGCAGAAGAACAGTGAGTATTTGTCGCTCAAGGGACTCGAATATACGATTGAACTGCCCGAGGATGCGCTCAACGCCTTTTTGCGCGAGCAAAATGAACTGTTCGCCAATTTTTCGTTCGCCTTCAAGGACGATCAGGTCATCGTCGAGGGCAAGCGCGAAGGGATGGAGGTGGCGATCCGCGGCCATTACACGCTGGAGCAGCAACCGCAAGGAGTCATCCTCTTCCATGTAGACGAGTTGATCTTCAACGGTCTGACGCTGCCCGATACGACCTCCCGCGCACTCGAGGAGGAGTTCGATCTCGGCTTTTATCCGCAGAAGATCGTCTCTCTCGTAGAGGCCAAGTCCGTCGCGGTGCGCGACGGCTATCTGATCGTCAAGCTGGGGCTCTCTCTGTGAGAAGCCCCTGTTCCGTGTGCTATCGCATCTACGAACTCGGCAACCGCGCCTCCCAGCCCTCGCGATAGGCCGCTGCCGTCAGCTCCCCCGCTTGCCAGCGCTGCCACAAGCTCTCATAGGCTGCCATGCGGGCGTACCAGTCAGGCCCGGACGGCATCAGCGCAGGCACCGAGAGCGCCTGCTCCAGCCAGACGGGGATCGTTCGCTCCTGACCGCTGGCACTCCCCGCATATAGCGAGAGGCGAGCCGGTATCGTCGTCCGGCGCGCTAGTGCTTCCCGCTGGGCGTCCAAGGAGACGGCAGCGGCTACCCAGTCATGAGCCAGCTCCTGCTCGGCAGACCGGTCGGCGATGACCCAGCTCCGTCCTCCAGGCGACAACAGACCGCCCTCCGGCAGCGACAGCTGCAGCTGCCCGGCGCCCAGCCGACTCGATACGAGCTGGTAGTCCGACCAGGTCATGACAGCCGACAGCAGCCGACCCGAGCTCAGCAGCTCTGCCAGCGCGAGCGGGTCCGACTCGGCCAGCTCGATCCGCCCCTCCGCCACCCCACTCTCCAGCCAAGCCCATAACCCGTCAGGCAGGGTCAACGCTTGCCTCGCCGTCGCCGCGCTGCCTGTGTGCAACGCGGCCAGCCAAGTCATCAGCGGCTCCCCACTAGACGCTCCAGCGAGCCAGAGGGGCGCTGGTCCCTCTCCCGCCGCTTCGCGGGTCGCGCCGATCAGCGTCGACAGACGCTCCCAGTCCGTCGGCGCTTCCTTCGCTCCCGCATCTTCTAGCAAGCTCCGGCTCCATACGATCACATTAGGGTCGGGATGGAGCGGCACGCCCCACAGATAGCCATTCCACCGCACCTGCTGCAGCAGCGAGGCCGGATGATCGGCCAGCGATTCGGCCGAGTACAGGTCGTCCACCGGGTCCAGATACCCTCGCGCTGCGAACTCCTGCACCCACTCGCTCTCAAGCAGCAGGATGTCCGGCAGCTCGTCCAGCGCGGCCTCGCGCTTCAACCGGTCGTAGAGCTCCTCACGCGGCATATTGTGGATCCGCACCTCTGCCCCCGGATGCGCGCTCTGGAAGCGATCGTTCAGCTGATCGAGCTCGGCGAGCTCGATCTCAGACATGGAAACGATTACATCAATCGATCTGTTACGCGGCTCTTCGCTCTGCACGGTGTCAGGCGACCAGCTCCACTCCTTGCCTTCGGTCGTCTTACTGATCGAGCCGGGCAGCATCAAGAGCGGTACCAGCATCAAGAGGACCATTCCGAGACCGAGGAGGAGCATGATGTAGCGACGGCGGGACATCGACAAGCTCCCTTCCTTTTAGAGGTAGTTCAAAACATCCGTTTTTGATCACGAAGTAACTCTGAGAAGCTGACTCGACATCGAATCTTGGATGCAGTCGTAACTTCCGGTGCTCACGTAGCTCCACTACGCTCCGATCCTCAGTTCCTCTTGCCTCCAACCTT
>NZ_BFBX01000065.1:2130-47548 GCF_003851045.1 Paenibacillus sp. 598K | reverse complement strand
CGTAACTTCCGGTGCTCACGTAGCTCCACTAAGCGTATGCTTCCGAAGTCGTTTTCTGCGAAAACGTGTACCGCTCCTCATTTCCTCCTGCCTTCAACCTTCTCGGCGCTGAAAAGCGAACTTTTTGAACTTTCATTTTTATGTAGAGCCAATTCAAAAACCTTGCTTTTAATCACGAAGTGACACATCTCTTCTATTTTATCAAGAAAACAAGCGTTTGTCTGCTGCTCCTGCAACAATAGGGAAGGTCCGCTGCGCGGACCTTCCGCTTGCTTGCTATCGTTCGAGCTACAGCAGATCGGTGGCCAGCTGCGCGAGCTTGGAGCGCTCGCCCTTCTCCAGTGTAATATGGCCGCTTAGTCCCTCTTGCTTGAATCGCTCCATGATGTACGTCAGGCCATTGCTCACCGCATCGAGATACGGATGGTCGATCTGCTCGGGATCGCCCATCAGGATGATCTTGCTGCCCTCGCCGACGCGCGAGACGATCGTCTTGACCTCGTGCTTGGACAGGTTCTGCGCCTCGTCGATGATGATGAATTGGCCCGGTATCGAGCGCCCGCGGATGTAGGTGAGCGCCTCAACCTGTATGCTGCCCAGTCCCATGAGGATTTTGTCGATGTCGCCGGCCTTTTTCGTATCGAAAAGATACTCCAGGTTATCGTAGATCGGCTGCATCCACGGCCGCAGCTTCTCGTCCTTCTCACCAGGCAGGTAGCCGATATCCTTGCCCATCGGCACAACGGGTCTGGCGATCAGCAGCTTTTTATACTTATGCTCATCCTCCACCTTGAGCAGGCCGGCCGCCAGCGCGAGCAGCGTCTTGCCAGTACCCGCCTTGCCGCTGAGCGTGACGAGCGGGATCTCGTCATTGAGCAACAGCTCCAGCGCCATCCGTTGTTGTGCGTTGCGCGCGGTGATTCCCCATACCGGATCATTGCTCAGGAACAGCGGCTCCAGTCTGGCTCCGTCCTGCGACACCTTGAGCAACGCCGATTTCGATGTGCCCATCTCGTCGCGCAGGATGACGAACTCGTTGGGATGCAGCTTGGTTCTGATCTGCAAGGCGCTCACCGACAGGAACCGATACGAGTAAAACTCGTCGATGACCGCCGGATGCACATGGATCGTTAAGTTGCCGCTATAGATATCCGAAGCCTCTACCGTCTGATCCGACAGATAATCCTGTGCTTCCAGTCCGAGCACGTCGGCTTTGATACGGACGAGGACATCTTTGCTGACGATGACGACATGCCTCGGCGCTGCACTCTCGCTTCCGGCTTCCTTATCCTTCTCCTCCAGCGCATAATTCAGCGCGACCGCCAGGATCCGATTGTCGTTGGACATGTCGCCGAACATCTCCTGGACACGGACAAAGCTGCGATGGTTCAGCTCGACCTTCAGTACGCCCCCTTGCTCCAGCCGGATGCCTTCATGAAGATGCCCCTGCTCCCGCAAGCCGTCCAGCAGACGGGAGACAGACCTGGCATTGCGTCCCAGCTCATCGGCGAGCCGTTTCTTGGAGTCGATCTCCTCGAGGACAACTGCCGGGATGATCACTTCATTATCTTCGAAAGCAAAGATCGCTTGGGGATCATGCAGCAGTACGTTTGTATCGAGCACGAATATTTTTTTCATCTTGTAACCCTCCTGGCGTAGATAGTTGAGCGGGAAACGCATCGATCGACCGGCTCTCTGCAGTCGTACATAGCTTCGATCCGCTCAGGACAGACTAGGCATGGGAATTGCCAAATCCATGCAAGTAGAAAGGTTGATCGAGAGATGAGAAAGCAGCTCCTGTATATGTCTATTCTGAGTCTGGTGGTGCTGACAGCCGGATGCGGCACAGCCCAACGGGAAGAGACATCACCCTCTCCTGAGAATAATCAACAGCTGCAATTACAGCAGAGTATGCCCGAAAATGCCAACGGTCATCAAACGGGCTCGCGGACCGAATATCTCGAAGCGTTGGCCATGAGCGTGCCGGGCGTGGAATCCGCGCATTGCGTCCTGCTCGGCAATACAGCCATCGTCGGAGTCAACGTCAGCGCCGAAGAGGAACGGTCCAGAGTCGGCATGATCAAGTACTCCGTCGCCGAAGCGCTCCGCAAGGACCCGGAGGGCGCAGGCGCCCTCGTCACCGCCGATATCGATCTGACGGCCCGTCTGCGAGAGATGGGGGCGGATCTGCGAGCCGGCAGGCCAGTGGCCGGCTTCGCCGAGGAGCTCGCCGACATCATCGGACGCATCATCCCGCAGCTGCCGATGGATGTGATGCCAGCCGAAGACGCCGAGGACGTCGAGGACGTCGAGGAGACACCTTCCGACAACGTTCGGGAGACCCCGTCTTCCTCCGAGCCGCGTTAGCGGCATTCGTCAATACGCCCCAATAATCAGCAAAAGCCTAGCGGCAGGCCGCTAGGCTTTTCTCATCGCTTCAAAAACTTGTCCGTCGAGCTTGTCGGCGGCGCGCTGGTCATAAGTCTTCTCGCACTCCGGCATGGACGCAAGCCGGGATCCGGCATACATCGCATGACGCCAGGAATCGATCTCGATGTCGAAACAGGAGATGTCAAAAGGTACGTCCGCGAGCGGAGTCGCTACAGGCAATGCACGCCCATGGATGGCAACTACGCCTCCCGCAACAAATACGGTGACGCAAACCTCGGCATGCGCCTGCAGGTTGGCGGAGAGACTCGAGCGGCTGTCGATAGCAAACCGCAGCTTGTCTCGAGAAGGCGCGTAAATCCAGGAGATGGCATTCGATGTCGGACAGCCTGATGCAGCGTCCGCCGTATGAAGCAAAACGAAGGATTGCTGTTGCAGATGCGCGAAGAGCTCGTCATTCAGACTCGTCATCGTTTGGGTCATCGCAGGGCCTCCCTTGCTCTCCATGGTTGTTGCCAGTTACTTAGACTTATTATAGCATATGCGCCTGACATCTCCAACGGTCATTCCGCCAATTTGGCCTGGAGCGCAGCGCTGACCGCTTCGCGCGAGCCGGAATTGACATGAACGTATGGTGACCGCCAGGTCCCCTCAAGCGCTACAGATTGAATGCCGGAGCTGCTGATCGAGTAATAGGTCGTGCCGAGGTTCTCGATCTCCTTCCAGTGCATATCCGATTTGATATTGTCCCCTACCGCGTCCAGGACGCTGGCAATCTTGGTTACGCCGCTGAAGGACAGCATCCGGTCAGCGATCGCTCCGATCACCTGGGTTTGACGGGCGTTGCGCTCCATGTCGTTGGATTGACGCGTGCCGTCATTCGATTGACGGTAACGGACATAATCAAGCGCGTTTTTGCCGTCCAAGCGTTGCGGCCCGGCTTTGAGATTAATATTGGTGCCATCGGCATTGTCAACGTAGCGCATGTCCATGTCCACATCGACGTCGATACCGCCGAGCGCGTCGACCACGTCGGAGAAGCCGTCGAAGTTGATAATAATCGTATAGTCGATCGGCACATCGAAGTACCGGCTGAACAGCAGCTTCGTCTCGCTGCGCGCTTCCGCTTGCGCTTCCTTGGCACTCATTCCTTTATCCCGCGCCTGCTGGTAGAAGTTCGCATAATACGCATTGGCCTTGCGGCTCTTGTAGCCGTCGAGCTCGATTCGCGTATCGCGCGGGATCGAAGCGATCGTCGACGTCTTGTTGTTCGGGTTGAGCGCCGCCACCTTGATCACGTCGGTATTAAGCCCGCCGCCCTTGGCCCGCGAGTCCAGCCCGAGGATGAGGAAGGTCGTCGGCTTGACCTTGACCGATTGCTCGGGAGCGACCTCAGGCACCGTCTCGTCCCCGATCGCCTGCAGCGTCCCCTTGGTCTGCGTAACCAGCCAGCCAAGGTAGCCTGCAGCCCCCAGCATCAGGATGAGCAGGCCCACCATGATACGGATTCCCCAGCGGGCTTTTTTCTTCTTCTTCGGGGGCGGCGCGGCCGGCGTCCGCCGCCGTCGCGGCGCCATCCCCGCCGCGTTAGGATCTCTTGTATAGCTGCTCATAGCTTCACCTGTTCTCCGTTGTTTTGGGCTCCGGCTTGGAGGAGCCGCCATTTGGCGCCGTGTCCCCCCCGGTATTCCCTTTCCACTTGTCGTAGAATTGACGAGCTCTCAGCAGCATCATCATGAGCACCGCCACCGCCATGCACTGGATGATCGGCAGCTTGTCGATCTGCAGCACGAGCAACACGAGCGATCCGAAGGCCATCAACAGATGGACCAGGATTTCCTTGATGATCGGCATGCGTTTTTTTTGGATGCGGAACACTTTGTTGAAAATATAGATCGTGCATCCCAGAATGAGCACGTAAGAGACGAGCGGATGGTTGCTTAGCCAATCCTGCACCGTCGATCCCTCCCTTGCTTAGACCCCAGATTGCGACATTTTGCGATGCTTTTCCGCCCGCTCCCGCTCGTTTTTGTTGAGCAGCTTTTTGCGCAGCCGTATCGACTTGGGCGTAACCTCGCAATATTCGTCGTCGTTCAGATACTCAAGCGCCTGCTCGAGCGAGAACAGTACTGGCGTCTTCATTTTGACCGTGTCGTCCTTGGTAGCAGAACGAACGTTGGTCAGTTGTTTTTCTTTGCACAGGTTGACGATGATGTCATTGTCCCGATTATGCTCGCCGACGATCATCCCCTCATACACTTCCGTACCCGGCTCCAGGAACAGGATCCCGCGATCCTCGACCGACAGCATGCCATAGAATGTCGTCGTGCCTTGCTCGCTTGCGACCAGGACGCCTTGACGGCGGCCGCCGACGCCCGTGCCAGCCAACGGACCGTAGCTGTCGAACGCATGATTCATAATGCCGTAACCTCGGGTGAGTGTCAGGAAGTAGGTGCGGTAGCCAATCAGGCCGCGTGCCGGGATGATGAACTCCAGTCGGACCTGGCCCGTGCCGTTGTTGATCATGTTGACCATCTCGGCCTTGCGGGCGCCCAGGCTCTCCATAACCGAGCCGGTGCTCTCCTCCGGCACATCGATCAGCAGACGTTCGTAAGGCTCCATATGGACGCCGTCGATCTCCCGGGTGATGACCTCAGGCTTCGATACTTGCAGCTCGAATCCTTCGCGACGCATGTTCTCGATGAGGATGCCCAGATGAAGCTCGCCGCGACCGGCCACGATGAAGGCGTCCGGGCTGTCCGTCTCATGGACGCGGAGCGCCACATCGGTCTCGATCTCCTTCATGAGACGTTCGCGCAGCTTGCGGGAAGTGATCCATTTGCCCTCTCGACCGGCAAACGGACTGTTGTTAACGAGGAAGGTCATCTGCAGGGTCGGCTCGTCAATCGTGAGCACCGGCAGCGCCTCAGGGTTGGCAGGATCGGCGATCGTCTCACCGATGTTGATATCCTTGATGCCGGCGATTGCGACGATGTCGCCTGCGCCCGCTTCGGCGATCTCGATACGCTTCAGGCCCTGGAAGCCAAACAGCTTCTCGATGCGGGCTTGCTTGACGCTGCCCTCGCGTCCCATGACCGCGACGGTCTGGCCTTGGCGGATGACGCCACGATTGACACGGCCAACAGCGATACGACCGAGGTATTCGTTGTAGTCCATCAGCGTCACGAGGAATTGCAGCGGCAGCTCCACGTCCTCTGTCGGCGAAGGGATATGACCGACGATCATCTCGTAGAGCGCCTGCATATTCTCGTCCTGCTGGTCTGGATTATTGCTGGAGGTGCCCATCAGCGCAGACGCATAGACGACAGGGAAGTCCAGTTGCTCGTCGCTTGCGCCCAGCTCGATGAACAGATCGAGCACCTCGTCCACTACTTCGGCGGGACGCGCGTTCGGCCGGTCGATTTTGTTCAGGACGACGATTGGCGTCAGATTTTGCTCCAGCGCTTTGCGCAGGACGAACTTGGTCTGCGGCATACAGCCCTCGAAGGCATCGACAACCAGCAGCACGCCATCGACCATTTTCATGATCCGCTCTACCTCGCCGCCAAAGTCGGCATGGCCTGGCGTATCCACGATATTGATCAAATATTCCTTGTAGTTAATGGCCGTATTTTTGGCCAAAATCGTAATTCCGCGCTCACGCTCCAGGTCGTTGGAATCCATCGCCCGCTCCTGTACCTGTTCGTGGTCGCGAAAGGTACCGGATTGCTGCAGCAATTTGTCTACCAGCGTAGTCTTGCCGTGGTCGACGTGGGCAATGATTGCGATGTTGCGCAGATGTTCTCTCGAATGCATGGTTGTTTTAATCCCTTCTGATTCTAAAATTTGGTCCGCTTGCCCATCAGCTGTCGTCCAAAGACGATCCACGCGCCTCCCAAGATAAGGAGGGCTGCGAGCAGGTAGATGCCCCAGCTCCAGAGCATAATTGCGGTAAAGCAGCTTGCGGCAACGATCGCCAGCGCCATCGCAGCGATCATCGGGCCGCGAGGACGCGGCATCTCAAACAAATGGAACTCGTAAAGGCCGACGGCAATGCCGAAGATGAAAAACGGCCAGATATACTGGAGATTCTCCCAGCCAAACAGCGTGCAGTACAGGAAAACGAGCGAATAAACCGTCAAAATTCCACCCGGAATAAGGATGGCAGCCGGCAAGATTCGACCGAAATACAAGACATGCATCAAGATGCCGGGGATCAGCAAAAACAGCGGCCAAAATATGGTCCCGAGAAAGCTGAATATACCCCATTTTCCAAGCAAAATAATAGCGCCGGCAATCAGCATCAGAACGCCGACGGTATATTGATTTTTGGACATCCGGTCTCCCCCGTTTCTTGCACCGCCAACCGTATCCCATGACGAAAGACGACACGCTTTTACCTCTAGTGTAATAGAAGTGAAAGGAAAAAACCAGTGCGTACGAAAAATAGCCTAAATTAGCGGGGGAAGATTCAGATACGACGCCATAGCAAGGCGAGCGATATGACGAACGGGATCGAGATGAGCGGAATCGCCTGCAGCGCGGTCTCGGAGCCATGAAACAGCAAGCGGTCGAGGCCCGGGTCATGGACCAGCATCTTGCCTGCGGCATAACCGAGCAGTCCCGCTCCCAGATAGACGAGCGACGGCAGTCGGCGCAAGGCGCCGCTCAAGAGCTGGCTGCCCCAGATGATGATAGGAATGCTGAGCGCGATGCCCAGCAGGATGAGCAGCGCCTCGCCCTCGGCGACCGCAGCGATCGCCAGCACATTGTCGAGACTCATGACGAAATCCGCCGCTACGATCGTCCAGACAGCTCCCGCCAGCGTGGCGGACACCTGTCCCTGGCGCTCGCCGCCATGCTCCGTGCCGAGGAGCAGTTGTACCGCTATAATGAACAGCAGGATTGCGCCGGCGGCCTGCAGATAAGGGATCTGCAACAGGCTGATCGCGACCAGTGTCATCGCACAGCGCAAGCCAATCGCGCAAAACGTCCCCCACAAAATCGCCCGCTTGCGCTCCCGCGCAGGCAGATGCTGACTGGCCATGGCGATGACAAGCGCGTTGTCCCCGCTCAGCAACAAGTTGATAAACATAATCTGTACAAAAATGATTAGGCTCTCCATGGACTCGCCCCCTCACATTTATGTATGTGAGGGAGAGGCTGGATATGTCCAAGCCGTCAGAACATTTCGGAAGATGCGTCCTAAGAGGTCAGAACCATGCCTCCTCGCTGGCCGAAGCCAGTCGCACCGCATGATCAGGCGTAAGCACCATCGTCTCCGTCGCGGCGACCGCTTCCTCCACCAGCCGATCGTAATCGGTCACGAAGCTCTCTACCTTTTCGACCACCCGCAGATTGGGATTGGTGCTCGGCGATCTCGGCACGAATAAGGTGCAGCAATCTTCATACGGCAGAATCGACACATCGTAGGTGCCGATCGCCTGGGCCCGATCGATAATCTCCTGCTTGTCCATCATAACGAGCGGGCGCAGCAGCGGCAGGGTTGTAACCTGGCCGATCACATGCATGCTGCCCAAGGTCTGGCTCGCCACTTGACCAAGGCTGTCGCCTGTGACGATCGCCAATGCGCCATGCTGCCGAGCCAGTTGATCGGAGATCCGCAGCATGGCCCGGCGCATCATGGTGATGATGAGCGGATCCTGCTTCATCTGGGCGAACGAAGTCTGCAGCTCGGTGAACGGCACCAGGTGCAGACGCAGCCGCCCGCCGGCGAAGCCGGACAGCCGGCTCGCCAATGCGATCACCTTGTCCCTCGCCTGCTCGCTCGTATACGGATAGCTGTAGAAGTGGACCGCTTCGACCTCCAGCCCCCGTCGCATCGCATGCCAGCCCGCCACCGGACTGTCGATGCCGCCAGAGAGCAGCAGCATCGCCTTGCCGTTGGTGCCGTAAGGGAATCCTCCGGCCGTCCGGATCGTCTCGCAGTAGACCAATGCCGCTTCCTGCTGGATCTCGACCCGCAGCTCCAGATCCGGGGAGTGAACGTCTACCTTCAGCTGCGGGTGGAGACGGAGCACGTATCCGCCCACCAGATGGTTCATCTCCTGCGAAGTATGGGGGAAGGCTTTCCACACCCGGCGCACGCTCGTCTTGAACGTCTGCTCCTTCGTGCGCTGGGCCGCGATCACGGTCGCGCCCGCCTCTCGTATCGCTTCAAGCTCGGGCTGCGTCGACAAGGCCGGACTGATCGAGACGATCCCGAACACGTCGCGCAGCCGCTCGATGACTTCTTCATGCGCCTGGCCGTTCAGCACGACATAGATTCGCCCAAACACGCAGCGAGCCTCCAGGTTCGGGAATCCTTTGACCGCTTGGGAGACATGCTCCATCATGCGCTTTTCGAAGCGGCTTCTGTTTTTTCCTTTTAACGTGAATTCGCCAAACCGCAAAATTAATATGTCATATGTCATTCTACTCTTCCTTCCTCCAACTGCTGCAGACGGGCAACCGCCCGCTCCAGCGCGTCTGCCAGCCGATCGATGTCCGACTCGGTGTGTTCGTCGCCAAAGCTGATGCGGATGCCGCTCTCGGCAAGCTGCCGCTCCAGGCGCATCGCCAGCAGCACCCGGCTCGGCTGTCCCGACTTGGAAGAGCACGCCGATTGGGTCGAGACGAGGAAGCCGTCCTGCTCGAGCAGATGTACGATGACCTCCGGCTTCAGGGACGGGCAACAGAGATGCACGATGTGCGGCGCTCCATCGACCTTGGTCAGCACGATGCCCTGCGCGCCCGCCAATCGTCCGCGCAGCCGCTCGCCCAGCCGACCCATTCGATGCGCCCGCTCCGCCTGGCTCTCGACGGCGAGCCGCACCGCCTTGACCGACGTCACGATGCCGGCTGTATTGGCCGTGCCCGCCCGTCTCCCGGCTTCGTGGCTGCCCCCGAACAGCAGCGGCTGCAGACGCACCCCTTCGCGAACATACAGGACGCCTGTGCCTTTGGGACCGCGCAGCTTGTGGGGCGACAGCGTGAGCAGGTCGATGCGCCAGGGGCGCAGCATGATCGGCAGCTTGCCCACGCTCTGCACGGCATCGACGTGGAAGAGCACGCGCGGATGCTCGGCCAGCACGGCTGCCAGCTCGGAGAGCGGCTGCACCGCTCCCGTCTCATTGTTGACATGCATCAGACTGACAAGCGTCGTATCTTCTCGGATCGACTGAGCGAGCGCCTGTGGATCGATGCGCCCTTGCCGGTCGACGGGTAGCCAGCTCACCTCGTAGCCCTCGCGTTCCAACTGCCGGAACGCCTCGTAGACGCTCGCATGCTCGGTCGGGCTCGTGATCAGATGACGGCCCCGATGCTGCATGGCACGGGCTGCGCCGAAGATCGCCAGATTGTTGCTCTCGGTGCCGCTCGAGGTGAACACCCACTCGGCCGGACTGACGCCGAATACGCCTGCCAGCACCTCGCGAGCCCGGGCGATCAGCCGTTCCGCCTCGATACCGGCCCGGTGCAGAGAGGAAGGATTGGCATAATGTCTCGTCATAATCTCGCTCATCGTGCGCACTACATCCTCATGAGGGGGAGTGGAAGCGCAATGGTCAAAATATAGCATTCGTCCCGCCTCCTTTCGAAAAATAAAGGAAGGACCACGTCAACACGCTATGGCCCGTCGATGGCTCAAGCGCAGTCGTGATCCTTGCGATGCATCCGTCGACGGCTCACCTGCTCGCGCCGCGCAGACGTAAGTTCCTTACTTGTACTGACGCAGGGCGTCGGCTACCTTCTCTACATAGCGCTGTGTCTCATTGGGCAAGGTGTTGCGCTTGGCCGTCAGCTCGGCATCAGAGCCGATACCGAGCCGGTCGACTCGCCCGGGACCGGCATTGTAGGCAGCCAGCGCGACGCTCAGCTGACCGTCGTACTTGCGCAGCAGATGCGCGAGATACTTAGTCCCGCCATCGATATTCTGCCGGGGATCAAAGGAATCGGTCACGCCAAGGCCGCGCGCCGTACCGTCCATGAGCTGCATCAGTCCCTTGGCCCCAGCGGAAGACTCGGCATCGGGTCTGAATCCGGATTCGGTCTGGATAACCGCCTTGACGAGAGACGGATCGACGCCATGCCGGGCAGCTGCCTCCTGGATCAATGTCTCGTAGGGCGCAACGCTCCCTGCTCCGGCGTCCGCTCCGCCTGTCTGCCACGTCTCTGCCAACGCTGCGCTCGCCGGCAGCAAGCCGGTCATCGCGCCGACATAGCGATCGGGCGGCGCAGCCAGATAACCCTCGAGCGTCGCCGGCCGATAGGCGGAGTCGCCCAGTACCTCAGGCTGTTCCTCCGTCAGCTGCTGGAGCAGCGTGTCGAATAAGCTGTCGACCGTTGAGGCTGTGGATGTCTGCCCTTGCAGCCCAATCCGCTGCGACCATTGCATCTGCAGGATCGTCTTCATCGTCCGGGGATCGATCGCCATCGTCATTGCTATTGCCTCCTGACCGTTTCCCTTTGTTCAGGTATACGAACATTTATAGGTGCTTTTATTGTACACGTTTTGGCAACGGCAGGCTAGTCCCAATATAGCAAGGGCTGTTCGCGGCTTGCAGCGCCGGAACAGCCCTAGGCTCTTACGATAAAGTGTAGTAATACAGAGGCAGCAGCGCAAGATACGCCGCCAGCGCGACCAGACCGATCCCGACCGCCCAGGCGCCCAGCCTCTTGCTGCCTTGTCGGTAAGCGAACCAGCCGAGCAGCGCAGCTGTCGCGCCCATCAGCACCGGCCACAAAAACCATGACGCTACGGCAAAGGCTAGCGCGACCCAGCCAATCACCCGACCTGCGGTCGCATCCGCCCTGTCCATCTCCCCGCTGTGCACGGTAGAGACGACGTCGGCGCTCAGCTCGGCGGAGAGCTCGGCTTCTTGCTTTTCTCGTTTGGCCTGGGCCCGCCGACGTTTTTTGGGCAAGACGTCTTTGGCCCAGCCGTCCTCATCTCGCTCGTCTCTCATGACTGCCTCACTCCTTTGGCTTAAAGGTGTGGCAGCAGGTGACCGACGAGTCCTTGGCATGGTCCTGATGATCCGCGCCCAGCTCGCCGTGAGCAAATTCAGTATCGAGCGGCTGATGCGCATGCTTGTCGATGTCGATCATAATTTGATCGGCATTGCAGTTGTTGCCCTGCCCCCAAAAGGTGCAATTGGACACGCTGCACTTTACGCCATCCGGCATAACAATCACCCCCAATAACAAGTTGCCCGTTACATGGGGGTGTTATGCTGATAAATAGTGGCTGGATAAGGTTACTTCTGACGTTGCATTCGAACGTTCGTCATGTAGTCGGTCTCGTAGTAACCAAGGTCGTCGCGCAGCTCCTCGAACACCTTGGAGTGGACCAACACGATGTCGCGCGCCGGCGCGACTGGCTTGAAGATGAAGCGAATCGCTTCACGACCGGTATAAGCATAACGTCCGTCTTCGGAATAGCCTTCGTTTTTAGGATAGAAGTACGCATTCACGCACTGATGGTACACCTCATAGAGCACTCGCTCCGCTGCTTCGGTGTCGAAGTTGGGCCGACGCAGCAGCGCGCCGAGCTTCTCGTAGGTCACTTCGCAAAAGACGAGCAGATGGCGAAGGTCGGACAGCAAGCCTTTATAAAAAGCTGTTTGATCCTCGCTGTCCAGCTCGGTTAGCTGAGGTACAGCATATTGATTCAGGAAATCTTCCAGTTGGCTAATAGCCGTTTTTAATTTTTCATGAGTGGATTCGCATAATTGTTTCGCATTTGAGGCTGGCATGAGTTGATAGTCCCCTTTCATCTTTCCACCAAGAAAACATTTTTACATCCAATCAACATGGTACCACAAATTGCTGGGGAGTGGTACTGTCGTTTGCGGACGGGCGGCGTATATTTTGTCCTCTGCTTCCTTACCCTAAGCCTACTCAATACACTCTACAGGAGGTTGACTACCATGCGCCGTCGCCGTTATCTCGGCTGGCTCGCCCTCTTGCCAGCGCTGGCTATGCTAATGCTGCTGGTCCCGTTGCTCACGCGCACCTCTGCTCCCCCCGCCCGCGACCAGGCTGTGCAGGAGGAGGCAAGGCTCAAGCAGTACACCGTCGCCCGGGATGTGCGGGCGACCGAGCAGCTGTCCAAGACGGATATCTCACGCGAGCTGCGCGCCTTACTCGCAGCCTCTCCTCCCGCTGACCAGAGGGAACGGCAGCTGCGACAGCTGCTGAAGAGCCATCCCCATGTCGCCAGGCTCGACTGGCTGTCCCCGGGAGAGCCTCAGCCCGTCGCTACGGCCGGCAAGCTCACATCCGAGGTCGCCGACCAGCTATCGGGGGCAATCGGGCTAGCCCGGCTCAAGCTCGCTGTCGGCGAGCCTTATGACTCCGGCAATCTGAAGCGAGGCGGCGGCGATTATACGGTGCTCGCCGTCCCGTCGACAGAGCAACGAGGCGGCGGTCTGGTCGGCATCCTCGAGCATCGGATCCTCGGCGATGTCGAGCGTCATCAGCGCCGCAACATGCGTCTGATCCCCTATCCGTCCGAGGGCCGCTACCGCACCGAATCGGTCGAGCCGAATACGACGCGCGACGTCACGGTCACCGACGGCGAAGGCAATGGCGATGTCAGTCATTATCATATCAACGAAGTCGTCGTACGCTTCCGCGAACAGCCGGATGCCTCCAGCCTTGAACGGATGCGGCGCGAGGTCGGAGCTATCGATGTGCGCAGACTAGGCTACACATTCGTCTTCCGTTCGCAGAGCATGAGCACGGAGGCGTTGATGGCTTACTTCGAGGGCAAGTGGGATCCTGTCTATGTGGAGCCTCATTACTTGTATATAACCAATCAGGCGACGATTCAAAAACACTCTCCCAAGCTGTCCGCTGTCGATGAGACCGAGCAAACGACGCTCAAGCCGATCATCCCGAATGACGCGTTGTATTCCGATTATCAGTGGAATCTGACCCGCATCGGTACAGAGAAGGGGTGGAATCTGTCGCGAGGCGGCGAGGACGTCGTCGTCGCAGTGCTCGACACTGGCGTCCAGCAGGATCATCCCGATCTCCGCGATCAGCTGACGACCGGCTACAATGTAATTGACGGCAGCTCTGTCGCCGAGGACGATGTCGGACACGGCACGCATGTCGCCGGCATCATCGGCGCCTCCGTCAACAATAACGAGGGCGTCGCCGGCATCTCCTGGTTCAACCGGATCATGCCCGTCAAAGTGCTCGACAGCTCCGGCGCAGGCACGACATACTCGGTCGCCGAAGGCATCATCTGGGCGGCCGACAACGGGGCCAAGGTGATCAATATGAGTCTGGGCAACTACGCTTCCGCCGAGTTCCTCCATGATGCAATCCGTTATGCGTACGACCGCGATGTCGTATTAATCGCTGCCAGCGGCAACGACAACACCTCGCGTCCGGGATATCCCGCGGCCTATCCCGAGGTATTCGCGGTTGCGGCCACCGACGCCAACGGCGCCCGTGCTTCCTTCTCCAACTATGGCGATTACATCGACGTCGCCGCGCCGGGTGACGGCATCGCCAGCACCTATCCCGGCAGCCAATATGCGGCCTTGTCCGGCACCTCGATGGCCAGTCCTCATGTAGCTGGGCTGGCAGCGCTGATTCGTACCAAAAATCCGCTGCTCACCAACGAGGAAGTGATGGACATCATGCGCCAGACGGCTACCGACCTCGGCAAGCGCGGTAAGGACGACGAGTTTGGCTACGGTCAGATTAACGTCGCCGGCGCGCTTCAGGTGGCCAGCGGCGGCACCTACGAGCCTCTCCAGGAGGAGCAGCCGCTGGATACGATGGGGCAGCTGATCGATTTCCTAGCCCGGCTGCTGCGCCCGCAAGGCCGCTCATAAGCCGACGTCAACAGGCTCTGTGTCCGAAACGGACCCAGAGCCTGATTCATGACGAAGGGCTGTCTCCCGATCATAATCGATCGCGGGACAGCCCTTTACTCGCTGTGCGCTAGGCACAACGCATCGTATGCGTAATTCGTGACGGAAAGTCTGCCGTAAGCCGGGTTCTGTGCTTCTGGTGGTGCAGACGGGAACGACCCTCCCACGATGAAGCGACAATCATCTATCTAGACGAATCATTGCTGATCCGTTCAAGCGACCAACCCGAATGCACTCCGGTGCCAGAGCTGCGTTGCCGCCGCATTCTCTTCGGTCTTGCTCCAGATGGGGTTTACCAGCCGCTATGTCGCCATAGCCGCTCGTGGTCTCTTACACCACGGTTCCACCCTTGCCTGTGCCGGCTGAGCCGGCCATCGGCGGTCCGTTTCTGTGGCACTATCCTTCGGCTCGCGCCGACTGGACGTTATCCAGCATCCTGCCCTGTGGAGCCCGGACTTTCCTCTCGCAGCGCGCGGCTGCCAGCGATTGTCTGTCAGACTTTCCGGTGCATCTAGTAGTATACTAGGAATCGCGACAAATATCTAGCGCCCGTCTCCAGCAAATTTTTGCGCCAAGCGGCTGAATTAAAGGAAACGGAAAATCTCAGTGTCAATGGCAGAGGCGACGACCTCGGTAGCGCTCTTCTGTTCTGCCAGGCGCGCCGCCAGCCACTCTGCGACCCGCGGCTTCATCAGCTTCTCGATATTGTGCCCGGGATCGATCAAGAACAGCCCGTCGGCCAACGCATCATGGGCGGTATGATAATCGATGTCGCCCGTCACGAGCACATCGGCCCCCTTGAAGAGCGCATGCCTCACATAGCGACCGCCTGAGCCGCCGAGCACGGCGACCTTGGACACCTCGGCCGACGGATCGCCGACGATCCGCACCGCAGGCACCTCGAACGCCTGCTTGACTCGCTCTGCCAGCTCTCCCAGCGTCGTCGGCGCCGGCAGCCGACCTACTCTGCCGAGCCCCAGTGAAGGCCCCTTCTGATCGAGCAAATACAGATCGTACGCGACCTCTTCATAGGGATGGCTTTTGATCATCGCCTGCACGACACGCCGCTTGAGCTGCCCGGCGACGATCGTCTCGATCTTCACCTCACGCACCTGTTCGAGACGGCCCTGGGTGCCGATATGGGGCTGTGTGCCGGCCCCGGGGAGGAATGTCCCTGTCCCCTCGGAGTTGAAGCTGCAGCAGCTATACTCGCCAATTGCGCCTCCGCCAGCTCTCCAGATCGCCTCCCTTACCTGTTCCTGATGATCCTCAGGCACGAACACGACCAGCTTGTACAGGTCCTCCGTATAGACGTCCTCCAGCGATTCGCGTCCCTCCAGCTCGAGCAGCTCCGCCATCCATTCGTTGATGCCTGGGGCGGCCACGTCCAGATTGGTATGCGAGATATAGACGGCGATATCATGCTTGATCAGCTTCTCGTACAGCTGGCCCGCTGGAGTCGATGTATCGAGCTTGGCCAGCGGACGGAAAATAATCGCATGATGCGCGATGATCAGATCCGCGCCGAGCGCGATCGCCTCCTCCACGACGGCATCGGTAACGTCGAGGGCGACCAGCACTTTGCGAATCTCCTTTTGCAGCGTGCCGAGCTGCAGTCCGATCTTATCGCCCTCAACGGCGTACCGTTTGGGGGCGAGACGCTCCATCAGTCCGATGACCGTCTGTCCGTGTGCGTACATAAGAGCACCTCCCTGATTTCTTCCATCTCCCGCTCCAGCGCCGCTCGCCTGCTGCGGGCCGACTCCAGCTCGGAAGCCGCCATCTGCTGCGAGATGCGCTCCATCTTGCGAAGCTCCAGCTCCCATTTTTTTCGCCAGACAGGACCGCCCTCCAGGAGCAGATACGGGCCCATCTGAAGCAATCGTTCGTCGCTAACCCGGCCATCGCCCAGCGCTGCGAATCGCTCGGCGGCATAGGCGTCGTCCACTGACGGTCCGGATGCCGAATAAGCATTCAGCACCTCGTAGATTTTGCCGTCCTCCTCGACGATCCGCTCGCCAGCCAACTGCCAGCCGTGCTCGCGCAGCCACCGCCTTACAGCATCCTCGCCGATATTGGGCTGCAGCACGAGCTGCCGGACGCCACTCAGCTTGCCCTGTAAGCGCCCCGCCTCGAGGATGTCGCGGATCAGTGCCCCTCCCATACCGGCGATCGTGATCGCATCGACCTCGCCGGCTGCGATGACGGCCAGACCATTACCCTGACGGACCTGAATCTTGGCTTGCAGCCCCGCATCGCGGACGCCGCGCTGAGCCGCAGCGAGTGGTCCTGCTGTCAGCTCGCCTGCCACCGCCTCCACGGCGATGCCGCGCTGCAGGAGATAGACCGGCAGCAGCGCATGATCCGAGCCGATGTCGGCGACCCGGCTGCCGGGCAGCAACTGCTCGGCGATGCATTGCAATCTTTTCGACAATATAATCATTAGGCTACCCACGCAATCCATTTTTTTCGTAACACAAACAATAGTATTCCCGCCATCGCCAGCTTGGCTAGCAGCTGCAGCTGAAGCAAGGCCGCGTCGTCGGTCAGCATGGCATGGTAGAGCTCCGGCATAAACCAGAGCAGCAACGCCGTGACGAAGAGAATCGAGGAGGCCTTCTTGCTCAGACGCTGCACGAGCCAGCTCCCCCAAGCGAACAGTACCGCCAACGGCACCCAATACAGCTGGATATCATACCAAGCCGGCTGCTCTGTCATCCGGTGCAGCAGCAGGGCATAGACCATCATAGCGGCTGCCCATCCACACAGATGAAGCAGCGGGATCGAAGCCAGAAGGCCAAAGACGATCCAAAACAAAGCGCACCCCGCCAGGAAAATCGCCAGCCATGTCCAAGAGCCGTCCGAATGGGCATGCAGCAAATACAGCCCTGCGCCGAGCATGATCACCGTACCTGCGGCGATCCAGGCCATCCCCTCCGACTCCCGACCCATTCGCCGTCGGCGCTGACCAAGCGTCAACAGGAACAAAACGGCCAATGAAGCAATCGGGATTTGCAATAGCAGGGGGAAATCGCTAAAATAAAGAAAAATCATACAAATCAAGGAGATCATTGCTATTGCTTTAACCCATTGGCCCCCTCGGGAACGATTGACGATCGCCGCCGTTTTGCCGGCAAGCGACGTCGGCGCCCGTTCGGCGGCGTCATCGAGGTACAAATTCAACAAAAAATCGCAATACTGATCGGGCAGTAATTTGCTTTGCTGCCAATGCTCGATTTCCTTGACGATCGTTTTGCGTCGCTCCTGGTCCATTCGCTTATTCGTTCCCTTCGGGGATAGTGAAGAAAAAAAGACCTTGCTGCAACGGCTGCAGAAAGGTCCCAATGCTTACTCGAGGAAATCCTTAAGTCGTTTGCTGCGGCTCGGATGGCGGAGCTTCCGAAGCGCCTTGGCCTCGATCTGCCGGATTCTCTCACGGGTCACGCCAAATACCTTGCCGACTTCCTCCAAGGTGCGGGTCCGTCCGTCATCAAGTCCGAAGCGCAACCGCAGCACATTCTCCTCGCGCTCCGTCAACGTATCGAGCACATCCTCCAGCTGTTCCTTGAGCAGCTCGTAGGCAGCGGCATCCGCAGGCGCCAATGCTTCCTGATCCTCGATAAAGTCGCCGAGATGGGAGTCGTCCTCCTCGCCGATCGGCGTCTCCAGCGACACCGGCTCCTGGGCGATCTTCATAATCTCCCGGACCTTGTCCGTGCTCAGATCCATCTCTGCTGCGATCTCCTCAGGCGTCGGTTCGCGCCCCAGCTCCTGTAGGAGCTGACGGGAGACGCGAATCAGCTTATTGATCGTCTCCACCATATGAACCGGGATCCGGATCGTCCGCGCTTGGTCGGCGATCGCCCGCGTGATCGCTTGGCGGATCCACCACGTGGCGTAGGTACTGAATTTGAACCCTTTGTCGTGATCGAATTTCTCGACCGCCTTGATCAGGCCCATGTTGCCTTCCTGGATCAAGTCCAGGAACAGCATCCCCCGCCCTACATAACGCTTGGCGATGCTGACGACGAGTCGCAGATTGGCTTCTGCAAGCCGACGCTTGGCTTCTTCATCGCCTTTCTCGATCCGCTTGGCCAGCTCTACCTCATCATCGGCAGAGAGCAGGGGCACGCGGCCGATCTCTTTCAGATACATCCGGACCGGGTCATTGATCTTAATGCCGGGAGGAAGCGCCAGATCATCGTCGAAGCTGAAATCGTCGTGCTCCCCGTGGTCTTCTCGGGCTCCAAGCGGCAGCTCTTCCTCTCGCTCATTGGTAACTTCGATACCGAGGTCGTCGAGCTGCTCGAAGAACTCGTCGATTTGTTCCGGATCCTGATCGAAGGGGGCCAGCTTCTCCATAATTTCTTTGTATGACAAAGCCGATCTTTTTTTACCCTGCTCGATCAGTTGGTCCTTGACCAGCTCCAGCTTCTGCTCTGTTTCTAGTTCAGTATGTTGATCATTCGCCATATTCCGACTCCCTCCTCCCTAGAAACGTTCATCCAAAACCATCTTTGAGCTGTCTTTCTAGGGCACTAATCTCAATCAAAATTTGTGCTGCCAGAACGGGCTCGCCTGCTCGTTCGGCACGCACCCATTCCTCTTTGCGTTGTTGCAGATCCCTGCGCCTGCTCTCTTGCTGTATGACTTGGATATACGCCTCCATCAGCTCCGGACCAAACGGCGAATAGTCGTCGTCGGTCATGAGGATGGAGCTGGCCGTACGCTCCAGCCGGTCGTCCTGCAGCGTGCTCATGAATCGGCTGACGTCCGGTCCGTTGCCTTGCGCATAGTAAGCATATAAGTAAGCAGCCAGCGCTGCGTGATCCTCCACGATAAAAGCATCGCCCAGGCGGTCGTACACCATGCCCGCCACTTCGCCGTCCTGCAGCATTGCGTACAGCAGATGCCGCTCCGCTTTGTGATAAGCCGGCAGCACGCTTTTCGTGCGGCTTGATCGCGGTTTTTCATTCATACCATTATTCCACGGATTTTCGTTATTATCCCCGCCGGGGCGGTTTTTTTGGCGCTGCAGCTGGATTTGATTGCATTGATGCTTCAGTGTATCGAGCGAAAATCCGAATTCCGTGGCCAACTCCTTCAGATAAAACTCCTTCTCGACCGCCGATTCCAGCTCGGCAATATGACTTACCGCTGCCATGACGTAATTTTTGCGACCCTCTTCTTCTAGCAGTATATGGTTTTTCCGCAAAGATAGTAGTCTAAATTTCGTCTTGGACACAGGCTGGGACAATATCTCCCGGACGAAGCTGTCCGCCCCCTTCGCCGCGATATAATCATCAGGATCCATCCCTTGCGGCAGCATGGCAACACTTGCCTTCATGCCCGCCTTTTCAAACATTGGCAATGTCTTCAGGGCAGCCGACTGACCTGCAGAATCGCCATCGTAGCAGATGATCGCTTCGTTGACGTTGCGCCTGATAAGCTCGACATGCTCCTCCGTGAGCGCCGTGCCCATCGTGGCGACGCCGTTGTGCACGCCGGCGCTCCACGCTTTGATGACATCCATATAGCCCTCGAAGAGCACGATTCGTCCAGACTTGCGTATGTCGGCTCGCGCAGCGTGAAAGTGGTACAGGCTCCTGCTCTTATGGAAGAGCGACGTCTCGGGCGAGTTGAGATACTTCGGCTGTGCGTCGCCTATGCTTCTCCCAGCGAACCCGATCACCTTGCCTTGCCGATCCCAGAGCGGGAACATGATCCGGTCCCGGAACCGATCGACATACCCGCTGCCATCTTGCTTGCCGGACAGCAGGCCGGCCTTCTCCATCAACGGCAGGTCGTAATCGCGCTTCTGCAGGAAGCCGACCAGCGTATCCCAACGCGCCGGCGCATAACCGATCATGAACTGATCGATCAGCTTGTCGGTCAGTCCGCGATTGCGAAGATAGGCCATTGCCGACTGGCCGAATTCCGAGTTTTTCAGCAGGTAGTTGTATACCTTGGCCGCATACTCATGCGCCGCCACCATCGTATCGCGCTCCCGCTGCTGCTCCGTCGGCTGGGCGGCGGTCTGCGTCCAGCTGACTGCAAGTCCCGCATCCTCGGCCATCGCGGTGACCGCTTCGGGGAAGGAATAGCCTTCCATCTCCGCTACGAACTTGATGACGTCGCCGCCTTGGCCGCAGCCATAACAATAGAAGATTTGCTTTTCAGGCGTTACGGTAAACGACGGCGTCTTCTCGGAATGAAACGGACAGAGGCCTTTCATATATTTTCCTTGTTTGGAGAGATGAACGTACTTGCCTACCGTTTCCACAATATCGTGATGTCGAAGCACTTCCTGGATGACTGATTCTGGAATTTTGCCGTAAGACACTTGATCACCTTCATCCTTGTAACACGTAGATAACTATTCGCTACGACTACTTGATCTCCTGCCGCATTTGCAAAACTTTTGTCAGCTTTTGTTGAAATCGCAACCGATCCTCTCCGGACATTGCACGCGGTCCCTTCGATCTGCCGCCGCCGCGCCGGATTTTGGCTTGTTCGTGACGGCGCTCCATCAGGAAATCAATCGTCGCGTCATCGTAGCGTTGGCCGCGATTCGACAACACCGTCGCGCCTTTGGCCAGCGTAATCGTCGCCAGTCCAAAGTCCTGGGTGATCACGATATCGCCCTTGCGGACATGATTGGCGATATAGAGATCGACCGACTGGCTGCTCCGGTCGACCTGGACGACCCGCACCCCTTCCTCGGCCTGCAGCCGATGGTCGTAGGAGGCGACCAGCAGCACCGGCACGCCGAAGCGTCTCGCCGTCTCAGCGATCTCAGGCTTGACGGGGCAAGCATCGGCATCGACAACAATCGTCGGACCTGTGTAATCGATAGGACATCACCGCAATTCTCGTAAACTTCCGTAGTATAATATACGCTGTAAGCAAAGAAAATCCTGCCTAATATTCGCCCGAATTACGGATTTCCTACTTTTTTTCGTCGAAAATGAACGAATGCAATCAATTTCGGATATGTTCGAGGATGAGGCTGGCTGTTTCTTCGACGGCGCGGTGCGACACATCGATCACCTTGCAGCCGATGCGCTGCATAATCTCCTCCGCATATTGCAGCTCGCGCTCGATCCGGTCCGTCGTCGCATAAGAGGCGCTGTCCGGCAGTCCAAGTGCCTTCAGCCGCTCCTTGCGGATGACATTGAGATAATGCGTGCCGATGGTCAGGCCGATGACCTTTTCCGACGGCAGAGCGAACAGCTCGTCCGGCGGCTTGATCTCGGGCACCAGCGGCACGTTGGCGACCTTAAATTTTTTGTGCGCCAGATACATCGAGAGCGGCGTCTTGGACGTGCGCGACACCCCGATCAGGACAATGTCGGCCTTGCGGACGCCGCTTGTATCCTTGGCATCGTCGTATTTGACGGCGAACTCCACCGCCTCCACCTTGCGGAAGTAATCCTCGTCGAGCACATGGTTCAGACCGGGCTCATTGCGAGAGCTGCGGCCGATCCGCTGCTCCATGCTGGTGATGAGCGAGCCGAGCAGATCGATGGCGACAACGCCGTAATCCTCGCACAGCCGGGCGATATACTGCCGCAGCTGCGGGATGACGAGCGTGTACAGGACGATCGCCTGATTTTGTTTGGCCAGCTTGACCATGCGCTCCACGGCAGACTCGTCCTGGATAAAGGATGCCCGACGAATCTCCGAGTTGACAGGATGGAACTGGGCGATCGCCGCCCGGACGACCAACTCGCCGGTATCGCCGGCCGAATCGGATACGACATAAATAATGACGTCGGGATTTTTGTGGAATACGGTCAGCGGATCCAGCGTCATGGTCAACACCTCCAGAATCTCAGCTTATGGTATAGACAGGCGGGGAGCCCCGCCTACCAGACCAATTTGGAAAAGTCGGCGATCGGCCGGATGGCGGCCGCCATCTCCGCCAACAGTCCGAGCCGATTGGCCCGCACTGCCGGGTCCTCGGCCATGACCATCACCTGGTCGAAATATGCCGTAATCGGCTCGCGCAGCGCAGCCAGACGGCTGATCGCCTCGGCGGCGTCGCCGGCGGCCAGCGCTGCGGCCAGTTGCGGGCGCGCCTGCTGCCAGTGCGCGTAGAGCTCGCGCTCGACATCCTCTGCGAACAGCGCCGGGTCGGTGCCGGCCTGCTCTGCCTTAGCCGCCAGATTGCCGACGCGATTGATCGCATCGACCGCCAGCTTGAAGCTGTCCTTCTGCTCGCCGCTCGCCGCTGCGAACAGCGCCGATGCTCGCTCGACCGTCATCCGCAGATTGTCGAAGCCAGCCGCCATTACTGCGTCGATCACATCGTAGCGGATGCCGTGCTCGCTGAGCAGATTTTTGACACGGAGCGCGAAGAACTCGCTCAGCTCGCCGCGCACCTCGGCGCGATCGCGCGTCATGCCGCGCGCTCCGTGTACGTCAAGCGCCAGATCGAACAGGTCGCCGAGCTGCAACTCGAAGCCATGCGCGATCAGCGTCTGGACGACGCCCGCCGCCTGTCTGCGCAGCGCATAAGGGTCCTGCGAGCCGGTCGGGATGATGCCGATCGAGAAGCAGCCGACGATCGTATCGATCTTGTCGGCCAGCGAGACGATCGCACCCGGCACCGAGGCCGGCGCTTGCTCGCCTGCGAAGCGCGGCTGATAATGCTCGAACACGGCGCGGGCGACCGCTTCGCTCTCGCCAGCCTTGCGAGCATAGTCCTCGCCCATGATGCCTTGCAGCTCCGGGAACTCGTAGACCATCTGCGTCACCAGGTCGAACTTGGCGATCGCGGCCGCCCGGTCGATGGCGGCCGCCGTCTCGCCGTCCAGTCCGAGCCGCTCGTGCAGTCTGCGCGCCACCTCGCGGATGCGGCCGACCTTCTCGGTCATCGTACCCAACTCCTCGTGGTAGACGATCGACTCGAGCTTCGCCAGCGCCGCCTCGATCGACAGCTTCTGGTCCTCCGCATAGAAGAACTTCGCATCCGACAAGCGGGCGCGCAGCACCTTCTCATTGCCGCGAGCGACCTGCTCGATCGAGGTCGCGTCGCCGTTGCGCACCGTCACGAAGTGCGGCAGCAGCTCGCCCTGCTCGTTCATGACCGGGAAGTAGCGCTGATGCTCTCGCATCGAAGTAATCAAGACCTCCTGCGGGATCTCCAGGAAGGACGGATCAAAGCTGCCGTATAACGCCGTCGGGTATTCGACCAGGAAGACGATCTCTTCGAGCAGATCCTCCTTCACCGCGATATGCCAGCCGCGCTCGGCGCTCATCGCCTCGATCTGGGCAAGGATCAGCTCCTCGCGCTCGCGCACGTCTACGATGACCTGCTGCTCACGGAGCCGCTCCACATAGTTCTCGGCACTGTCGATGACCGCTGTCTCGCCGAGGAAGCGATGCCCCTTTGACGTATTGCCGCTAGACACGCCGGCGATCTCGAGCGCCAGGATCTCCGAGCCGAGCAAGGCCGTCAACCAGCGGATCGGCCGGACGAAGCGCAGCTCCTGCGTGCCCCAGCGCATGTTTTTGGGGAACGTCATGGCGACGATTTGCTGACGCAGCCCCTCCGGCAGCACATCCACCGTATTCGTGCCGAGACTGCTCTTGTTCGCATAGACATACTCCACGCCTTGCAATTCCTTCATGAACAGCTGCTCCGGCTCCACGCCCTGGCTGCGGGCGAAGCCAAGCGCCGCCTTGCTCCAGTTGCCCTCGGCATCGATCGCAATCTTGCGCGAGGGACCCTTGACCTCCTCGTGGATGTCGGTCTGCTTGTCGGCGACATCGGCGATCAGCAGCGCCAGCCGTCTAGGCGTCGCATAGGCTCGCACCTCGCCATGGCCGATGCGCGCTTCGCCGAGCCACTTGACCACGCGCTCCTGCAGTTGATTCATAGCGCCGCGCACGAAGCGGGCTGGCACCTCTTCAAGTCCGATCTCCAGCAGCAAATGGTTACTCATGCGCGCTCGCCTCCTTTTTCAGCAGCGGGAAGCCAAGCTTCTCGCGTTCCTCCAGATATGTCGCCGCGCATTGCCGCGCCAGGTTGCGCACGCGGGTGATGTAGCCGGTCCGCTCCGTGACGCTGATCGCGCCGCGAGCATCGAGCAGGTTGAACGTATGGGAGCATTTCAGGACATAATCGTAAGCCGGGAAGACCAGATCGGCCTCCATTGCCCGTCTCGCTTCCTCCTCATACTTGGCGAACAGCGAGAACAGCATGGCCGCGTCAGCCAGCTCGAACGTATATTTGGAGTGCTCGTACTCAGGCTGCTTGAAGACGTCGCCATAGGTGACGCCATTGACCCACTCGAGATCGAACACATTTTCCTTGTCCTGAATATAAGAGGCAAGACGCTCCATGCCATACGTAATCTCGACGGCTACCGGTACCGCGTCGATGCCGCCGACCTGCTGGAAGTAGGTGAACTGCGTGATCTCCATGCCGTCCAGCCATACTTCCCAGCCCAGCCCCCATGCGCCCAGCGTCGGCGACTCCCAGTTGTCCTCGACGAAGCGGATGTCATGATGGCGCGGGTCGATGCCGAGCTGACGGAGGCTCTCCAGATACAGCTCCTGAATATCGTCCGGCGAAGGCTTCAGGATGACCTGGAACTGATGGTGCTGATACAGCCGGTTCGGGTTCTCGCCATAACGGCCGTCAGCCGGTCGCCGCGAAGGCTCGACATAAGCGACGTTCCATGGCTCGGGTCCGATCGAGCGCAGGAACGTCATCGGATTCATCGTGCCGGCCCCCTTCTCTACATCGTATGGCTGCATGAGGAGACAATTTTGTCCCGCCCAAAACTGCTGCAGCGTAAGGATCATGCCTTGAACATTCATCCTAGCTCACTCCTACTCGTCATAGTTCCAGAGCGTATCGCGGGACGCAAAAAATCCCGCCTCTACGTCTGCCGAAGACGTAGGGACGGGAGTCTCTCCCGCGGTTCCACCCTACTTGACCCGCCTCTTGCGGCGAATCCTCTTTCATGTGTTGCTCGCACTCCGGAGCGCCCTTCGCTGATCTGTCTCCACCAGGCTCCCACCGCCCCTGGCTCGCTGTATGAGGTCAAGATCACTTACTCTCTCCATCATCATCCGATCAGAGAGCGGCCCATGGACCGTTCCCTATCATAATAACCTATCATAGCATCAATATTGGCCCAAGTCAACCGGGAGAGCTGTCTAGGTTCTGGTCGGACGAGTCGCCCCCACTATCCGGCGCGAGTAACGGCTCCATCTGGTCGAGGAAATCCCGCGACTTCAGCTTAAGCGGCAGATGCGCATCCATCATGCTGCGTATACAAGCGCGCAGCTCCGACCTCGTGCTGTCGCTCACCTGGATCGCTCCCAGCCGCCGCAAATCGAGCCGTGTGAACAGTCGTAGCAGCTTCAGAGCACCGTCGCCGGTCTGCAGCGCGGTCGGGTCGACACCCCGGCAGCGTCTGCACAGGATGCCGCCGAGCCGGTAGCTGAAGGCGAATGGTCCTTCCTCGCTGCCGCAGTGGATGCAGCGATCCATCTCGGGCGTGTAGCCGGCGAGCTGGATAATCTTCGTCTCGAACAGATGCAGCGTGATTCGGGGGTCCTTGCCCTCCTCCAGCGCTGCGAAGCAGGCCCGCAGCTGCTCGAAGACGTATGCCCCCGCTTCGTCATCCTGCAGTGCCCGGTCGCACAGCTCGGCAGCATATGCGGCATAGGTGGACAGCTCAAGCCGCTCGCGGAGCTTATGATGGGAGGTGATGATTTCGCCGTGATTCAGCGTGCCGAGCCCGCTTTTGCGGAAGAACGTGAACTCCCCGTGCGTAAACGGCTGAGCCAGCGAGCCATGGCGGCTTTTGAGCTTTTTGGCGCCGCGCACCATAATGCCGGCCTTGCCGTGCGTATTGGTCAAGATCGTAATAATCGCATTGCCCTCGCCGTATGGCATATTGCGGATGACAATGCCTTCGGTGCGGTACAGCATACCCCACTCTCCCGTCCGCGCTCGGGCGGCTGTCGCCCCGGAGGCGGCCGCGAGGCTATACGCCGTCGCTCGTCTCCGCCAGCTCCGGCACTTCCTCCAGGACATCGGCGATGACCGATCCCGTCTCGGATTCAGACAGTGCGAGCGCATCTACTTCCTTGTACAACATAAAAGCATCCACATCACCGGTCTTCGTGAAATAGCTCCAGGAAAAATGACGCATATCCTATCCTCATCCTCTCCGCTAAAGAAAGTAGCTTCGTATGTAGGATGTGATGATGCGCCAACCGCTATGCTGGGGATTCCTAACAAGCCTGCGAATGACTGACGAGTGGCGGTTAGTCGTGCCGGTATCCGAAGTCCTTGAGCACTCGCTCTTGGTTGCGCCAATCCTTCTTCACCTTGACCCACAGCTCCAGGAAAATGCGGGAGCCAAGCAGCGTCTCGATGTCGCCGCGCGCCTGCTTGCCGACTTCCTTGAGCAAGGCGCCGCTTTTGCCGATGACGATCCCCTTCTGCGAGTCGCGCTCGACGTAGATGACCGCGCCGATATAGACAACGCCATTATCCTGCACGCGCATATCCTCGATCTCGACTGCGATCGAATGCGGGATTTCCTCGCGGGTCATTTGCAGGATCTTCTCGCGGATCAGCTCCGCGCAGACAAACTGCTCGGGGTGGTCGGTCACCTGATCGGCCGGATAATACTGTGGTCCCTCCGGCATATACGGCAACAATTGCTGCAGCAGCGTATCGACATTGCTGCCTAGCAGCGCCGAGATCGGGATAATCTGGGCAAAGCTGTGCAAGTCCTTATATTTTGTAATGACCTCCAGCAGCTGCTCGGGATGCATTTTATCGATTTTATTCAGCACGAGGATGACTGGCGTGTCGGTTTTTTTCAGCTTCTCGATAATGAAGCGATCGCCGCCGCCGAGTCCTTCCGAGGCATCGACAAGGAACAGCGCCGCATCAACCTCGCTGAGCGCGCTGTCTGCCGCCTTGATCATATAGTTGCCAAGCTTGGAGGTCGGCTTGTGGATACCCGGCGTATCCAGGAAGACGATCTGTGCGCCGTCCGTCGTATAGACGCCGTGGATCTTGTTGCGCGTCGTCTGCGGTTTGTCCGACATGATCGCGATCTTCTGGCCGATGATCTGGTTGATCAGCGTAGACTTGCCGACATTGGGTCGTCCGATAATGGCGACGAAGCCCGAGCGGAACGCTTGCTTGGTCGTATCTTGTTGTGCAGCCATAGCCACACTCCTCTCTTCTCTAATTGTTATTCGCTTCTACAGCGAGAAGGCGCCGGGCAGCAGCTCCGCGACCGTCGTGTGTTGCCACGCGCCCTGTAGATTGCCCATCCATACCGGCATATCTGGCGGGCAGAGCTCCGACAGCACCTGGCGGCAGACGCCGCAGGGCGCGATCGGTCCCGGCGTATCGCCGACTATAGCGATCGCTGCGAAGCGACCCGGCTGCACGCCGTCTGCGACGGCGCGGAACAACGCTGTTCGCTCGGCGCAGTTGGTTGGCCCATAAGCCGCATTCTCGACGTTGCAGCCCAGATGCACCTGACCGTCCAGGTCTAGCAGCGCCGCGCCGACCTGGAAGCTGGAGTAAGGCGCGTAAGCCCGCAGTCTGGCCTCGATCGCTGCGACCTGCAGCTCCGCGATCCTCTCGTCCAGCCCTGTACCGTTGTTGCCCATATTGACGCTCCTCTCTGTGACTGACCGGCTTGACCAACCGATCGTTTAATCGATAGTCCTTCACAACATAGGCTACAACAGCCCGAGCAATCGCGGACCCAGCACCAGCATACCAATCAGCGCCGCGCATACGGCCGCCGCCAGCACCGCGCCGGCGGCCGCATCCTTGGCGATCCGCGCCAGCGGATGGAACTGTGGCATAGCCAGGTCGACTGTCTTCTCGATCGCCGTGTTGATCAGCTCGGCTGTCAGCACGAGCGCGCAGGCGCCGATCAGCATCGCCCACTCCAAGGGCTGCAACCGCAGCAGGGCAGCGATCAGCATCACTGCTGCCGCTGCCCACAGGTGAAACCGCATATTCCGTTCCTTGCGGACGGTATAGACGACGCCTAAGCAAGCATGTCTGAAGCTGCGGATGAAACGTCGCATTAGCGACTCAGTCCGGCCTGTGCCAGGACAGCCTCCTGCTTGGACGTCATCTCCCGCTCGCTCTCCTCGTCCTGATGATCGTAGCCGATCAGATGCAGGAAGCCATGGACGAACAGGAACCCGATCTCCCGCTCCAGCGAATGGCCGTACTCCTCGCTTTGCGCCAGGGCTCGCTCCGCCGAGATGATAATGTCGCCCAGCATCCCAGACACCAGCTCTGCCGCACCCTCCGTCTCCTCGTCGTAGACGATGCCGCTCTCTTCTTCGCCTTCCTCCTGCATTGCAAACGACAGCACGTCGGTCGGACGATCGATGCCGCGGTAGTCGCGATTGAGTCGATGAATCTCGGCATCGTCGACGAAAGTGAGCGCTACTTCGCCGTCAGCAAGACCTTCGGCGACAGCAGCGAGCTGCAGCAGCTGCTCCAGACGGGCAATCCATGCCTCCGGGATCTCCACCTGCTCCTGCTCATTGCTCCAATCCAGCTGCATGCTCATTGCGGTCGCTCCTTTGGTTTCGTATCATCGGGGTATTCGATCCGCGAATGGAAGATACCGATGACAGTTTCCTTCAACGAATGGGCAATCATGTCCAGTTCTTTGAGAGTCAAGTCGCATTCGTTGAACTGGTGATCCTCCATCCGGCTCTTGATAATTTTGTTGATCATCGACTCGACCTGCTCCATTGTCGGATTGCGCAGGCTCCGCACGGCTGCCTCGACACAGTCGGCGATGCCGACGATGGCGGCTTCCTTGGACTGCGCCTTCGGTCCCGGATAACGGAAGTCATCCTCCGTGAAGTCCGGCTCCACTCCTTCCGCTTCAGCGATTTTGAGCGCCTTGTGGTAAAAGTACTTCAAGAAGGTCGTGCCGTGATGCTGCTCGGCGATATCACGCAACGGCTTCGGAATGTTGTGGCTCTTCTGCATATCCACGCCATCCCGGGCATGTGCGATGATGATCTCCTTGCTCAGCTTCGGATCGATCGAGTCATGCGGATTTTCGATATTGCTCTGATTTTCGATAAAATAGCTTGGCCGCTTCGTCTTGCCGATATCATGATAGAACGAGCCGACCCGGCACAGCAGCCCATTGGCGCCGATCGCCTCGGCCGCCGCCTCCGATAGGTTGCCTACCATCACGCTGTGATGGTACGTCCCCGGCGTCTCCGTCAGCAGCTTGCGGAGCAGCGGATGATTGGGATTGGACAGCTCCACCAGCTTGAGCGCCGACAGGATGCCGAAGGAAACCTCGAAGAACGGCATCAGGCCGATGACGAGCACGGCGGTCAGCAATCCGCTGGCGAAGGCAAAGCCGATCGCATAGAGCAGCTCCGCCCGCGAAGGCAGATCGCCGATCAACAGCAGCGACAGCACGGCGATCGATCCGAACAGGCTGACCATGATGCCGGCCTTGAGGATCGTCGAGCGCTGGCTGGCACGGTGGATCGAGAAGATCGCCGCAAAGGCAACTACCGTAATGACAAAGCCATAATGGTAGTCGAAAATCTGGTCTTGGCGAACGTTGAACATAATGCTGCCGATCGCAGCGAACAGCACAGAGCTGATGATCGCCAGATGCGTATCAAGCAGCAGCATGATGAGCATCGTACCCATCGCCACTGGCGCAATGTAACCGATGTAGGCGGAGCCCGGCGTCTGGGTCATCGAAACGATCTGCATAATAGCGAGATTCAGGAAGAAGATAAGCCAGAGCATCAGCAGCTGCGCGTTGTTGTACGTTGTCTTCTCGCCGTGCGCCGAGATGGTCGCCGAACGTTCGACGAACTGGAATATGATGACCAGGAACAGAGCCGTCATGAGCAGCAGACCCAACTGCGGCCAATACGTCTTCTTGCTCTGCAGCAGACCAAGCATCTGCAGTCGTTCGTAATGCTCCTGCGTGATCCGCTCGCCCTCGCGGACGACGATATCGCCCTCCTGGATGACGACCTTCGCCGTATTCTCCTTGGCCAGACGCCGCGCCTCGTCGGTCGCTTCCTTGTCCGCGAACTTGTTGGGCATAATCGCGAATCGCGCCAGCTCCTGGACGATCTCGCGCTCGGTGCGGTTGGTCAGGGCGCTCGCGTTGACCAGCTCGGCCACCTTGGTGCGCGCCGTCTCCGCCTCGCGCAGCTGCTCGATCATCAGCTCGCGCACGATATCTCGCGTGACGGTCTGCATCGCCTTGATCCGCTCGCTGCTGAGCTGCGGCAGCTTGTAGAACGTCTCCTCCGGAATCGTATATTCCTGGTCCTTGACGATCACCTGCATCTCTTCGAGCAGCGTCTGGTTGTAGGTATCGGTGCCGCGGTTGGCGCGGACGAAGCTGTCTACATACAGCCCGTATTTGCGCGGAATCTCGGTACGATAGATGTCGATCTTGTTCTGCAGCGTCACCTGATCGTCGGCGTTGAGCTGATCCATCCGCTGGAAGATCTCGTCGACCAGATTGTGGCTGCCGAGAGCAACGATGTTGTAGACGGTCTGGACGCGCTCGGCCGCCTCTTCCTGGGCCTTGATCGTCGCCTTCTCGTCGTCCATCTGGCGCGGCGCGGCGATATTGCGATCCGCTACATCGTTTAATTGGATATTATACGTCTTCGGTACGAGATGCGCAGACAGGCTGGAATAGAAAAGCAGCACGAACAGAAGCAGCAGCAGCCAGCGAACTCCTCTGCTATACCGCCAGCCTGCCAGCTTCGAGGAGGATGAGCCCGTCCGGTTTGTCGCCTGGTTTCGGTTCATACGGCTTGCATTCCTCTCTATCTTTGGTTTTCTGCATTCTCATTATAGGCTGTGATGATCTGCTGCACGAGCGAATGCCGGACGACGTCCGATTCCGAAAAATGTATGAATCCGATTTCGTCAATCGATTGAAGAATTTTGGACGCTTCGATCAGGCCGGAGTTTTTGCCCCGGGGCAAATCGATTTGTGTCACATCGCCAGTGATGACCATCTTGGAGCCAAAGCCGAGCCGTGTCAGGAACATCTTCATCTGCTCCGGCGTCGTGTTCTGGGCTTCGTCGAGGATGATAAAGGAATCCTCGAGCGTCCGTCCGCGCATATACGCAAGCGGCGCCACCTCGATCAAGCCGCGCTCGAACGCCTTGGCCGATTGATCCGGGCCCATTACGTCATGGAGAGCATCGTAGAGCGGCCTCAGATACGGGTCGACCTTCTCCTGCAAGTCGCCAGGCAGGAAGCCCAGACTCTCGCCCGCTTCGACTGCCGGACGCGTCAGGACGATGCGCTTGACCGCGCCTTCCTTCAAGGCCGCGATTGCCAGCACGACGGCGAGATACGTCTTGCCTGTCCCGGCCGGACCGATGCCGAAGACGATATCCTTCTTGCGGATCGTAGAGACATAGTAGCGTTGACCGATCGTCTTCACGCGCACCGGCTTGCCGCGATAGGTCGTCGTAATCTCGCCCTTGAACAGATCGAGCAGTTGATCGGCCTGCATCGTCCGCGACAGCTCCAGCGCATACGAGATATCTCGTTCGGTCGGTATGTAGCCGCCTCTCACCAGCTCGAGGAGTACGGTGAACAGCTGCTCCAGCGACTCGGTCTCCTCGCGTGGACCGGTGATGACGATCTCCGCCTCGCGCGAGAGGATGGTAGATTCCACCTGCTGCTCGATCAGCTTGAGGTACCGGTCTTGCGGACCGAACAGCGCCTGCCCTTCGGAGGCGTTATCCAGCGGTATTTTTACGGTTGTCATTTTCTCTGTCAAAAAGCCTCATTCTCCTTGCATTTGAACTAGTGGCATATCGGTACTGATCGATTGTTCGACTTCAAAAAGCACTTTCATATAAACTTTACCATTCTCCGTCTTTTCATGCAAAAGGTTTTCGGCGCGAATGTCGATGTCGGGCCCTAATTTTGTCCATAATTCGGCTCTGGCCTGCTGCAGCCCCACCGCCCGAGCCTCCTCGGGCGTCATCTCGCGGACGATCGTCTCCGACCTCCGCACCGTTTCCTTGATCCGTCCAAACGGCAGAGCGATCCCTCTCCAGCTCATTTGCTGCCGCTGCTCGACAACCTCATACTGCTCGTAATCGGGCTTGCCGAAGCCGCTGATCTGCAGGCTGCGTCCGCCGATCAAGAGTCGCCATCGGGTCGCGCTCTCGCCAGTATAAGCCTTGCTGCGGCTTTTCAGCGGCAGCTCGATCGAATAGCTATGCCATACGAGCCCCCGCACCTCGCCCTTGGCCACGACTGTACGTGTGTTAGGGAGGGCGCCAATCGTGCCCGAGATGAGGATATCGCCGCGTTTGACCCGCATATCCTTCTTGACGACCGGACGGCCCGTCTCGGCGATGATGCGCGTCACAACAGCGTCCTCGGCGGCGATCAGATGTCTCGGCGTATAGAGCGACGGCGGCTTTGCCGTGCGATTCTCCACGACCTCTATTGTAATCTTGGTCCCCCGCTTGTCCACGCCCACCCAGGCCGCCTCCGGCAGCCGCTGAGCGAGACGTCGGGAGAGCACGTCCACATCAAGCATGCGAAAAGACCACTGGTACAAGCGGATGCCCTCCGCCTCCGCCGCGCTGAGCACCTGCTCCTCGGTGAGTGCGACATTGCCCTTCACCTCGACATCCCAGATCATGCAGGATAGCAGATACAATCCGGCGAGGAAGAGGAACAGACCCGCCGCAAAAAACTTGCGGCGCTCCAGCTTGCGCAACCAGAAGGGCAAGCCGCGCCGTCCGATGACATGTATCCGGCAGCTTGTCCGCTTCAGAATCGGACGCAAGCGAAAAAAATCACCTACGGTCAGCTCGCAGTCCATCTCTTGCTCGGAAGTATAGCGGATTGACCAGAGCCGGACTCCGGCCGCCCCCGCCTCGTTCACCAGGGCGGACGGCGAGCCGCCGCGAATCCGCACCGTCACTATGCCTTGCAACGTTTGCAGCCATGAATCCCGCATCCGAACTCTCCTCCTAACCAAACATTTGAATAGCGCTGATACGTCCTTCTATAAATACTTCCTCCGTCCAGATCCCACGGATGACCAGGTCCGCTCCGCTAACCTCCAGCTCGCCTTTGCTGAGCGCCAGACGAAGCCGGTCTTGCGAGAAATGAAGCACCCCGCGATGATTCTCGATATACAGCTGGCGGTCGCCGATCATCGTCATACGGGGCAGGTCAAATACGACATCCTGTGGCAGATCCAGCAGATCTGCGGTCATTTTGCGGATTTTGCGGCTAATGCGGCGCATAGGCAGCGTCTCCTCCTCCCGTACTGTACCAAACTATGCGCCAGAGGGCGGATTTATGTGACCGCTCGCTTCAGAGCAGCGTCTTTAAATTTTGAAAAGCACAAAAAGACCTCGCACGCCACGTGGGACGACGAAGTCTTTTTGATGTTCGGAACTAATAATCGATGTCTAGCTTAGCGAAACGGCCGCTTGGCCCGAGGCGGACCGAGAATCTCGGCCCACAGGATGGCGCTCGTCAGCTCGTTGGCGCCAGGGAGCGTCTCGCCCGGACGGACTGGGCCGCTCGCTACGGCAGCCGGCTGACTGTCACGCAGACGCCGCTCATTCTCGCGATCGCGCTTTTCCTCGAGCCGTCGCCGCTGCTCCTCACGGGCGCGACGCTGCTCCTCGACGCGTTCCCGTCGGCGCTCCTCTTCCTCGCGTTGCTGCAGCTCTTCCCGCTCCACCCGACGTTCGAGCTCCTCGGGCACCGGGATTTCCATCGGGAAATCCTGCTGCCGGGAATCGGGCGCATGCTGCTGCGGTTGAGGCCTGTGCTGCGGATGGGGCCTGTGCGGTTGTGGACGCTGCCCTTGCGTGGGCCCACCCGGCCGATTGCCGGAGCCAAAGTCCGGCATCCGGTTATTGCCGCCCCCGCCCGGCTGCTGCTTTTTGTTCTTGCCGAGCAAAGAGAGCAGGAAGCCGATAATAATAATGACGACAAAAATATTTTGCGTCAGAAATTCAACAATGTTCATCTGTTACCTCCCTGTAGCAGGGTCCTCAGTTGCGCAAGACTCATTATTTGTCGGTTTTCTTGCTGTCTTCGGCTGGCTTGCCGATCGAGCTGCGCATCTGGGTGTCGGCTTCGATATTTTTCATATTCATGTAATCCATCACGCCAAGCTTGCCTTCACGCAATGCGTCGGACATCGCCAGCGGAACCTGCGATTCGGACTCGACGACGCGCGCTCTCATCTCGACGACGCGAGCCTTCATCTCCTGCTCGAGGGCGACGGCCATGGCGCGACGCTCCTCGGCTTTTGCCTGGGCGATCTGCTTGTCGGCTTCGGCTTGCTCCGTTTGCAGGAAGGCGCCGATGTTTTTGCCTACGTCGACGTCCGCGATATCGATCGACAGAATTTCGAAGGCTGTACCGGAGTCCAGACCTTTAGAGAGGACCGTCCGGGAAATTAGATCCGGATTTTCAAGTACGTCCTTATGGGAAGCGGCGCCGCCGTTCGTACTGACGATACCTTCACCGACACGCGCAATGATCGTCTCTTCGCCGGCGCCGCCGACGAGACGGTCGATGTTCGCGCGGACCGTCACACGAGCCTTTACTTTAACTTCGATGCCGTCCTTGGCGACAGCGGAGACGACCGGCGTCTCGATAACTTTCGGGTTAACGCTCATCTGTACGGCGTTCAATACGTCTCGACCAGCGAGATCAATCGCTGCCGCTCTTTCGAACTCGAGGGGAATGTTGGCGCGTTGCGCAGCGATCAGCGCGTTGACGACGCGGTCGACGTTGCCGCCTGCCAGATAGTGACTCTCAAGCTGATTGATATTGATGCCCAGACCGGCCTTGTGCGCTTTGATCATCGGATTGACGATCCGGCTTGGCACGACGCGCCGCAGTCGCATGGCGACGAGCGTGATGATACCGATCCGCACGCCCGAGGACAGCGCCGCGATCCAGAGCATGACCGGGAAGAAATTCAGGAAGACGACCAGGACGATAAATGCAACGACCGCGATGACAAGATACATAATCATAGGATCCATGTTTACTTAATCCCCTCCAAATAAGTTGGTATGGCAGATTGCCATCCTTCGTTGGTTTCTTACACGCTTTCGCGGACAATGACGCGGGTGCCTTCAACTTTGATGACCCGCACCGACCGGTTCTGAGCGATAAACTGACCGGAGGTGACGACGTCGATCCGTTCTTCCCCAATCTGGACCGTCCCGGAAGGACGCAGCGGCGTCAAGGTGACGCCTTCCTTGTCCAGCAGATCCTCGCGGGATGTAGCCGGGATGTAGCCGGCCTCCTTGGTCAGCGAATCGCTGAGGATAAACCGGTTCCAGATGCCTCTCTTCTTGAAAATAATCGCGAAGATGACGACCAGCACAGCTGCCACGCCAAAGGCGATCAACAGCGAATAGAAGGCATTCTCAGTATCGTAAGCTGCAGTAACCACCCCCGCCACTAATGAACCGATCCCCAGGAAGCCTAGTATCCCGAAGCTCGGTATAAATAATTCGATAATCAAAAGTCCAATCCCGACGACAAACAGGACGACGGACTCCAATCCTGCAAAGCCTGCAATAAAGTGGGCGAAAAAGTACAGGCCGAACCCGGCGATACCGATAATGCCAGGCGCTCCAAATCCGGGAACGACCAGCTCGATCGCGACACCGGCAATGCCGATGATGAGCAGCAGCGTCCGGATGAGCGGAGAGGTCAGCCAGGTCGCGAGATTCTCCGCGAACGTAAGATCGACCTCAATAACGGTGCGTTGACCCAGACCAAGCCAATCGATCGTCTCCTCAACGGAGCCTGCGATATGCTCGGCGTACCCGACCGCGAGCGCCTCTTGAGAGGTGAGCGTCAGCAGTTCGCCTTTGCCAAGCGTTTTGTTGTTCAGCTCCGCAATCGTCAGCTCGACATTGGGATCGACCATCTTGATCGCGATCGCCGGATCGCGGTCATTCAGCTCGGCGGCCGCCCTCATCTTGCTCACCCACATCGACGTAATCTTAGGGTTGTCGATCAGCTCGCCAGTACCGTCGACGACAGCAGCATCGCCGATCGAGCTGTTCGGCTGCATGACGATCTGATCGGCGTTGAGCGCGATGTAAGCGCCTGCGGAGATCGCATTGCTCTGCACATACGCTACGGTCGGGATTGGACTGTTCTGGATCAGCTGACCGATATTGTCGGCACTGTCCACACGGCCTCCATACGTATTGATGACCAGGATGATCTGCTCAGCCTCGGCTTCCTCGGCTTCCTGGAATGCTCGCTCCAGGAATGATTGCAGTCCGGATTCAATCGTCTGCTTGATCGGGATGACATAAACAGCCGGACCGTTGATCGGCGGCGCCTCCGCGGTAGGCTCATCAGCGGCGGCCAGCAGCGGCAGCGCCGTTCCTACGACCATCCCCATCATCAGGAGCATCAGCGGCAGACGGATCAGCCATCGCCGGATTCCCATACTCCTCACCAGGTTTCCCTCCTTTGTTTTCTTGCTTTCGATAGTCCCTTATACGTATCGATTCGACCGCGCGTTTCACTTTTTCGACATTGACCTTACGTAACCCTGCTTGGCAGCCAAATTATGGACGGGTAACATCGATTTTGACTATCGTTCTACCGACATGCGTTCCCTGTTCAATCGCGGAAAAAGGATTACCTAATTCATCCAAAGCAATTTCATGAACACGTAGTGCGTCCATGATGTGCCATTCATTCGCAAATTTTTTCCATATGTGAGGGCGCTTTTCAATGGGATAATTTACGGAATCAATACCAAGTATATTCACTCCTCGAAGTATGAAAGGAAGCACTGTCGTTTCCATTTTGATACCCCCAGCATTGCCGCACATGCTGATGCTCCCACCATAGTATATTTGAGGAATTAGCGCAGATGCCACATTCCCGCCTACTGTATCAAGTACATAATGGAATCGCTGCTGCCCCAAAGGTTTTGTTTCCTCTGGTATCACATCTTCCGCGTAAACAATTCCTTTGGCTCCAAGTGATAAAAGCAGCTGTTCTTCCTGTTTTTTACGACTTAGTGCAAATATATTGGTGTAGCCGCTTTGCGATAAGAGCCGAATTGCCACACTACCTACACCGCCAGAAGCGCCCGTTACCAAAATTTCAGGCTGTTCAGATGTTGTCATTCCGTTGCTTTCCAACGCATCAATCGAAAGGGCGGCAGTAAACCCGGCTGTACCGATAACCATTGCATCACGCAAGGAAAGCCCGTTTGGGAGCGGAACAATCCATTCTTCGGGTACTTGCACATAATCGGAAAAACCGCCCGTATGTGTCATTCCCATCTCAAAGCCAGTCACTAAAACCTCTTGTCCCACTTGAAATGCATCTGTGTCGGAAGACACAACTGTGCCGCTAACATCAATTCCCGGTACCATTGGATAACTGCGAATAACGCCCCCTCTCGCTTTCACCGCCAAGTGGTCTTTATAGTTTACGGAAGAATAAGCTGCTTTAATGATTACATTGCCTTTGGATAAAAAATCCTGTTGAATGCTCTCCACGCAGTAAGATACGTGCTGATTTTGTTCCCGCACAATACAAGCTCGAAACGGTTCCATAATCTTGGCCTCCAATGCATTTGTTTCTAAAATATAAAGGTAAAGAAATTTCTTATGCATTAATAATAGCATTAATGTTACGCCCTTGCTTGTGACTATAATCTCTCAACCAAGCAAAAACGACTTCGTCGTCCTAAGCGAATGCTTACGAAGCTAGTTTTGCTTCGCAAAACTCTGAGACGCGAAGAGCTTTTTGTCTTAGAATTCTAAGCTGATATAAATGTGAAATTTTATAAATTCTTAGAATTGTAAAAAAACGCCCTCGCAGCGCGAGGGCGTTTTTTTAAGTATCTATTGCAGAAATTGTTGAACCGTTTGATTTACTAGTTTACCGTCAGCGCGTCCTTTTACCTTAGGCATCAGGGCGCTCATGACTTTACCCATCTCGGCTTTGGAAGAAGCTCCGGTTTCCTGGATGGTCTGCTGTACGATCACTTTGATTTCTTCTTCTGTGAGCTGCTGGGGCAGGTAAACACTAATAATATCTATTTCTGCTGCGAGATTTGCAGTCAAATCTTCACGGCCGGCTTTTTGAAATTCTTGGAGGGAATCTTTACGTTGTTTGATCTCACGACTCAAAATCGCAAGCACCTCGTCATCTTCAAGCGGACGCTTCAATTCAATTTCTTGATTTTTGACGGCCGCGCGAAGCATACGGATGGTAGTGAGCTTGAATTTCTCCTTGCTCTTCATCGCTTGCTTCATATCGTCGTTTAATCGTTCGTTAAGGTTCATCTTGGAAGGATCCTCCTAAAACTTTCTCTTGCGCGCAGCCTCGGATTTCTTCTTACGCTTGACGCTTGGCTTTTCGTAGTGTTTGCGTTTTTTGACCTCAGCCAAAACGCCGTCCTTCGCGATGGAACGCTTGAAACGACGGAGTGCAGCATCGATGGTCTCATTTTTGCGAACTTTTGTTTCAGACACCAGTTTTCCCTCCCTCCAGAACAGACCGTCCAGAACGATAACTCGGATTATCACACTTCATTATAAGGGAAAATGAAAGTCAGTGTCAACTTCCATTGTCAGCGGCAGGGCGCGACAGGGCATCATACTAGTAACGCACTGTCGCACCAGCGCATCAATGCGCAAGCAGCGGACCAAGCGGCTCGCCGCCGAGCAGATGAACGTGCAGATGGTAGACCACTTGGCCGCCCTCGCTATTGCAGTTGTTGATCAGGCGATAACCCGATTCGGCGATCCCCAGCTCTGCGGCGATCTCCCGAGCAGCGGCGAATACGGCTGCGATCGTCTCGCCGTCCTCGGCGGCGACATCATTCATTGTCGGGATGTGCTTCTTCGGGATGATCAGCACATGGACGGGAGCGGCGGGCTGGATATCGTGAAAAGCCAGCACCTGGTCGTTTTCCAGCACTTTTTTGGACGGAATACTGCCTTCGATAATTTTGCAAAAAATACAATCTGACATTCCCGGACCTCCTCGAACAAATATGTATACATCCTATCATAGCAGAAACGGACAATCGCTGCACGCGGGGCGCCAAGCTTGTCCAACACAGCTCTGCGACAACAACGAAAAAACGCATCGCTCCGAAGAGAGGCTCCGGGGCGATGCGGACGCTGAAGCGATCAGTAAAACGGCAGCAGCGACAAACCGAGCAGCGCCGCCAGCGGAAACACCTGTCTGGCAAAATAGCGCCGAGGGTAATAGGGGTACGGGTATAACGGCGGCCGGGCAAACGGCGTGCCGAAATACGGATAGGGTCCAAAAGCTCTGTCGTCTCTGCCTGGACCCTCGCACAGCACAGCCAGACATACATAATTGTCGTCCACATGCTCCACAAACCCGTCGGTGCACCATCCATCCTTTGTACGCGCCAGCACATAACGATGCATATGCTCATCGCAATGCTGCTTCATCGAGACCTGTTCCATCCTCCCAGCTCCTTTCGTTCCTGCTATATCTTATTCGGAACTGGGCAAATGGCTACTACTGGAACGCAATTGCCGCCTGGACCGCCTTTTTCCAGCCGCCGTACAGACGGGTGCGCTCCGCTTCCTCCATTACCGCCGTGAAAGCCCGCTCGCGATGCCAGATCGCCGTCAGCGCCGCCCGATCCGGCCAGAATCCGACGGCAAGGCCGGCCAGATAAGCCGCCCCTAGCGCCGTCGTCTCCTGGATGACCGGGCGCTCCACCTGTACGCCGAGGATGTCGCTCTGGAACTGCATGAGGAAGTCGTTGACTACCGCGCCGCCGTCAACGCGCAGCGTCTTCAGATCAACGCCTGCATCTTGTATCATGACCTTCAGCACATCCTTGCTCTGATAAGCAAGCGCCTCTACAGTCGCGCGGATGAAATGCTCCTTGGACGTGCTGCGCGTCAAGCCGAACACGGCGCCGCGGACATCGCTCTCCCAATAGGGCGTGCCCAGTCCGACGAAGGCAGGTACAACGTAGACGCCATCTGTCGAGGCGACACGCGAGATGTACGTCTCGCAGTCGGACGAGTGGCGCAGCATGCGCAGCCCGTCCCGCAGCCACTGGATTGCGGAGCCAGCGACGAACACGCTGCCCTCCAGTGCGTACTCGACCTGACCGCCTACGCCCCAGGCAATCGTCGTCAACAGACCATGCTCCGAGCGCACAGCCTCCGTCCCGGTGTTCATCAGCATAAAGCAGCCGGTGCCGTAGGTGTTTTTAACCATCCCCCGCTCAAAGCAGGTCTGCCCGAACAAGGCCGCCTGCTGATCGCCGGCGATTCCCGCGATCGGAACCTTATGGCCAAAGAAGTGATGCGGCACAGTATAGCCGTAGATTTCCGACGAGGAACGCACCTCGGGCAGAAGCTGGCGCGGGATGTCCAGCACCGCCAGCAGCTCCTCGTCCCACCCAAGCTCGTGGATATTGTAGAGCAGCGTACGCGAGGCATTGGAGTAATCCGTCGCATGCACCGCACCGCCTGTCAGCTTCCAGAGCAGCCAAGAGTCGATCGTGCCGAACAGCAGCTCGCCCCGCTCGGCACGCTCGCGTGCGCCATCGACATGGTCGAGCAGCCAGCGGATCTTGGTGCCCGAGAAGTAAGGGTCGATGAGCAGGCCGGTTTTGTCGCGGAAAAGCTGCTCGCAGCCCTCGCGCTTCAAGCGGTCGCAGATGTCCTGCGACTGCCTCGATTGCCAGACAACCGCATGATGGATCGGGTAACCGCTCTCTTTATCCCAGATGACGGTTGTTTCCCGCTGATTGGTTATACCAATCGAGCCGATCTGCTCGGGCTTGATCCCGGCCTTGGATAGCGAGCTGGCGATGACGCCTAGCACAGACAGCCAGATCTCGCTGGCATCTTGCTCGACCCAGCCAGGCTCGGGATAGTATTGGGGGATTTCATGCTGCGCCGTACTGACGATGCGACCTTCCCGATCGAACAGGATGGCCCGGGAACTGGTCGTCCCCTGGTCGATGGCCAAGATATATTTTTTGGACAAGGATGGCTCCTCCTAACGTAACTTGGTTTCAAATTGATCCCACAATTCCTTGCGGGAGGTCGTTACGGCCACCGCTCCGGCCTCGATCGCCTGCCGCACCTCATCGGTCGTTCGCACGAGACCGCCCGCGATGACAGGGATGCCGGTGCGCTCACGCACCTCCTGGATCATATGGGGGATAACGCCCGGCAGCACCTCGATGTAGTCCGGCTCCGTCTTCCGCATGAGCGCATAGCTTTTTTCGAGCGCATTGGTGTCGAGCATAAACAGCCGCTGGATCGCGACGATGCCGTTTTTCTTCGTCTTGGCGATCACGCCCGCGCGCGTCGAGATGATGCCGGCGGGCCGGATGACCTGACAGAGGTATTCGGCAGCCTCCTCGTCATTTTTGAGGCCGCCGATCAGATCGGCGTGCAGCAGCGGTTTTTTGCCATGCGACTTGGCCAATTGCACGATGGGCTGCAACTGGCCGATATGCGTGTCTAGGATGACGATCGTCTCAAACGTTCGGGCCAGCAGCTTCTCCAGATCTTTGATCTGTCTTGCTGCCGGCAATATAATCTGCTTCTCCGGCGTCATCCGGCTCCTCCCTGTCCTCCGGCGTCACGGCGGCATGCAGCTCGCGCTCCAGCTCTGCCGCGTACGCCTGTTTGTCTGCCTCCGTATACCTCAGGCTGTCAGCCATATACTCGATTACTTGCCCCTTATATGTCCTTACCCAATCGATGTCAAAAAACAGCGCGCCTGTCCGGCGAATAAACAGATCGACCGGCTTCAGCGCCATCTCGGACTCGATGCTGTACCGGACTATCGCATAGACGATCCTCGGCAGGCCATGCGCCTCCTCCGCCCGCCACTCTTGCGCGAGCCGGTACAGCTCGCTCACATTGGAGCCGTAGCGCTCGGTCAGCAGCCGCGCCTCCGCGCCGGACAACCCGAGCCGCTCGCCCTCTGCCGTCATCCGCCGCACGAAGCCCGGGAACGCTCGCGAACCGCCGACATCGCCGCCCGAGAGCGGCATCGTCCGTGTCGAGCATGGCTTCCATGCAGGCCCGCTGCCGACCGGCAATCGCTTGGCGATCAGATCCGTCACATGCTCGGCCATCTTGCGATAGCCGGTCAGCTTGCCGCCGGCGATCGTGATCAGACCGGACGGAGAGGTGAAGATCTCGTCGCGCCGCGATACCTCCGATGGCGACTTGCCCTCCTCGTAGATGAGCGGACGCAGCCCGGCCCAGCTAGATTCGACATCGCGATCAGTCAGTCTGACGCCCGGGAACATCTCGTTGCAAGCTGCCAACAGGTAGGCTCGGTCGGCTTCGGTCATCCGCGGGTAGGCGGTATCGCCGATATAGTCCGTATCAGTCGTGCCGACATAGGTTTTGCCGTCGCGGGGGATCGCGAAGATCATCCGCTTATCCTTGGTGTCGAAGTATACCGCCTGGCGCAGCGGAAAGCGCGCGCCGTCGAAGACGAGATGGACGCCTTTGGTCAGACGCAGCGTCTTGCCGCGCTTGGAATGATCCTTGGCGCGCAGCTCATCGACCCACGGACCAGCCGCATTGACGATCTGACGAGCCATGATGCGATATTCCTTGCCATCGATGCTGTCCTTGGCGATGACGCCGGTCAGCTTGCCATTGTCGTAGAGCAGCTTCTCCGCCTTTAGGTAATTGACGGCATCAGCCCCGGCGCTTACCGCTTTTTTGAGCACCTCGATCGTCAGACGGGCGTCATCGGTCCGATACTCGACATAGGTGCCGCCGCCGAGCAGACCTTCCTTCTTGAGCAGCGGCTCCTTGGCGGCCGTCGCATCGACGTTCAGCATTTTGCGGCGCTCCTCCCGCTTGACGCCAGCGAGGTAGTCGTAGAGCCGCAGACCAAACGAGGTCGACAGCGCGCCGAACGTGCCACCCTTGTAGAAGGGCAGCAGCATCCACTCGGGCGTCGTTACATGCGGCCCGTTCTCGTAGACGACCGCGCGTTCCTTGCCGACATCGGCGACCATCTTCACCTGCAATTGCTTGAGATATCGCAGCCCGCCATGGACCAGCTTGGTCGAGCGACTCGACGTGCCGCCGGCATAATCCTGCATCTCGATCAGCGCCGTCTTCATCCCTCGAGTCTGGGCGTCCAACGCGATGCCTGCGCCGGTAATGCCGCCTCCTATGATCAGGATATCATATTCGCTATTCTGCATCCTTACTAATCTTTGCTCGCGTTCCGCAGCCGAGAATGGTCTCATAATCGGAAGCTCCCTCCATGATAAAATATAAAAAGAACCACAAGAACCCAGTCTGCGAGCGTTCGCAGCTTGGGGGCTTGTGGTTCTCCCGTTCTCCTACCCTTTATTAACTTGTGCCAATTATATCACACTTTATCCGTCAATCCTAGACAAAACTGCGTAATAACGTCGAATATTGTTCACAAAAGGCGGCTGCCTTCGTCATTGCGCCGCTTCCGTCTGCGCTGCATCCTCCGCATTGACGCCTTCGAACAGGACTCCCTCAGGCTCGTTCATCATATCCAGTATCGCATAGGCCATATCGACCCACTCGAGCTCTGACAGGACGAGCAGCGACTCCTGCTGGGTCGTCTGCGTCACGCCAAAACGGTTGATCTCCGCATGCATTCGCTCATACAGCGATACGACATCCTCCAGATAAGCCCGCTCCTCCGGGCTGAGCGGCTGGTCATGATTGCCGATGCTGCGCACCGAAAGCTCGATCTGCGACAGGAAGGTCAACGCATTGCGTTGATGACCAGGCAGCTCGCGTGGCTCAATATCCTGCGCTGCCCCGATGAAGGCTTGAACGCCTTTGGGGTAGCCGCCAAAGGTGTAGCCAAGCGCTTGCTTAGCAGCGATGCGCTCGCCGAGATCATCGGTATCCAGCAGCTTCCGCGTGTTTTCGATGATCATCTCCGTGTAGAGCCGCGTATCCCATGCCGATGTGATGATCCGCTCCCCCCTCAGCGCCTTCTCCCGTTGGTCGTTTTGCAGCTTATGCGAGAACAGGAACACGCTGTAGGTCAGGCTTGCCACCAGCAACACGACTACGACACCCGTAAACCAGGAACGCTTCACCGGCTGTTCCTCTTGCACCTATACCCCCACCTTTTTGAAAATACTAGCCCTTAGCTGCTGCGTTCGCTTGCGCTGAGCCGACCTCGCATCAGGTCAACTGCACCGATCGTCCGCCGTCAAAAAAGAAAACATGGCACTCGGCCACCGGCTTGTCCAATATAGCGCCGATCGCCTCTGCGTAAAGCTCAAGCTGAAAGCGATGTCGCTCGGCCGTCTCCTCCCACTGACTCATCCAGATCCGATCGGTCTTGTAGTCGATCAGCACGAGTCCGCGCTCGTCCTCGAACAGACAATCGATAACGCCCTGGATAAGCACCGGCTCCGCTGCCGTCGTCTCGTCCAGCTCGGCCTCCCGATAGATGCGGCCCGCAGGCAGCGTCCGACTGAACGGCACCTCTCGTCGCACCCAGTCCGCTGCCAACAGCCGCTCGCCGAGCGGGCTTGTGAAAAAGCTGACGATGGTCTCGCGGTCGACCGCAGCGGCTTGCTCCGGCGACAGCAGACGTCTCTCCTGCATGTCTGCGAGCAGCGCCTCGAGCCGGTCGATGGTGAGCGGCGCTGTCAGCGGCGCGTGCTGCATGACCAGATGGTTGACCGTGCCGCGCTCGGCAGCGGTTAGCGAGCGCTCCTCCATAAAGCGGGGACGCCGCAGCCGCAACGAGCCCGGCGGCAGCCCGCCGCGCCGGGGCGAGCCGCCGCGCTTCGGGGCGATATGACGCGCTTCCTCGAGCGGGATCGCTCCCTCGGCATGCCCGTATTCCGCCTGCAGCCGCTTCATCTCCGTCACCGACGTCTTGGCAGCCAGCCCGGTCGCCGCAGCATGGGGATAGCGCCAGTCGAGCCGCGCTTCGATATCCGCCGCTTGGTCGTTCTCCGCATCCGTGAGGATGACTCCCGCCGTCACGGCTGCGAGCCGCTCGGCGCGCCGCGCCTCCTCCTCGGGATCGACGAGGGCGGCTGCCGCCGCC
>NZ_BFBX01000065.1:0-2080 GCF_003851045.1 Paenibacillus sp. 598K | reverse complement strand
GGCGGCTGCCGCCGCCTCCATCACGTAGAGCGAGGCCGGCTGCAGCGACCAGCTCCAGCCTGCGCCACCGCCCGCGAGCGCCAGCTCCTCCGCAGGCAGTCGGTCTGTCAGCGGCAGCAGCCAGTCCGTGAAGCGGCGCGCCGCCGCCAAGGCAAAGTCAGGGACCGGCGTATCGCCGCCCGAGGCTTGGCGCCGCTCCAGTTGCGCCGCTGCGCCGGACAAGGTGCCGACGAGGAACAGCTTTTCCTTGGGGCGCGTCATCGCCACATACAGGATTCGCATCTCCTCGGCCAGCAGCTCCATCCGCTGCTTGCGCCGGATCGCCAGTTGCGGCAGCATCGGGTAGCTCACTCTCAGATCGCCATCGACATGGCGGGGACCAAAGCCCAGCTCCTTGTGCATCAGGAAGGGGCGGTTCAGGTCTTGCATGTTGAACATCTTGCCCAGTCCCGCCGTGAAGACGACCGGGAACTCGAGCCCCTTGCTGCGGTGGATCGACATGATGCGCACGACATCCTCTTGCTCGCCGAGCGCGCGCGCAGTGCCCAGATCGCCGCCGCGCTCCCGCATCCGGTCGATGAACCGCAGGAAGCGGAACAAGCCGCGGAACGACGTCTGCTCGTATTGGCGAGCGCGGTCGTAGAGCGCCCGCAGATTAGCCTGACGCTGCATGCCGCCGGAGAGACCACCGACGAAGTCGTAGTAGCCCGTCGTCCGGCAGATCCGCCATACCAGCTCGGCCAGCGAGCCTTGCCGCGCATCCTCGCGCCACAGCTCGAGCCGCGCCAGGAACAGCGACAGCTTGTCCCGGGTCGCCTCGGACAACAGCAGATTGGCGGCGCCATCCTGCACCGCTTCATAATAGGACCCCTTCACGCCATAGACGCGGATCATCGCCAACTCCTCGGCGTCTAGGCCGAAGATCGGCGAGCGCAAGGCGCCGGCAAGCGGGATGTCCTGATACGGATTGTCGATCACCCGCAGCACCGAGAGCAGAACCTCGACCTCGATCGCATCGAAGTAGCCGGTGCTCAGCTCGGCATATGCCGGGATCCCCTGCGCTTGCAGCTCCTCGATCAGGATCGGCGCCCATTGACTGGTCGCCCGCAGCAGTACGACGATATCCCGCCAGGCGAGCGGGCGGCTGGTCTGACGCTTGCCGTCGTACACCCGGAAGGGCGGCGCTATCCCGTCGCCGTCCCGCAGTCTGCGGATCTGGGCCGCGATATAGCGAGCCTCGAGCTGCGCCGTCTGCAGATCGGCCGCATCGACCGCAGCGCCCTCCTCCTCCGTCTCTTCCTCGGCCGGCTCGGCTGCGCGCTCCGGCTCCGTACGATCCAGCACGGCCAGCTCGATGCGGTACGGACCGCCGCCCTCGCCGGCCGGCGGGTAGGAAGCGCCGCAGACAAGCTCGGCAGCGGCATCGTAATCCATCTCCGCGACGCTCTCGCGCATGATCAGCCGGAACACGTCGTTGACGCCATCGACGACCTGGGCGCGGCTGCGGAAGTTACGAGCCAGATCGATCCGCAAGCCCTCTCCCGCAGACCCGTTCTCGTACGCCTTGTATTTGGCCAGGAACAGCCCCGGCTCCGCCAGCCGGAAGCGATAGATGCTCTGCTTCACATCGCCGACCATGAACCGGTTGCCGGGCGCTTCCCTCGCGATCAGCTCAACGATCGCCTCCTGCACCCGGTTCGTATCCTGGTACTCGTCGAGCAGGATCTCCTCGAACTGACGGCGATACTCGAGCGCAGCCGCCGACGGCAGCGAACGCTCCGGCGTCGAGGCCGGCGAGCGCAGGATACGCAGGCAGTAATGCTCCAGATCGCCAAAGTCGAGCAGTCCTTTGGCCCGCTTCGCCTGCTCGTAGCGCTTGGCGAAGTCGATGACGAGAGCGGCCAAGGCCCTCATCTGCGGAGCCGCCTCGTGCAGCTCTGCCAGGAACTCCTCCGGCGTCCGCCCGAACAGCTCGCCATTCAGCTCGCCGATCAGCTTTTTGGCTTGCTCGCGCAGCGCCTTGACCTGCTCCTGCAGCGACTTGTCGACATCATCGCCGCGCAGCGGCTTCAGCTTGCCG
>NZ_BFBX01000064.1:34557-34763 GCF_003851045.1 Paenibacillus sp. 598K | reverse complement strand
CGCCGCTGAGCCGCGCATCGGTCGGCTTGACGATCGTATGGTCGCGCGTATAGAGCGGGTAGATGAAGATCTCCTCCGGCTTGTAGTCGAGCGCCCGCTCGACCGAGTACAGCCAGGAGTCTACCGTCTGCCCCGGCAAGCCGTAGATGAGATCGAGATTGAGGATCGGGAAGCGGTAACGCTGCAGCAGCGCCAGCGCCCGCTCG
>NZ_BFBX01000064.1:33601-34392 GCF_003851045.1 Paenibacillus sp. 598K | reverse complement strand
GCAGCGCCAGCGCCCGCTCGACCTCGGCAGGTTTCTGCGGTCGATAGATGCCCGTAGCCTCCGCCTCCACGAAGCTCTGGATGCCCATGCTGACCCGGTCAACGCTACGCGCTCGCAGCACCTCGAGCCGTTCCTCCGTCACCGTGTCCGGCGACGTCTCCACCGAGATCGAAGCCTGCTGCGGGTCGAGTCCCATCACATCCTCGGCGATCCGGAACAGTCGGTCGAGCTGATCGGCAGCGAGCAGCGTCGGGGTGCCGCCGCCGATCGCGAAGCGGGCGAATGGCTTGGCCGAGACGAGCGGCGCCCACTGTCTCGCCTGCCGCTCTAGCGCGTCCAGGTACTGCTCGTGCACCGACGTCCGCGTGTCCGGCAGCGTGAACAGATTGCAAAACCCGCAGCGCGCCCCGCAGAACGGGATATGCATGTACAGAAAGTAGGTCTCGGCCTGCTCGTCCGCCCAGAGCCGCTCCAGCGGCACGGGCGTGTCCAGCTTGCGGTAGGCCGTCTTGTGCGGGTACGAATACAAATAGGACCGGTAAGGGTCCGCCGTCAGCTCGGCCTTCCAGTCCGCGAGATCCGATGATGCGATCGGGGCCGCACGACCTGCGTCGACGATTTCTTTCATCCGGCATGCACCCCTTTCTTAAGTTAGATGTGTATTTTGCGGTCCGTGGGCAATGAGCTGCCCTCCTGCTCGTCCTTGGCTGCCTGCGCCCTTGCCTGCGCCTACCTGTGGCCTGCCCGCGCCTGCCTGCCTGTCCACGATTTTAACGCTCGCCCTGGAGCTT
>NZ_BFBX01000064.1:33113-33390 GCF_003851045.1 Paenibacillus sp. 598K | reverse complement strand
AGCGCTGTGGCGAGCGTTAGAGCGGCGATAACCGGAGCAACTTTCGTTCGGGACCGCACTATCACTCAGACCGCGTTGGAGCCTTCGTTCCGGTCACTCCCTCAACTATAGGAAAAATTCGCGGTAGGGTACGTTCATCACTACTTCATGCGCCAGCCGGTGGCCTTCGTAGCCATCCTCGCCGTAGGCGGTGCCATGGTCGGAGAAGACGAGGCAAAATACCGGCCGCTGCCGCTGCCGGAAGCGCGCGAACAACCGGCCCAGCTCGCCATCGACA
>NZ_BFBX01000064.1:31664-32953 GCF_003851045.1 Paenibacillus sp. 598K | reverse complement strand
CCCGGAGCGCCGCTCGCTGCGTCTCGACGGAATCCCGCTTCGCGCCGGGCACATAGTAGTGGTTGGGGCCGTGGATCGCCGAAACGTTGAGGAACAGGAACAGCTTCTGCTCCTCCTCGGCGCGATCCAGCAGCTTGATCGCATGGTTGACCTGGTGCTCGGTCGAGCGCGGGTTGGTGACGCCGAAGTTCATCCGCCAGTAGCTCTCCTGGAAGTATCCCGGCAGCACGCGGGCGAGCGGCACCTTCTTGGTGAAGAAGATGACGCCGCCGATGCAGATCGTACGATACCCCTCCGCCGCCAGGCCGGAGACGATATCCGGCGTATCGAACAGCCAGGTATCGGGATGGGTGCGCAGACCGGTGTTGCGGGAGTGGAACAGTCGGATATGCGACGCCTTGTCCGTATTGGCCGGGGTCGGCAGGAAGCCGCCAAAAAACGCATGATGCGCCGCGTAGGTGAAGCTGCCCGGCGTATGCCGCCGCTCCCAGCCGCCGCTGCCGCATAGATGCGGGCAGTTCGCCTCCTCCAGCACGGCCGCATCGTAGCGCAGCGTATCGAGCGTGATCATCAGGAGATCGTGACTGCCGATGATGTCGTTCATGTTGGGCATGCGCCGCTCTCCTCTCTCTCTATCCCCCGGCGCCCGTCCTCGCCCGCAGCAAAACAGCGCAGCTGCCATTCGTACGGATCTGCGCCCTCATGCAGCACATGATAGAGCAGGTCGCCGTAAGGGTTCACCTCCAGCACATAAGGCTTGCCGGAGCGGCTCACCATCACATCGACCCCCGCCGAGCGAGCGCCCGGGAAGGCCGCCAGCGCCTGCTCCGCCGCCTCCGCCACGCTGCGGCGTGTCTGCTCGCTCAGTCCGAGCGCCTCCAGGCTGCTACGCTCGTTGCGCAGATGCAGATTGGTGACCGGCGTCCGGCTGATCCGGGCGACGCTGTGGCACGCCTTGCCGTCGACGACGAGCTGGCGGATGTCGTATACCCCCGCCGCCGTCCCCGTCCCGGCCGCCGCCTTGGCCACCCAGCGCTCGGCATGCGCGCCATGACGGAGCAGCCAATCGATCATCTGGCGGACCAGACGCGGCTCGGTATAGCGGTGCAGCTTGCGCGTATTGTAGTAGACGGGCGGGCGGGTGATATAGTTGTCCACGCTAAGCGTCGTCAGCGCCACCTCGGCGCCCGTGCGGGGATGACGCTGATAGGCGAGCACGCCGCTCGCCCCCGAGCCGCAAGCCAGCTTGAGGAAGATGCGAGGCATCCGCTCGCGCTGCATCGCCTCGA
>NZ_BFBX01000064.1:23615-31587 GCF_003851045.1 Paenibacillus sp. 598K | reverse complement strand
GCCGCTCCGGCACCGCGACGCCGCGCTCCCGCAGCAGCTCGTGGCTGCGGCGCTTGTCGAACATCGCCGCCACCGCCGCTGGCGGATGCACCCACGTCGCCGTCGGCCAGATTATCGCTGCTTCGCGTTCGAGCCGCGCCAACAGCCGCGCATAGCCGCGGAACCACTGGGACGGGTGCACGAGCTCGCCCGTGCGCTCCTCCAGCGCCAGCGCCGCGCTCGACGCGAGCGCGCGGGGGCGCTGACCGGGCGGCTCCGCACCGGTCCATAGCAGCCGATCCGCGTCAGGCTCGACGTCGGCATCGGGCGCGCCGAGCGCGAGCAGCCGCCGCTCGACGCCGAAGTGCTCGCCCGGCGAGTCCAGGCGTAGCAGCTGCGGCTGCACGCCGCGCGCCGCCAGCTCCGTCAGCGACAGCTCGCCGCCGAGCAACGCCTCGTAGGAGGCCACCGTCGCTGGGGGCAGACCTAGCCGCATGCGGGCAGCCTGGAGCGCACGCGTGCGGCGATTGTCCGGGTGACCGATGAGCAGCATCTCGCTCTCCCTACTCGGTGATGTAAGGGAAGCGATAATCCTCATCGTCCTCTTGCTGATCGGAGACATTGACGTTCATGCCCGTATCCTGCCAGCGCCGCACCATCGCATCCGACATATAGTGATAGCTCAGGTCGAGCTTGTCCAGCTTCCGTACACCGGCGCTAGCGATCAGCGCCTCTGCGCCTTTGTCGGTGAGCGTACCCATCGACAGATCGAGCGTCTGCAGATGCTGCAAGATCGGAGCATCAGAGATGGATATCGCGATCTCGTCCTGCAGCTCGCTATTTTTGATCCCCAGGTAGGTCAGCTCAGGGAACCGGCCGCTCTCCAGCAGGGGCAGGATATCCTCGATGCCGCCGTCGAAGCCGTAGTCCTCGACGCCCAGATACAGCTCCAGATGGCGCAGCTTCGGCAGCCGCGCGCCAGCGACGCTCGCGAGCACATCCTTGCCCAGACCGCCGGTGATGAGGATCAGCTCCTCGAGATTGTCATGCGCCAGCGGCTCGATGGACAGCCCGGAGCCCCCGGTCACCGTCAGCGATTGCAGCGCCGGATACGCCTCGAGGAGCGGTCCGACGTTGGATTGCATGATCCAGGAGATCTCGCATTCCTCGCCGCTCATGTCGCCGACGTGGATTTTGCGCAGCGCCGGGAACGATTCCTTCAGTCGGACGAGCGCTTCGATCGCCCCGGCAGAGTCGTTCTCGTATGCGCCGCCCCAATCGCCGATAATCAGGCTCGTCAGGCTCTGGCTCTCCGGCGAGGCTGCGAGCGCCTCCAGCTTCTCCGACATCGTCTTGCCTGCTTCATGCGCCTCATAATCTACGACCAATTTCACTTCCGACATCTCGTCGCCTCCTGCACTTGGATATTTCTTAATGGTAAGCACTGCTAGTCTATTTTTCGACAGGCTTTTCACCCAAATCATGCGCTTCGGCCCGGGACTATGGCCGCATTTCCTGGCCAGTCGTCAGATGGCTCTCTCCGACAGAGCCTTCGGTCCCGGACCGTCCCGCATGAACGATCAGCCCTTGCCGTCTGTTAGCAACTCCAGCAAGGCGGCCGGCAACGGGAACTGCTGCTTGCTGATGATGATCTGCTTCAGCTCCTCCTCCCGGATCACCTCATGGGCCTCCTTGATGACCGTGACCTCCTTGTGCAGCCGTTCCATCTTCAGGTCCAGCTTGGCTGCGGAGTCGGCCGCTTCCTTGAGCTCGGCGAGCAGGGATGGCGGAACGGACTCATTGTACTTGTAATAGATCTTGTGCTCCAGACTGGCCCAGAAATCCATCGCGATCGTGCGGATCTGAATCTCGATGCATATTCGCTCCTGCCGATCGGACATGAATACCGGAACTTCGACGAGCAGATGCAAGCTCTGATAGCCGTTGGGCTTGGGATGTTGGATGTAGTCCTTAGTGTCGAGGATGATCAGGTCATGCTGACTTTTGAGCATATCATGGATGCGATAGATGTCCGATATGAACGAGCAGGTGATGCGGAAACCGGCGATATCCTTGATGTTCTCCTTGATGCTCGGCAGCGAGATATCGAAGCCCTTGCGGTACAGCTTCTTGATAATGCTCTCCGGCGACTTGACGCGGCTCTTCGTATGCTCGATCGGATTGTAGTCGTGGAGCAGGTGGAACTCTTCCTTCAGAATCTCGACACGCGTCTCCATCGCATCCAGAGCAAACTTGTACATCATCATAAAACGGGTCAGCTCGTTGCGGATCACCTTGAGCTGCTCAATCTGCATTCCATTCATCATATGTTGTCCCATCCTAACCTGGATCGTATAGTCTTGAAGGCCCGGCGGGCATCTAGCAAAGGCGTGCATCGCCGAGGCGGTTGCTTCTATATTTAAGCTTAATATAAACCTAGCGTAGAAATCAAATGGACAGCCGTCCCTTAGCATAACAGAGTCCTCTGGACAAGCCGCGACGGATCGCAAAACGAAAACGCAGCCCCAGCAAATCCGACTTCGCCCCTATAGGTTGCTTATAAATCAAAAGGGACCGCGCCCTGTCATCCCGAGATGACCGGCCAGTCCCTTAACGATGAGGCGTCGCGATGCTATACGAACGCTTACTTCAGCCTGCGCGCATAGCGCCACAGGGCGATCGATGCGATCAGCGGGAAGATCGCATATACGCTGCGTTCCCACGCCTGAGCGATGCTCGTGATGAAGAGCACAGCGCCCACTGCGATATACAATCGCTTTTTGCTCATCCTGCTCCCGCTCCTATCATAGACTCTGACGGGCATAGATCCGAACCGACACCGCTATCGATCCTAGCAACAGGATCGCCGCAGCCGCCATCGCCAAGACGCCCTGCGCGACGGGCGCAATCCCTGCCATACTGCCAAGCAGCGAGCTGCCATCCAATTCTCCTACCGCGTAAGGCAGGAGGAAGGGCATCAGGAAGATGAAGAAGAAAAATACCAACCGCGACTTCTCGTAGCCCAGACGGTACTGAATCGGCAGGAATAGTCCGAAGACGGCTGCCAGCAGCAGCAAGGAATACCCCAGCTCCTGGATACCGAGCACCGGCAACCGCTCAGGAGCAGCCAGGGCGGCTAACGTATAGAGGATGTAACAAGCCCCGATCAACAGCAGGATCAACGCGTATTTGCCGAGGACCAGCGTTTTGCGGGTATAAGGAGTCGCGCACAGATAAGCGGCGCCCCGGTATTTCTCTTCGGCCATCGAGACGCTATTGAAGAACAAGTACACGATGAACAAGCTGCTGAGGGCAAAGGCAACCGACGTTGCCGCGGCCGCCTTGCTGACGATATAAAACGGGATCGCCACGGCCGCAATCGGCAGCAGCGCCCAGTAACGCTTGCCGAGCCGCAAATCCTTCAGAATAAGATGATAGATCATGCTCGCGACCTCCCTACATAACCCAGCATAATATCCTCCACCGATGGCCGTTCGACCTGGACCTTGCCAAGTTGGCGGCAGACCTTCTCCCGTTGCGCGGTAAGTCCTGTGAAGCCATAGCTGCTCTCGTCCAAAGTCAGGAACAACGAGCGAATGTCCGGCGTCAGCTCCTCCGCACCGCCCTTGATGATTCGATGCGTGTCGAGCAGACGGTCCTTCTCCTCCTCCCACACCACCTTGCCCTGATCGAGCAGGATGAGATAGTCCGCAATCTTGTCAAGATCGGAGGTGATGTGAGTAGATACAAACACGCTGTTCCCCTCGGCCACGTAAGAGAGCAACAGGTCCAGCAGCTCCTTGCGCACCTGCGGGTCCAGACCGCTCGTTGGTTCATCCATTACCAGCAGCCTGGCCCGGTGCGACATCGCCAGCGCGATTGCATACTTCATCCGCATCCCCTTGGACAAGGTGCCGATCCGCTGCTTGCCTTGCAAGCCGAAGCGCTCCAGCAGCTTGCGGAATTGCGACTCATCCCACTCGCTGTAGGCGGCGGCGACGACATCCTTCATCTCCAGCAGCGTCAGATCGGGATAGAAATACCCGTCATCCCATACGACGCCGATCTGATTTTTGAATACCCGCTCCCGCTTGCGGATGTCTTCCCCTAAGAAACGAATGTCGCCAACATCCTCTCGCATCAGTCCGAGCAGCAGCTTGATGGTTGAGGTTTTGCCCGCGCCATTGACGCCGATGAAGCCGGTGATGCAGTTGTCCGGCAAAGCGAAGCTTACCCCGTCCAATACAAAATCGCCTAAACGCTTGGTCAGACCTTCCACTTCAAGTATTGCTCCCATCACTCTTCCTCCTCAAAAAGCAACTCCATCATCGCAAACAGCTCCTGCCTCGTGATGCCCAGCATCCGCGCCGTGTCCCAAGCCTCCGCCAGCTTGACCTCGACCATCCGACGCTTCGACTCCAGCAGCAGCTCCCGATTGCCCTGGGCTACAAAAGAGCCCTTGCCTGCCCGCGTCACGATATAGCCTTCGCTCTCCAACTCGTCGTAGACCCGACGGGTCGTCAGCACGCTGACGTGAAGATCGTTGGCCAGCGCCCGGATCGAGGGCAATGCCGTTCCTTCGTCCAGCTCGTCCTGCAGGATCGCTTGCTTGATCTGATCCTTGATCTGCTGGTAGATCGGCTGATCCGATGTATTCGAGATGACGATCCTCATACAACCTCTCCTTGCCCGATAACCTGTCTGCTACTCCTGTAAATCTCAACTGTGTATCTACTACATACACAGAATATACAACATAAACAGTATGCAGTCAAGCATTCAAAACCTGGTCTGTCAAACCTGGTCCCGCTTAGCAACGCGAATAAAGGCAAGCCGCGATCCAAATCGCTGCTTGCCTTTACTTAACGCCACGCTATGCTCCGGTCATCGCCGCTGCCGACTACTGCTCGGTATAGCGGAAGTAATCAAAGTCGGCGTGCAGGCGCGCGCCGCTCGTATCCTGGACGCAGACGCCGATGTAGGTGCCGGTGAAGCGGATGTACACCGGCGACTCGTCGCAGAGATGGCTGACATCCAGCGCCGGGCCGATCGCCGTCCAGTCTCCGCCCTCCTCGGCATAGTAGAACTGCGCCCGCTCGCGGCGGATGACGACCTTGAGCCGGATATGGCCCTGCTCGGCGATCGACACCTCGCGGTCCAGCGCTTCCTCGCACTTGCCGTTGATCGACTGGAATATATTCAGACAACGTCCGACCTCGTCATCGCGACTTACCCGCAGATAGACATAATCCTGCGTGTCGTAATAGAGGATCAAGCCCGCCATCTGTGGATAATGCTGCGGATCAAAGTCCAGCGATGTCTCGGCCTCGCAGTCCATCGACTGCTGTCTGCGGGCGACGATGCTCTGCCTGTTGATCGAGATCGGCGACTCCTGGCCGTACAGCCGCAGATGGCCGGGGCGCTCGGTCAGCGACAGCCAGTCCGGCGTCGCCGGGATGCGCAGCGTATTCCACTGGATGCCCAGCTCCGGGCTGTCGAAGTGATCCGTCTCGGGCAGCGGCTCGAACGGATGGAGCGGCAGCGCTGGCGCCTGCACCTCGAGCTGCGGCGACGGGCCGCCCTCGACCTCCAGCCAGCCATCCTCGGTCCAGTGACAGCGCTGGATCGCCGTCTCCCGTCCGAGCATGCAGTAGCCCTCCCGAACCGGACGTCCGACCAGGTGCACCATATACCACTCGCCGGTCTGCGTCTCCACCAGGTCGGCGTGTCCCGCCTTTTGCAGCTCCAGCTCCGGCGTGCCCGAGGACGTCAGGACCGGATGGTTGGGCGATAGCTCGTACGGCCCCTCGAGCTGCCGCGAGCGAGCGAACGTCACCTGATGATCGTAGCCGGTGCCGCCCTCGGCCGTCAGTAGATAATAATAGCCGTCGCGCTTGTAGACATGCGGCCCCTCGGTGAGGCCGCTCTTCGTGCCGCGGAAGATGTTGCGCACCGGTCCGACGAGCTTGCGCTCCTCTGGCGAGTACTCCTGCATGAGGATGCCGCCGAACGGATGGTTGCCCTGACGATGATCCCACTGCATGTTAAGCAGCCACTTGCGGCCGTCGTCATCGTGGAACAGCGACGGGTCGAAGCCGCTGCTGTTCAGATAGATCGGATCGGACCACGGCCCCATAATATCGGTCGCCGTCACCAGATAGTTATGCGTATCCTTGAACTTGCCCATCCGGCTCTTCACATCGGTGTAGATCAGATAGAATACCCCGTTGTCATAGGACAGGCACGGCGCCCATACGCCGCCCGAGTCGATCGTGCCCGCCAGCTGCAGATGCTCCGGTCGCGTCAGCGGATACGTCAAGGGCCGCCAGTGGACGAGATCCTTGGAATGATGGATGCGTACGCCGGGAAACCATTCGAACGTCGAGGTCGCGATATAGTAATCGTCATTCACCCGAACGATTGACGGATCGGGATGAAATCCGCGCAGGATTGGATTATGGATCACTTCCGTTACTCTCCTTCCGGCCGTGTCAGGCCGCTCATAATGGTCTGTCCTTCCGGCGTGCGCATCCCTGCCTCGAGCAGGCCGACGATCCGATCGACATCATAGACGCAGCCTCGCCACGTCCCGCCGCTCGCCGCCTGGAGCGCCGCCCACAGCCGGGTATCGTCCGGCAGGTCGGGGTCCTTGGCGAGCCCGGGATGCGGCGTCCGCGCAGCGAGCAGCAGACTGCCCTCCGCAGGTCCCGCCGGCTGATCGCCGTCGCCGACCATGTCGATGCGGCCCTCCAGCCGCAGCAGGTCAATACGGATGTCGATCCAGTCGCCGTCGCGCAGACGGCCGACCGGCCCGCCAGCCAGCGCCTCGGGACCGATATGGCCGACGCATGCCCCTGTCGAGACGCCGGAGAATCGCGCGTCCGTCAGCAGCGACACATGCTTGCCGTACGGCAGATGCTTGAGCGCCGACGTCAGCTGATACGTCTCCTCCATGCCGGTACCCGACGGTCCGCGACCGATCAGCACGAGCACGTCGCCAGCGACGATCGCCTTTGTCTTGATCGCCCGGATCGCTGCCTTCTCGGTCGTGAATACCTTGGCCCGGCCGACATGGCGATAGACGCCATGCTCGTCGACCGTCGACGGATCGATCGCCGTCGACTTGATGACCGAGCCCTCCGGCGCGATATTGCCGAGCGGGAACGTCACCGTCGACGTCAGACCCGCCTGGCGCGCCCGCTCCGGGCTGAAGATGACGCGATCCGGGTCGACGCCCTCGGTATCCCGCAGATGCTGACGCATCCGGTGACGCCGCTCCGAGTCCTCCCACCAGTCGAGCGTCTCGCCGAGCGTCTGCCCGGTGACCGTGAGCGCCCGCTCCTCCAGCACGCCGAGACGGCGCATATGCAGCATCACCTCGGGCACGCCTCCCGCGAGGAAGGCGAGCACGGTCGGATGATGCTCCGGTCCGTTGGGCAGGACGCTGACCAGCCGCGGCACCTCGCGGTTCACCTCAGCCCAGTCGGCGACGCCCGGCAGCCGCAGCCCCGCCGCATGGGCGATCGCCGGGATATGGAGCAGCAGATTGGTCGAGCCGCCGAATGCCGCATGCACCGCCATCGCGTTGCGGATCGCCGCATCGGTGAGGATCATGCCCGTCGTCAGGCCGCTCTCGGCCATATGGAGCGCCGCCCGCGCCGACTGACGTGCCATCTCCTCCCACACCGGCTGCCCCGAGGGGGCAAGCGCGGCGTGCGGCACCGTCATGCCAAGCGCCTCGGCGACGACCTGCGCGGTGCCTGCGGTGCCGAGGAACTGGCAGCCGCCGCCCGGCGAGGCGCAGGCCCGGCAGCCGAGGTCTGCCGCCTCCTCGAGGCTCAGCTCGCCGTTCGTATAGCGCGCGCCGATCGTCTGGATCTTCCCGGCATCCTCGCCGCTGGTCGGCGGCAAGGTGACGCCGCCCGGCACGATGACGCCGGGCAGGCCGGTCATGCCGGCCAGCGCGATCATCATCGCCGGCAGCCCCTTGTCG
>NZ_BFBX01000064.1:23045-23495 GCF_003851045.1 Paenibacillus sp. 598K | reverse complement strand
CGCTGATCTCGCGAGCGGCCGCCTGCATCAGCAGGCCGACCTCCCAATGTCCGGTATGATAGCCGAGCGCCACCGGCTGCCCGTCCTCGTCGCGGATACCGCCCTGCGTGCCGAGGATGAGCACCTGTCTGCCCAGCAGCTTGTTCGGATCCCAGCCCATGCCGACGTTCTGCGACAACCCGAACAGATCGCCGCTCGGCGCCTCCGTCAGCATCTCGTGCGTCAGCGGCAGCTTGCCGCTCGGGCCTGGCGCATGGGTCGTCACCGCGAAGTATTCTTCGCGGCTATCGCCCATGATGTTAGTCAGTCCGTTCTTCATGCTGTTCCATCCTCTCCGGTCGCTGGCTTACGGTTTGATGAATACGGTCTTGATGGACGTGAAGAACTCGATCGCCGCCTGCCCTTGCTCGCGGGAGTGGGAGCTCGATTGCTTCATGCCGCCGAACGGCG
>NZ_BFBX01000064.1:12847-22901 GCF_003851045.1 Paenibacillus sp. 598K | reverse complement strand
TTCATGCCGCCGAACGGCGCTTGCAGCTCGACGCCAGCCGTCTCGGCATTGACGCGCACCAGGCCCGCCTCCATATCCTGGACGAACGACATCACGTTGCCGATGTCGCGCGTATAGATCGAAGCGCTCAGACCATACTCCGTATCGTTGGCCAGCTCGATCGCCTCGTCGATGTCGCGCGCCTCGATCAGCGCCAGCACCGGCCCGAAGATCTCCTCCTGAGCGATCGCCATGTTCGAGGCGACCTTGTCGAAGATCGCAGGCTCGACATAGAAGCCGCGCGACAGCTCGCCGCTCTCCAGACGTTTGCCGCCATGCAGCAGCACCGCGCCTTCCTCGATCCCCTTGTTCACATACGACAGCACCGTCTCCATCTGCGCTTCGTTGGCGCATGGTCCGAGCCAGGTATCGCCCGCCAGCCCGTCGCCGACCTTCAGCTCCGACACCTTCTCCACCAGTCTCGCCTTGAACGCCTCGTAGATGCCCTTGACGACGATGACGCGGCTAGTCGCCGTACACTTCTGCCCCGTCGACTTCAGACCGCCGCTGATCGTCGCATCGACCGCCAGCTCCAGATCGGCATCCTCGGCGATGATGATCGGGTTTTTGCCGCCCATCTCCAGCTGGTACTTGGCGCCGCGCGCCAGCGCCGCCTGACCGACCCGCTTGCCGACGCCATTGGAGCCGGTGAAGGTGATGCCGTTGATGTCTGCATGCTCGGCGATGCCCTGTCCGATCACCGAGCCGCTGCCGATGACCATGTTGAGCACGCCAGCCGGGAAGCCTGCGTCATGGAAGCACTGCATCACCTTGGCCGCTGTGACCGCCGTCTCTGTCGCAGGCTTCCAGACGACGGTATTGCCGTAGATGAGCGCCGGAGCGATCTTCCAGATCGGGATCGCCACCGGGAAGTTCCACGGCGAGATGACGCCGACCGTACCGAGCGGCGTGCGTGTCGTATACATAAAGGCGTCGGCGTCCGTTGAAGGGATGACATCGCCAACCTTGCGCATGCCCTCGCCTGCGTAGTAGCGGAGGATCGCTACGCCACGCGCCGTCTCCCCCTTCGCCTCGGGCAACGTCTTGCCCATCTCGCGCGTCATCGCCTCGCCGATCTCCGCCATCCGGCTCTCGATGATGTCCGCCGCCTTGAACAGCAGCGCGCCGCGCTGCGAGCCCGCCAGCTTGCGCCATGCTCGCTGCGCCGCCTTGGCCGCTGCCGCCGCCGCATCCAGATCGGCCTTCACCGAGTTCGGGATCAGACCGACGATCTCGTCGCGGTTGGCCGGGCTGATGCTCGGCTGCGTGCCGCCCTCGGAGGCTTTCCACTCGCCTTGGATATAGTTGTCATAGGTTGCTGCCGTTTCATTGGCCATCGTTCCTCATCCTCCCAATATCTAGTACTCAGATTATAAATAATAGCTTAAGCCATCGCTGCAGTGTTGACCAGCGTACCCAGTCCGGTAATCTCGATCTCGATCACGTCGCCTGCCTCCAGGGTGAACTGGTTGGGCGGCACGACGCAGGTGCCGGTCAACAGCACCGTGCCGTCAAAGACGACATTGTCCCGATGCAGATACGACGCCAGCTCCTCGAGCTTGCGCTTGAGCTGCCCGGTGCTGGCCGACTCGTCGACAAGCTTCTCTCCGTCCCGGTAGATCCGGCAGGCGATGTCGAGCGCATACGGGTCCGCCACCGTCTCCGGCAGTCGGATCGCCGGGCCGATCGCGCAGGAGCGCTTCCACACCTTGGCTTGCGGCAGATAGAGCGGATTCTCCCCCTCGATATCGCGGCAGCTCATGTCGTTGCCTATGATATAGCCGACGATGGCCCCTTCGCTGCTCAGCACCAAGCCGAGCTCCGGCTCCGGCACCTGCCACTGCGAGTCGTTGCGCAGGCTCACCTGATCGTTAGGGCCGACCGTACGCGCCGCCGTCGACTTCAGGAACAGCTCCGGGCGCTCGGCGTCATACACCTTATCGTAGAAGGTCGAGGCGTCCAGCTTGCCGCCGGTCGCTTCATAGTTGCGGGCCTCCCGGCTGCGCTGGTACGTGACGCCTGCCGCCCACACCTCGGGCGCTTCGATAGGCGCCAACAGCTCGAGCTTGCGCCAGTCTCCCGCTGCCGGCTCGGCATCGGCGATGATGGCGTTTACATACTGTAATGGCGTCTTGCCCTGTTGCTTGGCGCTGGCCAGCAACGTCATATAGTCGGCGTCTGAGATCGGATACAGCTGTTCCTCGTCCGTGACAGCTGCCAGTTGTGCTACTGCGCCGTCGCGATAGCGGATGATCCTCATAGTAGTCGCTCCATTCGTTTTATAATGTAAAACTCGGTTCTGTAATCTACACTTAGATGATAGCAAACTCCCGCCTCGAAGTCTACTCCCGTTTGAAGAATGCGGCAATCGGTTATTATGGACTGTACAGTATGTATAGTATAATAAAGAATAGAAGTATCGACCGATGGGAGGATGACCGGGTGCACATAGGAACCTTTTACCGCTCATGCATCAGTATTATTCTCGTCCTGCTCATCATCTATCTGCTGCACAAGGTTCGATTTTTGTTCGAGCCGTTCGTGCTGGCATTCAATATCGTCCTGATGCCGATTTTGTTTACGATTTTCTTCTATTACCTGCTGCGCCCGATCGTCGGCAAGCTACATAGCTGGAAGGTGCCGCGCGCTATCTCGATCTTGCTCATCTATGGCGTGCTTGCAGGGCTTGTTGTGCTGTTCTTTTTCCTCGTCTGGCCGACCTTGCAGCAGCAGACCTACGACTTCATCAACAGTCTGCCGCAGCTCGCGGAGGATGTGCGCCGACAGATCGAGGAGTTGCAGAGCCAGGAGCTGTTCCAGGGCGTCAATCTGAACGACTCGTCGCTCACCGATCGACTGACCGACTATTTGTCCAATGCGATCAACTCTGTGTCGGATTATGTATCGGGCGCCGTCTCGTTTTTTACGACCTTCTTCATCGTCGTCGGCACCGTGCCGATCCTGCTCTACTATTTGCTGAAGCAAGACCGCGCCGCCTCCCGCAAGCTGATCCGCAGTCTGCCCCGCAACTGGCGGCACGAGGCGCATCGCACGCTGCTCGAGGTCGACCGCATCCTGAGCGAGTTTATCCTAGGCCGGGTACTGCTCTGCTTCCTGCTCGGCGCGATGATCTATGTCGGCTTCCTGCTGATCGGCCTGCGGTACTCGCTGCTGCTGGCGATCTTCGCCGCGATCGTCAATCTGATCCCATATATCGGCCAGATTATCGGCATGGTGCCGGTCGTCATCGTCGCCTTCATCGACTCGCCGACGACCGTCATCTGGGTGCTCGTCATCAATCTGGTCGCCCAGAACATCGAGAGCAACTTCCTCGGCCCGCACATCTACGGTCGCAAGCTCGATATCCATCCGGTGACGACAATCCTGACCGTCCTGATCGCCGGCACGATCGGGGGCATCGTCGGCATCATGGTCGCGATCCCGGTCTACATGATTACCAAGGTGATCGCTGCCAAGGTGTACGCCTATCTGAGGCATCGATCGACGCGACTGCCGGAGAGCGCCGACTCGTCCTAGGGTGTGCCAACACACCCTAGCGAGACGACAGCCAGGGTCAGCCCTTGGCCGGTCGGGCCCAAACATAGACAAAGGCTTCCTCTCCAACTGGAGAAGAAGCCTTTTGTGGTTGGGTTCGCCGCTCGCCATGGGCGAGGTACGAACACGAGCCGGAGTCCCGCGCTCCGGGGATACCGCTTGCCGAATAGCACCTAAAGAAACGATCAGTCTACCTTAGTCAAGCACGAAAACATTGAAAACCTAAAACAACGAAAGCCCTTCCTCTCTTCCATCCTTGCGGCTCCGAAGACCGCGCCAGTGAGAATCAGGTATGCTATATATCCATCCACTATATATATCAAGATTCGTATTGATTATTCAATGCAAGCAGTACGCCATGCCGCATTATAAATAACGCGTGCATTCCATTCTTATTAGAATAGCACATCTGGATTGTATTTGTCAATACGATACGCTTGCTTGCAAAACTGGCAGGTCAGCACCATCCCCGTATCGCCCATCATAACCTGCAGTCTGTCGTCATCCTCAGGCTCGATAATCTCCCGTCGCTGCTCGTCAAGCATGCCCGTTCCGAAAAAGCCGACCTGATTGCCGCAATCGCAAATAAAGGTTAATTTCATTTTTTTGTAAAACTCCTTCCAGTCTAGGCTTGACAATGATACAATTTGTATCATAAATTAAGAGTAATAGCTTGTCCTGCACATCCCGTATGCCTATGTATCCACAATCCGACTGTAGGTAAGGAGTCCAAAGACATGACGATGGGAGATCGATTGAGAGAATTGCGGCTGCGCAAAAAGCTGTCGCAGGAAGAAGTCGCACGTCATATCGGCATCACCCGCTCCGCTTATAGCCACTATGAGATCAATAACCGGCAGCCCGTCTACGAAACATTGATCAAGCTGTCGGTATTTTTTCAGGTCTCGTTGGATTATATGATCGGCGGCGAGCCGATACGCGAGGAGCAGATGACCGCCGATACGCTGGAGGTGATCCAGCTGTTCAATGTGATGAGCAAGGACCAGCGCAAGAAATCGATCCGTCGAATGCGGGAGATGATCGCCCAGAACGACTGAGGCGGTGTAAGCGCTCAACGCGAACATGCGGCAGATGGCGGGACGCCCTGTTGGCTGATCTCGCAATCATGCACAAAAAAAATGGAACTGATCTCGCACTCCTCTTGTCTAATCTATACAAAGACAAAAGGAGTGGTACACCATGATCATCCAAACGATGCGGCGCGGAGCCGCACTGCTCATCCTGTCGGCGCTGCTGGCGGCCTGCGGGCAAAACGAAGCGCCGGCCAACAATTCCTCCGGCTCGCCGGAGCCTTCGACCCCGCCGCCTGCACAGGAGCAACAGGAGTCGGCCAATGCCGATGCGCCAGCAGACCCAGTGGAGGACAATACCGAAGAAAGCGCGGAGGAGACCGAGTGGGGCGATGAAGGTATGCCGCCGACAGCCATGGAATCGGCTAAAACCGTCATGCGCGCGCTGAGCACTGGCAATATGGAGACAATCAGCAGTTGGGCGCATAAGGATAAAGGCGTCCGCTTTTCTCCCGGTCCGACGATCGACCCCGAAGCCGATGTGGTGATCGATGCCGAGGCGCTCGCAACCCTGATGAGCGATGACGAGGTCCGCACCTGGCGCGGTCCTGCCAGCAGCGACGAGGCGATCGAGATGACCTACGCCGACTATCATCGCCAGTACGTCTATGACAGGGATTATGCAGACGCAACGCCGCTGGAAAATGAGACCAAGGCCGACTCGCTGGGCAACCTGCTCGAGGTCTACCCTGCCGATACGTACGCCTTCGTGGAATACTATGTCGAGGGAGACGGCGGCTGGAGCCTCGTCCGACTCGTCTTCGAGAAGTTCGGCATGGACCATGCGCTGGTCGCCATCATTCACGACGAGCAAGCCTGACCCCGCATCCTTCTAGAACATGCGAGAAGCCTGAGCCTTCATCATCTGCCCTCTTCGGCGATGAAGGCTCTTCTTTGCGCGTCTGCGTGCGCTGGCCGTGCGTCCGCGCTGGCGAAGCCGCATGGACGCACGGCGTGACACACGATCTCCCGCCTCCATGCGAACCAGCCCGTTAGCCTCCCCGTCATCGCATCAGGCCGGAAGCGTCCCCATTATCGCCCTGCACTTACAGGCTCGGCCACTCGGCGGCCGGCAGCTCGATGAAAAAGCGCGTCCCCGCCCCTTCCACGCTCTCGACGCCGATGACGCCAAGATGGGCATCGACGATCTCCTTGACGATCGCCAGACCAATACCGCTCCCCTGCGCTTGCCCCGCATGTCTTCCCGCCCGGTAGAACCGTTCGAAAATATGCGGCAAATCCGCCTCTGAAATGCCAGCCCCCGTATCCTGTACGCTAACGATCAGCGACGACTGTGCTGCTGCATACTGGAAGCTCAACTGCAGCGTGCCGCCCTCCGGCATGTGGCCGAGGGCATTGTAGATCAGATTGGACATCACCTGCTCCATCCGGAAGCGGTCGAGCAGCAGCACAATACGCTCAGCGTCGGCCGTATGGTCAGGCTGCTCCAGCAGCAGCGAGCATTCGAAGACGATCCCCCGACTCTCCACATCGAGCTGGTATTGCTCGACGAGCTCCTCCACCCACTGGGCGAGCGTCAGCTGCTCCTTGTGGAACTGGACGACGCCCGCCTCGAACTTGGACAGCTCGAACAGCTCCTGGATGAGGCGGTTCAGCCCTCCGACCTTGCCCAGCATCATCCGCACATAACGATCCCGCTGCTCCGGCTCGGTGACGACGCCATCCTGCATCGCTTCCAGATAGCCCTGGATGAGCGTCATCGGCGTCCGCAGATCATGCGAGATGTTGCTGAGCAGACGGGTCCGCGACGTCTCCATCTTCTCCAGCTCGCGGTGGGTTTTCTCGAGCTTGGCATGGGAGGCTTGCAGTTCCTCGGTACGCTCTGCGATCCGCTCCTCCAGCGAGGCGTTGAGCTGTCTGGCCTCCGCCGATACTTGCTCGATCTGCGCCAGCGCCTTGGAGAAACGGCTGGAGATGATGAACGACTGCATCATGATGACGAAGAACAGCCCGACCGGCACAATATCGCTGACCGTCGACCATTCATTGTAGAAGGCCATATCGTTGAGGATGGTCAGCACAAAAACCGAGATGCCGATCAGCACGTAGACCGCGCCGGTACGCTTGCGGCGCACGGCCAGAGCGAGCACGTACAGGATGTATAGCGAGACGACGATGACGAGCAGTTGGAACACCGGCAGCAGCCGTGTGAAGTGGATACCCGGCATCGTCAGGACGATGGCGCACAAGACCAGCGTGCAGCCGGTCAGCAGCTTCAGCAGGCGACGCGACGCTTCTTGCGGGAACAGATGGTAGATATACATATAGCTCGACCAGGCCGCCAGCGCAAAAGCCGTATACTCCAGCTTCATCCCCGTCTCCCACGACACCCAGGGTAGCCACTGCACCAGGTAAGCATTGCCCGTCACGATCATCCTCAGCCCGACCATCAGACAGAGGATGCCAAAGTACAGCGTAAACCGCTCCTGGCGGCGCATCGCGTACAGCCCGAGATGATAAAAGCCGATCATCGCCAGACTGCCGAATATAATCATCTGATTGACCGTGTCCATGATCTGGTAGCGGATCACGTCGTCGCTGCCGCCGAACACGAAATCCACCCAAATCCCGCCCTTACGGTGATGAAAGTTGGCGATCTGGATCACCAGCTCATGCACCGGGCGATCATTGACGAACGTGGCAATCCCGGGGTATTGCTCGGGCACGGTGGTCTCTCGGCTCATACCGACGACGCCTCGCGACTGGACCAGCTTGCCGTCGATCCACAGCTTGTAGGCGGTGAAAATATTGGGTACCCTAAGCGCCAGGATATCCTGATCGGGATGCGCCGCGAACAGCAGCCGGTACGTTCCGTAGCCCTGTCCGTCCTCCAGCCTGTGGTCCGAGTCATAGCCGTTCCATGACCCGGGGATGCGGACGAGCTCTCCATCCGCCGCCTCCCAGTCCGCGCCCGGCTCGAGCAATTGGTGGCCATAGAATTCCCAATCGCCGTTCAGCCTAGTCAGCTCATAGCCCTTGCCTGCCAAACTGCTGAGGTCAGCCATCCCTTCCTTGGCCTTAAGATGGGTGCGATCGGCCACTTGCACGCAGCCGGCCAGACTGACGATCAGGATCAACAACGCAACCCATCCAGCGGTTCTTCGTAATACCACTTAGCGACAACCTCCAAAATCGATTGCTTCATAATGACTGCATTCGTTATAATAGCCTAGAGAAAGCGAGGGAAACCAACTGTGAGCAACACTCGCATCCTGGTCGTTGACGATGAACCCGATATAACCGAATTAATCGAGCTGTACCTGGTACGCGAAGGGTATGACGTGTACACCGTCGACAATGGCGACGGCGCGCTCGAGCATGCCCGGACGCTGCAGCCCGATCTCGTCCTGCTCGATATCCAGCTTCAGCCTTACGACGGCTTGCACATCTGCCGGGAGATCCGCAAGTTTTCCGCCGTGCCGATTATATTTGTGAGCTGCAAGAGCGAGGATACCGACATTATACACGGATTGTCCATCGGCGGCGATGATTATATTACCAAGCCGTTTAGTCCCCGTCAGTTGGTCGCCCGGGTCAAGGCGCAGCTGCGCCGACAGTTGCTGCTGACTGGCCAGGCGGAGAGCGGCGCCGCGCGCGAGACGGTGCTGACCAGCGGCGATCTGACGATCGACCTGGAGGCCCATAGCGCCCATGTCGCAGGCAAGCCGGTCAATCTATCCACCAAGGAGTTTAACCTGCTGACCCATTTTGTGCAGCACCCGAACAAAGCATTCCACCTGGATCATCTGTACGAGCTGATCTGGGGCACAGACAGCGCAGGCGATACACGGACCATTATGGTACATATCAGCAACCTGCGCAAAAAAATCGAGCCCGATCCCGCCCATCCCGTCTACATCGTCACGGTGCGCGGCGTCGGCTACAAATTTATCGGCAAGGAAGGTTAGTCAACATGTACATCGCAAATCAATGGCAGGACTATGAGGTGCTGGACACCGGCGGCGGCGAAAAGCTGGAGCGTTGGGGGGACATCATCCTGCGGCGCCCCGATCCCCAGATCATCTGGCCGCTCGTCAAGGAAAGCGGACCGTGGAAGGAGGCCGACGGCCACTATCACCGAAGCTCCTCGGGCGGAGGGCAATGGACCTTCCGCAAGCAGCTCCCCGAATCGTGGACGATCGCGTACGGACCGCTGCGCTTCCGCATCCAGCCGACCAACTTTAAGCACACTGGACTATTCCCTGAGCAGGCGGTCAACTGGAGCTGGATGATGGACAAGATCCGTCAGGCGGGTCGACCGATCCGCGTGCTCAATCTGTTCGCCTACACAGGCGGAGCTACTGCGGCGGCTGCCGCAGCGGGCGCTGAGGTGTGCCATGTCGATGCCGCCAAAGGTATGGTGCAGTGGGCCAAGGACAACGCCAAGCTGTCGGGTCTGGCGGACAAGCCGGTGCGCTACATCACCGACGACGTTTTCAAATTCGTGCAAAAGGAGCAGCGACGCGGCCGACAATACGATGCCATCATCATGGATCCGCCGTCCTACGGCCGGGGGCCCAATGGCGAGACGTGGAAGCTGGAGCAGAACCTGTATCCGTTCCTCGAATCGTGCATGAGCATCCTCTCGGACAATCCGCTGTTCGTGCTTATCAACTCCTATACGACCGGACTGTCCCCGTCGGTCCTGCACAATCTGCTAGACATGACCGTCAGTCGCCGTCACGGCGGCCTCATCCACTGCGGCGAGATCGGTCTGCCGATCACCCGCTCGGGGCTTAACCTGCCCTGCGGCATCCTCGGCCGCTGGGAGGCGGCGGACCGTTGAGCGAGCAGCATGCCGAGCGCGGCTCAGCGATCGAGGTGCTGTATGAGGACAACCATCTGCTCGCCGTCGTCAAGCCGCCTGGCATCCCTTCGCAGGAGGACGAGAGCGGCGACCCGGACATGCTGACGCTGCTCAAGGCCGATCTGAAGGTGCGCTACAATAAGCTGGGCAATGTGTACCTTGGTCTGGTGCACCGGCTCGATCGGCCGGTCGGCGGCGCGATGCTGTTCGCCAAGACATCCAAGGCCGCCTCCCGGCTGTCCGAGGCGGTCCGCAGCCGCAGCTTCGGCAAGACCTATGCCGCTGTGCTGGGCAGCGTGCCGCAGAGCAGGAGCGGCAGCCTGCGGCATTATCTGCTGAAGGACGCCAAGACCAACACGGTGCGCGCGTATGATCGCGCGGTGCCAGGGGCCAAGGAAGCGCTGCTGGACTACGAGGTCGTGGCAAGCGGCAGCGGCCATGCGCTGGCGGCGATCCGGCTCCACACCGGGCGCTCGCATCAGATCCGCGTGCAGATGGCGACCCTCGGCACGCCGCTGGCGGGCGATCGCAAATACGGCGG
>NZ_BFBX01000064.1:0-12725 GCF_003851045.1 Paenibacillus sp. 598K | reverse complement strand
GCGGCGGAGCGGCGGGCGGCGGCCGCGTGACGATGGCAAGCGATACATGGCCCGCTCAGCCCGTTGCTCCGCCGCAACGCCCGATGCGCGGCGAAGCAACGGGGAGACTATCCGGGAGTCGCAACGCGGGGCAGCCCCCGACTAGCACATCGGGCCTGATCGTTCCCGAGATTGCGCTCTGGTCGACCTCCATCGCTGTGCCGCACCCGGTCACCAAGGAGCTGCTCATCATCCGCTCCCTGCCGCCGCAGGACGGCGCCTGGAGCCTCTGGACGGCCGCCCAGCTAGGCGTAGCGGCGGACCATTTCGTCGATGCCTAGCAGCCGACGTGTGCGTCATGCGCGGGTTTGCGCGCAGCTAACGCCAAAAAGCAACCCTGAATTGCTTGAGGGTTGCTTTTTGGCGTTCAGCCCGTGATAGCTTGGTGATAGTGACCAGTAGTGAAAGTTTCATGCCCTGCGGGTCACGTTCGCGCCTAATCCGCGCCTATAACGAAAGTTTCTTACCCTACTGCTCATGATCGAGCCCGTTCCACGTCCATAACGAAACTTTCTTGCCCTACTGGCCACTTTCGAGCCCAATCCACGCCTGTAGCGAAAGTTTCTTGCCCTGCGGCTCACTTTTGAACCCGTTTCACGCCCATAACGAAACTTTTACTCTACTAGTCATAATCGAGCCCGTTCCATGCCCGATCGCGCCTCTGCCGTTGCCAGCCTTATGATCCACCCTCGCGAGCTCCTTCTAACGCTCCTTTTTCATGACCGGAATCCACACCTCGCACAACGCTTTCTCGCAGTCGGCGTCTATCCAGGTGTATTTCTCGATGCACGGCCCTTCTGCTTGCTCGAATCCGGCCGACGGGAACCATTCGCTGTAGATGCGCATCCATAGCTCGGCAACTTCGTGCCCCTCGAATACGGCATACGTCTGAGCGGGGATCGACAGCACCGTCAGTCCCGTCGGCAGCTCCGCGACCTCGGCAATCGCCTCGCCCATCAGATACAGCCTGCTCCCGTCCTCGGTAAAGTCGTAATGGTAGCCGCTAAGCAAAGAGCGTGGCTCTCTGCCCAACGCTTGATTGATTTGATCGTGCGTGCCGTCCTCCCAGATCTGCTCTACGAACACCGGGATTTCCTTGTACGGGTCGCTGACGACCAGCGTTTCCTTTCCTGCGGCAACCGAAGCCTCCGCTTCTACGATACGATAATTCATCTCCACATCTCCCTTAAGCTGAATATGAAAGGAGAGCCGCGGATACGATTTGAGCTTCACATTGCGGCTGCGAGCGGAGCTTGGCGTGACGCCATGCATGCGCTGGAACGCCTTGGCAAACGCCTCGGGGCTGTCGTACCCATAGCTCAAGGCGAGGTCGATCACCTTGACCTCGTCGCTTGCGGCGAGCGCTTCCGCCGCGCGCGTCAGCCGACGGTTGCGAATGTAAACCGACACCGTGAACCCTGTGAGCATATGGAACATCCGCTGAAAATGGTACTTCGACATCATCGCCGCGCCCGCTACTTCCTCAACGCCGATCCGCTCCTGCAGATTCCGCTCCACGAAGTCGAGCGCTTCCTGCATCGATCTCAACATATCCACTTGGCACATCTCCTTTCTGCCTTCAGTCTAAGGCAACCGCAGTCGCTCCGCCTGATCAGGCATGCTTTGTTTTGTCTGAATGCGTATCACTCCATTAGCTTCCTCTTCGCGCTGCCTTATTTACAGATTGGTCTCGATGATCTGCAAGCGAGTGTTTAATATAGCTGTCAATTGAAGCGCCATTTCCTGAGGTGTTCGTTGGAAATCATGCTCTGCCCAAAGTTTAATCAACCCCAAAATACCATATACACTGTACATCGATTGTTCTTCGCCCCAATCCGCCCCACCGTGTATAACTGCAGGCGTGAAATGAGTCTGGAACAGCTCGAACAAAACATCGACAAGCCGGTTCTGAAAAACCAAGCCCCTCTCCTTGTTCAACAGCAAAGCATAGTATTCTTTGCGTTCATAGATATGCGTGAACAGCTCGACGCTTGATGGGAGAACCTCATCGTTAATCGCGATCTGTTTCACATTCTCGTAAGGCCTCTTGATGGCGAATTGCAATTGCTGCATCGTCTCATCAACAATCGCCCCCAATACATCCTCGATCAGGTAATAATAGTAATAATATGTACTGCGATGCACGCCAGCTTCCTTGGTCAACTGGCTGATCGTAATCTGGTTCAGAGGCTGCACCTGCATCAGCCGCAATAAGGCGTCTTTTAATTTGCGTTGGGTTGTTCGAACTCGACTCATGGGTACCCCCTTAGCTCCTGCCTGTGGTACTTGTCCGACAATATGCGGCCTGTTTGTTGGTACATCCAAGACCCAATCTTGCAGTAAGATAAGGATGAAGCGGTTACAATTCAAGGAGGTCAAGTCATGAATCTCAAAGACATGTTCGGTTACGAAAACAAAAACGTCGTGGTCACCGGAGCTGCCTCTGGTATGGCCAAGGCTGCGGCACAATTCCTTATCGACCTCGGCGCCAATGTATATGCGCTGGATCTGAACGAAGTGAGCTTGCCGGTCACCCGCGCCTTCCGCGTAAACCTCGGCAACAAGGCCGAGATTGACGAGGTCATCGCCCAATTGCCCGATCAGATCCATGCCTTGTTCAGCTGCCACGGCGTCGCAGCCTGGCCGGGCAAGGAAGTCCAGGTCATGACGATCAACTATGTCTCGCAACGGTACCTCGCCGAGCAGTTGCTTCCGAAGCTAGCTGATGAAGGCTCGATCAACTTCATCGCTTCCGACGGCGGATACGGCTGGGCCAAAAGCTGGGATTTGCTCAGCGAGCTGCTCGCTTGCGATACCTTCGAGAGCGCTGTCGAATGGCTGACGGCGAATGAAGAGACCATACGTCAGGAAAACTCCTATGTGCTGTCCAAAAAAATGCTCATCGCTTATATCAAATCACATGTCTGGTCGCCGGAATATATCCGTCGTCGCATACGAATCAACGCCATCAGTCCTGGCTATACAAAGACCGGTCTGACCGACGACTTCGCCAAAGCAGCCGAAGAAACAGCCAGCCTGGCCGGACATGCGATTAATGGTCTGGACACCATCGAGACGATGTATCTGTCGGAATGGAACGGACGGGTAGCGACCTCGGAAGAAATGGGCTATCCCCTCGTCTTCCTGGGCAGCCGGATGGCCAGCTATATTAGCGGACAGGACCTTAATATCAGCTATGGCAAAGATGCCTTCTTCGATGTGCGTGCCTTACGTGAGGCGCAAGCCAACGCCTGACAATCGCGGTACTTCGAATCACTAATCATACATGCCCAAACGCCGCGGACCTGCTGCTCCATCGACAGCAGGTCCGCGGTTATATGGCTTTCTATCCGTCATTCATCCCGTCCTTCCTCGGCAGAATGCTCTACACCGCCGAGTTCATCTGCGCCTTGGCGCGCGACTCGTCGGCGTAGACGACCTTGCCGAGCAAGTAGACGAGCAGTTGCTGGTTATGGGTCGACAGCCCGTCCAGGGCGTCGTTAATATAAGCCTCTCGCAGCGCCATGCCACGCTTCGCCTCGCGATGCCCCTTCTCCGTCACCGTCACCCAGACGATGCGGCGATCCGACTGATCGCGGCTCCGCGTGATCAGTCCGCCCCGCTCCATCCGATCGAGCAGCGTCGTGATTGCGGCAGGCGTCGTGTTCAGATATTGCAACAGGTCGGACGGCTTCATCTGCTCGTGCTGCAGCATCAGCTCCAGCACATTGAGCTGTCCTTCCGTCAAGTGAGGCGCCAGCGCCTCCTCCAGATACGTCTTCCATTCTTTAGAGAACTTCGTCCATAATCGAGTGAACTCCGCGGCGTGCATGTCCTCCACCTCCTACATTCAAGTATAGCAGTCGGCGATGTCGAATAAAAGGTTAACCCAATTAATAATAACCGGGTGAAAGCGCTAAATAGCCGAACGTTATGACAGCTTCTGACATAGACTGTAGCCTAAGACTTTGAGGAATTAGCGCATCTTGTATGAACGGAGGAATGACCATGCATGAACCCGATGCCGAGCTGCTGCGACGGATTCGAGCGTCCGGACTGCTCAAAGACCCCCAGTGGCTGGACCGGCTGCATGAGCCGGCGCCACTGTGGGTCGTGTTGGAAGCCATATTGAACATGCAAGACAAACTGGAGCCTGCTGGGCGTCCTTACGACTGACCGCGGACGAGCAGCAGGATGCCGGGGTCCTTTTTGTCCGCTGGCGAGAGCGACTTGCCTGTCCCCCGCCGATCCTCGATTGGCGCCTTCTCCGAGGAGAAGACATGCTGGGCGCCGCTCACCGTGACGACCGTCACCTGCTGCTCATGCTTGCACCAGAGCGCGCCGATCAGCCGCTCGCCGTTGGAGCGGACGCGCTTGCCTTCCTTGAACTCGAAGGTCGCTACACCCTTGCCACCCCTGCCTTGTACCAGATAATCGAGCAGCAGCGACCGCTTCGCATAGCCGAGATCGCTGACAACGAGCAGCTCGCCCTCGTCGCCCTCGACGCGCAGCGCCGCCACGACCTCGTCGTCCTCGCGCAGCTGGATGCCCTTGACGCCGGCCGAGACGCGGCCCATCGGATTGACTTCATTTTCGCGGAATCGGATGCTCATCCCCAGCTTGCTGACCAGCAGCAGCTCCTTCGTATTATCGCTCATCTCGACCGACAGGATCTCGTCGCCAGGCCCAACCTTACAGGCAGCGATCGCCGTCGAGCGCGTCGTCATATAGTCCTTCAGCTCCGTCCGTTTCACCTGGCCGCGCCGGGTGACGAAGACGAGCGACTGCTCCGGCTGCTCGAAGTCCTTGACCGGGATGATGCTGACGATCGCATCGTCCTTGGGCAGCGGCACCACGTTGACGACCGCCGTGCCGTTGTCCTTCCACTTGAACTCGGGGATCTGGTGGACAGGCAGCAGGAAGTACTGCCCCTTCTTGGTGAAGAGCAGCAGCGATTCGATCGTGTTGACCGGGAGCAGGTGACGGATCATATCGCCTTCCTTGACGCCCGCGCTCTCCAGCTCGCCGCCCGAGCGGGTGAAGCTGAGCAACGAGGTGCGCTTGATATAGCCCTCCTGGCTGAGCGTCACAAGCACATCCTCCGGCGTCACGAGCACCTCCAGATTGACCTTCAGCTCCTCGACCTCGCCCTTGATCTCGCTGCGACGGTCGACGCCGTACTTGTCCCGGATCTCCTGCAGCTCGCCAGCGATGACCTGGATCAGCTTTTTGTCGCTGCCGAGGATCGCCTGGTACCCGCTGATTCGCTTGGCGATGTCCTTCAGTTCCTTCTCCAGCGAGGTGATCTCGAGATTGGTCAGCCGATACAGCTGCAAGGTGAGGATCGCATCGGCCTGACGTTCGGTGAATCCGAACCGTTCCATCAGATTTTTTTGCGCGTCCTGACGGTTTTTCGAAGCCTTGATGACCTCGATCACCTCGTCGAGCACGTTGAGCGCCTTGACGAGCCCTTCGAGCACATGAGCGCGATCCTCCGCCTTCTCCAGCTCGTAACGGATCCGATGGGAGACGACTTCCTTCTGATGCTCGATATACGCTTGCAGCATCGGCTGCAGGCCGAGCTGCTGCGGCGCCTTGTTGACGATCGCCACCATGTTGAAGTTGTACGTTACCTGCAGATCGGTCTTCTTCAGCAGATACGCCAGGATCCCCTGGGCGTCCGCATCCTTGCGCAGTTCGACGACGATCCGCAGCCCGTTGCGGCCGCTCTCGTCGCGCACCTCGGCGATACCCTCGACTTTTTTCTCCAGACGGATGTTCTCCATCGCCGTGACGAGTCTCGACTTGACCACCTGATAGGGGATCTCGGTAATGACGATCTGCTGCTTGCCGCCACGAACGTCCTCGATCGCTGTGCGGGAGCGCAGGTAGATGCGGCCTCTGCCGGTCCGGTACGCCTCCTGGATGCCCTCCTCGCCCATGATCAAGCCGCCGGTAGGGAAGTCCGGTCCGCGGACGATCCCCATCAGCTCCTCGAGCGTCATATCCGGCCTCGACATCAACGCGATACAGGCATCGATCACCTCGCGCAGATTATGCGGCGGGATCTCCGTGGCGAAGCCCGAGGAGATGCCGCTGACGCCGTTGACGAGCAAGTTCGGGTAGCGCGATGGCAGGACAACCGGCTCCTTGGCCGTATTGTCGAAGTTGTCCTTGAACAGCACCGTCCGCTTCTCGATATCTCGCAACAGCTCCATCGCGATACTCGACAGACGCGCTTCGGTATAGCGCATCGCCGCTGCCGGGTCATCGTCCTGGGAGCCCCAGTTGCCGTGGCCGTCGACGAGCGGATGCCCCATCTTCCACGGCTGCGCCATCCGCACCATCCCCTCGTAGATCGAGGAGTCGCCATGCGGATGATAGTTACCCATCACGTCGCCGACCGTCTTGGCGGACTTGCGGTACGGTTTGTCCGGCGTGTTGCCCGCATCGTACATCGCATACAGGATGCGACGCTGCACTGGCTTCAGGCCGTCGCGCACATCCGGGATCGCGCGGTCCTGGATAATATATTTAGAGTACCTGCCGAAGCGGTCGCCGACGACCTCCTCCAGGAAGGCAGGGAGAAATTGCTCCATTCCTTGGCTGCTCACTGATTAATCCCCTCCGGATCCTCATATTCCATGAAGTCGACGTTCTCGACGATCCAGCGCTTCCGCGGCTCGACCTTGTCGCCCATCAGCGTCGAGACGCGCCGCTCCGCCTTGGCCGCATCCTCGATCTGCACCTGCAGCAGCGTGCGGCTCTCCGGGTCCATCGTCGTCTCCCACAGCTGGTCGGGGTTCATCTCGCCGAGTCCCTTGTAGCGCTGCAGCTCGTACGATTTGAACTCCTTGAGGTAGTTCTGCAGTTGCTCGTCGGTGAAGGCATAACGGATCGTCGTATGCTTGCCTGACTTGCTGGAAATTTTGTAGAGCGGCGGTTGGGCGATATACACCCGTCCGGCGTCGATCAGCGGCTTCATATAGCGGTAGAAAAACGTCAGCAGCAGCACCTGGATGTGCGCGCCGTCCGTATCCGCGTCGGTCATGATGATAATTTTGTTGTAATTTCCCTCGCTGGCGTCGAACTCCGAGCCGACACCAGCCCCAATAGCCGCGATGATCGCCTTGTATTCGTCGTTTTTGAGAATATCGACGAGCTTCGCCTTCTCGGGATTCATCGGCTTGCCCTTGAGCGGCAGGATCGCCTGATGCTTCGAATCGCGACCCTGCTTCGCCGAGCCGCCGGCCGAGTCGCCCTCGACGATGAACAGCTCGTTGCGGGTATAGTCCTTGGATTGCGCAGGTGTCAGCTTGCCGCCGAGGTTCGAGCTCTCGCTGCGCTTTTTGCCGCTGCGGATCTCATCGCGCGCCTTGCGCGCCGCCTCGCGCGCCCTGCTCGCCTGCACCGCTTTTTTGATCAGCTGCTGCCCTACCTGAGGGTTCTCCTCGAGGAACACCTGCATCTTGTCCGAGACGATCGCATCGACCGCGCTACGCGCCGAGGCGCTGCCGAGCTGGTCCTTCGTCTGGCCGACGAACTCGACCTCCGCCATCTTGATGTTGATGACCGCCATCATCCCCTCGCGCAGATCGGCGCCGTCGAGGTTTTTGTCCTTCTCCTTTAGCAGAGACGTCTTGCGGGCGTACTCGTTCATGGCGCGGGTATAGGCCGTCTTGAAGCCGGTCTCGTGCGTGCCGCCGCCGCGCGTCGGGATCGAGTTGACGAATGAAGCGATCGTCTCGGTGTACCCGTCATTATACTGCATCGCCACCTCGACCTCGATCTCGTCGCGCTCCGCAGCGAAGTGGATGACGTCATGCAGCACAGCCTTGTCCTCATTCAGGAACTGCACGAACTGACGAGCGCCGCCCTCATAGTGGAACACTTCGTGCTTGTCTGCGCGCTCGTCCTTGACCGTCACCTTGAGACCCGAGTTCAGGAAGGCGATCTCCTGCAGCCGTTCGGACAGCGTATCGAAGTTGATCGCGATGTTGCCATGGAATACCCGGGTATCCGGCTTGAACGTCACCTTTGTTCCCGTTCGATTCGCCTTGCCGACCACCTCAAGCGTCGTCACCGGCTCGCCCACATGCTCGACGCCCGCCTCGTCTACCCAGTAGGCGAAGCGCTGCTTGTGCAGCTTGCCGTCGCGGGCGATCTCGACCTCCAGCCACTCCGACAGCGCGTTTGTCACCGAAGCGCCGACGCCGTGCAGGCCGCCGGACTTCTTGTACCCGCCGCCGCCGAACTTGCCGCCGGCATGCAGGATCGTAAATACGACCTGCGGCGTCGGGATGCCGGTCTTGTGCATCCCTGTCGGGATGCCGCGTCCGTTGTCCTTGACCGTCACCGACTGGTCGGTATGTATGATGACGTCGATCTCGCTGCAAAACTTCGCCAGATGCTCGTCGACCGCGTTGTCGACGATCTCCCATACGAGATGATGCAGACCCGACGTCGTCGTGCTGCCGATGTACATGCCCGGCCGCTTTCGGACCGCCGTGAGCCCCTCCAGAATCTGGATGTCCTCGGCATCGTATCCCCGTTCTTGCACCGTTGCGGCATTTACGTTGTTCACTTGCTCGGTCATAAGCGTCCCCCTTGCGATCTAAAAGCAACGGAGCAACAGGCACAGAACGCCTGCCCTCCGTGAAATCTGTACGTTTCGCAATCGTTCTTGCGAATCACTCCCGCTATTTTAATTCAAGATGTCCTGTTTCGTAAAGACGGTAAACGAAACGACTAGCGCACCGATCGCCCAAACGGCGAGCACGCCCAGCGAAAAAAGCAGGTTCATCCCCTCAATCGGAGGCGGCGTACCTTCCAGATAGCTCGTCAATTGCAGGTTCACCGCGAAAATATATTTGGCGCTCTCCCAGGAGGAGGCCATATTCGAGAGGATCGTCCCGGAGATGATCGCCGCCATCATCGTGACGATGCTCGCCGCCGTGCTGCGCAGCAGCACCGATACCATCAGCGACAGCAGCGCCACCACCATCGCCGAGCACCAGATCAGGCCCGACTGCATGAGCACGTACAGCCACTGCGGCACCGCATGGACATTGGACGTATCCACATCGGAGCCGTTGATGACGAAGCCGGTGAAAATCGGCAACCCCCAGCCGCCATAGCCGAAGACGAGCCCCGAGATGACATAGCATATGACCGCCATTGCCACCACCGTCAGCGAGACGTAGAAGGTGAGCGCCACGACCTTGCTGAACAGGATCTTCCATCGCCTCACCGGCCGCGTCAGCAGCATCTTGATCGTACCCGTTGAGCGTTCGCCGGAGACGAGGTCGGAGGCGATCGCCAGCACCATTAGTGGGATGAACAGCGTCACCGAGTTACTCATGAAGCCGCGCGTGAAGGTGACGGCGTTGGGCGCGTTCGGATTGACGTCCTGCTCGAGATAATACGTCAGCTGCTGCACCATGACCCGGCGGAATTGCTTCCACTCCTCCGGTATCCGGTTGCTCGAGAGCGTGTTTTCGTAATCGGTGATCTGCTCCTGCAGCTGATTGCGCCAGTCGTCGAAGCGCGCGTCGCTGCGCGAGGACATGACGCTCTGGGCGTATGTAAAGATCGGCACCATTACCGCGAGTATGATAAGAATGACATAAAACCGTTTTTTCTTCCAGATCTTCAACGTTTCATTCTGAATGAGCGACAGCAGCTGTCTAGTCAATCCCCTCACCCTCCGTCAGCTTCAAGAATAGCTCCTCAAGCGAGGGCGATACCTTCTGCATGCCGATCACCTCAAGTCCCGCCTCTACCAGCTGACGCAAGACGGCCGGCAGATCGGCCTCGTCCACCTTCGTCACCAGCGCGCCGGGCAGCGCCGTCAGGATCGTCTCGTCAATCGCGTGCTCCCGCTCCCCGATCATCTCGACTCGCGTATCTGCGCCCAGCAGCGCTGCGGCGGCAGCAGAGTCGTTCACCTGCCACAGTACATATCCACCGGCCTGGCTGACCAGTTCGTCGACGCCGCCGACCGCCAGTACCCGGCCGCGGCTGATGATCGCCACCCGGTCGCACATGAGCTGGATCTCGCTCAGCAGATGGCTAGAGATGAACAGGCTCATCCCCTGGCCGGCCAGCATACGGATGAACTCCCGCAGCTCCTTGATCCCCTTCGGGTCCAGGCCGTTGGTCGGCTCGTCGAGGATGAGCAGCTTCGGACGTCCGAGGAGCGCCTGCGCGATCCCGAGCCGCTGCCGCATCCCGAGCGAGTAGGTGCTGACCTTGTCCATGATCCGCTGCTCCATCCCGACGACGCCGACGACCTCGGCGATCCGCGCCTGATCGACGTCCGGCAGCATGCGGGCGAAGTGCTCGAGATTTTCCCAGCCGGTCAGGTATGGATAGAGCTCGGGATTTTCGACGATGCAGCCGATATGACGGAGCGCCTGCTCGGGCTGGCGCTGCACATCGTAGCCGCCGACCCGGACCGTGCCTGCCGTCGGCTTGATCAGATCGACCAGCATCCGGATCGTCGTCGTCTTGCCGGAACCGTTGGGGCCGAGGAACCCGAAGATCTCGCCCTTGCGCACCTCGAAGCTGACATCATGGATGATCTGCTTGCGGCGGATTCGCTTCTGCAGCCCTTGCACCGATAAGATAATGTCTTGCTCTGCCATCGCTTCCCCTCCTTCTACTCGACAATCTGGATGATCCGCTCGGCGATGACGCCGTAGCCCGCGCCATTGGGATGGAAGCGATCGTTCGACAGGTAGCTGTTGATCGTCTCCTCGAACAGATCATAGGTTGGCACCATATGCATCGCCGGATATTGCTGCAGGATCGTATAGGCGCCATTGTTCCACTGCTGGACGAGCAGACTGGCAGGACGCAGCTCCGTGACATCGTAGAATGGATTGTACAACCCGACATAGATGAGCCGGGCATCCGGATTGAGCTCATGGATCCGCTCGATGACGAGCCGGAACCGCTCCAGCGCCGTCTCGATGCGATTGCCCAGTCCCTCCACGCTCAGCTCGCCCGGGATGCCGCCGACGGTCTGCGGCAGCTCCTCCGCGCTTCCCGGCGCGGAGCTTTCCGCCGATCCAGCCGGCGCACCGGCGCCTGGGTCGGCGGAGGCTCTTGGCGCATCGGCGCTTGGGTCGGCGGAGGAGTCCGGCAAAGCATCAGCCGTTGCTGGCGCTGCGGGCGTTTCGCTCGCTGGCGCCGTGTCGGCCAGGGTGCTCGCTGACGCATCGTCCGGCTCTGTCGTTGCGGACGATATGCTCGGAGTACCGTTCCCAGGCGACGCGCCGCCGGGCTGACCGCTCTCGCTCTGGGTCTGCGCGAACTGGAATAGATCGTTGCCGCCGATCGTCAGCAGGATCAAGTCCGCTTGACGGATCGCGTACTGGTAGCCGCTGTCGCTCTCCAGCTTGTCCGCCAGCTCGTCGGCACGCATCCCGCTGACAGCGAGATTATTGTTGAGCCGCACAGGCACCTCCAGCTTCTCGCCGAGACCATCCAGCACCTGGTTCACATACCCGCGTCCGTTCGGATCGCCGACGCCCCGCGTCAGCGAGTCGCCCAGCGCCGTGATTCGCAGCTCTTGCCGCTCCGCCTGCTCCGTTGCCTGCTCAGGTTCGATTAGCCGATCGTTGGAGCCGACCCATCCCATCACATCTCCGATGGCGTAGCCGAAGCCGCCCACCAGCACCACCGTAGACGCCAACGACGCGATCGCGATTGCGCGCCACAGCTTCTTCGACTCTCGCTTTGGCATTTGCTCTCCCTTGTGCGTTTGCTCTCGTTCCTGCTTTTGCACTGGCTCTCGCTCGCTCATCCATCCGCCCCCCTTGCCTGCTTCTCGATACTCCCCAGTTCCTACTATTCTACATACCTACCCTCTAACATAAATCTTCCCGGCACAATTTGCAAATCGGACGGGGGGTGGCGCGCTGCAACACCACGGCTTTTGTGCCGGTTTTGAGGCGTGAATGCGCACAGTTTCGAGGCATGGTTGGAGGGAGTCCAAGCAAGTATCAGCCAACTTCGAGGCATCGTTCGCCGAGTCCGTGCCGAGTAGCGCCAGTTTGAGAGCATCGTTGCCGAGCACGTGCCGAGTAGCGCCAGTTTGAGAGCATCGTTGCCGAGCACGTGCCGAGTACCGCCAGTTTGAGAGCATCGTTGCCGAGCACGTGCCGAGTACCGCCAGTTTGAGGGCATCGTTGCCGAGCACGTGCCGAGTACCGTCAGTTTAGATAGATGAATAGTTAGCGGAGGCGGAGGGCCAGCATGAATTTTCCTGTCTGTTGGGACCTACACTTTTCACCTCTCTTTTTCCTACAAAAGATGCAAAGTGTACTCTTAGCCGTTTGTTAATGACTCTATTTTTATGCAGCTTTCGCAAAACCCTCGATTAGCCGTAGTGTAATCATCTAATATGTACGATTTATCGCACACAGCATGCCCGGGATACGGCCTACGAGGGTAATGTGTACGATTTTTCGTACCAGGCGAACGCTTTCTAAAAGAAATCGACTTCGGAAGCATAAGCTTTTCTCCAGTAACGATTCCGTGCCTCTTCGGCCTTTTGAGGGCAGGCTGACTTTTCGCACAAGTCCGACCGCCCAGCGTATTTACGATGTATTTGTGCCATATATGGCACAAAACTTACCGATCCGACGCGTCCCCCTATATTTGTGCCATTTATCGCACAT
>NZ_BFBX01000063.1 GCF_003851045.1 Paenibacillus sp. 598K | reverse complement strand
ATGGTATGGACGGCAGATCAAGGAAGTTCCGGCCTTCGTACCGACAAGCCAAACCTGTCATGTGTGTGGAGCCATCCATCCCGAGGTAAGGAGCCTAGATGTGCGAGTCTGGGTATGTCCTGCATGCCAGACCCGGCATGATCGAGATGGCAATGCCGCGAAAAATATAAAGGTGATGGCCATCTGATGCAGTACGGTACATTCTATGAACTGTGGGAACCACAGGGATCGCTTGGTTCACTTTGCTCCAGAAGGAGTAATTACCCAAGAATTCCCCACCTCAGCCGGTTACGGCAGGTGGCGGGAGTGTTCAAGAGGCAGAGTTGTAAAACCAATCACATCGGCTGAAGAATCAAGATGGTAAAATGAACTAAAAGAAAAGGAGCGCCAGCCTATGACTACTGGACGGAAACGCCCTTTCATGGCCTATGTATTGATCGCTCTGCAAACGCTGCTTGGCATCGGAGCCGTCGCAGGCGGATCGTTCATGCTGATCAATCCGTCCGGCGAGCTGCTGGGGCTTGGTCTGGAACTACTGGACGGCAGTCCGTTTAACGATTATCTTATTCCGGGCCTGTTATTGACATTGGTGCTGGGCGTGATGCCGTTGTTCGTCGCTTGCGGCCTACTCTGGCGGTTCCCCGCGCGGGTTGCCGATCGGCTTAATCTGTATCGCGACACGCACTGGTCCTGGAGCTTCTCCCTCTATACCGGCTATGCCCTCGTCATCTGGATTGCGGCCCAAGTCTATTTCCTGCAAGCCGTCCACGGTGTGCATCTGCTCTACTGGACGATTGGCTTCGCGATCCAGATCGTCACTCTGCTGCCACGGACGCGGGCCTACTATATCCAGACAGCTTCGTGAGAGCAGTCCTTCGCGCGCCAACCTCTCGCGGCTGTCGGTCAAGCATGCATCCGCTCGATGCGCATCCGGTACAGATTCAATAGTCGCACCTGCTCCTCGCTGAGCGACTCCGCATCCCAGTACAGATGCATCAGATTGTAATCGAACAATTGCTTGAGCTGGAGCATTAAGGGAAGGTGTGCCAGCATCTCCGCTGACAGCTCATGCTCCTCGCGATAGCCGTCGATCAATGCCTGCGTGATGGAGCGTTCGTATTCGAGGATGCTCCCGCTCCCGGTATAGGAGTATTCCAGCGCCGAATAGATCGGCACGGCGAGATCGTACAGCAGATAATGGCGCTCGCAATCCTGGAAGTCGATCATCGTCAGCCTGGAAGAATCATCGACGAGGATGTTTTCCAGCCACAGATCACCATGGATGAGACCATAGGTCGATTCCTCCTGCGGGAGCGCCTTCACTTTGGCCATCACCTCGATCGCAATGTCGTGTATGCGTGTCTCCTCGGCAGGGATGGCGCTCCCGAAATCATACTCCGGACTTTCATGCCAATGACCGATCTGTCCAGTTGTCCCACTGGCAATGTAACCTTGGCTGACCCGATGCATCCGTCCGATCTGTCGGCCAAGCGCGCCAAATACCGAGGCGTCCCATCGCGAGCGTGGCAGATGAATGCCGGGCGCAGCCCCAAACACAACGACCAGCCTCTCTTTACCCTCTACAGTTAGCCGCTCCAACAAGGAATGCTTTACAGATCGGATGATCTCGGGCACGCCTACGCCATGCTCGAACAAATGCGCGGTCCACTCCAATTCGGCTTTCTGTTCTTTATAAGTTTTATAGTTTGTCACACGAACAAAATACTCCCCTTTTGCAGAAGTACAGCAGTACATCTCGTTGGTGACAGCTTTGGCAGTCTGACACTCCAGCGCGTAGGCTATGCTCAGAAATGACAATAGCGTTTCTTCCACGTGCAAGTCCCTCCTTCGACATGCCATTTTTTGACGTTTCCCGATAGATTCATAATAGATAGAATATTTCTTGCCCTGACAGCCACTTCCGCCACAATTCGTTTTTGCGGATGACATGATCGCCGATCCAGTCGTTCCGTTCCGCATCGCGGATAAAAAACGCATAGCACAGGAAAACATCAAGCAAGATCAATCCTTCAATCAATTGCATGCTGCCCTGTGGAAGCGGGAGGATCGCGGAGTAGCCTTCCAGCAGCAGGTGACGCTTGTCGCGCTCGATCTTTGTCGAGGCGCTGGCAAGGTCAAACAAGGCATATCCGTAGCCGGACAAGCTGAAGTCCAGAAAAGCGGGCTGGCCGCTTGGCGTGACGACGATATTGTCCCGCTGCAGATCGGCATGGATCAGCCCCCACGCGCCCGGCTCCGCATCCAACCCGCGCATCAGCGTCTTCACCTGCTCCAGCACATCGCTCATCAGCTTATAATGCACACGACTATAAATGCCGGCCTCTACCCCGTATTGCAAAATCTCGCCCGTAGCGTCGACTTTGACCGTATCGTAAACTGGCCTGTACAGCCCTTTGCATGCCTCGCTCGCTCGCGTGTAACGATGGAAGCAGGCCAACTCGCACCCGATCATATGGATCAACTCGTCTAGCCGAGGCTCGGTATGGGCGAACGTATCCCCTTCGATCCATTCCAGCAGCGTCGCATACACATCCGTAGTCCTATCCGTCGGCCGATGGATTGTCACGTACGAACCGTAGCGATTGGCGACTGGCCGCTGTGCCGTGATCACATCATGGCTCGACAGCTCCTGCAACAGAGCCATCTCGCCCGTCAGCCCTTCCAGCGTATGCTGGGGGCCATCGAAGCCGCGTGTGACGGGCAGATGGACGCGCAGCAAAAAGGCGCGGCCTGAGCCGCGCTCGTTCACTTTGAAGGTCAAATTTTCGTTGTGGCGGATGAACGTCAGCGCCGGATCGTCGAGCGGATAGCTCGCCAGCAGCTGCCGCGCCAGCGCTTCATGTGTGTGCATCAAGTTCATGCCTCCCTGATACGTCGTCGCTCACAGGATCGGAGACAGCAGCCGCGATATCGCTTGCCTGGTCCGCGCCATGTATGAACGTTTGCTGTAATGCTCCTTCGTTAATTCCATACACGATTCGCTATCCCGCAGGAATAACGCATGCAGCTCCTGAGCGATGTCAGCGTCGTACACGAGCGCGTTCACCTCGAAGTTCAAGCGGAAGCTGCGCGGATCGATATTCATCGTGCCGACCGAAGCGACCTCCTGATCGACGACGATCGTCTTGGCGTGCAGGAAGCCTTTTTCGTATTGCAGGATCTTGACGCCATAGGGCAGCAGCTCGCCTACATGCGACAGCGTCGCCGAATAGACGAACGGATGGTCCGGCTTGTTGGGGATCATGATCCGCACGTCCACCCCGGACAACAACGCCATTTTGCACGCATCGGCAAAGCTGGCATCCGGGATGAAGTAAGGCGTCTGGATAAATACGCTATGCTTGGCGTTGAGGATCAGCTTCAGGTACATCAGCTTCAGATGCTCCGTCTGGGAGTTCGGACCGCTCGAGATGAGCTGGACGGCACTGTTACCCGGATGATGGTCGAATTGGAACGAGAAATGATCTGCCAATGGCTGCCGCTCGTAATTGGTCGCCTTGCTCCAGTCCATGATGAAGCGGCCCTGGATCAGGTTGACCGCCCCGCCCGTCATGCGGAAATGAGTGTCGCGCCAATAGCCCATCTTTTTGTTCAATCCCAAGTACTCGTCACCCACGTTAAAGCCGCCGACATATCCAATCTCGCCGTCGATAATGCACAGCTTGCGGTGATTGCGGTTATTGATCCGCAGGTTGATGAGGCGAAACCAGGACGGAAAAAAAACGGCGACCTCGCCCCCTTGCGCAATCAACTCGCTGAAAAATGCAGGCGTCATGCGCCTCGAGCCGACTTCATCGTAGAGCACGCGAACCTTCACGCCCTCCTTGGCCTTCTCGGTCAGCAGATCGCGCAGCTGCTTGCCCAGCTCATCCGGCTTGAGGATGTAATATTCGATATTGATCTCCTTCGTCGCGTTGCGGATATCCTCGAACAGAGCGTCGAACTTCGCTTTGCCGTCATGGAAGATTTTCACTTCATTATCAGTGGTGATCAACGCGTTCGACGATTTCAGATTCATTTTGACGAGATCCGCGTACTTCTGGAGCAGACCGCCATGCGAGTCGATCTCTTGAAACTGCTTGTCCGCCGTTTCCTGGAAGAAGTTCAGTTCCTCCGCCGTAAGCTGAAAGAAGTTTTTTTGCTTGAGCTGCCGCCCGAGGAAGATATAGACGACGAAGCCCAGCACCGGGATAAAAAACAAGACCATCAGCCACGCCCACGTCGAGCCGATATCCCGACGTTCGATGAAGACGACGACGCCGGCGAAGATGATATTGACGATCGTGGCAAGGGAAAGGATAAGGGTAGTAATATTGCCGAACTCCAAGCTGTTCCCTCTCTTCTAGAAATATCTGCCGCTTAGCGGTTAGATCAATCTTAGCGTTAACAAGATCTCCCTGTCAAAGGGGATCCGGATAAAAAATGCCCCAACCGGGACGTATCGAACGTCGGGCTGGGGCAAGCTTCGGTTGAGATGTTCCGAAAGAGACATTAGAGAGCATCCTTCGCGCGAGCTATCTGCACAGAGATCGCAACAAAAGTCAACTGGCCGATGGCTTTCACATGAGTCGGGCAAGCTTCTACAGGCACTCCAAGACGGCATTGCAGCACTGCGCGCAGGCGTTACAGCGAGCGTTGAGCGACCTAAAATGATCCGAGTCGCACTCTCCCATAATTCGACTACATCCCCGCTCTAATATTGTTCACGGTCACAGCTTGCAGCGAATAATGGCGGAAGTAGCGGGCGCCGCCTTGGCCGAGCGGCGACTGCGCGACGAGTCCTACCTTGATCGTCTCTCCGACAGGCAAGCTGAAAAAGCGCATCATATCAAACTTGCGGCCATCCAGCGAATAATGGAAGGCGAAATTGTTGCCTACTCTTGCAACCTGCAGCCAGACCGTATCTCCATCGATATTGCAGCCATTGGCGTCATCGGAGGTTTGGTTGGTCACGACGCTGACGACAGCGTTGGTATCAAAGTCGGTTTTTTCAAAGCAGGCCTTCGCCCAAACCTGAAAGTCTTGCATAACCATAATGACGCCCGCATCGTACACGTCCTTAAATTCATGAGATATCTGGACGCGCATGACGAAGTCTCCGGTTACCTCCTGGTAATAAAAAGGCGCATTATGTAAACTATCTGGCGTTATCCCTGCCTCCGACGTAGCGCCATTGTTACAGAAAAAATCGCTCTTTGGCGCGGCTTCAATGACCAAGCTGCCATTCTCATAAGTGGCCTTGCTTTCATTGATCCACTTAAACTCATCAAAAACCTCTTTTTCCATCTCCATAATCTCCTCTACTATTAAAGTGCAAGCGGTTAGAAATTTTTACCTAACCATCAAAGTGTATCACAAAAAACGCGCGTCGCGGAGCGTAGTTGCAGTTGCTCGTTTGGATGAAATGAGGTATATTTTTTTATATCGACATGACAGCAGGTCAAAAAAGGAGGCGCCATGTCCCCACGTACCAAGGAACAAAATGAGGCGATCCGCGAGATGCGGATGACCCAGATTATGCAAGCTGCAGCGGAAGTCTATCTGGAGAAAGGCATTCAGTTCGAAATCCGCGACGTTGCAGTCAAGGCTGAGCTCGGCTATGGCACGGTGTATCATTATTACAAAAATAAACAGATGCTGCTCGAGGATTTGCTATGGGATGCGCTTGAACGCACCGAGTCGGCGGTTCGCCCCGCATGGTCGGATCATGATGTCGCTACGCGTCCGGCCGAGCGTTACGCCAGTCTGCTGCTGCGGCATTGCTCGCTCGATCCCGCCATCTTCATCCTGCTCAAAACGGTAGCCGACAACTTCCACCATATCCCGGGCAATCGGTTCAGCAAGCTGTATGCCGAATTCCAGCAGCGAATCTACTTGCCGTTTGTGGCGTTGATCCGCACCGACACGGCTTCCCCGTCTCCCGAGCAAACGGCGAATCTGGTGTTTGGCTCGCTGGTCGGCTACGCCGCGCTGAACATCCACCACGATATGCGTCAGGAGATGAACGAGCACATGCTGGTCGATCTGATCTTCGCAGCTCTGACACCTAAGGAGAGATAAATAATGATCATCTTGAAGTCAAAAGCCGAAATCGAACAGATGCGGAGAGCGGGCCAGATCGTCGCAGCCTTCCATCAAGCAATCGCCCCGATGATCCGCCCGGGCATCTCGACGATGGAGATTGAGCAATTCGCGATTAAGCATCTGAAGGACAATCACGCCAACGCGCATACGGTCGGCTACAACGGCTATCCGTATGCGACCTGCGCATCCGTCAACGATGTGATCGCGCACGGCTTCCCGAGCACCAAGCCGCTCCGGCAGGGCGACATCGTCACCATCGACATCGTCGCCGAGGCCGACGGCTGGATCGGAGACTCTGCATGGTGTTATGCCGTCGGCGAGGTGTCTGATGAAGCCCGTACGCTCATGCAGGTGACCAAGGAATGTCTCGAGCGCGGGATCGCCCAGGCGGTCGTCGGCAATCGGATCGGCGACGTCATGCATGCCGTGCAGTCCCATGCCGAGCAGCATGGCTATGGCGTCGTGCGCGACCTGCTCGGCCATGGCGTCGGACGGGAGATGCATGAGGAGCCGAACTATCCGCATATCGGTACGCCCGGCAAGGGTTTCCGTCTGAAGGAAGGCATGGTGATGACGATCGAGCCGATGATCAACATCGGCACCGCGCGGATGACGATCGACGCCGACGGCTGGACAGCTCGTACCGCAGACGGCTCGCTCTCTGCCCAGTACGAGCATACGATCGCGATTACGGCCGACGGTCCGATCGTATTGACGGCGCAATAGTCATAAATCTTAGACCCTGCGGCGAATTGCTATATCTTGCCTACGTACAACCCATGGGTGCGGATCGAGGACATGGGTCGTCGTCAAGTATTCGATGCGTCGCGAGTTCCGGCTGAATCGCGTCTCTTCATCAATCGTCTCGTAATAGGCGGCTACACGGTCCATGCTTGATCCACCCTCTCCGTTCAGTTGTTGTGCTCCATCAGGTAATCGTAGAATGCCTCCAGGTGCGGGGCTACGACATCCACCTCTTCGAACTCCGGCTCGGCGCCGTGCACGATCGCGCCAGTCGCCAGCTCCACAGCGTAGAACGAATATTCGCCGTCCACAGACAGGACAATGGGCAGATGTCGATCCCACCATGCGATGATTTCGGATGCCCACGCCTCGTCCCCGGCCGCTGCCTCCAGACTGAGTCGTTCAAACTCATCCCAACGAAACTCGGCATCCGAGCTCCCGTTGTAATCCGACTCGCAGAGAAACCATGTTTGCTCGTCCGGCGCTACACATTCGGAGACAATGGTCAATAATTGCAGGTAATCTGCTGGGATTTCCTTATACCTGGCCAGAAACTCTTCGTTTAGTTGAACCTCTCCCCTTTTATTATCCACGATTGCCCAACCGTGTTCTCTGGCCCACTGCAAAAAAACATCGCATTTGTCGCTCATCATATTCGCCTCCTCTATCACCTCTGCCAGCTCTAGTACTGACTCTACTGACTCCAATGACACTTGTAGGGATTTTACTTTGTCGCGGTGTAGGCGTCAACTCAAAATATTTTGATGAAGCGGAACATCGCTCAGTGATGAAAAAAAGCGCAGTCCGCCTAAACGGAGCTGCGCCAGAGAGCCAGGCGTCAGATTTCTTCTGTGTCCAGGACGGTCGTGTCGCCGATCAGCCATTTGCCATCCTTCTGTTTGCTGATCTTTACGATAGCCTCAAGTCGATTATCCGTAAAGTCCGATCCTTTTATCTTCGTTGTAGTCTGTACCATATAGATATGAGCTACGTTTCCATCATAACCTATGATCTTCTTGTCGTTCAGCTCGTAGTTCAGATCATATTCCTCAAAAATCAATTCAAGAAAGTCCTTGATCGAAGCATAACCGTCGACATTGGGATCAATGGTTGCCATATACCTGTCCATATCCTCGGCATTGCTTGCAGCGAACTGCTCCTCCAGCACCGCGATGATTTTGGCCTTCTCATCCGCAGGCACGGTCGCCTCCGTCCCGATGAGCTTATCAACGTTGGTGTATTCTTTGCCGAATGTCCAGATTTCTTCGATCTTCCATTCTCTATCCTTGCCATCACGTGTCAGATCGAGGACAAGGCTGGAGTTGTGATCGAGGAAAAAACCGCCGCTTACTTTGGTTGATAAGTTATCTACGAGGAGCTCGACGGATGTATCGCTCCAGTCGCCGATATCAAACATTTCATATACAGAGACAATTTTCACATTAGCCAGATGCGCAGTCAACGTTTGATCGATCGTATCATAGCTAGGGGAGCGTTTGTCCAGCAATGCACGGACAGCGGCGATGTCACCGCTGCTCTCGGCTTGACCAAGCTTTTGCAGGAAGGCTTCCAGAGAAGCGAGATACGCCTCGTCCGGTACCGGGGCCGACATGGTAATCGTACGCTCGACGCCATCCCATGCAACATTGAGCCCTGTTGCCTCGCCAACGAAACGCAGAGGCACGAGTGTGCGACCATCGCGGACGAGCGGCTGGACCTGACCCGATGCAGGCTCGCCGTTGATCAAGGTACGATTCGAGCCAATCGTCATTTCAATCTCCGTCTCTTCGTCGTAAGATAACGCTGTGATTCGCTTAGCAGCTGCGTCATAGGCGATCTCAAAGTCCAGTGCTGTGAACAAGCCGCGGAACTCCACATAGGTCACATTATTGTGGAGCAACGGCGGGACATCAAACGAAAGCTGCTCCTCCTCCAGCCAAACCGTGATTTCCTTTGGCTGCGCCGCCGAGGCGCCCCCTGCCAATGCAAGCGTTAAAACTGTAATTAATGCCGTTAACCAAAATGCCTTCTTCAACCTGTTAGCCTCCTCGACAATGTAAACTGCGCCTTGCTCTTGCTCCTTGAACAGAGCATACAGCCTGCATACAGGAAGATTTGTCCTGATTGCATAATTTTAACTATAGCTCCAGCGATACCTTTCAACAAGGATAATTTTTATGATTGATAGATTTAGGATTATAACCTCTGCCTAATCCAGATCGTAGGTGAACGGACGTAGTCGCCAGCTACCGTCTTCAAGCTTAAACAGTGGTTGTACAATTTCTCGACTAATACCTTGCGAAGGATCGTTTGACTTCAAATAGATTTTTTGGACGACGTGTACATAAGCTTCAGCACCATCATAATATATGATTCTCTTTGACTCTAGCTCTAGTTGCAAATCAAGATTATCAAATGGTTCCTTACTATCGGTTTTTTTTCTGATAGGCCCTGCAAAGTTTGGATCAAGAGTTGCCAGGTGCTGCTTGGTGTCTCTGTTATTGAGGGCGTTCTTTTCTTCTTCCAATAGTGCCATAATCTTGACTTTGTCATCATCTGGGACCACTGGTTGCTCGAGGAGCTGACCCTGACCAGATATGTATTCTATACTTAATGGATATATATCTTCGATTTTCCACTCCGCACTGTCGCTTTCGCGAGTTAACGTCATATTGATTTCCGAGTTGTTATCGAGGTAGAAGCCGCCGCTGATTTTGTTGGTTATTTTGTTGGCTCTGAGCATAACACTCGTTTTTTCCCAATTGCTAATTGCGATCAGTTCATAATTAGTTGTGATGTTTACTTTTTTCAGATATCCTGTCATTTGCTCCTTCATATATTCATTGGCGTTCGTGTGTAAGAAAGAGCTAACCTCCGCAATATTGCCGCTCGATTCCGCATCCCCCAGCTTCTGAAGAAGGCGCTCAATTGAAGCAACGTAGGACTTGTTGAGCACTGGCATTACAACGGTAATAGTTTGCGTTTCAGGATACCATTCTACATGGGCGCCAGTCGCCTTAGCGACGAAGCGCAGCGGCACCAGCGTCCGGCCTTCTCTAAGGAGCGGTTGGAACGGACTGGAGACGCTCTCGCCATTGATGATAGCGGTGCTTGAGCCGACCGTCAATTCGATCGTGATCTCTCCATCAGCAGATCGTGCGCGTATCCGCTTGGCTGCAGCATCATAGCTGATCTCGTAATCAAGCGCCTTGAACAAGCTGCGGAATTCTACGTATGTAGTGTAATGATACAAGAGCGGGGGAACGTCGAAGGTCAGTTCCTCTTCGTCCACATAGACCTTGATCGGCTTCGCTTCCTCTGCCGTGGCTGCGCTTGCAAATGTGATAGAGCAAAGCAGCATGAATACCATGAACCTAATGAATGTCTTCAACAAAGTGGCCTCCCCCAAATGTAGAACGCAGCTTCATAGTCCGGATGATCGGTAGGGTCATCTGAAAAAGGAATATTTACCTATTTCTACTATATATCTGCTGCCGTGTTTTTCACAAGCGGTATTTTTACACGAGCACTTATCCGATTTTTACACCAAGCTTAACATTTTGTTATGTAAGTTATGGATTCATCATGTCCGACCCTGAGGCTCTGCTCTTATACTACATATAACAGAAGCTGAGCTACAGAAAGGAAGCGTATCGATGAAGACATCCTCTACTCCCGCCAGCAGCGGGACAACGCCGGCCTTGAGCGGACGGCAAAAAAAACGTGGCAAGTGGACGCGTACGATTGCGCTAGATGCCATGGTGTTGCCAGCGTTGATCTTGACCATTGTATTTGCTTATGTGCCGATGGTCGGCATCGTCATAGCCTTCCAGGACTTCAAGCCCTGGCTGGGCTTCAGCCAGTCGAACTGGGTCGGACTGGATCACTTCAAGTATTTGTTCAACACGCCTGAGAACCTGCAGGTCGTCTGGAACACGCTCATCATTGCCAGCATGAAGCTGGTCGGCGGCTTAATCGCGCCACTCGTGTTTGCCCTGTTGCTTAACGAGGTGCGACTGTCGGCCTTCAAGCGTTCGGTGCAGACGTTGGTCTATCTCCCCCACTTCCTGTCGTGGGTTATCCTCGGCGGCATCCTGCTGGACATGCTGTCTATGAAGGGTCTGATCAACCAGGCGCTTGTTGCCATGTTCAATATCGAGCCAGTCTTCTTCCTGGGAGATGGCAATTGGTTCCGGGTCGTCGTCGTCCTAAGCGACATCTGGAAGGAGTTCGGCTTTGGCGCAATCATCTTCCTCGCTTCCCTGGCTGGTATCAATCCCGCCTTGTACGAAGCAGCCGAGGTTGACGGTGCAGGCCGCTGGCAACAGACATGGGCGATTACGATCCCTTCGCTCATCCCGATCATGATCGTCGTCGGCACCTTGTCGCTGGGCAACATCCTCAACGCAGGGTTCGACCAGATCTTCAATCTGTATAACGGATTGGTCTACGACAAGGGCGATATTATCGACACCTTCGTCTATCGCATCGGTTTGATCGACGGACAGTTCGGATTCTCTGCTGCAGTCGGATTATTCAAGTCGGTGGTCGGGTTCGTGCTGATCGTTGCGGCCTATCGGATGGCCTACAAATTCGCCAATTACCGCATTTTCTAGAAGGGAGGAACCAGCCTTATGTATCACAAAACAAAACCGTATCGCGTATTCGCAGCCTTTAACTACTCGTTTCTTGCCGTGCTTTCGATCCTGTGCATCATTCCGTTGATTCATATCCTGGCGATCTCCTTCAGCGGCAAGGCGCCTGCCAATGCCAATCTGGTCGGCTTGATCCCCGTCGACTTCAACTTGGACGCGTATGCCAAGACGCTGGACAATGAGAACTTCTTGACCTCGCTCTGGGTTGCGGTGCAACGGACGGTGTTCGGAACCGCGATCAGCATGATCGTCGTCGTATTGGCGGCTTATCCGCTCTCCAAGGAGAACAGCAGCTTCAGACGCCGTAATTTTTATACCTGGTTTTTCGTGTTCACGATGCTGTTCAACGGCGGATTGATTCCGTTCTATATCCTCATCCAAAACCTGAACATGATGAACACGATGTGGGTGCTCATCCTGCCGACCGCCGTCAATGTGTGGAATATGATCCTGATGCTTAACTTCTTCCGAAGAGTGCCCCGCGAGCTGGAAGAGGCGGCGTGCATCGATGGCGCGGGTCATGTACGGACGCTCTTCAGCGTCTACCTGCCCGTCTCGATGCCGGCTATCGCCACCTTGTCGTTGTTCGCGATGGTGTTCCATTGGAACTCTTGGTTCGACGGGTTGATCTTCATGACCGATCACAGAAACTATCCTTTGGCGACCTTCCTGCAGACGGTCATCGTCCAGCAAGACTTCACCAAGGTGTCGGCTCGACCGGAGGATCTGGAGAACATCTCCCAGCGTACCGTCAAGGCCGCACAGATCTTTATCGGCATGGCGCCGATCCTGATCGTCTATCCGTTCCTGCAACGCTTCTTCGTCAAAGGGATCGTCATCGGCGCGGTCAAGGAATAGGGAAGGCTGCTCGCCCGCATAGTTAAGGAGGTGGTGCCGGAATTTGCTAGGCATCAGACGCATAACACAACGAGCTTCATCTGTATTATAATAAGTGAATTAGGGGGAACTACCACATGAGCAACAAGTTCAAAAAACCGTTCGCCGTGCTGATGGCTTCGACCATGCTGGCCGGCGCCCTGGCCGCTTGCGGCAGCAACGCCAACACATCCGAGTCTGGCGTAGGCGCTGCCGAGGGAGACGGCTTCTACTCCGCACCTTTCGAAGATGGCAAATATACCGAGCCGGTGACGATCTCGACCGTATTCCCGATCACCAGCTCGATCAAGTTCAAGAACGGCGAAAATATCGAAGACAATGTCCATACCCGCTGGGCCAAAGAGCGCTTCAACATCGATATCAAGTACCTCTGGACCGTCAGCGACCAAAACAATGCCTACGAGACCAAGCTGCGTCTGATGCTGACCTCCGGTCAAAAAATGCCCGACATCATCGCCTTCCGCGGCGCTCGCTCGCTGACGATGGATCTGATCGAATCCGGCCAATTCGTTGATGCTGGCGAGTTGTTCGACAAGTATGCTTCGGAGACGTACAAGGCAGCGATGGCGGAGGACCCTTCCGTATGGAATCCTTATATCCGCGACGGCAAGCGGATGGCAATCCCGATTCTTGAGAATGCTTATAATAACGATCCGGTCATGTACATCCGCGAGGATTGGCTGAAAAAGCTGAACCTGAAAGCGCCGACGACATTGGACGAACTGGAGACGGTCATGGACGCCTTCGTGAACCAGGACCCTGACGGCAACGGCCAGAAGGACACGGTCGCGCTGTCGATCGGCTTCAAAAACAACCTGAACACGTGGATGTCGGATGCGGGCTGGATCTTCGGAATGTTCGGCGGCATGCCGAACCAATGGAATCTGACTGACGAGGGCACGCTCGCTTACGGCACCATCCAGCCGGAGATCAAGGAAGGTCTGGCTGTGTTGAAGGACTGGATGGCCAAAGGATACATCGACAAGGAAGCCGGACTGCATGACGAGTCCAAGGCAGCAGAAGCGTTCACCGCAGGCAAATCCGGCATCATCGTCGGTCCTTACTGGATGACAGGCTGGCCGCTCCCGGACGTGAAACAAAACGTACCAGGCGCCGAGTATAAAGCGTATCCGCTCCCTGCAGGCCCAGACGGCAAAGTCGGTCGCCACGGAACACCTACCAGCACCGGCGCGATCCTGATCAACAAAGACATGAAAAACAAAGACGCCTTCTTCGTCTACCAGAACTACCTGTATGAGAACTGGGCCAAACCGTCGGAAGGCAGCGAGTTCGAGTACGGCTTCGCCGAAGGCTATGACTATGCATTTGGTCCGAACGGCGAGATCTACCGCGAGCAAGACACGGACAAAATTCCGGGCGGCTGGGTCGACACGATCCGTTACACGCTTGGTTTCGACGGCGCGATCATCCCTTCGTTGCGTCTGAACACCCTGGCTGACCTGGCTAACGGCAAACAGCCGGAGTCATTGTTCGAGGAAACGATGGCCCAATCGATCCCTGAGCAGATCGTCGCCGCCAAGATCGTCATCGATCAGAAGGATGCCACGATGATGAACATGTTCGCTGGCGCTTCGACCAAGACGATGCTCTCCAAAGGCGACATGCTCGACAAGCTGGAGAAGGAAGTCGTCAACAAAATTATTTACGGCAGCACGCCGCTCGATGATTTCGACGCCTTCGTCGAGCGTTACCTCTCCTCGGGCGGAGCGGACATCACCAAGGAAGTCAACGAATGGTATGATTCGGTAAAATAAGCTTATTAGTAAAAAAGACGCTCTCCTCCCACAACTTGTGGTGAGGAGAACGTCTCTTCTTTTATTTCAACAGCGATCGGAAGATCGATCCCGTGACCATAGGCCCTCTTTTGAGCCCCCCTCCAGGCTTCAGCTCTGGTCGCGATACTCCTGCGGCGTCTTGCCGAACTGGTCGCGGAATACTTTAATGAAATATTGCGAATTGGAATACCCGACCTTCTCGGCGATCGCGTAGATCTTGTCCGAGGTGTGCTTCAGCAGATAGGTCGCCTGATCCATCCGCACGCGCAGGATATAATCGCTGATGCTCATCCCCTTGAGCTGCTTGAACAGCTTGGACACATAGACCGGGTGCAGCCGGACATGGTCGGCGATCGCTTGCAGGCTGATCGCGCTCAGCTGTTCATCGATGTACGCTTCGATCGTATGGAGCAGCGCCTCCTGCTGACTGACCGAACGCGTCTCCAGCTTGTCCCGCAGCGTATTGGCGATGCGGCTCGCCCATTGCAGCAGCTGGGTCAGCGAGCGGAAGAGCATCTTGTGCGAGAGATCCTCCCCTACCAGCTCCGTCAGCAGCACGCGATTCGTATGCGCGACATAATGGAAGGCCGCCATCAGCACGCTCTGGATCTCGTCCAGATGCTCCACCGTCGCGCCTTGCAGCGTCTCATACTCCGTGGCGAGTCGTTTCAACCGTTCGTCGAACTCCTCCCACCGCCCCGACTCCAGCAGCTGATTGAAGGTCGGCGGCTCATACAACGCGCTGAGCGACTGGAAGCGCACCTTCTTGGGCAAGTCTGCGAGCGAGAGGAAAAATCCGCTCCCCTCCCCGACCTGACTGCGGAGCGCCGCCACTGCGCTGTCGTGCATCGAGACGAGGTCGCGGCGGAACTGTCCGGGCGTCGTCAGGACAGCGCTGATCCCACCCTTCAAGTATTCGTTGACATTGGCATGCAGCTGCCGGGAACGGCGGCTCAGCTCATCTGTAAGCTCTGCCTTCGACAAGTCTCTCTGTCCGGGCGATAGCTGCAGGACGAAGACGAGGTAGCCTTGCGACTCCTTGGCGTGCCAGACCTCGAACTGGTCGCCGAACAGCTCGGAGGCGATATTGGTCACGGCGTATTCGAACAAGGTCAGACTATGCTCCCCATACCGGTTGAACCGCTCCTCCAACCGCACGAGCAGCAAGGAGAAGGTATCTCCCTCGCGGATGTGAAGCCGATACTCCTCCAGCTTCTCCTGCAGCGACTCGCTCGCATAAGCGCGACCGTCGAGCAGTTCGTTGAGCAGCTTGTCCTGCAAGGCCGGCAGGTGCTCGCGAAAGCTGCTGAGCGCTTGCTGGTAAGCGTCGGCCTGCTGCCGCTGCTCGCGCAGGACGCCAGTCGTTTTCTCCAGGCAAGCGGCCAGCTTTTTGTGGTCGAGCGGCTTGATGAGATATTCGACGACGCCCTGCTCGATCGCTTCCTTGGCATATTCGAACTCGGCGAACCCCGTCAACAGGATACAGGCCAGCTCAGGCTTCGTCTGCCTGATCTGACGGATCAGCTCCAGCCCCGTCATGACCGGCATCGCGATATCCGTCATGACCAGATCGATCCGGTGCGCTTCGAGCATCTTGATCGCCTGTGGACCGGAATACGCCTTGTACACCTGCTCGATCCCATAATGATCCCATGGAAAAGCAATCTCCAAGTCGTCGATGACATACGCTTCATCATCTACTAACAAAAGGTTAAGCATTGTCTTCCTCCTGCTGCTCTATCGTAATCGTATACGTCGTCCCTACTCCGCGCTCGGAGGCGATGGCCAGACCCGAGCGGCTGCCGCCGTACAGCTTCAATCGTTGATTGACATTGCGGACGCCGACGCCGATCCGGCTCTCCGTCCGCGTGAACTCCTCCATATGTCTTGCGATCAACGCCAAGCGCTCCGGCTCCATGCCTACGCCATTGTCGGCGACCGTGATCCACCATCCGCCTTCGCCCACCCCTGCCCGGATCTCGATGCGACCTGGGTCCAGCGCAGGCTCGATGCCATGCTGGACGCAGTTCTCGACGAGCGGCTGCAAGATCATCCGCGGCATCCGCCGAGTCCGGAGCTGCTCCGGCACCTCGATGTCGTAGGTGATCGATTTTTTCCTCATGTGCAGGATCGAGAGATAGCTCTCCACAAAGGACAACTCCTCCTCGAGACTCGCATCCGCCTCCTCGACCTTGTGGATATAGCGATAATAAGCGGCCAGATGCAAGGTCATGGCGGTGACCGCCTGATGATCGGCGATGCTTGCCTTGCTCTGGATATAGTTCAGGCAGTTGTACAGGAAGTGCGGGTTGATCTGGGACTGATACTGGCTCAGACGCGCCTCCTTGACCGCCAGCTCGCCGAGCAGGATCTGCTCGATCATCACCTGCGTATTTTCCGCCATCCGGTTAAAGGAGCTGCCCAGCAGCTGGAATTCCTTGGACGGAATCGGCTCCACCCGGCTCGTATAGTCGCCCCGGTCGAATCGGTCGATCGCCTTGCGCAGCTTGTACACCGGGCGCTCGACCTGTCTGCGCAAGGTCAGGCTATACGCGATCGAGACAGCGAGCAGCGCGACGATGGCGGCGACGAACCACATATTGTTGCGGCGGAGCGGCTCCGTCAGCGAAGAGACGGGATGATAGTCCACGAAGTACAGATCCGAGAACTCCGACCTCATATACGTAATCAGGAAGTGGGTGCCGTCTATCGTCTCATGGAAATAACCGCTGTCATCCTGGAGCCGCGGCAATATACGGCTGTCGGCGGCAGCCAGCTGCGACTTGTCGTCTGTCCGGATCACCCTGTCCAGGCGCGGATTATACAGCAGTGGATTGCCCGACGTGTATTGGGACAGCAGCTTGCGCAGATTGTCCAGGGAGACGCGGGTCTCGATAATTAACGGACTTCTGCGGCCAGACGTGAGCAGCACATAGTCGTCTACGCCATCCGGGTCCGGCAAGATCGTCCATTGGTTATACTTGCCTGGAGGCAGCTCGAAGGGCTGGGCGGCCAGGCGGTTATCCAGCGTTACCGTCTGCTTGTACTCCGGGTAGTAGAGCACGACGCGATTATTCCATGCGGTCGAAGCGCTGTTCAGGGCCAGCTTGTCGATCAGCGTCAGCTTGGCCTCGTAGCGCGAGTAGTCGTCGCCATAGACCAGGGCATAGGGATATTCCCGCACCGTCTGATCCTCGGAGAGGGTCTGGACGTTGAGCAGGATCTGCTCGAACTGGGCATTCAACTGCGAGGTGACGAATCGGACTTCGCCGAGCTTGTTGTTGCGGAGCTCCTGCTGGATATCCTTGACGTTGAGTTGGTAGATCCACCAGAAGATGACAACGATCGCCAGGAACATCAGCAGGAGCGCCAGGATTAACTTTTTGAATAATGACATGCGGGCAAACATCGATCTCCTCCAACGGTCAGACTATCCTTTCTATTATACTCGATTTCCCGTCAAGGAACGATGAGATATCGCAATTGCTCCTCATAAGCGGGCTTCCGATTAGACACGCGTCCTAGATGATCGTAGAAGCTGTGGGCAAACTTGAAGACATGGCCGAAATCCCAGTCGATGCCGCTATAGTCCCGCTGCCAGTAGCGCTCGTCGGTCGGCAGCCACCGCCCCCGCTGCGCAGGCTGCAAGGGCAGCCGATCGACTGGCGAGACGAGGCGGACCGGGTCGTCATGCGGCAGATCGATGCTGCTGCGCAATACCTTGACCAGCTTCAAGAGCGGCGGCACCCCCCGCTCGAAGAAGGAGACATGACCCAGATCGAACAAAATATTGAGCGCATGCGCATAGGTCAACATATGGCCCATCAAGTCGTGATGTGCCTCCGCGCGATAAATGACGGGGAAGGCAGCCAGTTGCTCCAGGACAAGCGTCGATAGCTCTCTCGGATGCGAAATGGTCGGGAAGCCATCCTCTACAGTCACCTGCATCCGACGCACCTCTGCTGCCGAGTAGCCGATCCACGACCGACCGGGGATCGTCCGCTCGAAGGCACGGATGAGCGCGGTCAGACCGCTCAGTTGTTCACTGCTCCCCCAGCGTTGCAACTGATGGATCGCCAGCAAGCTGGAGGCGCTGTAGATGACAGGATGCCCGACCCAGTGCAGCTCGCCGATCGTACTATCGAGCGCGTCGAGGATGGCTGTTGCGGCAGTCGTCTCCTCGCATCCGCTATCGCTGTCAGCTGCGGCATATGCCGGATCGAGCGTTGCCTTCACCATAGCTGCGGCCTGAGCTTCGACACGCGCCGCGGACTGCGGCGACAGCCAGCCCGAGGACGCGAACAAGGCGCTGCCGATGGCAGCGGCCCCGTAATGGGCATCCCAGATGTCGTTGGTCTGCTCGCGACAGGCTGCGATAATCGTTAGTCCGTCTGTTAATAGTTGTGTGTTCATCGCTCTATTATAACAGCTCGACGTAGCCTGCGCTCCCGTGCAGACGGATGCGCTGGCCGTCCCGGATGCGCGAGGTGGCGCCCTCGACGCCGACGACAGCTGGCAGCCCATACTCGCGAGCGATAACTGCCCCATGGGTCATCCGTCCGCCGACCTCGGTGATCAGACCTGCGACTGAGTCCGGTGGCATGACGGCGGTCGAACTCCCTATATTCTAAAAAAACTGGCCTCCTTGCTTTTGCAAAGGGCCAGTTTTTTATGTACCTGCATTAAAAAGGGTCTTGCGCGTCTCCGACACAGCATCTCGCGTCAGGCAGCCCCGCTCCCCTTGTCTATGTTCCTTGCCCGCGCCTAGCTACCTAGCACATATGGGGCGCGCCGACTTCCAGAATCATTCGACACCCACCATCCTTGCGAGCTCTCAGCACGGAGGTTGCGTTGCTGTGCGACAACAGCAGTCGGCAATCCGGCTATCCTTTCCTCGCGAACCATAGCATGATAAACGAGATGACGACGACCGATCCCGTCCATACCCATGCCATCGTCAGATTGCCGGAGTCGACGGCGACGTAGATCGCGGTCGGCACCGTCTGGGTCTTGCCGGGAATATTGCCTGCGATCATCAACGTCGCGCCGAACTCCCCGAGGCTGCGGGCGAAGCCGAGGATAAAGGCTGAGACGAGCGAGCGCTGCGCCAGCGGCAGCGTAATGTAGCGGAACACCTGCCACTCATTGGCACCGGTCGACCTTCCCGCATCCTCCAGATCGCGGTCGACCGCCGCCAGTCCCACCTTCATCGTCTGGTAGACGAGCGGAAAGGCGACGACGACGGCAGCGATGACGGCAGCCCACCAGCTGAAAATGATCGGCGCCTGGAAGACCCGCTCGGCCAGCTGCCCGAGCCAGCTCTTGCGCCCAAGCACCACGAGCAGTACGAACCCGACGACCGTCGGCGGCAGCACAAGCGGCAGCATGAACAACGTCTCGATCACCGTCTTGCCTCGGAATGTGCGGCGGTTCATCCACCAGGCAGCGGCAACGCCCAGCAGCGCGACCAGGACGCTGGCGAGCAGCGCGACCTGCAGCGACAGTCGGATCGGCGTCCAGTAGCTCTGCCAGTCCAGACTCATCGCGACGCAGGGATGGAAAATCCGTAGCGCTCGAAGATGCCCAGCGCCTCATCCGTCTGCAGATAGGTATAAAGCGCCTCGGCTTCGTCGGGATGGTCGGTGTCCTTGATGATGCCGATCGGATAAGTGACTGCCGGGTACAGCGCAGCGTCTACTGCAAAGGCGATGTCTACTTGGTCAGTCGAGAGCGCATCGGTCTTGTAGACGAAGCCGGCCTCGGCATTGCCGGTCTCGACGTACTGGAGCACCTGCCGCACATCCTTGGCCTGGACCGTCTTGGGGGTCAGGTCGTCCCACAGATTCGCGGCGGTCAGCGCTTCCTTCGCATAGTTGCCTGCCGGTACGCTCTCCGGGATGCCGATCGCCAGCGTGCGGATGTCTGCGAGCTTCAGATCCTCCAGTCCATCGAGCGAGAAGGCCGCATCCTTCGCCGTCACAACGACCAGCTCATTGTTCAGCAGCGCGGTGCGCTGACTGGCGTCGATCAGTCCTTTCTCCACGAGCGCTTCCATGTTCTTGGACGCCGCGGAGAGGAACAGATCGGCGGGTGCGCCCTGCTCGATCTGCTGCTGCAGCGAGCCGGAGGCGCCGAAGTTGAAGCGTAACGTGACATGCGGGTGCGTTGCTTTGTATTGTTGCTCGATCTCCTGCAGAGCATCGGTCAGACTGGCTGCGGCGGATAACGTCAGCTCCACATCCCCCTTCGGCAATTCTGCGGCTGGTTCCTCAGCCTGGTTTTGCGTTGCCGGGGTCGACTGCGCGGGAGGCGTCGAGTTTGCTTGCTGGTTGTTCGCGCCGCATCCCGCGAGCAGCAGGCTACTGGCCAATACGGTCGCAAGCGAACCTTGCAGCATCCATTTCTTCATGACATCCACCACTCCTATTTATATCTAAATATATCTACTTATAATTAAATATAATATATCGCCCTGCGATTGTTTACAAGTCAAGATTTCACATGCCTACAAAAGTCGAGCCAATTGAGGTATACTAGGGTATGTCTGCATACTCCGAGGGTAGCAGATTGTGCAAGTATACATTCAGACAAGTCAGGAGAATCACATGGAAAAGCTACCTTACCGCATCTTGCTGTATTATAAATATGTCCATCTCGACGACTATGAGTCCTACGCCGCCGAGCACCTCGCCTACTGCAAATCGCTCGGAGTCAAAGGGCGCATCCTGATCGCCGAGGAAGGCATCAACGGCACACTCTCCGGCACGGTCGAGCAGACCGACGCTTACATGGCGCATATGCATGCGCAGGAACCGTTCAAGGATATGGTGTTCAAGATCGACGAGCATGACGGCCATGCCTTCAAAAAGCTGTTCGTGCGTCCGAAAAAGGAGCTGGTCACGCTTCGTTACGAGAAGGATCTGGACCCGAACAAGCTAAGCGGCAAGCGTCTGTCGCCCAAAGAGTTCCATGAACAGCTGCAGCGGGACGATGTCATCATTGTCGATGGTCGCAATGATTACGAGTACGATCTGGGACACTTCCGCAACGCGATCCGTCCGACGGTGGAGTCGTTCCGCGAATTCCCCGAGTGGATCCGTGCCAACCTGCCGGATGCCAAGGACAAGACGATCCTCACCTACTGCACAGGCGGTATCCGTTGCGAGAAGCTGACCGGCGTGCTGCTGAGCGAAGGCTTCACGGACGTCGCCCAGCTCGATGGCGGCATCGTGACGTATGGCAAGGACCCTGAGGTTCAGGGTCGACTGTTCGACGGCAAGATGTATGTATTCGATGAGCGGATCTCTGTCCGGGTCAACCAGACGGACGAGGATGTCACCGTCGGCAAATGTCATCATTGCGGCACCCCGACCGATCATTACATCAATTGCGTCGACGATACATGTCACCTGCAGCATCTGGTCTGCGATAGTTGTCTGGATGCTCACCAGGGCTACTGCTCCGACGAATGTCTGGCGCACGATACAGGCTCCGATGTCGTACCGGCGTCCAATTAATCCTGAGCGTCCATTACAGGACGACATCCCTCTATAAAAAAGGTTCCGCCCTCAACCGGGAGCGGAACCTTTTTTTTCTACCTCAAGGCGTTGTGCCTTGAGCTTGCTGTAAAGAGCGCCAGAAGGTATCGAACTGCGCGGCAATTTCCTTCCAGTGCGTATGGTGCAAATAGTGCTCGCCGTCCATCGTGACGAGCTGCCCGTAATCGGAAGCGTCGGCCTGCTCCTGATGCAGCTCGACCCAGGTCGGGAAGCTTGCGTTGTGGGCCTGAGCGAAGAGCAATACCGGTAGCTCCGCCGGGAAGGCGCGGCCCTGAATTGCCTTGAAGTTAGAGCCGATATGGCGCATTTCGTTCATGACGGTCGGGTTGTTGCCGTAGACTCTTGAGATCCGCTTTATTTGTGTCTTGGTCGCCTCGTCAAAGCCGGAACCAGCATAAGGGTCGCCGCCGAACATCGTCCCGATCCGGATCAGGCCGGATTGCTTGGCGAAGCGGAACAGGCTAACCGGCAGCTCCACATCCATATTGGGCTGGTTCGGCACGCTGCTGTCGATACCGATAAAGGCTTTCACCTCATCAGGATACGTATCGACATACTCGATTGCATAGATGCCGGCGATCGAATGCCCCATCAGGATATAGCGGTCGATCGCCAGCTGCTGCAGCGCCTCGTGCACCTCGCTGACGATCTGCGGCGCGGTGCGGTCTGGCTCGGCGCCATCGCTTAGCCCGTATCCGAACGGCTCGATCGCCACTACCTTATACGACGGCGACAGTTCGTCGATCAGCAGCTTGAAGTCGAGCGCTGGTGCTGCTGTGCCGTAGCCCGGCAGGAGCACGATCGTCTCCTCGCCCTCCCCTTGGATAAGGACATTCATCTGTTTGCCGTCCACTGTAACATGCTGGCCATAAGGCTCGATCTTGCCTTTATCGATGGCATTGCCGACGAGATTGACGATATAGATCACCGCCATTAACAGCACCAGTGCACCGACCAGGCCCAGCGCCACATAGCCGAGTTTGCGCCATCCCTTCCTCTTTGCAGCCCCGCTGTCTCTACCGATCGTTCCGTTGTTTATTGCTTGCTCCTTCATCCTCGTCCTCTCCTGTCTTCATTCGGATCCAGCCCGTCACATCCAGGCGATGTATCTTAGTGTAGCTTGCCCAGATGGACAGACGATGACGCCAATATGAACAGAGCATGAACGGAGCGATTATCCCAAGCAACCGGAGGCGGGTTCGGGCATTAGCTGGACTGATTGCTATAACCGGAGATCACGTTTCGGACCGTGATGTCATTTCCTCCAATCTGAATCCGGTTTTGAGGCAGCATCGTTGCCAGATCAATCGAAAGTACCGAGTTGATCTCTGCCACATACGCCTTTTCGTCTGAGAAGAAGGTCATATCGCCCACCACATCAAGCGCAACAAACTCGTATTGCAAGCTTTTGACATCGATGACTTGCAGACCGCCCGTCGGGAGCAAGGTCGGTTGAACGGTGACGCCCACATACGTTTGACTTCGTGAAGTGCGGATGACATCCTGGCCTTTGTAGCTGGAGAGTTCGATGAAATTTCCATAGGTGATGTTCCTATCCTCATCAATTTTCAGATTAACAAATACTTTTAGGTAGTCCTTGTTTTCTCTCGTGGTGCAGAACAACATGTTGTTGTCCAGGTAGACCCCGGATACCGTATTGTCCAGCAAGCTGGTTGAGTTAAAATTATAGGGAGCATGTCCAACAAAGTACGCTATACCCACTTCTGCAAGCGAGACAAGCGTGCTCCCATCCGGGCGAATGACCAAGGGGTTGCGGGTCTCGTCAAAGGCAAGGGGCAGCTCAAAGTCAAGTCGATATACTGTATCATCCTCAATGCCAATGTAAGCGAGGTAATCCTCCCCATTATCACGCTTGCAGGCAACATAGACAAAAGGGCTTTTTTCGTTGCTAATAAAGGCGAACGGTCTGCCAAGAACACCTGGTTGCAGGCTAGGCATGCTCAGCTTCTTAATCCAACCATTCGTAACGGCATTAATAATCGTCACGCTGTAATCTCCATAACTGGCTACATAGGCTTTTTTACCGCTAGGCTCTACGAAGACAGCTACTGGATTCGTGCCAACGGTAACCGAACCAAGCGGCCTAAAGTCATCTAACCTAAAGATGTTGACCCTGTTCAAGTAGTCATCCGTCACGTAAAGCTTCTGCTCAGAGGGGTCAGTGCACATCGCGGAAGGGCTGAAAAATCCCGTCAAGCGTTGGATAATCTCATCGCCATCAGGATCAATCACAGCGACTTGTCCGACGTTACGATTGTTTACATAAGACGCATAGACAAAAGGAAGGCCATTAGGTAAATTCCTGCTACGGTTTGCCTTGTTCGTAATCATAGATGAAAACCCCTTTCGTGATGACAGCTAACCAATAGGACTCGCCGGGCCCGGCGGACGGACAACCAGATAGACAGGAGCGCAGATGCTAACTCTATGCCGTCTCAGGCTGTCTGCTATACGTTATGTACAAGTCCTCAGGCCTGTACAAGCCATATGTCCCATCATGCTAAAAAAGGGCGCGAGTTCCCCCTCGCGCTCCTCCGCTGTAAGCCCGCTGACCCTGTATTCCTGACAGTTTAGACTTAGCCCTCCTTCCTCCCTGCCGCCTCCTGCGGCAACGTCACAGTCATGCTCGTCCCGCGGCCGGTCTCGCTCTCCACCTCGATCCGCCCGCCATGGAGCGAGACGATCTGTCGGACCACCGCCAGACCGATCCCGCTGCCGCTGCCGCCGACGGTACGACTGTGCGAGCGATCCCCCTTGAAAAATCGTTCGAAGATTCGCTCCCGATCTTCCGGCAGGATGCCGATGCCATGATCTGTGACCCGCACGCTCCACTCCTGCCCCACCTGTCGCAGCGCAACCTCGATGACGCTGTGATCGGGAGAGAACTTGATGCTGTTGCCGATGATGTTGGTCCATACCTGATAGAGCAGATCCTGATCCGCCGTAATCCGGGCGACCTGCAGCTCGAGTTCGAAGCGGATGCTGCGCGGCGCCCACTTCGGTTCGAGCGCGATGATCGCTTCCCGGAGCTGCTCATCAAGGCGATAGTCGATCGGCTGCAGCTGGCGGGATTCGGACTCCAGCAGGCTAAGCTTGAGCAGATTATCGCTCAGCTTCGAGAGACGATCCGCTTCGTCGACGATGATGCCAAGGTAGCGGCTGCGCGCAGCGTCGTCCGCCGGCAGGAGCTGCAATGCTTTGGCATACCCCGAGATCGAGGTAAGCGGCGATTGCATCTCATGCGAGACATTGGCGACGAATTGCTTGCGCAGCTCCTCAAGCTGGCGCAGATCGCGCGTCATGCGCTCGAAGCTGCGCGCCAGCACGCCCAGCTCCCCGCCCTGCCGGATATCCAGCTTGACCTCAAAATCGCCGCCAGCGATCTGCCGGGTCGCCCGGGTCAGCTGCTGGATCGGCCGGACCAGGAAGACCGCGGCGGCCAGCATGACGAGAATGCCGACGGTTAACGCATAGATCATAAAGTTAAGCGCCCAGGTCTTGATGAACGACGCCGACGGAGGCCCCTTCGAGTCGATGAACAAGGCTTGCTGGACTGGACCGATGGCGAAGGGCAGTCCCACCCGTGTCGTTGAGATGCCCGTGGCATTAACCTGCACCGACTCGCCGCTCAGCACTCGCCGGATCTGTGTCTCGGATATGTCGTCCGGGCTATATCCCTCCTGCTCCCCATAAGCTCGATAGCGGCCCTGGGCATCATAGATACGGATATAGTGCGATTGCAGCTGCTGCATCCCGCGTATGTAAGTCTCGGCTTCATCCGCAGGCAGCGTATCGTAGAGCCGGATGATGTCCATCCCCAGGTAGCGCAGCGGCAGCTGCAAGTTCTCTTCGAGCTGCTCGCGGAACAGCCGGGTCGACAGGAAGTAGGAGATCAGCGTCCCGCCGATCACCGCGACCAGGAAGATGAGGACGACCCGTGTATACAGCGACCGGGTCATGCCCTGACCTCCAGCCGATACCCGAGACCGCGCACCGTCTCGATGCCGAAGTCATCGACCGAGGCGAACCGCTCGCGCAGTCGCTTGATATGGACGTCGACTGTCCGGTAGTCGCCCTCGTAGTCCATCCCCCAGATCCGGTCGATCAGCTGATCGCGAGTGAACACCTGTCCCGGCGACTCGGCGAGCTTGCATAGCAGCTCGAACTCCTTGAGCGGCAAGCTCATCGTCTCCTCGCCGCGCATCACCTTGTACGTCTGCCGATCCAACACCACGCTGCCCAGCCGGATCGTCTGCGTGGCGGCGATATTGCGTCGCTTCAGCAGCGATTTGACCCGGGCCAACAGCTCCAGCGGGTCGAAGGGCTTGGTCAGATAATCGTCTGCCCCCAGCTCGAAGCCCTTGACCTTCTCCCATGTCTCGCCTCTGGCGGTCAGCATGAGCAGCGGCAGCGACGGATCGGCGCTGCGCAGCTCCTTGACGAGCGTCCAGCCGTCGATGACCGGCATCATAATATCGAGCACGACCAGATCGACCGGCTCGGCAGCATAGCGCTCCAGCGCCTCCTTGCCGTCAGCGGCCTCGATCACGCGATAACCCTCGTTACGCAGGAACAATCCGACGAGCTCGCGGATCGGCGCTTCATCGTCAGCGACCAGTATCGTTGTCATCTTTTCCCTCTTCTCCTTATGGCTATGTAGTAGCAGCAAGTAGCAATGATGCCTTCATTATAGCGCATTGGCCACAGGAGCATGCAAGCCAGCGTAAGCGGCGACGGGAGACGTGAGATGATCTTCGAGCTCGACCGATTGCAGCGGCAGTTCGTCGAGACAGATCCACTAAAGCGTACAATTTGCAAGTATTGCGGAAATATCTGCTCCTTTAGATTAATGCACGGTTCAGACTGGCCGACAAAGGAATATGTTGCATAGGTAGTCTCGCTCTTCCTGTCTCACGAAAGTGTTTACTCAAATGAGGAGGTTTATCTATGCCGGATAACGAATTAACATCCCGTTTTTTTGTGGAGTCGGATGAGAAGATCGACAAGCTTATCCACACCCTTCCCAACACCTGGTGGAGTCGCAAATACGAATATGCCTGGGCCATGAGATTCGCCTCGCCTGAGGCCGTCGTGCTCGATGCCGCTTGCGGCGTCATGCATCCACTCAAGTTTGCGCTCGGCGAGCGCTGCCTGGAGACCCACGCCTGTGATCTCGATCGCAAGATTACATCCAAGGCGGCTATCATCGAAGAAGTCTCGCGCAATATTAGCGCCGAAGCAGCGAAATGGTATGAAGACCATTGGCAGAACAACCTTCATCTTGCTTACGCAGATCTGACAGACCTGCCATATATGGACGACAAGTTCGATATTGCCTTCTGTATATCAGTGTTGGAGCATATGCAAGCACGGGATCAAGAGCTCGCCCTGGAGCAATTTTATCGCGTCTTGAAGCCGGGCGGGCTCTTGATCCTCACCTTTGACTTCCCTGGCGTCGAGCTGGATGCACTCCCCGATATCGTGAGCGATGCAGGCTTTGAGTTTGCCGGAGACGTCGATCTCCATATGCCTCCAGATGCATTGCATACGGACATGTGGGGCGGCTTACTGCATTGCTTCCGCGCAGCGTTGCGCAAGCCGTTGTGAGTAGTTATACAAGAAGCCAGTGACTTTACGCTCGTCGGCGTGTAAACTAAGGGTGAACCGGGGTATGCCTTGGAGAGGATAATAGCTGGAGGTTAATCGATTCTATGGACACATTACTGGCATCCCGATTCATCCTGCGCTCCGACGAGCGCCAAGCAACATTGATTCACCCGCTGCCATCCACCTGGTGGAGCCGCCCTTATGAGTATTCGTGGGCGATGGCATTCGCCTCGCCGGAGGCAGTCGTGCTGGACGCGGCTTGCGGGATATCCCACCCCTTCAAGTTCGCGTTAGCCGAGCGCTCTCGCGAAGCGCATGCTTGCGATCTCGATCCGCGCATTACATCCAAGGCGGCGATCATCGAGGACATCAGCCGGGATTTTGGCGTCGAGGCTGCCGCATCGCAAGTGGACTATTGGCAAGAAGGCTTGCGCCTTGCGTGCGCCAACCTGACCGAGCTCCCTTACGAGGACGCGCTATTTGATCGCGTGTTCTGCATTTCGGTGCTGGAGCATATGCCTTTCAACGACCAGGCACTCGCGCTGAGGGAGTTCAGCCGCGTATTGAAGCCGGATGCCCTGCTCATCCTGACATTCGATTATCCTACTGTAAGTTTGGAAGACATTTCGATGCTGTTGCGCGACACGGGCTTCGTCTTTGCGGGCGAGGTCGATTACACTCTGCCGGAGGATGCGCTGCATACAGATATGTGGGGAGGCCTCCATTGCTTCCGCGCTGTGCTGCGCAAAGCCTCCGACTCATAGGACAAGAACTGCCGTACGAATGATTAAGCGCTTATCCAACCTCACGAGAGTGTTTCTGCAGCAATCAGCTGCCGGAGACACTCTTTTTGTTTGACTCCCCACCTCCAGCCTAACGTACAAAAATACTGTCAATTCCCCATTTCAGCGATATTTAGGTGTTTGGACAGTTCGTCTCCCTCCCGATCCGCATAGGATACGGCAGATTGAACATGAGGAGGTATGAACTTGTCCTATCCAAATATTCCAAATATCAGTCCCACGGTCATACTGACTCGGGACGATGTTGTGAACCTGCTCTTCTCTTCCATCGCGATGGAAGAGTTGGGACTAGCCCACATCATTAATGCCGAGGGTGAGAAGATCCAGTATGCGCTCGGTACGCTGGCCGGCGTCACCGGACCGGGCGCGACACTGGCGGATATCCTGCAAGTCAATCAGAGCGCCCAAGCGATGCTCGATACCGTCTTCAGGCAGGAAATGATGCTCGACTCCAAGCTGAAGACGGCATCCAACCTGCCCACCCTGATTGGGCCGCAGGGCCCTACGGGCGCGACCGGCCTGCCAGGCGGCGTGCTCAGCGTCAACGGTCAGACCGGCGTAGTCGTGCTCAACGCCGATGACGGCGTCTTCCCGATCAACAATGAATTGTCGCCGACAGGGGAGTTAAGCGACTACCGCGAGCCTGGGGTGTACAGCTCCTCCAGTCCGACCGGCCCCGGACCGAGCGATGGACCGGATGTGGAACATCCAGCCGTCTGGACAATCTACGTCTCGCGCGTCGGTCAATTTGTGCAGCAGTTGTACATCTCCAACCCATCGCTGTTCTACCGCAGCAGCCAGGATGGCGGCTTGACGTATCCTGAGGGCTGGATTCCCATTGGCACCGATGGCGCCACCGGGGCAACCGGCATTAGTGTCACCGGAGCGACTGGCCTTGCGGG
>NZ_BFBX01000062.1:12796-15665 GCF_003851045.1 Paenibacillus sp. 598K | reverse complement strand
GTCCTCGCCGATCTTGCCGCTCTCATGCGCCCCGGCAGCGTTAAAGTAACGCAGCGATACGTATTTGATGCCGTGAGCCGTATCGAACCACTTCATCATCTTCTCCATCGCCAGCTTCGTCTCGCCGTAGGCGTTGGTCGGCAGCGTCCGGTCCTGCTCGTCGATCGGGATGTTCTCCGGTTCGCCGTAGGTCGCAGCCGTCGAAGAAAAGACGATGCGGCTGACATTGTGAGCCTGCATCTTCTCCAGCAGACACAAGGTGCCGTAGACGTTGTTATGATAATACTTGCCCGGGTCCTGCATACTCTCGCCGACAAGCGAGTTCGCTGCAAAATGGATGACCGCGTCGATCTCATTTTCCAGGAACACCCGCTCTAGGAAGCCGCTGTCGCGCAAATCCCCCTCATAGAGCTTGCCGCCGAGCACCGCCTGCAGATGACCCTGCTGCAGATTGTCGACGATGACGACCTCTTCTCCGCGCTCCAGCAGCGCCGCTACCGTATGCGAGCCGATGTAGCCCGCGCCTCCAGTTACCAATACAGCCATCATTCTCTCTCCTCTCTATTGTCCATCCTCTCACTCCTGGCCAGGCGCCAGACCGCCGTCCCGCCCGCTTCACATTAGCGCAATTGCTCGACGCCGTTGCCGATCGAGCAGACATAGAATGCCGCTTCCAGACCGGTCGCTTCCCGATAGCGCTCGCCGACCTGGGCGATAAACGTCTCGATACTGTCCTCATGGACAAGCGATACGGTGCAGCCGCCGAAGCCGGCGCCGGTCATCCGCGAGCCGAGCACGCCAGGCACCTGGCGCGCGGCGTCGACCATCGCATCAAGCTCGTCGCCGGTCACCTCGTACAGATCGCGTAGCGAATCGTGGGACTCGTTCATGTAGCGGCCGAACGTCTCCAGATCGTCGCCTTTGAGGGCATCTACCGAGCGGACGACCCGATCGATCTCCTCCACGACATGACGCGCCCGATTGAGCACAGTCGGGTCGGCGATCAGGTGGCTGTTTGCCTCGAATTGCTCCACGCTGAGCTGGCCAAGCAGCGTCAGCTCGGGGAACGCTACCTGCAAGTCCTTGACGGCTTGCTCGCACTGGCTACGGCGCTCGTTGTACTTGGAGTCGACCAGCCCGCGGCGTTTGTTCGTATTGCCGATGACCAACCGGTAGCTGCCGCTATTGAACGGCACCAGCTCGTAAGCCAGCGTATCGCACATGAGCAGGATCGCATGATCCTTTTTGCCATTCGCCACAGCGAACTGGTCCATGATGCCGCACTTGACGCCGTTGAACTCGTTTTCCGAGCGTTGCGCGAGCAAGGCAATCTCCACCGTATCCGTTGGGTGACCGCTCAACGTCAGCAACGCATAGGCAGTGACGACCTCGATCGAAGCCGACGACGAGAGCCCGGAGCCGTTGGGGATCTCCCCGTGGTACAGCATATCGAAGCCAACCGGCACCGCATAACCGCGATCTTGAAGCTCGTGGACGATCCCCTTCGGATAGTTCATCCAGTCATCTTCTTCCTTATAGACGATCTCGTCTAGCCCGACCTCGCCCGCCAGCTCGAAGTTCGTCGAGGCGAGCTTCAGCGTCTGATCCGCGCGCTCGCGGATGAGCAGCGTCGTGCCGAAGGTCAGCGCCGCCGGGAACACATAACCGCCATTATAGTCGGTATGCTCGCCGATCAGATTGACGCGGCCTGGCGCATGGAACACATGCAGCCCGTCTGTCGTGCCGCCGTATTGCTGCAGGAAGCGCTCGGTTAATTGTTCGATGTTTGCCACTTAGTCCACCGCTTTCTGTAGATTGGTTTCAACTTGAGTTCAGTATAGTACAACGCAGGCATGAAAGAAATGGCATGATGTGAAGCCTGCATGGAATTATGTGACTTCCACAACTCTGATCGAGGGTGTTATGCTAGGTATATCTCATCCGAGGGGGAAGAAAAAGATGGCCCGAGACAGCTTTTATACCGTCGCGTCCAATCCGATCACGATCGAGCACGGACGACTCAATGTGCTGTTCGCCGGAGAGAGTCAGACCGCGCCTCTGCATCAGCAAGGGCCCAAAGTGTATGATTTTTATCTGATGCATCATGTGTTGGAAGGGGAAGGCCAGTTCGTCTCGCAGGAACGGCGCTACACCGTCGGCAAGGGTCAGACCTTCGTCATCGAGCCGCAGCAGCTCGTCAGCTATGTCTCGGATGCCGAGCAACCCTGGCATTATCGCTGGATCGCCTTTGCCGGGTCCGAAGCGGCGCGTCTCGTCGAGGATGCTGGACTACGTCCCGGATTGCCCGTGCTGGAGGGCGGCGGCAGTCGGCTGGCTGCGCTCTTCCGCAAGGTGCGCCAGTCCTTCCGTCAGGGCGGCCGACTGGCCGATCTGGAAGCGCTCGGTTATCTCCATCTCATCGTATCCAAGCTAGGAGCCGCTCAGCCACCGGCACTGGATGACGCGCTGCGCGAAGCGAGCGCCGGCGGGCTTGTCCAGCGTATCGTCCATTATCTGTCCACGCAATACGCCGAGCCGGTCTCGATCGAGCAGATGGCCGATACGATGGGCTACAATCGCGCCTACCTCTCGCGCGTGTTCAAGCAGCAGACGGGCATGACGCCTGTCCACTTCCTGCTCAAGCTGCGGCTGGACAAGGCGCGTCAGCTACTACGCGGCAGCGCGGAGCTGACAGTCGAGCAGATCGCCGCCTCGGTAGGCTTTCAAGATCCGCTCTACTTCTCCAAGCAGTTCCGCAGACTCTACGACCAGTCCCCGACGGCCTATCGAGAGGCGATGGGTAAGGCGTATCGCCCTCGTTAGGCGTAGCCTCGAGAGCGATTAAGCCGGGGCGTATCGCCCTCGCTAG
>NZ_BFBX01000062.1:0-12645 GCF_003851045.1 Paenibacillus sp. 598K | reverse complement strand
CGGGCGTATCGCCCTCGCTAAGCGCAACATTAAGCGCAACTAAAACCGGGGCGTATCGTCCTCGATAGCGCAGTAACTCATATATTGCTCCCTCATTACCGTACTACTCTCACATTTTTAGCCCAAACGAGGCTGGTTAGAAATACATGTAAGAGTAAAAGTACACTAATTTTCGGCGAAACGAGGTGGAAACAAGTATATAAATGCAAATCCGCACTTAAATGAGGCGGATTCGGCTGACGGCGTGCCTTTTCCCAAAAACAACTGCACTTTTGCATTAAAATCCCGATTGTACGGGCTTTGGAGCATAATTAGAGGTATTATTGCAGTTAAGCAATGCCAGCCCCTCTCCTCGTGACGATGATCGGTAATGCTGATTGGAACGTTAGTTCAGGAGCGAGCTACTACGCCTGGTCGGAGGGCCGTCACGCCAGGTCAGAGGAACGTCTGCGGAAACGCGGCCCCTCGCCATAGGACAGGCGGACGACCGGCTCGATCCGTCCGACTGCCGCGCCTGCATCGCTATGCACGATGGTGTGATGCGACGCATCGACCCGGGCTGCCAGCGCCAGCAGCTCTTCGGCAGCGCCTGCGCCGTGCCGCGAGGCCACGAGCGAGCGCAGCAGAGCGGCGACGACCGTTGGCATTGCCGCCTCGGAGCCGTCCAGCAGCTTGACCGCGAGGCCGAGCCGCAGCTGCGGCAGCCCAATAGCGAACACGCCCTCGGCACCGCTCTTGGCCAACACGCCGCCCGCCAGCAAGGTCGTCGCCAGCCTCCCCTCCCCTTCGACGAGCGCAGGCTGGGCGAGCATCGCAGCCGTCGTCCGGACTGTCGCCTGCCGCACCGCATCATCCAGGCCGCCTGGCGGCGCTGCCAGGCGGGCGTAGATTAGCGCGATCCGCCAGATCGGCAGCGCAAATACGGGGAAGCCGCAGCCGTCCGTAGCTCGTTCGACACGCTTCTCCTCCTCGCCGGACAACGCCGCGAGGCGCTTCAGAATCTCCTGCTGCAGCGGATGCTCCGGCTGCGTATAGCCGCGCCGAGGCCAGCCCGCCATATCGCAAAGCGCCAGCAGCCCGAGATGCTTGCCCGCGCAGTTGTGATAGATGCGGCGGCGCTCGCCGTCAGCGCGCAGCAGCCGCTCACGCGGCGCCTCGCCAAGCATCAGCGTCTCCGGCAGCGCCAGCTCCGACTCGGCGATGCCCGATGTCGCGAGCATCCGCTCGAGCACGGCGATATGCGATTCGTCTCCCCGATGCGACGCCGTCATGAGCGCCAGTTCCTCCTCTCCCCAACCGTACTGTTCCAGGACGCCCCGCATGACGGCAGGCAACGCCTGCACAGGCTTGGCCGCCGATCGCATATAGGTGCATGCTCCGGGATCGCCGGCCCACGCCAGCAGCCGTCCATCCGCATCGACGACCGCCGCATGCCCGATATGGCTATTCTCGATTAGATGACCCCGCCATACCTGTGCCAGCGGGATCGCCCGCATCTGCTGTTCCCTCTCCATCCCAATCCCCGCCCTTCGCCAGTTTTCTTCATTGTATTCCAATCCCCACGATAATAATCACTGCCCGCCTGACACAGACCAAAGTTTCAACGTATGACTAACGGGTTAAAAATAGTTCAAGCCGGGCCAATGAAAGGCCCCACCAACGAACATACTATTAAAGGAGATGATCCTCATGGAAAACCATGAAACAAACGCAAAATCGACGAACGGAACTGCGCTGAAAAGCGCGCTTATCGGCGCATTGATCGGCGCAGCCGCTGCGCTCCTGCTGGCTCCCAAATCGGGCCGCGAGCTGCGTCAGGACCTGAAGGTCAAAGCGGAAGGCGCCGGAGAGGTGCTGAAAACGCAAGCCAGCTCGCTGGCCGAATCGGCCACCACAGCAGCTCAAGCTGTCGGCGAGCAAGCTTCGATACTGGCCAGCAAGGTCCAGGATCTGGCTACTGCAGCCCGCTCGAAGGCATCGTCGACCGCGAGTCTGGCCCACGAAGCTGTCGACACGGCAGCCACCAAGGCCAAGGAAGCAGCTACCGTAATCGGCATTCGAGGCAAGGAAACCGCCGAGGCGGCAGCCGAGCGTGCGCATGAAGCAGTCGATGCCGCAGAAGAGACGGTAAAGGATGCGTCGACCTCGCTGAACAACGCCGCTTCCAATCATAAGTAAGCTACCGCCGGACTTTGGTGTCCGTCCCAAGGAGGGATAGCGATGGCAACTCCACATGAACCCCAACGATCCGAGCTCCCGAAGCAAGGCCAGGCGGGTACCCCGTCGAGGCCCGTGGATGAAGCGGAGAATGGCGTAATGACGCAGAACATGGAAGACGTGCAACGGCTTGGCCGCGATATGGAGCAGATGCAGACCAATGCCGAGCTCGAGGAGGAAGGACTCGTCCCCGATCCGATACAGGATTAGGCGTACGTGCCTCCTCCGTCCCGAGATGCCGGAGCCCTGGGCTCCGGCATTTTTGGAGTCCGCAGGCAGAATGCCTACTCAACCCCAAAGGAGAAACGCGTATGGAGCATCATTATGGCCATCTATACTGGCCCACCACTCTGGAAGGCAAAACCGACTATCCTCCACTGGAGCAAAATCTGCGCTGCGACGTAGCGATCATCGGCGGCGGCATGTCCGGCGCGATCTGCGCCCACACGCTCGTGGAAGCCGGCTTGACGACCGTCATGCTGGAGCGCGACGAGGTATGCGGCGGCAGCACCTCCGCCAACACCGGCCTGCTGCAGTACGCCAATGATATCATGCTGCATGAGTTGGCCGAGCAAATCGGAGAAGCCGACGCAGCCGAGTTCTACAGCGCTTGCCGTATTGCGGTTCGCCAACTGCACAAGCTCGCCGCGCGCCTGCCGACAGAGGTCGAGTTCTATAACCGCAACAGCTTGTATTACGCCAGCAGCGAAGCAGACGTCGCCAAGCTGCAGCGGGAGTACGAGATGTTGCGCAAGCACGGCTTCCCCGTCGACTACTGGACAGACGAGCAGATCGCCGCCCATTATCCGTTTACCCGGCCCGCTGCCCTGCTCATGCACGGCGACGCCGAGGTGAACCCCTACCGCTTCGTACGCAGCATCACCGAGGACAACGTCAAGCATGGATTGAACGTCTACGAGGGTACCGAGGTGATCCGGCACCGCAGCGCAGATGGACGCCATCTCCTGGAGACGAAGTCGGGCGCTGTCGTCGATGCGGAACATGTCATCTATGCGATCGGCTATGAGCCGGAGGAGCTGCGGGGCCAACTGATCAAAGCGGATATCAACCGCTCCTATGCGGCCGTCACCGCGCCTCAAAAGCGCATCGATGATTGGCATGCGCGCAACATGATCTGGGAGACAGCGAGGCCGTATCTGTATATGCGCACAACGGCGGACGACCGGATCGTCGTCGGCGGTCTCGATGAGGATCAGGCGGAGCCGCTCGCAGACGACGAGGCCCGCGCCAGGCGCATCGCCAAGCTGGAGCGTGCGATCCGCGAGCTGTTCCCGATGATGGACAGCCCGATCGAATACGAATGGAGCGCCGCCTTCGGCGAGTCGCGCGACAATCTTCCCTTCATCGGCAGCGATCCTGCCTGGCCCGGCGTCTATTACTGCCTTGGCTACGGCGGCAACGGAACCGTCTACAGCATGCTGGCCGCAGGCATCGTACGCGACCTTATCCTGGGCAAGACGCCACATCCCGTCTCCCGCATTGTGCGTCTGGATCGGCCGTCATTGACGCGCGCTTGAGCCAGCAGACAGCCCCAGGAGCCCCCCCTCTGTCGGAGAGGCAGGCTTCTGGGGCTACACGCCTGCGCTGTCCTAGCAGCGGGGGACATGCCAAATGGCGGTGCCAGGGCGACCCCTGAGCACCGCCATCGCGACATCGCGGCGATCCTTAATGAATATCGACTGCGCCGGCGCTGCGGAACACCGCTTCGGCCTTATCCAGTCTACTGATGCCGCTGTCGGTCTTCTCCGCATCATCCTCCAAGTCGACGACGATGATCAGCGAGCCTTCACGGAGCGCTTCGCTGGCCAGGTCGGCCTCCTTGCTCCCCAGACCCAGCGTACGCAGCGTGTCGCGCATGCCGTCGCCGTCCTCGCGCCGGAAGCTGCGGCGGAACAATCCGCCGAAGAAGCCCACCCCAGCCGCAGGAGCAGCGCCATAGTTGGCGCCTGCCGCCATCGAGCCGCCGGGATTGCCGACGCCCATCGCTCCGGCAGCAAGCGGTACGCCGATGACGCGGCCATCGCCGCGGTCCTCGGCGATCTCCTGCACCTCTTCCGTCGGAATATTCGTTTCGGCTTCGATCCGATGCGTATGATCGCTATCGCGCGCCAGCACCTGCAGCTCGCTGCTCGCGAAGCCTTCACGCTCCAGCATTTCTACCGCTTCGATCGCTTGCTGCTCCAATTTGAATACACCCAGCTTCTTACCCATAGTTAACGCCTCCTCTATAATTAGGTAGATTGATCGCACTTTATCAGAACATCGGGAACACGTATTTCACCAAGAAATACAACGCGCCGAAAAAGATGATGATGTAGGCGGCGTACTTGATGAAGGTGGCGGCGACATGGCTCGAATCGCTGCGTTTCTCCACGTGCCGCTCCTCGACATCGATATGACGGTTCTGTTGCATTCTTATCGTCCCCTTTCGGTGATGGCTTGATTCGCCTCGTTGACCATCCTTACCCGGCTTCTCCCGCTCCAAAACAAGGGCAACAGCCAAATAAACGCCGTTTTCCTTCCTCTCAAAATCTTCCTCCGGCTTGATGTTTAAACGGCTAAGAGTATGGTTAATAATCATTTGAATGTAGGGTAACTATAAAAGTCTGGCAAAGGTACGTATTTCTAGAGTCAGGAGAGGAAAACATGAAACAACCGGATAAATTTCAACTGCGCACCGAAACCAAGGAAGGCAAATGCATCGTCTACGTCAGCGGCGAGCTTGATCTCGAAGTCGCGACGCAAATGCGTGCCGCTATGGCTCCCCTGGTCGAACTGACGGACCGCGAGCTGACTCTGAATCTTAGAGACCTGAAGTATATCGACAGTACCGGTATCGGCATTCTGCTCTCTGTCCTTAAAGCGAGAAATGCTCAGAACGCCCCATTTTCTGTCGAGGCCATCCCGCCTACCATTAAGAAGCTGTTCGACATGACCGGCATTACGCCGTTTTTCTCTCAGAAGATCGTATAGAACGGTTAGACCACAATGTTACAGAAGGGAACGAGGATGAACGCGATGAAAGCGACCGAAGAGATGGTTAGGCTACAAGTGCCGGCCACCGCAGAATATGTGGATCTGGTCCGGGTCACCTTATACGGAATCGCAGCGAAGATGGGTTTCTCCTACGAGGAGATCGAAGATATGAAGGTTGCGGTATCGGAGGCATGCAACAATGCGGTGCTCCACGCCTATGGCAATCCTGTCGGGGGCGATGCAACAGCTGCCTTGGACGAACAGCCCACGATGGAGATTCGCTTCGTCAAGAAAAACGATGCGTTGTCCATTGTCGTTAAGGACGAAGGCCAAAGCTTCGACGCGGTCGCCGCTGTTGGGGCGCCTCAAGCGTCACCGCTACTCGGCAAGTCGATCGGCGAGATCAATCCGGGAGGCCTTGGACTATATCTTATGCAGGCGTTAATGGATCAGGTGGAGGTGCACAGCGAAGCAGGTACTGAAGTCATCTTGACCAAACGCCTTGTCAGGAGTGAAGAGACGGCATGAGCACGCAACCGGCAGAATCCTCGCCCTTCGAGCCGGCGGCGCTGATCCTGGCCTATCAGGAGAACCCGACCAACGAAGCGGCGACACAGCTAATCGAATTCTATGAGCCTATGGTTCGAATGGCGGCCGGCAAAATCTCGAGAAACCGTCCCGACTTGTACGAAGATCTGTATCAGGTTGGACAGATGGCATTGCTTCGGTTATTCGGACAATACGATGCCACTGTAGGCGTTCAATTCGAGCCGTACGCCATGAAGAGCATCATCGGCCATATGAAAAACTATCTGCGGGATAAATCCTGGTACGTCCAGGTCCCAAGGCGGATCAAAGAAAAGGGCATCGTCGTCCAGCAAGCGATCGATCATCTGACGGTCCGGCTCGAGCGTTCGCCCAACGTCGACGAGATCGCCTCCTATCTTGAGCTGACTTATGAGGAGACGCTGGAGATCCTGGCAGGGCGAGATCTCTACCACTATGTATCGCTGGATACGCCGATCTCCGAGGAGGACAGCAACACCACCTTGGGCGAGCTGATCGGTTCGCAGGCCGACGACTTCGACACGGTCGACAAGAAGCTCGATCTGCAATCGGCGATGGCTAAGCTGAAGCCCGAAGAGCAGCAGGTGCTGTTGTTGGTGTTCGATGAGGGACTGCCGCAGCGCACGATCGCAGACCAGCTCGGCGTCTCGCAGATGAGCATCTCGCGCATTCAGAAGCGAGCGATCGACAAGCTAAAGCAGCTGTTGACAGAAGCGGAATAATAAGCTAATCTAGGCACCTTAAGTCCACTCAGGACGGGAAGGGTGCCTTTTATTCTGGATGCGGAGGGAACAAGATGACGATTCGCCACCTGCGATATCCCGGCTGGGCGTGGTATGTGCTGCTCCCCTCCCTCGACCTGTCGGCGGACGCTTATGTGCGCCGCGAGCTGCCGATGCTCGCAGGCTGGCTGGCTTCGACAAGCGATCGCAAGGTCAATCATATCGCGGTATCCGAGCTGCTGGAGGGAGAACCGGCGATTCACGGCACGCTGATGATCGAGCAGCCGGGCCTGCGGGCGCAGACATCGCCGCTGCACTTCTGGACCGACCGTCGAACGCTGGTCCTGCTCCCGCCCGATGCAGCCCTCGTATCGCTGCTGCAGCTGCCCCCGTGGCAGAGTCGGATCGAGCGCTGCGACAGTGCGCCCGAGGCGCTGTTCGTGCTACTGCAAGCGTTGCTCGACGAGTTCCACGACGGGCTGGATCTGTTCGAGCAACGGCTCAGTGGCCTGGAGCAAGCGATGCAATCGCGCAATCGGGCAGACCTGCTCGATGAGATCTTCGATCGGCGCTACGAGCTGCTGCACCGCAATCATCTGTTCATGCCGATCCGCGAGATCGAAGGGGCGGCGCGCGAGGCGTTCCTCGAGACGATCGCAGGGACAGAACCGGCGCAGCGGCTGCAGCACCGCATCGAGCGGATCGAGGCGCTCATGCAGCATTACAGCGCCGAGATCGATACGCTCATCTCGATGGACGATGCGATCGCCAGCTTCCGGGGCAATGACATCATGAAGACGCTGACGATCTTCACCGCTCTCTTCACCCCGGCGACCGTCGCTGGCGCATTATGGGGCATGAACTTCCGGCGCATCCCCTGGTCGGCGGAGCCGATCGGCTTCCTGCTCATCTGCGCCGTCGTCACGGCCTTCACGCTGGCGATCTATATCTGGCTGTGGCGCAAGGGCTGGACGGGCGATCTGCTGCTAAGTCGTCGGCGGCGGCGCACCTCAGAGGCGCGGCAGCGCTCGCGCCAGTTGCCGTCTGGGCGCATGGTAGAGAGGTCGCGCAAGGCGGTCGCGCAAGGCGAGAGAGACGCTCCTCGCCGGGCAGATGCGTCGCGCCAGGCGAATGCTTCGCGCGAGACTGACGCTTCACGCCGGGCAGACGCGTGGCGCGAGAATGACGCTTCTCGCAGGGCAGACGCGTGGTGCGAGACTGACCCTTCACGCCGGACAGACACTTCGCGCCTGGAGGAGCAGCCTCTTCCCTCCCGCTTGTCGCGTCACCGCCGCGGCAGACGCTGAGGCTTGCATCCTTGCTCCTTTGCTCCTTTCACGGGCTGTGGAGCATAAATAGAGGTATTATTGCAGTTAAGCAATGGCCCAGCGAGGTAGCGACCGAGACCGCATGAGAACCGCTCCTATTCATCTTCTTATTTCACAACAAAGGGCTGCCGCTTCAGTCACCTCAGTGACCGGAGCAGCAGCCCTTGCCTCGCTTTTCTCTCTCCATGAACGCCTATCTGTTTGCGCTCAGTTGCTCTGTCCGGCTATTCCCAAGGCTTGTCCTACTTGAGATTCACCCAGACGAGGCAACGATCGTCGGCACGGTCCGAAGGGAGCTCCTCCTTGAAATACTGCGCCTCCCACTGCGCGATCGCCTCCGGCCCGGCTGTCGCCGCCAATTGCTCATACAGCCGGTCCAGCTTCTCGTCATCCGGCGCCTCCACCATCTCCAGGATGCCGTCCGTCACCATAACGATGCGGTCGCCCTGGGCGATCGGCACCGTACGCTTCTGGATCTCGATGTCCTCGAACAGCCCAATCGCCGAGCAGCCTCCCTCCAGCCGGACCGACGGTTGACCGTCGCGGCGCAGCAACACGCCCGCCGGATGGCCCGCATTGACATAGTCGACGACGCCCTTCTCGAGATCGACGACCAGGTAGATGCCGGTATAGTAGTACTGGATGAGCTGGTCCGTAAATTGCAGCTGCATCGCCCGGCGATTGAGCTCGCGGACGACCCGCTTCGGATCGACCAGCTTGATCATCGCATCCTTCAATACCGAAGCGATGAACATACAGACGAGCGAGGACGAGATGCCATGCCCCATCGCATCGATGACGGCCACGCCATAGCGATGCTCGTCAATCCGATGCCAGGCGTAGAGATCCCCCGCCAGCTCCTCAGACGGGGAAAATAGCGAACCGATCTCGATCCCGCTCTCCGAGATCGGCTGCGGCAGCACCGCCGATTGCACTTCCTTGGCGAGCAGCAGCTCCTCATGCAATCGGCGATCTCGCTCATTATGCCAATCCTTCTCTTCCTTCAAGCGCAGCGCCACCCGGATACGCGCCAGCAGCTCAATCTTGTTGATCGGCTTGGTGACATAATCGCTCGCGCCAGCGTCGAGCGCTTCAGCCAGCTTCTTGGAGTCGCCGATCGCTGTCACCATGATGATCGGGATATCCCGCAGCCGCTCCGAGCTTTGCATCGCCCGGCAAGCGGCGATCCCGTCGATCTTGGGCATCATCATATCCAGCAGGATCAGGTCGAAGCCGTGGTCGTTCAACACATGGCCTTCCGGCTCCTCGCCGGTCTCCGTCAGCCCGACCAGCTCGAAGAGCTCCATCCCGGAGCTCGCCGAGTGCACGTTGCGGTAGCCTGCCCGCTTCAGCATTTCCTGTACGACCGTGACATTCATCGGGTTGTCATCGACGATCAGGATTTTCATTTTCCAGCTTTTCGAGAGTCGTTCCTGTCTGTCCATGCTTCGTCTCCTATTCTAGCTTAACCGTCTATTCAAGTTCGTGACCTGCTCCTGAGCGACCGGTTCCTGCTTGATCGATTCCTTGACGACAGTCTCGCTTGTAGCCGCGACCTGGGGAGCTGCGGCCCGATTGGTGCTTTTGAAGGCTTGCATCGCGTTTTGAACGCCGCGCGCCACCTTCACGCCGGTATCGAGCCAATCCAGCCATTTCATGTTGTTGGCCGGAGCAGGCTCCGCTGCCTTGGCCGCCGTGGCGCGATCGACCTGCGCTACCGCATGCTGCGATTTGCGTTTCAGACTGCCCACCCAACTTGTCGACACCTCGCGCGCCGCCGTCGTCACTTCATGCACCACCGTACCGACATCGCGCACCGAGGACATGAGCGGCTCCACCGCGCCGACCTGCGTATTGACCTGTGCGATCAGGTCGCGGACATTGCCGACGAGGCCTTCCACATCATCCTTTGAGGAGTGGATCAAGTCTCGAGCCTCCCGCAGCGTCTCGTTGGCCGTGTCGATCGAATGCTGGGCTTTGCGCAGCGTCTGAATGAGGAAGATCACCAGGGCAGCCACCGAGATGGCCATAATGAGGACACTGATTTCAATGATCATAAGTCATACCTCCATTTTCAGTCCGTTTACCGAACGCTTTGGTTTGCTTTGTATATCGTTACCCTTCGCTCATCTCGCTGAATCAGTCCGTGCCAAGCGAGATGAACGGGGCGCAAAAGCCGGACAGGCTATGAGGACGCCCTGCGGGGGAACCCTATGGGGAGCCCTATATAGAAGGGAAAGATTTGCCATTGCGGGATTCGATTCGCCGCTGTTTCAAGCGCTGCGTTCACGGTTAATTCACCACCAAGCGAGGTTGCAGCCGCCACACGGCACTAGCCCGAGCCTAGGCTCAGGAGAGCAGCGGCAGGCGGACGCAGTCCGGAATTTACCCGTGACCTTGACTTCTAAATTATATGATGTAGAAAGGGTGCGTGATGACTTATGTTGAGATGGGCAGCAATTTTCTTTATTATCGCGATCGTCGCGGCAATCTTCGGCTTCGGAGGCATTGTCGATGCCGCAGCCGGCGTAGCCAAGGTTCTGTTCTTCATCTTCCTGATCTTGTTCGTCGTATCGTTGATCACCGGTCGAAGATCGGTGTGACGGCCAGATCGTCATGAAGCTGCACCAAGTCCGGCCAAGCCGCTTCTCCCACGCTCCTCTGAAGGGGAAGCGAAACCTAACCGCAGCAGGTTTGCCCTGCTGCGGTTAGGTGTGTTGTGAGGGACAGATCGGAGCGCTCAGATGATGCGGACCGGCTGCTCGATCAAAGCCGAGCGATTGGCCGCAGCCGTCACCTGCTGCGTCCGCCAGGCGTCGCTATAGCTGGAGCGTATCGCCTCTGGATCGCCCGTTCGCACGGCATCGATGAAGATGCGGTTTTCGAGCGCATACGGATCCGTTATGTTTTTGTAGAGCGTCTTGCGATCCTGGGACACATGCGTCAGTCCCTGATGGTCGAGCTCGAGCATGCCCTCGCTGGCATATACCTGCAGCCCGACCGAGCCGGCATGCGGCGCCATGCAGGTGTTGGTCAGACTGGCGACCGCGCCGCTGGCCATCTTCAGCGTGAGCGCGCCGACGTCGGGCACCGTCACCCTCTCGTGCTGCTCATGCATCACGCGCTGCGCATAAGCCGCATACACCTCCGTCACCTCGCCCATCAGATAGCGCAGCAGGTCGACGAGATGCGTCGTCTGCTCCATCAGCTGTCCGCCCGAGCCTTCCTGCCGCCGCCACCAGTAGACGCCCGGCATGCCGCCGAGCCAACGTCCGATCGCCATGCCAGCCGTCTGGCCGGCGAGCAGCTCGCGAGCGCGCCCGGCGCTGTCCATATAACGGAAGTGATAACCGACCGAGGTGATCAGCCGGCGTGCCTGGACCTCCTCCAGCACTCGCGATGGCGTCTCCAGATCGACGCCGAGCGGCTTCTCGACGAAAAACGGAATGCCCGCCGCAGCGAGCGCCAGCTCGGCTTCGCCATGCGCAAACGGCGGTACGCATACATAAGCGGCATCCAGGCTGTCGCCGTTCAGCATATCCGTGACGGAGCCGTAAGCCGTTGCTCCGGGATACCGCGAAGCGAGGGCCTCCGCCTTGCCTGTGCTGGTGCCGCATACCGCGACGACGCGCACGTCTTCCATCGCCGCGAGCAGATCGCCGTGCTTGCTCGCAAATGAGCCTGTGCCGATAAGTCCAATCTTGATCGTCATACTGCTCCCCCTTAATTATGCTATTCTTAAGTATAGCAGACCCGGACGGAAATCCAAGAGGTCGTAGCGGGTCGTTTGCGCTCGCCGAGAAAGTGGTAATAGCGTGTAGAAGAACCATAAGGAGGGAAATCGGATGCGATTAGTGCAGTCGGAGGAGATGAGAAGGCTGGATCGCTATGTGATCGACCAGCTCGGCGTAGCGGTGGATGCGCTGATGGAAAACGCCGGTCGGGCGCTGGCAGAGCTGCTGATCAGGCTGCGGCGCGGCGAAGCGGAGGAGACGGGTCTGGTGCGAAGGATGCCCGGCTCGGCGGAGCTGACGGACGAGCTGAGGCAGCAGCTGCGCTCAGGCAAGCCGTGGGTCGTCCTGGCAGGCAAGGGCAACAACGGTGGCGACGGACTCGTCGCGGCCCGCCAGCTGCACGAATACGGCTTCCCGATCGAGATCGTGCTCGCGGAGGAGCCAGACCAGCTTAGTGCCGAATCGGCCAGACAGCTGCGCATCCTCCGGAGGCTAGGCATCTCCAGCTCAGTCTATCGCGCCGAGACGCTGACATGGCATGACTGGGGCGGCATCGTCGACGCGCTGCTCGGCACCGGGACGCGCGGAGCGCCCAAGGAGCCCTACGCCTCGATGATCCGGGAGGCGAACGCCAGCGGGCTGCCGATCATCGCAGCCGACGTGCCAAGCGGCATCGACAGCGATAGCGGACAAGCTGCCGAGCCCTGCATTCGCGCGGCGGCGACATTGACCTTTGCCCTGCCCAAGTGTGGGCTCGCCCAGCATCCCGGCGCCGACCGGGCCGGCAGCGTGCTCATCGCGCCTGTCGGCATCCCGCCGAGCCTGCTCGATGCGGCGGCCGGCAGCGAGGGGCCGATCATCCGGCCGACGTGGCTGGTGACGACAGAGCTGCTGCAGCGCGAGTTCGACGTCAATCCCCATCAGCCTCGGGAGGGCGATACGCACAAGGGCACGTACGGCCATGTGCTCGTCGCTGCCGGCACCCGGGCGATGAGCGGCGCCGGGCTGCTCTGCTGTCGGGCCGCGCTCCGCAGCGGCTGCGGACTCGTAACCTGGGCGCTGCCGGAGCGGCTGCTGGAT
>NZ_BFBX01000061.1:33207-33504 GCF_003851045.1 Paenibacillus sp. 598K | reverse complement strand
GTCAGCGTGTTCCAGGTGCCCAGATCGCGCCACGCGCCCGCATAGGCGGTCACAGCGATCGCAGCAGCCCGCTCGACGACCTGGAAGTCAAAGCTGATCGCCGGCAGCTTGCCGTACTGGCGCAGCATCTCGTCGTACTGGATCGGCAACCCCATGTCGATCAGCAGATTGATCAGATAGTCCAGCTTGAAGCCAAAAACCCCGCAATTCCAAAGGGCGGCCTGTGCGATCAGCGCTTCCGCTTCGTCCTTGCGAGGCTTCTCCTGGAATCGACTCACCCGGCTATACGGCCTGCCG
>NZ_BFBX01000061.1:13246-33068 GCF_003851045.1 Paenibacillus sp. 598K | reverse complement strand
GTGCCGCAAGCGGCGTCCGATGCGGTCCCCGCTTGCGGCACAATGTAGCCGTATTTCTCCGAGGGATACGTCGGCTCGACGCCGATCAGCGCCAGCTCGGCGCCGCTCGATGCCAGCACCTCGGGCAGGCCGGCGATCGCTTCATAGAAGTCGCTCTCGACATACGGATCGACCGGCAGCACGACGATCGTCTCCTCCAGCGACACGCCTTCGATGGCGTATAGATAGGCAGCCGCCAGTGCGATCGCCGGGAATGTATCGCGACGCTGCGGCTCGACGACGATGGCTGTCTGCGGACCGAGCTGCGCATGGAGCATCTCCACCTGGCTTTTGCTCGTGGCGATGTACGCCCGCTCCTGCAAGCCCGCTTCCTCGAGCTGGCGCCAGACGCGCTGCACCATCGATTCCGGCTCTCCCGCCGGGCTTTCCAGCACCGGCAGGAATTGCTTGCTTCTGGCGTCGTTGGACAGCGGCCAGAGCCGCTTGCCCGAACCGCCGGACAATAACACCAATCTCATCGTATGAACGCCCCTTACACGTTAATGTTATGGCTACTTCAGTTCATTCATCCCTGCCAGATAGTCGGTCAGCGCCTCGCGCCAGTGGCGCATCGGCGGGAATCCCCCCGCCGCCAGCGCGCTGTGGGCCAGCACCGAATAAGCCGGACGGCGGGCAGCTCTGACGAACTCGGCCGACGAGACCGGCTGCACCTGCTGCGCGATGCCGCTCAGCTCGAAGATGGCCGTGGCGAACTCGTGCCAGGAGCAGCTCCCGGCATTGGTCACATGATAGATGCCGTACTTCTCCGTCTCGATCAGCCGCAGGATACAGGCGCTCACATCGGCAGACCAGGTCGGCGAGCCGATCTGATCATCGACGACCTGGATCGGCATCTCGCCCCGAGACAGCTCCAGCATCGCTTGCACGAAGTTGCGACCATGGCGGCCGTACATCCAGGAAGTGCGTACGATATACCAGCGGGAGTGCAGCTCCTGCACATAAGCTTCGCCGGCCGCCTTGCTGCGGCCGTACACATTGATCGGATCGACCGCCATCGACTCCAGATAAGGCGCGGTAGAGCCGCTGTTGCCGAAGACATAGTCGGTGCTGACGTACACGAGCTTGGCCCCCAGCTCCTCGGCGGCGATCGCCAGCTCGCGCGTGCTCTCGGCGTTAACTCGCCACACCGCATCGCCGTCATGCTCGGCATCGTCTACTGCGGTATAGGCAGCCGAATGGATGATGACGTCCGGCTTGCGAGCCTGCAGCCATCGCCGCACGCTCTCGCGATCCGTCACATCAAGCTCCTCGCGGCCTGGCCCCGATACCTCGTAGCCCTCGCGACATAGCTGCTCGACCAGGTCGCAACCGAGCTGTCCCTTGGCCCCCGTCACCGCCACCAGGCGCTTAGCCATCGAGTTCACCTGCCGCTTCCGCTTGCTCGAGGGAAGGCAGCTCCAGATCCTTCGCCGAGAGCGTCGGTTCCGCGACCGGCCAGTCGATGCCAAGCGCCGGATCTGACCAGAGGATGCCGCGATCCAGCTGAGGATCGTAGAGCGCATCCACCTTGTAGTACACATGCGTACCGGGCACCAGCGTGCAGAACCCGTGGGCGAACCCCGCAGGCACCAGCAGCTGCCGGCCGTTGCTCTCGCTCAGGATGACGCCGACCCAGTGGCCGTACGTCTTCGAGCCGAGGCGGATGTCGACCGCCACATCATAGATCGCGCCGACGCCGACGCGCACCAATTTGGTCTGCGCCTTCGGCGCCCGCTGATAGTGGAGACCGCGGACCGTCCCGGCATCGGCCGAATACGAATGATTATCCTGGACAAACGATTGTGTCAGTCCTGCGCGAGCAAAGACCTCCGCGTTGTAGCACTCTTCAAAATAACCCCGGTGATCCCCGTAGCGAGCTGTCTCGATGAGCAGCACGTCCTCCAGTCCCGTTGGCAATAGATTCACTTCTTCAGCTCCTCACTCCCAAGTCTTCTTCATATGTATGCCGCTGTAGAAGGATTCTTGCCACCGGGCCGACTAGGCTCCGCTCCCTAAAAGGCGTCCTTAGCGCCGAGCATGACACGAAAGGTGCGAATCATAATTTTCAGATCGTAGAACGTGCTCCGTTTGCGTATATATTCCAGATCCAGATCGACCATCTCCTTGAAGCCGATCGTGCTGCGACCGCTCACCTGCCACAGTCCGGTGCAGCCGGGGACGACGGAGAGACGACGCTTCTCGAAGGCGGTATAGCTCTCGACCTCGGTCGGCAACGGCGGCCGCGGCCCGACGAGGCTCATCTCGCCCCGCAGCACATTCCACAGCTGCGGCAGCTCGTCGATGCTCGTGCGACGGATGAAGCGGCCAATCCGGGTCACCCGCGGATCCTCCTTCATTTTGAACATCGCGCCGCTCACCTCGTTGCGCGCCCGCAGCTGCTCGAGCAGCTCCTCGGCGTTGCTCACCATCGAACGCAGTTTATACATGCGGAACGGCCTTTCATCCTTGCCGATCCGGGTCTGATGATAAAAGATGCGACCGCGTGGATCCTCGAGCTTGATCATCAAGGCGACGACCAGCATCAGCGGCGAGAGCAGCAGCAAGCCGCCTGCCGCGCCGAGCACGTCGATGCAGCGCTTCAGGAGGAGATAGGCGCGTCGCTTGAGGGCCGCGCTCTGCCGCGACATCGGATAATAACGGGCGGACTCCGAGGCGGCCAGTTCGGGCTCCTGCGTCGGATTGGGCAGACTCATCGCATCTCACCCCGTACCGACACCAGCTTGTTCAACAGCTCCTTTTCCAGGATGCTCTCGAGGGCATTGACCAGCGGCGCCCGGAGCTCGTCGCTGCGCAAGGCGAACTCGAGCGTCGTCAGGATAAAGCCCAGCTTCTCGCCGACGTCGTAGCGGATGCCTTCAAAATCATAGGCATAGACGCCGCTCGCCTCATTGAGCTTCTGTATCGCATCGGTCAGCTGGATCTCGCCGCCCGAGCCGCTCTCCTGACGCTCCAGGTAGCCGAAGATCTCCGGCGTCAGCACATAACGGCCCATAATCGCCAGATTGGAGGGCGCTTGCCCGAGCGGCGGCTTCTCGACGAACTCCCGGACCCGCACGAGCCGGTCAAGCTCGCCCATCGGATCGACGATGCCGTAGCGATGCGTCTGCTCGTAAGAGACCGTCTGCACGCCTACGACCGACGCGCCGACCCGCTCGTATTGCTCGATCAGCTGGCGCGTGCATGGCACCTTGGCCTGGACGATGTCGTCGCCCAGCAGGACGGCGAACGGCTCATCGCCGATGAAGTTGCGCGCGCACCAGACCGCGTGCCCCAGCCCCTTCGCTTCTTTTTGACGGATGTAGTGGATATCGACCACCGACGACTTCTGCACCTCGCGCAGCAGATCGTGCTTACCCTTCTCGAAGAGCGTCTGCTCCAGCTCGAACGCATTGTCGAAGTGATCCTCGATCGCGCGTTTGCCCTTGCCGGTGACGATCAGGATATCTTCGATTCCAGAGGCGATCGCTTCCTCGACGATGTACTGAATCGTTGGCTTATCGACGATTGGCAGCATTTCCTTGGGCATGGCTTTCGTTGCGGGCAAAAATCGGGTGCCCAGACCGGCTGCGGGAATAATCGCTTTTTTTACCTTTTTCATCGTCCAATCACCTATCCTGTTCTCTTTTTTTTGGTATTGGGCATCTAACCCGCCCTCGCATCACACCTTCGACGATTCACGTCTAAGGCGCGCTGGCCCACAGCATGATCGAGTCCCCGCAGTGATAAAGGTTCAGCAGGGGTAACCTGAATAAGATCGCGATGCAGACCAAGCTTCTGCAAAGCGCTGATCAAAGGGGTTATTTTGCGTCAGTTTCCCACTTTTGGCGGGTTTTGCGTTATAATACAAGAGGTACAAGTAAGGATTGTGTAATCTGCCGTTTTTGACGGAACAGATGACTCGGATTGGCGCTTCAGTACTGCTTTTGACCATTGATTTGACGATAGAGTGAATGGATGGTCGCTTGTGACGGACTCTGCTGCAACAGCAGTCCATTAAGCAACCGGATGAGCTTGCGTTGGAGCGAGGGCGCAGGCGCGGGTGCATAGGCGATGCCGTACTCGAAGAAGTTGTCGCGTCGTCGCTTCCAACGCACATGACCCTGCAATACCATCGGGACAGGGGCGCCGAGCGTCAGTCTCAACGTGTAGCTCATATTTACCGGAAGATCAAGCACAGACATGAAGCAGAGTCCTCCGGGACTGATGTTGAGCAGCAATACCGGTCTGGAGCGAGTCGTCACGGCCTGTCCTCCGATGCTGCCCACAGTCAGCTCGGCGACAACAGCCGGTGTCAATTGAACTCGAAGATGCCTGCGCCGCGTATGCTTGGTCTTCGTACGGATGATCATGACTCACTTCCGTTCGCGGAAATATGACATCGCTCGTATAAACGTGTCACAGAATGAGAATACTGATGAATTGTGATACATATCGTATCAATATATCCCTTACTTTACGATACAAAATGTAACAAGTCAAGAGCTTTGACACAGTTTTTTTGATTTTTGCGACTAATTGTATCATTGCATGCAATCGTCGTTTTTACATATTATTATGATGCTAACAGGGTTAGGAGGAGCATAATGATTACTGGTAGACGTATCGCACAGCTTCGCGAGGCGCAAGGGTGGACGCAGGAACAAACGGCGACGCTCCTGGGCATCTCTCGTGCTGCTCTGTCGCATTACGAGAAAAACCGGCGCGAGCCTGATATGGAGACGCTCTCGAAATTCGCCGATCTCTTCAAGGTATCGATCGATTACCTCGTAGGGCGCACCGAGATTGCGGATATGATATTAAGCGAGGATACACGCAGCTTCGTCGATCGACTGGAGCTCTCCGATGAGGAGATACTCGAGAAGTTCGATCTGACGATCGACGGACGCAAGCTGACGCCTGAGGAGTCCCGCCGTTTCATCGCCTTCGTGCGGGCCGAGCGTAATATGAAATAACCGCACTCGCCTTTAACAATGAAGAAAACCCCGTCAAATGAAGAAAACCCCCATTAACGGGGGTTTTCTTTCTTTTGAAGTGCTACGATCAAGTCATTCGGCAGCTTGCTTGGGCTGATGCCCAATTGACTCAGGATGTCCTTGATGTCCAGTTCAACTGGAGTCGTAAGGGGATCCTTGTCTTTGTTTTGGTTAACCATCACTAGCACTCCCATTCCCCGTCCTTTATCATCTTATCTCTCATTGCAACTTCCACTTGTCCAACCAACACTGCTATTATAGCTAAAAACAGGTAGACTTGACTGTCGGATACTCGTTGTCGGATCGCGCATTTTTGATCTTTTTTTGTCGAAACAGCACTGTAACTAAGCGCACTTTTCCAATCTCTGGTTCACTTTGTCGAACGAGCTGCACCAGCCTGCCGCCTCGCGCCGTCACCGAGGCTGCCCCGACTGCCGGGTCTGGTTAATTAGACGCCGTTATCTTCAAAAAGTTCCCAGTGCCTCAATTTTTGCTCCTAAGGCAGTATATGCCGCGAGTCGGCCGAGCTATGCCTTGCCCTTCGGGCGCGGCGCTGGTAGGCGCGGCGGGCGGTTCGATCGGCCTAAGGAACATAGGTATTCTTATTTGGTTCGTTCGCCCCCTTTTTTCGCAAAAAGCAAAAAAGACACCGGTCTGCTGCTAAGCAAACCGGTGTCCTCTGTAATTGTCTTCCGCTAGCCTTCCGCTACTCATCTACTAGCCTCTTGGCCTAGCCCATCCACTGCGTCTCGCCGCTAGTTGCCGCCGACGCGAGACAGCTCGCGCATGTTCGCTTCGAAGGCTGCCATCAGCGCGGCTTCGCCTTCGAGGCCGGAGCGGTGCATCTTATCGATCTGCGCCAGCATCCGTTTGTAGTCTTTGGGGATGACCTTGACGAACTGCCCCAGCGAGGCCTCCCAGTCGTCCAGCACGGCCTGGCCTGGCACGCTGCCGGTGTACTCGACATGGCGCTCGATCAGGCGGCGCAGCTCGGCGATGTCCTGCTCTTCCTCGAGGCGCTCGAGACCGACCATCTCCAGGTTGCAGCGACGATAGAAGTCGCCCTTGCGGTCGAGGACATAGGCGATGCCGCCCGACATGCCTGCCGCAAAGTTGCGTCCCGTCTCGCCGAGCACGACCACTCTGCCACCGGTCATATACTCGCAGCCGTGGTCGCCCACGCCCTCGACGACGACCGATACGCCGCTGTTGCGCACTGCGAAGCGCTCGCCCGCGATCCCGCGGATGTACGCCTCGCCGCCTGTAGCGCCATAGAGAGCCGTATTGCCGATGATGACATTGTCCTCTGCCGCGAAGGTTGCCGCCTTGGAAGGCGCGACGATGATCTTGCCGCCCGAGAGACCTTTGCCGACATAGTCATTGGAGTCGCCCTCCAGCGAGAGCGTAATGCCCTTCGGCACGAAAGCGCCGAAGCTCTGGCCTGCCGAGCCGACGAAATGAAGCTTGATCGTGTCCTCCGGCAGCCCTGCCGCTCCATAACGACGCGTTACCTCGCTACCGAGGATCGTGCCTACGACGCGGTTCGTGTTGCAGATGTCCAGCGTCCCGGACACTTGCTCGCCGTTCTCCAGCGCAGGCATCGCCAGCGGCAGCAGCTGCAGCATATCGAGCGACTCTTCGAGGCCGTGGTTCTGCTGCTGTACATTGTGGCGCACCGCGCCCTTGGTCGCCTCAGGCTGATGCAGCAGCGGCGTCAGGTCCACGCCTCTGGCCTTGTACGTATCGATCAGCTGCTTGGTCTCCAGCCTGTCGACGCGACCGACCATCTCCTCGATCGTCCGGAAGCCCAGCTCCGCCATAATCTCGCGCAGCTCTTGAGCGACGAACAGCATAAAGTTGACGACATGATCGGCATCGCCCGTGAACTTCTTGCGCAGCTCCGGGTTCTGGGTGGCGACGCCGACCGGACAGGTGTCCAGCTGACAGACGCGCATCATGACGCAACCGACGACGACCAGCGGCGCTGTGGAGAAGCCGAACTCCTCGGCTCCGAGCAGGGCGGCAATCGCCAGGTCGCGGCCGTTCATCATCTTGCCGTCGCATTCGACGACGACGCGGTCTCGCAGATTGTTGAGCATCAGCGTCTGATGCGTCTCTGCCAGTCCGAGCTCCCACGGCATGCCAGCATGACGCACCGAGTTCATCGGCGATGCGCCGGTGCCGCCGTCATAGCCGCTGATCAGGATGACGTCGGCACGGCCCTTGGCTACGCCTGCGGCGATCGTGCCTACGCCTACAGCCGAGACGAGCTTGACGTTGATGCGGGCCCGCGGGTTGGCATTCTTCAGATCGTGGATCAGCTCTGCCAGATCCTCGATCGAGTAGATGTCATGATGCGGAGGCGGCGAGATCAGACCGACGCCCGGCGTCGAGCCGCGCACCTCGGCTACCCACGGGTACACCTTGCGGCCAGGCAGTTGTCCGCCCTCGCCGGGCTTGGCGCCCTGCGCCATCTTGATCTGAATCTCGTCGGCATTGACCAGATACTGACTCGTCACGCCGAAGCGGCCGGAGGCTACCTGCTTGATCGCGCTGCGACGCAGATCGCCGTTGGCATCCGGGATATAACGCGCCGGGTCCTCGCCGCCTTCGCCGGTATTGGACTTGCCGCCGATGCGGTTCATCGCAATTGCCAGCGTCTCATGCGCTTCCTTGCTGATCGATCCGTACGACATCGCGCCGGTTTTGAACCGCTTGACGATCGATTCGACCGATTCGACTTCCTCGAGCGGGATGCTGTTGCCATCCTTCTTGAAGGAGAGCAGCGAGCGAAGCGTATTGTATTTCTGATCCTCGCTCTGGACGAGCGTGGAGTATTTTTTGTACAGGTTGTAATCGTTGGCTCGACAAGACATCTGCAGCGTATGGATCGTCTGCGGGTTGAACAGATGCTCCTCGCCGTCCTTGCGCCACTGATACTCGCCGCCGGAATCGAGCTCGCGCTCGGTCCCTTCCTTGTCGTCATAAGCCAGATGATGCGGCTCCAGCGCTTCGCGAGCGATGACGTCGAGACCGATGCCGCCGATCCGCGACGGAGTCCATGTGAAGTACTGGTCGACCAGCTCCTCCTTCAGACCGACCGCCTCGAAGATCTGCGCGCCGCGGTACGACTGGATCGTCGAGATGCCCATCTTGGAGAGGATCTTGACGACGCCCTTGGTAGCGGCTTTGATATAGTTGCGCACAGCTTTGTCGTGCGAGATATTGGTCAGCATGCCCTGGCGGATCATGTCGTCGAGCGACTCGAACGCCAGATATGGATTGACCGCGCTCACGCCGTAGCCGAGCAGCAGCGCGTAGTGATGCACCTCGCGCGGCTCGCCGGACTCCAGCAGCAGGCTGACGCGAGTCCGCGTGCCCTGACGAATCAGATGATGGTGCAGCGCCGATACAGCGAGCAGCGACGGGATAGCCGCATTGTTGCGGTCGATGCCGCGGTCTGACAGGATCAGGATATTATGACCTTTATCGATGACGCGGTCTGCCGCCTCGCACATCTCCGCCAGCGCGGCGCGCAAGCCTTCCTCGCCCTGATCGGCAGGGAAGAAGATCGGCAGCGTGATCGACTTGAAGCCTGGACGACGCACATGACGCAGTCTGCCGAAGTCCTCGTTGGAGAGGATCGGCGAGTCCAATCGGATATGTCGACAGCTCTCAGGCTCGGGTGCGAGCAGATTGCGCTCGGAGCCGATCGTCGTCGCAGTCGAGGTGATGATCTCCTCGCGGATCGCATCGATCGGCGGGTTCGTCACTTGCGCGAACAGCTGCTTAAAGTAGTTGAACAACCGCTGCGGACGCTCCGAGAGTACGGCGAGCGGCGCGTCGTAGCCCATCGAGGCGATCGGCTCGACACCGCTGTTGGCCATCGGCTCGATGATCCGGCGCAGATCCTCATAGGTGTAGCCAAACGCTTGCTGACGACGCTTGACGGTCGCATGATCCGGCTCCGGCAGCTCAGGCGCCTCCGGCAGCTCCTCAAGCCCGACGAGATGCTCATTGAGCCAGTCGCGGTAAGGATTCTCGGCGACGATCTCCGATTTGACCTCCTCGTCGGAGATGATGCGGCCTTGCTCCGTATCGACCAGCAGCATCCGTCCCGGACGCAGACGGTCCTTATAGAGGATGTTGGCTGGATCGACCTGCACGGTGCCGGCTTCGGAGCCGAGGATGATGACGTCGTCCTTGGTGACATAATAGCGCGCCGGACGCAGACCGTTGCGGTCGAGAGTCGCTCCGATCCGGGTGCCGTCGGTGAAGCCCATCGCAGCCGGTCCGTCCCATGGCTCCATCAGCGTGCTATGGTACTCGTAGAATGCTTTTTTGTCGTCGTCCATGCTCTCGTGATTGGACCATGGCTCCGGGATCATCATCATCGCCGCATGCGGCAGCGAGCGTCCGGAGAGGTAGAGGAATTCCAGTGTATTGTCGAACATGGCGGTATCCGAACCGTCGGGATTGATGATCGGCTTGATCTTATCCATATCCTCGCCGAACAGCTCCGAGGCGAACAGCGACTGCCGGGCATGCATCCAGTTCACATTGCCGCGCAGCGTGTTGATCTCGCCATTATGAATGATATAACGATAGGGGTGCGCGCGCTCCCAGCTCGGGAAGGTGTTGGTGCTGAAGCGCGAGTGGACCAGCGCAATCGCCGTCTCGAGCGTCTCGTCGTTCAGCTCGAGGTAGAATGCGCGAACTTGCTCGGTAGTCAACATGCCTTTGTAGACGATCTTCTTGCTCGAAAGGCTGGAGAAATAAAACTTGTCCCCGCCTTCGAGACCGGCATAGCGAATCGCATGCTCGGCGCGCTTGCGGATGACGTACAGCTTGCGCTCAAAGGGCAGCTCGCCCTCGAGTCCAGCGGCGCGGCCGATGAACACTTGACGGACATACGGCTTAGCCGCCAGCGCCGATTCGCCGAGCTTCTCGTCGTTGGTCGGCACGGTCCGCCAGCCCAGCAGCGTCTGGCCTTCCTCGGCGATGATCGCCTCGAGCCGACGCTCCTGCTCCTCGCGGACGTCCGCCTCCTGCGGGAGGAAGATCATGCCGACGGCATAATCCCCCTCTGCCGGCAGCACGACGTCTGCCTTGGCCATCTCGCGCGCGAAGAAGCCATGCGGGATCTGGATCAGGATGCCAGCGCCATCGCCAGTGTTCGGCTCGCTGCCCTGACCTCCCCGATGCTCCATATTTTCCAGCACCGTCAATGCCTGACGTACGATTGTGTGTGATTTGATGCCTTTGATGTGCGCCACAAACCCCATGCCGCAAGCGTCTTTCTCATACTGCGGATCATACAGGCCTTGCTTAGGCGGCAATCCATAACGTGTATCATTCATTGTATGCAATGCAACCTTTCTATCAAAAGATTTGATCGAACCTTCCATACTGCGACCATCCGTCCGCCGCGTAGCTCCAGGCCTTGACCTGGAGTCTGCGCCCGTCCTGCCGGAAGCTTAAGCCGTCCGCGCCAGCCGTCACGACTAGACGCTTGCCGGCTTGCTTGCGACAACAAAAAGCTTTCGCTCCCGCCCTTTTTAACATAGAATAGAGCTGTAAACCATTCCCTTGGAGCGTGCAGGGAAGACAACTGGGTCAGGCGGTTCCTGAGTATATGGACTTAAGCATACACGGTGACCGAGCCTTACATAATGCATCAAATCACGAAAAGTTTGCACTAATTGCATGATCATCTGCATCAGAAAGGTGAATCCCCATCATCGTTTTCGGGCAGTGAAGCGCATCACAGCCATAGGATTTGCAAGCTTTGGCAGGTCAGAGCTCCGGCGCGTTTGTTATTACATTATTTTATCATCAGGCCAAAACGATAGCAATTTATTAATTTTTATTATAGCAAAAGGATGTGGAATGATTGTATAACAAGTTTAGGAAATGGAGCCGCTTCTCCGCTGCCGCCCTGCTCACGGGCTCGCTGCTGCTCGGTTCGCTGCCCGCGGCGCCGTCGGCCTTCGCCGCTACTGCACCTGTCGCCGCAACCCCGTCCCAGATCGCCGCTCACGAGTCGTACCGAATCGTCGCAATCGGCGACTCGCTGACCGCAGGCTACGAGTTCGGCTTCACGGAGAGCTCGTCCCCGTATGGCTATGTGGAGCGCGTCTACGAGCAGGCGCTCTTCCGCGGGCGCGCCGAGGTGGTCAACTACGGCGTGCTCGGCTTGCGCGTAGAGGGACTGGACGCCTGGCTGAGCGCTGCCCAGGGCGGCCGCGCCGTCCAGACGGCGGATATCGCCGGGGCGTCTGCCGACCCGCGCGCGGCAGCGATCCTCGCCCGCACGGCGAGCCTCGCCGAGGATCTGCGTCAGGCCGATCTGGTCGTCCTCACGATCGGCGCCAACAACTTCACTTCGCTCATGGACATCGTGGGCAAGAGCCCCGAGGAGATTGCCGCTTGGCGGACGGATACGCTGGATGCTTACGCCGCGTCGCTGACCGCCTCGATCGAGAAGCTCCTCGAGCTGCAGCCGGCTGCGCGCATCGTCGTCTCGGACTTCTACTCGCCAGCGCCTAATCTTGCTGCTGCGGGCATAACTGCCTCCCAGTATAAGCTGTTCCAAGAGACGATCGGTCTCGTCCAGGAGCGGCTCGGCGAGGTCGTAGCCGGCTTCGACGATCGCGGCAGCGACGTGCGGGCCGCCTACAGCGCCGAGGCGTTCGTCGGCAAGGAGCTGGCGATGACCTACATCATGCGCCGCGACATCCATCCGAACCAGACCGGCTACGCCGCGATCGGCGGCGCCTTCGCCGAGACGATCTGGGGCGAGGAGCGACGAGTCGCGCCACGCGCCGATGGCGTCGACATCTCCGTCGTCGTCAACGGACGCGAGGTGATTACCGTCAACCGCCCGGTGATCAAGAATAACCGCACTTATCTGGCGATCAAGGATATCGCCGACGCCATGCAGGCGACGACCGTGTGGGATGCCAAGACGAAGTCCGCGACGATCGGCAGCGGCGACCGCGAGGTCGTGCTCCAGATCGACGGGACAGCCATGCGGGTGAATGGCCAGCAGGTGCCGATCGACACGCCTGCTTACTTGCAGCCGATGAACGGCGAGATGAAGACGTATGTGCCGCTCGCCGTGCTGGCCGACGGACTCGGCTTCCAGGTCGTCTACAGCGCGCCTACCAAAACCGCCTTTATTAATAAGTAACGATACGAAAAGCCATGACCATCCCGGGATCATCCCCTTTGCGGTCATGGCTTTATTTCTCCTTGGCAGGCATCAATCCCGCCCGGGTTCGGCTATCTGTACTCGCGGCGGAGACCTTCCAGCTGATCCAGCCCGCGCTCGGCCCAACGCTTCAGCTTGTCGAGCATCTCGATCTCGGCTTGCAGCGAACGCTCCAGCGACGCCTTGTACTCGGGCACCTCTCCCGTATGGAGCTTGATGTCCCGCAGCGGCGCCAGCGCCTTCTCCGTGTAGCTGAGCGCGCGGCGCTCGTGGAACATCGGTACGTCAGGGTCGTACGGGTGATGCAGGTCGCCTTGATCGGGATGCTTCAGCACTGCCAGCACCTTAACGACGGCGCGAGGGCCGTTTTGCTCCATGAACTCCCCGACATAGACGCCGGTTTTGTAATCCATCTTAACGATGGAACCGATCTCATATCCTGTTTTTGCTTCATTCATTCGCGGTTCCCCCTGGTCGGCGATGCGCCGTTTTTTCCCAAACAATAGGGTAGTTTACTTATCCTTTAGGATAATTTAATGTAGTAGAGAGGTGCAAGTGCTATTTCGGAACTTGTCTTGACTGCTTTCAAGTCGTAATATGGTAATTAGGAAAAGTAGGTGAGATGATGCGGAAGAAAAGAGTGCTTCTGCTCTCCGAAGGTTTCGGCTCCGGACATACCCAAGCTGCCTATGCGCTGGCCATGGGACTGAAGCAGCTCTCCCCGGGCATTCAGGCCCGCGTCATTGAATTGGGCAAATTTCTCAACCCGGTCGTCGGACCCTGGATCATGTCGGCATATCGCAAGACCGTCAGCAAGCAGCCCAAGCTGGTCGGCATGATGTATCGCACACAGTACCACAAGTCGCTCAATCGCTTTACGCAGCTGGCGCTGCATCGCGTATTTTATACCCAGACCTCACAAGTCATCTCGCAGCTGAAGCCAGACCTGATCGTCTGCACTCACCCGGTGCCCAACGCCGTCGTCGCCCGGCTCAAGCGCCTTGGTCTGGACGTTCCTCTATATACCCTGATTACGGATTATGATGCGCATGGCACCTGGACCAGTCCGGAGGTGAATCAATACTTCGTCTCCACCCCGCTCGTGAAGAAAAAGCTGATGTCGCACGGCATCCCGGCCAGTCGGATCGAGGTGACAGGCATCCCGGTCCACCCGACGTTCTGGCACTCCTACGACAAGCTGGCCATCCAGCAAGAGTTCGAGCTGAAGAACATGCCGACGGTGCTCATCATGGGAGGCGGCTGGGGACTGCTCAGCGACAACAATCATATCATGGAATATATGACCCGCTGGCGGGAGAACATACAACTGATCTTCTGCGTCGGCAGCAACGAGAAAGTACGGGAAAAGCTGCTCGCGGAACCAGACTTCCAGCATCCCAACATTCGCGTGCTTGGCTTTACCAACGACGTCAGCAAGCTGATGGACGTATCGGATCTGCTCATCACCAAGCCGGGCGGCATGACCTGCACGGAAGGACTGAGCAAGGGCATCCCGATGCTGTTCTACGAGCCGATTCCCGGCCAGGAGGAAGAGAACTGCGAATATTTTATCCAGCACGGCTTCGGCGAGATGCTGTCCTCGACCGAGACGATCGACCGTTGGTTCACGATGATTAAGGAGCCGTATGCCGCCTCGCAGTTCCGCCATACGCTCATCAGCAAGCGCAATCAACAATACAGCCCGACCAAATGCTCGGAGGCTGTGCTGAACATGCTGGACACACTTCAATGACGCGGCGCCCCCGCTGCGCCACTTAGCAATAGACACCTAGAGACCGCCGCCGCTATCACCGGATAGGCGGTTTTTCTGTTTCGCGTGCGGGTAATATATAGTAGAAAAACGGAGGGATCGCTATGAATGGAAAATCGCTGGACGGCAAAACCATCATCCTGCGCGTAGAGCTGGATACCCAACTCGCCAACTTCAGCCGCGCCGCATCGGCGATCGAGCAGGCCGGCGGCGACGTCGTCGCCATCGACGTTATTCAGACCGGTCGTGAGAAGACGGTACGCGATCTGACCGTCAAGGTTGGCGCGACCGGCGTCGCCAGCCGGATCGCCGACGCGCTCGGCGAGCTTCCGGGCATCCGCCTAGTCAACGTATCGGACCGCACCTTCTTGCTCCATCTCGGCGGCAAGATCGCCATCGCCCCCAAGTCGCCGATCCAGAATCGTGACGATCTCTCGCGCGTCTATACGCCCGAGGTGGCGCGCGTCTGCACCGCCATCCATGACGACCCGTCCAAGGCATTTACCCTTACGATCAAACGCAATATGGTCGCCGTCGTCTCCGACGGCAGCGCCGTGCTTGGCCTGGGCAATATCGGCCCCTATGCGGCGATGCCTGTGATGGAGGGCAAGGCGATGCTGTTCAAGCAATTCGGCGAGGTCGATGCCTTTCCGATCTGCCTCGATACGCAGGATACGGAGAGCGTCATCGCCGCCGTCAAGGCGATCGCCCCGGCCTTTGGCGGCATCAATCTGGAGGACATCGCTGCGCCGCGCTGCTTTGAGATCGAACGGCGGCTGCGCGAGGAGCTCGATATCCCGGTATTCCACGACGATCAGCACGGCACCGCCGTCGTCCTCTATGCCGGCTTGCTCAATGCGCTCAAGCTGGTCGGCAAGGCGATCGAGGACGTGCGTATCGTCGTCTGCGGCATCGGCGCTGCCGGCACCGCCTGCACCAAGATGCTGCTCGCCGGCGGCGCGACCAACATCCTCGGCGTCGACCGCGAGGGCATCCTGACCGCAGATCGAACCTACGAGCATCCGATGTGGCAATGGTATGCCGAGCATACCAACCCCGAGCGGCTCCAGGGCGGGCTCGCCGAGGCACTGCAGCAGGCCGACGTATTCATCGGCGTCTCGGCGGGCGGTATCCTGACGCGCGAGCATATCGGCTCGATGGCGGAGCAGCCGATCGTCTTTGCGATGGCCAATCCCGAGCCTGAGATCCGGCCCGAGCAAGCCGAGGACCTGGTCGCCGTGTTCGCTACCGGGCGCTCGGACTACCCCAATCAGATCAACAATGTGCTCTGCTTCCCCGGCATCTTCCGGGGCGCGCTCGACTGCCGGGCCAGCGAGATCAACGAAGCGATGAAGCTGGCTGCCGCCGAAGCGATCGCCTCGGTGATTGCCCCCGATGAGCTCGGCCCGCTTTATATCATCCCAAGCGTATTCAACCAGCGCGTCGTCGAGGAAGTCCGGCGTCGCGTCATCCAGGCCGCGATATCGAGCGGCGTCGCACGCAAAGAGCCGCGGGAATAATCCCGCGGCTCTCGCCATTGCGCACGACCGTGCGTACTACGCGGCCGTGCCTGCTCCGTCGTGTCTGCTGCATGTCGTATCCTACCGCATGGCAGTGTCTGCTGCATCGTCGTATCTACTGCATGGCTATCCGTCCTCGCCATGCTCGACGCGAGCCATCCACAGCTCGATCTCGATCTTCAACTCCGGCAGACCGAGGGCGCTCACATAGCCGACGGTCATCGACGGATAGCTGCCGCCGAATAGCGCGTCCCACTGCTCATACAGATACGTCCAGTCCAGCTCCTCGGTGGCCCAGATATTGACCTTCACGATATCGCCGGCCTCCAGCCGCTCAGACTGGAGCAGCGCGGCGATGTTGCGGAACGTATGGGCGATCTGCTCCGACAGCGCGGCCGGCAGACTGCCGTCCGGCGCCGTGCCGACCTGCCCGGAGCTGACATACAACGCGGCTCCCCTGGGGATCCTCGTCAGATGACTGTACTTTCCTACCGGCGGGCTTACCCCTGCCGGATTGCTTCGCGTTACTTTACTCATGTGCATACACCCTCACTGGTTAGGAAGTGCTGTTCTCCTTGGCGCTGATAGACATACGTATCCCGTCTGCAGCGCTTCTAGAAAAAAACAGCCGTGGAGTATCCATAACCCGAAGCCAATGCGCCAAGCGAACGTTTCTTCATGACAGACACTCCCCTCCCTCTACCAGTGGTATGCTTATAACTCTAGCTTACGGTTTATGACTGCTCGCGTCAACGCTACAGCGCCGAGCCGCCGAACAGGAAGCGGTGCTCCCAATGCTTGCCGACGATGCTGTCTGTACGCACGCCGCCCGATTCCTTGGAGTAGGTGTGCAGCACCTTGCCGTCGCCGAGATAGATGCCGACATGCGTGATCGTCGCCTTGGACTTGTTGACGCCGCTATACGAAGAGGCGCTGGTACCGCGGTAGCTCATGAAGAACATCAGATCGCCGCGTTGCAGCTGACGCCAGTTGCTCTTGGCGTTGCCCTTGTTCTTGACATAGTTGCCCTGTCCTCTGGAGTCGGCCGGCAACGTAACATTCAGCGCATTCTGGAACGCCCGTCTGACGAAGGCCGAGCAATCGAAGTATCGAGTGCTGTTGCGGTTGGAGCCGTATTGGTAAGGCGTACCGAGGAAGCTCATGCCGACATTGATCACCTTCTCGACCTTGCTGCTCTGCGAGGAGCCGCTAGTCGGCGGTGCAACGGTGCCTCCGCTGACCCGGATATATTGCGACTGGCTGCTGACGTAGCCCGTCGTGCCCCGCGAATCGCGGACCTGATACCAGTAGCTGTTCGGCTGACTCAGGACGGTGACGGTCTCGCCCCGGCTCAGATAACGGATGCGTGAAGCGCCCGTCGACGGGCTCGTCCGGAAGGCTACAGAGGCGACGATCTCGCCTTTCTTGGAGCTTGCACTAGCGCTAGCACTGGCGTTAGAGCTTGCATTGGCACTGGCGCTTGCGACAGCGCGAGCGTCTTCGTCTGCCACAGCAGCAGTTATGTATTGCGAGCTCGATGAGACGTAGCCCGACGTGCCGTCATCGGCAAGCACCTCATACCAGTAAGAGTTAGGCTCGCTGAGCACAACCAGTTGTTCGCCGGATTTCAGATAACGGATGACCTCGGAGGAAGTGCTGGGCTTGTCGCGGAAGCTGACCGTTTCCTTAACTTCGATTTGCGTTGCCGCCGCCGCTTGATCAGGGATGGCCGCCAGGGGCGCCAACAACGTCACTACCAACATCACGAGCCATGTTTTTTTCAAAAGTATTCACCCTCCAGTTTGGACTTGAAACGTAGACTGCCTGTCCTCCTCTCGGCGGAATGCTGACTCCATTCTAGAGCCAGTCCTCCTCCGCTAGCATCCATCGTCAGGCCCAATTGCCTATTGGCGGGACACCCAGTCAGAGGCGATTGGCAACTGGGGGAAAAAGATGAATATTTTCTCATTGAATATTTGGAAAACGCTTTCAAACCAAGGCTTGCCAATAAAATTGCCAAATGAATGAAATATAATTGGCAACATTATGAACAAGTCCGGCTAGGTCGTAAGAAGTAAAAAGCAGCGTCACGCATCTAGGACCCGGAATAAATTGGCAGCCCAAAAAGCCCTGTCGGACACGTCCGGAGGGCTTACAGTGAACTTCCAGTTCATACGTTATAAGGAGATATACCCTGGAATAAGTGGGTTGAAACATCCTTCACAAATTAGACGCTTGACCCCAGCCTGAAGTTGCAAACAACGATTATCCAAACATTGGCTGTGCGTGCTTGCGATGCAAACGCGGGCTCGGGTATGCGTACGCTGACGAGCAAAGATATGGCCCCAGGGGTGGGGCCATCGCACCTCTATTGTCGATAAACCTCCAGTTCGGCTAACTGAAACGCGTAGCTGCCAAACGGCTCGGTCCGCAATCGCGCAGCCTCGACCCGCACATACCGGGCCGACTGGGCGGGGAAGGTCAGCGTCAACGGGCTGCCGTCCACTGGCTGCGGCGCATCGATGCGCGTCTCCACCGTCTGCCAGGTGGTCCCGTCGCTCGACAGCCGCACCTGCACATCGAGCGGGAAGCCGACGCCGACCTGCTGCCCGGCATCATTGCGCGGCCACAGCTCGACGCGACCGACCGGATACGCCTGCTCGAGATCGATGCTGACCCATGCCGGCGTCGCAGGCTGCGTCGATGCAGGCAGACTGCTCCAGCCCTTGGCGTCGTTGGCCCCCGCGCCGCCCACACGCTGACCGTCGACGAGATGGGCCTTGCTCCAGCCCCAGTTGGCGACGTCGCTGGAGGCCGTGACGGGCTTCTGGTAGGCCAGATTGCCATACGGATGACGCTCGTCGTAGTAGGGCAGCTCGCCGAGCGCATACAGCTTGCCCTCGCCTGGCTGGTAGCTAGCCGTCAGCGTGCCCGAGGCAGCATTATAGCCGGTCGGTACCTCGAGTCCCGTCGTCTTGGATACCTCGCGGATGTCGCTGATCAGACTGTCCGCCTGCAGCGTGAACGTCCGGCTCTGCGTCATCGAGCGATTGACGACCATCGCATACGTCTCGCCGGTGTCCTGATGGATCATATACGAGACGATCATCTCGTCGGCCGGATTGGCAGGCTGCAGATAAAAGTCAACAGGCAGCCGCTTGGTCGACGCTGTCGGCAGCGTCGCGCCGGTATGATAGACCTGATGCGCGTCAAGATCGATCAGCGTCTTGCCGAGCTGCTGCATCTCGCTATTGAGCTGCTGGAACGGCGCATAGCGCGCCGTCTTGTTGCCTTGCGGGTCGATGATCGCATCCTCGAAATGCTCGCCGCGCCCCGTCGGCGTCCAGTAGGTGAACCAGGTCACATACTTGAAGCCATAAGCCAGATAGGAGTACACGTTGAACCGCATATCGTCCGCGCTTGGCTGGCGGTGGCTGAGCGCGCTTGGCGAGGAGCCAAAGCCGACCGATTGCAGATAGGAGGCCGTCTTGATGCCGTACTCCAGTCCGACGCGCCGGATGATGTCGGCCGTATCGTAATAGTTGTTGGCGAATTGCCCGTTGGTCAAGAACGGATAGTTGTCGTACGAGAGGTAGCGAAGATTGTCCGCCCCTACCTCCTCGACCCAGGCGCGCACATAGTCCGTCTCGTACGCTGCGCCATAAATATTGGGGAACAGGTTGACGTACGGATTTTTGGTATTGTCATGCTCTAGCACCTCGCGGTAAATATGGGCCTCGCGCGGCAGCTCGCCGATCCCCGGCTCGTCGCGGATATAGTAGCCGCCGGTCGCCCAGTAATCCTTGTACGTCTCCACCACTTCCTGAATCTGAGCATCCGTACCGCGAATGCGCGGATCGGCGACATTGACCTTCAGATCATGCGCCTCCGCCAGCTCCAGCATGCGCAGATTGCGCGACTCGGTGTCGAGGCCGGAGCCGAGCACATTTTGCAGCACGTCGACATGCGCTTCCTGTAGCCACTGGTACTGCTGATCGTTGGTGTACTCCCAGGTCGGCGGCCAGAAGACGCCAACCTGGAACTTCTCCGGCTCCGCTGTACGCGCCCGATGCGGCTTGACCGTCATCGTGAAGGACTTGGTCATCGCGACCGCTCCCTTGCTCACCGTCGCCGTCAGCACGACCTGGGCGGCCGGCTGATCGCTGGCCGGACGACGGACGCGCCCGCTCCCGTCGATCACGGCCGGGTCGGTGCTGGCCCAGGAGATGGCGCTACCTTCGCGGCCATACGTCGGCAGTCCGATCGAGGAGGAGAGCGGCTGCGG
>NZ_BFBX01000061.1:10406-13171 GCF_003851045.1 Paenibacillus sp. 598K | reverse complement strand
GCGGCTGCGGATACGGCAGCTGCAGCTCGGCATGATCGGCCGCCACCGCGTCCGCATCGCTCAGCGTGCTCGCCGCCTGACGCACCTCCAGCTCCCGCAGCTGCATCACATACGCCTGATGGTTGTCGCGGGAGAGCGCAGTCGCCTCGACCATCACATACCGCGCCTGCACGGCGCTTATCGCATGGGTCAGCGCCGCGCCGTTCGTCGGGGCCGGGTAGCCGCTCCAGGAGCCGACCTCGGTCCAGCTCTGATCATCGATCGAGACGAGGATACGGAAGTCGACAGGGAAGCCTACGCCAGTGTAGTTCGTCCCGCCGTCGCTGCGCGGCCACAGGACGATCTGGTCGGTCCAGTGCGCTGCGCCGAGGTCGACCTTCACCCAGGCCGGCGAGCCGGGGGCCGGCTGGCTGGAGGACGGCATCGTCGTCCAGCCGTTGGCTGTGGAGCCCGAGGCGTATGGCCCCGTCTTGGAGCCATCGGTCAGATGGACGCGGGCCCAGCCTTCTGCCGGGTTCTCGTAGCTGGAGCTTGAGGTTACCGCTTTGCCCAGCGCCAGGTTCACCTCGCCGCTGGCAGACAGGCGAGCGCCCGTCTGCGGGAGCAGTCCGGTCAGCAACACGCAGATGAGCAGACAAGTCATTGCACGCATACGTTGGATTCGGTTCATCGTACACCTCCAAATGTAGTGGCGATCAGGAATTTTCAGCCGCGTTTTTCCACGCCTTGTCCATATTGTCCAGCATGCCTTGCGGTGTGATCGCCTTCAGATAGACGCCCTGCGCCGAGGTCATCAGCTCGGAGGTGCCTGCGCTGCCATGCACCCAGCCCTGATCGAGGAACGGGTAGCTGCTGCCGGCAGCGACGATGTCGGCGATGCGCTGGAGCGCCGGATTGACCTCGCCCGTCTCCCCCTTGATCGTCATAAACGCTTGCTGGCTGGCCGCCCACACCTGCTGATGCTCCGCCTCCGCCCAGAACGCCAGGTAGCGCTTGGCCGCATCGGCAACCTCGGTGCTCTTGTTAATCGCGAAGGTCGTGCCGACCGCAGCGGAGGCGACGACCGGCTCGCCAGGCTTGTTGGACGGCATTGGGAACATCCCGACCTCAAGCTCTGGATTAGCCGCCTCGATGCCGGGCAGCGACCAGTTGCCGTCAATGTACATCGCCGCCTGACCGGTAGCGAACGCCTGCTGCGCCTGATCCAGACTGACGCCGGTACTCTGCTGCGTCAGGTAGCCCGCCTCGTCGAGTGCGAACCAGTTGGTCACCATCTCTTGCCAGCCCTCGGCGAAGGTCGCCTTTCCTTCATTCAGGTCGGCATCGAAGGACGGGCGATCCGTGTAGACCAGCCCCGGCGCCATCGTGTACAGCGCAGCCAGCGTCATCCAGCCGTCGTTGTTGCCGATCGAGATCGGCAGCACCCCCGCTTCCTTAATCTTCTGGGCCGCAGCGACGAAAGCCTCCCAATCCTCCGGCACCTCGATCCCCAGCTCCTCGAACAGCTTGACGTTGTAGTAGACGCCGAGGACGTTCATATCGTTGGGGATCGCGAATACCTGTTCACCCTGCGAGGTCGACTTCAGCGCAGCCTCGGTAAAGTTGTCAATCCACGGCTCGCCCGACAGGTCCATCAGATAGCCGGCGTTGCCGTAGGCGACGACCTCGGCCAGGCCCGGGTGGATCATCAGCACGTCGGCGGCGTCATTGGCCGCGAAGCGTGCCCGCAGGAACTCCTTGAACTGGCTGCCTGGCATGCCCTCGTAGACGACCTTGATGTCTGGATTTTCGGCCATGAACTTGTCGTTAAGCTCCGGGATCGCGCCTAGCTCGGCCCCAGATTTGAAACCGCTTACCTTTAATTCGACCTGCTCCCCCGCGGGCGGCTTGGCGCTCTCCTGTCCCGGCGTGGCTCCCGACTCTCCGGCCGGACTGTTGTTGCCCGCGCAGGCCGCCGTCAGCAGCAGCAGCGAGAGACCAAGCGCGGCTGTCGCTTGTTTTCTGAATGTCATTTTTTACCCCTCCCCTTTTGTGTTGTTCCTCATAAGTATCGTACCGCTATCTGTTTGAGGTGAACATTGCGTAAAATTATTGTTTCTTCTCTTTTTTTCGGATGTTGTCTGCGCTCGAAAATACAGAAAGGACGCATCGATCAATGCGCCCTTTCCCGGTAGCTCATGGGGGTCAGTTGAAAATGCTTGCGGAACAACGTGCTGAAATATTTGGGGCTGGTATAGCCGACCGCCGCTGCCACCTCGTACATTTTTAGCTCCGTCTCCCGCAGGATTCGTCGCGCCTCCTCCATCCGCACATCCGTCAGATAATCGATAAACTTTTGCCCCGTCGTCTCCTTGAACAGCTCGCTCAGATAGGTCGGATGCAGGTACACCTGCTGCGCCAGCGTCTCCAGATTCAGCTCCGGGTCGGCATACGACGCCCGGATCATCTGCTGTACCTTCCAGATGACCTTGCGACTGCTCTGCTCCTCCGACTCGCTCAGATCGAGCGTCTCGAGGAACGTATCGATCGACTGCATGAGGATCGACGGCGTCAACGCCGCCGGCAGCCGACCGTTCAGCTCCGCTCCGGCCTGCCGCAGCCGCTCCGCCAGTCGCGAAGGGATCGCAGCGAGCGCCGGACCCGTCAGGAAGCCGAGCATCTGGAAGGCCTGCATCGCCAGCCGCCCGGGATGCTGGAGCGCTCCGCTCCGGATCTCCTCCGCCCAGCCGCCCAGCAGCTGCAGCGTCTGCTCCGCATCGTTGGTC
>NZ_BFBX01000061.1:2983-10335 GCF_003851045.1 Paenibacillus sp. 598K | reverse complement strand
CCAGCGCGAGCCGCCGCTGCCACTCCGTCCCCGCCTGCACGGACACCGCGTCCCCGGTCTGTGCCCGCAGCTGCGCGACGGCTTGATCGTAGGCTGGCCCCAGCCGCTCCAGCCTGTCGAACGGCTCCGAGCAGCCGTAGCCGATCAGCCGCTCGCCCGGGTCCGCCGCCTCGGCGACGATCCTCTCGTGCTGCCATCGCTGCAGCAGCAGACGCCACGTCTCGGCGGACGGGAGCTCCCCTGCGCCGACCAGGAAGAGGACGCAGCCCTCGGCCACCTCGATCCCTGCCGACTCGCGCAGGCGAGGCATGGCGTCGGCAGCCAGCCATTGCCTCGTCAGCTCGAGCTGTCGCCCTCCCTTGCCCGACGCCGGATCGGCCCATTGCAACAGCAGCACGCTGTATCGCAGCGGCTGACGCTCGCCTGGCCTGTCGGCATACGCCTGCAACAGCTCGCTCATCCGGTCGCGATGCTGGCTCACAACCCATTGCAGCAGCAGCGTCTCCAACTGCGCCGTCGCCTGGCGCTGCCGCTCCTGCAGCGACGCCTCCACTTTGCGCATCGCCTGCACCAGCTCCTCTCGCTGCAGCGGCTTGAGCAGGTAGTCGGTCACGCCATGGCGCATCGCCGTCTGCAAGAAGTCGAACTTCTCATGTCCGGTCAGGATCATCTTGTACAGCCCCGGCTTGATCCGCTCCAGCTCAGCCGCCAGCTCGAGCCCGCTCATGCCAGTCATGCTGATGTCGATGATCGCCAGATCCGGGTCGGTCTCCTCGATACTCGCGAGCGCCGACTCTGCGTCCGGGCAGCTCTGCACAACCTCCCACTCCGGGAGCAGCCGTCCGATCAGCTGCTGCAGTCCGCGCCGGATCGTCTCCTCGTCATCTATGATCATCACTCGCGGCATCCTGCGCCTCCTCTCCGACGATCCGCATGCGCAAGGTGACGATCGTCCAGCCTTGCGTATGTCGGTCCATACTCAAGCCATAGCCTTCGCCATCGCGATTGGCGATGCGCCGATGCACGTTGTACAAGCCGATATGCTGTCCATCGTCCTCGCGTCTCGGCTGGCGGAGCGAGGCGTGGACCTCGGCCAGCCGATCGGCCGTCAGTCCCGCTCCGTCATCCGCGATCTGCAGCACCAGCTCGTCCGCCTGACGCCACCCGCGGATACGGATCTCGCCCTTGCCCCGCGCCGGAGCGATCCCGTGAACGATCGCATTCTCCACGACGGGCTGGACGATCCACGGCAGCGTAGGCGTCTCCAGCAGCTCGGGCGCCAGCTCCACCTCGAAGACGAGGCCGGGAAAACGGACCTGCTGCAGCTTCATATAGACGCGCACATACTCCAGCTCGCGGGAGAGCGGGATCTGATCGGAGCTCTCCTGCAGCGACAGCCGGAAAAGCTTGCCGAGCAACGACACCATATCCGCCACCTCGTAATCCCCGTTAATCTCCGCCTTCATGTTGATCGACTCGAGCGTATTGTAGAGGAAATGCGGGTTGATCTGGCTGCGCAGCACCTTGTACTCGGCCTGCTGCTGATAGATACGCATCGTCAGCACCCGGCTGACGAGCTCGTCGATCTGCGCCACCATATGGTTGAAGCTGCGGCCCAACTGGCCGATCTCGTCCTGGCTCCGGACCGGATAGCGGACCGTATAATCCCCCAGCTCGACCCGGTTCATCATCCGCTTCATCGCCTTGAGCGGCCGGATAATGTTCATCGTCAGTCCCGACGAGAGCAGGACGGCCAGCAGCAGCACCGTACCGCTGAACACCCACAGCAGGTTGCGCAGGATGTTCAGCTCCTCGGACAGCTGGCGGAGCGGCACCGTGCTGACGACCGTCCATCCGGTTGTCTGCGAGCGGACATACTGCACCATCGTCTGGCCGTCGAGATCGGCGGTCAGCTTGCCGTAGGAGGCACCGAGCCTGGCCCCGAAGCGATCTCCGATGAGGCGCGAGTCGGGATGGTAGATGATCCGGTTGTTGTCATCGACGATGAATACCGTCGCCGACGTCGGGATCTTCGTCTCCTGCAGCAGCTCCATCAGGTAAGAGGTCGACAGGTCGATCAGCAGGACGCCGTACGGGACCCGGTTGGCGACATTAACGATGCTGCGCGCATATGAGAAGATGTACGGCTCCTCCTCGCCGGCCCCCGGCGGCCGGTAGGGCGGCAGGATGACGCCCCGACCATCCGCGCCCAGCACCCGATCGTACCAGCCAGCAGCCATAAAGTCGCTGTGATCGACCATCGCGCTCGAGCCATACTGCGAGTACTGCACCTCGCCGCCGCGTATCCAGTAGATGCCCTTGATGTCCTCGAACGGGATGATCAGCATCATATTGCGCAGCGCCCGATCGATCGAGATTTTCTCCGTATAGAGGTTCATCGGATCACGGCTGCCCCGCAGCCCGTCCACGCCATCGAGATAGAAGGTCATCGACAGCCGATCGATCTGATGGACGTAGTTGTCCAGATTGCGGACGATCTGGTCCGTCAGATTGAGGCTGAACTCGCTGACCCGTCCGCTCAGATTGTCGTGATAGCGCTGGAAACCGAGGAACGTGACGACGATGACCGGGATGATGATCATCATCGCATAGACGAACACCAGCTTTTTGTCGAGACTCCAGTCCTTGAACGGCACCACCTTGAACCTGCGGATCGCGGCCGCCTCCTTCATCACAGCCCCCCGAACCATAGCCTCGATTCATTGCTCATACTTGATTCCGCGCCTCTTCGGCGTTTTGGGGGCAGGCTGAGTTTTGCTTGTAGTTCAAGGATAAGCGGATACGCCGCGCTCTGGCAAGCCTTGGCGACCGCTTAGCCCTTGACCGAGCCGGCGGCGATCCCCTTGATGATGAACTTCTGCAGGAACATGTAGACGACCGCCAGCGGCAGCACCGCCAGCACCATGCCGGGGAACAGCAGCGACCAGTTGGTGACGTGCTCGCCGACGAACATGTACAGCGCGATCGTGATCGTCCGGTAGCTCTGATCCTGCAGGAACAGCAACGGCACGATCAGATCGTTCCACGTATTAAGCGAGCACAGCACGACGATCGTCGCCGTCACCGGCTTCATCAGCGGGAAGACGGTCAGCCAGAACGCCCGGAACAGCGAGCAGCCGTCGATTTTGGCCGCCTCCTCCAGCTCCTTGGGCGTCGAGCGCAGGAAGCCTGCGTACAGGAAGATCGACAGCGGCAGGTTGATCGCCGTGAAGATAAGGATCGCGCCGTGATACGTATTGACCATATGCAGCACATTGACGAGTCGGTAGAGCGGCACCATCGCCAGTTGGAAAGGCAGCATAATGCCCGCGATAAAATAAACAAACAGGACGTAATACGCCTTCTCCGTCTTCCGAGCGAGAGGGTAAGCGGCAAGCGAGCCGAGAACGACCAGCAGTAGCACCGAACCGGCGGTGATGAGCAGCGTATTGCCGAGCACATAGTGGAATCGCATCGCCTCCCACGTCGCCGCATAATTGCCCAGGCCAAAGGACGTCGGCAGCGACAACGGGGATGCGGCCATCTGCTGCGGCGTCTTGAATGTCATCGAGACGATAAAATAGATCGGATAAAGCGAGAGCAGCGCCAGCAGGATCATCGCCAGCTCCAGCAGTCTTGTGCGAACGTTGCGTTGCTGCGGCATCAGCTCTGCACCTCTCTTCTTCTCAGGAGCAGGATCTGCACGAGCGACAGCGCGAAGATGATCAGGAACATGACGACGCCCATCGCCGTGCCGTAGCCAAAGCTGCTCTTCGTAAAGGCCGTAGAGTAGAGCAGCGTCGTCATCGTCTCTGTCGCATAATACGGGCCGCCCTTCGTCGTCACGAAGATGATGTCAAACGCCTTCAGCGTGCCGATGCTCGACAGCACCACATTGATCGTCATCGACGGCGCCAGCAGCGGGAAGGTGATCGAGCGGAACTTTTGCCAGCCGCTGGCCCCGTCGATGCTCCCCGCCTCATACAGATCGCCAGGTATCGTCTGCAGATTGGCCAGATAGATGACCATCGAATAACCGACGTATTGCCAGACGACCATGACGATAATCGCATAGAGCGCGTAGGCCGGATCGCCGAGCCAGCTCCGCGCCCATGAGGCGAGTCCCGCCTCGCGCAGCAGCGTGTTGAGGACACCGCTCTGCGGCTCGTAGATATACATCCACGTATATCCGACGACGAGCGGGCTAAGGATTGCCGGCACGAAAAAAATCGTCTTCAGCACCTGCTTGCTGCGAATCCGAGAATCCATCGCGAGCGCCAGGGGGATCGCCAAGCCGTTCTGCAGCAGCACGACAAAAAACGTGAACACCATCGTATTACGAAGCGCTTTCATAAACACATCGTCGCTCAGCAGCCGCTCGAAATTGCGCAGGCCGACGAAATCCATCGTCTGATAAAACCCGTTCCAGTTCGTCAAGCTGTAAAAAAAGCTGCCCAGCACGGGGCCCAGCAAAAAGAACGTGTACACGACAAAGGCCGGCAAAATAAAGCAGGCCAAAATCAGATGCTCCTTGCGGTGCATCGTTAGCTTAAACATCTCGTTCGTCTCCCCTCACTGGTTGTTGCCTTCCATGTTACCGAAAAGCCAGTGGCGGGAAAACGTTGTAAAATACATGTTTCCTCCGTTTTTTTCGGAAGATTGTTTCGCGCGGGGACCAGGCTCGTGCTGTCGGCGGCGGAGGGACGAGACTTGTGCTGTGTGCGGTGCGGCGCGGCAACCAGCCTCGTGCTATGGGCGGTGCAGCGCGGAACCAGCCCAGACTACAGCGAACGCTGCAAGCAGCGGGCCTGGTGCGAACGTTCCAAATGTGGCGCCAGTATGGAGCTTAGTCCCTGCCTGGACTGCTTAGGAACATACATATCCCTATTTCGCCCCAATCGGCCATTTTCGGAGGTCAAAGGAACATGGGTAACGTTATATGTGACAAAATCACCGAAAAATACAGAGATTGGGAAAAATAAGAACACTCATGTTCCTAAGCTACTTCCAAAACGCCACTTTTCGCAAAATAGCGACACTCATGTTCCTTTAACTCGCAGCGGTGACAAGAAACCTAATGTTGCTCGCTACTTGTGAGGACTGGCGGCGTTTCCTTGTCCCGATGAGCAAAGGTGCGCTTGAGAAATCGAGCAACGACAAAGCGCCGAAGAAGTCGCGAGACTTCTCCGGCGCCGGGCGCCCCCTTGTCGCAATCGTACTATGGGTAACAAGTCGACTGTCGCATTCGTCCAGTGGATATACTGACTGTCCCACTCGTCCAGCGGACATCCCGACTGTCACACTCGTCCAGCGAACATCTCGACTGTCGCATTTGTCCAGCGGACATCCCGACTGTCGCATTCGTCCTCAGGTGACAGCTGGCGTAAAAGGCTCCACGTGGACGTGGATATTCATAATGTCGTGCTTGCGCTTCATCTTCTTCTCGACCTCGTCGCAGATGCGATGGCTCTCGATGAGCGACAACGTCGGATCGACGAGGATAATGACATCGACCAGCACATTGCTGCCATGCACGCGGGCCTTGATGTCCTTGATCTCGCGGACCCCCTTGATGCCGGCGACAGCCGTCTGGAGCGACTGCAGCTTCTCCTCATCAAAGCCGTCGGTCAAGGCATGCGTCGCGCTGTAAAAAATCTCCCACGCCGTCTTGCAGATAATAATCCCCACGAGGAATGCGGCTAGCGGGTCGAGCCAGACAAGGCCAAACTGCGAGCCAAAGATGCCCACTGCGGCGCCGATACTGACCAGCGCATCCGACAGATTGTCCTTGGCTGCCGCCATCAGCGCCTGGCTGTTGATCCGCATCGCCAGCTTGCGATTGTACCAGTAGACGCCGAACATGATAGCTGCCGCCCCGATTGCCACCCAAGCCGTAATCATGCCCGGAACCTCGTGAGAACCGACAAAGAACGACCGCACCGTGTTGAACAGCACCTGCAGGCCGATCATCGCCATGATAAACGAAGCAATCAGCGCCGCAATCGTCTCTGCCCGGTAATGTCCGTACGGATGATCCTTGTCCGGGGGCTTCTGGGAAATACGCAAGCCGATGAGCACGGCGATGGAGGCAACGATATCCGTAGCATTGTTCAGACCGTCCGCCATCAGCGCTTCCGACACGAACAGATAGCCGATCGTCAGCTTGAGCGCCGACAGGACGATATAGCTGACGATGCTCAGCCATGCGCCCCGCTCTCCTTGTCGGATGTTCTCATAAGTATCCAGCTCAGGCACCTCCAATATGTCCAACACCAATACCGGTATCTTACCCGACCCATCCCTTGTGGGTCTAGAGAAACAGTGTTGACCGCATGCGCACAAAGCTGCCCTGGCGCAACATGTTTGATAGCCCTCAACAGTGACAAATGCCTATCCTGCCTACCAGCTTGCCCATCTTGCCGCCCTCTCAAACTGTGATGTCTAAAGCGCCGCTCCAGGCACTTCGACACAAAACCTTCACAATTAAGTTGGCGATGCCTCGCTAGAAATAGATTTGGAAGCGTAGCGCCAATCAAAAAAAACCATTTGTCGACGATCGCATTACAGCAGTCGCCACGCATGGTTTCAGTGTGATGCCCGACAATCGCCGAGCAGCGCTCGTCAGGCATCACTTTATCTCTAGCTCCAGGACGGACGCTTGGGCTATCCTCCGGAAGCCGATAGCTCATCTCCGCATTGGATACAATATTTGGAGCCGATATCGTTTTCGGTATTACAGTGGCGGCAGATGACGCGGATATCGCCGATGGTATCCTCGCTGCGTGGCTCATCCGGAAACCTTTTGCCGCACTCCGGACAAAACTTCAGGTCGATGGGGACGACCTTGCCGCAAGTACACGCCTTTTCCGATTTCATGTTTTTAATCTTGTCATCGATGGCTGCGATATCCTGCTCCAGCAGGACCAACTCCTCGCAATAGTCCATGACCTCAGCCTCGGACTGCGCCAGGTCGCCGGTTGTGAACGCCTGGTAGACCGCCTTGCCGATCTTCAGCTGGATTTTGTCCATTTCCTTTTCCTTCGACGAGATCTGACTTTTCAGCTTCGTAATCTCGACAGTCTGCTGCGCTTTTTTGGCCGCTTCCGAGGCGCCCTGCTTCACCCGATCAAAAAACGACATCTTAGTTCTCTCCTTTGAGTCAAACCTCGTAATCTAAACGTAAACGGAACTCACTCCATACCATTATATTAAAACATGTCTGGAACATTCAAACAAATAACTAAACTCCATTATCTAGTATGTCGAATCCGCTCATGCGTGTGCGATTTGCGGCACAAGTCTGCTCGTTCCGGCACGGGGGAGGGGGGGCATTTGTGCCATTTATGGCACAA
>NZ_BFBX01000061.1:0-2814 GCF_003851045.1 Paenibacillus sp. 598K | reverse complement strand
CATTCCGGCGCGGGAGCGCTACACAGTTAACCTCGTACGTCCGCATACGTGCACCCTCTCGCACAGCCCAGGCAACAGGCGAGGATCTCGACAGCCCAACGCCTATGAGCAAAACAAACCCGCATCCACCCCGTCGGGGCGAATGCGGGTCGTCGTTAATAGTGGACTTACACCGTTGCGTACATGCTCTCGCGCAGCGCTTTGATCTCGTCGCTATCGAGGTACTCGTCGTAGCTCATCGTCCGGTCGATCAGGCCGTTCGGCGTAATCTCGATGATCCGGTTGGCGATCGTCTGGATGAACTGATGGTCATGCGACGTGAACAGGATCGTGCCGTCAAAGTCGATCAGACCGTTGTTGAGCGCGGTGATCGATTCGAGGTCCAAGTGGTTGGTCGGCTCGTCGAACAGCAGCACGTTGGCGCCGTTGAGCATCATCTTGGCCAGCATGCAGCGGACCTTCTCGCCGCCGGAGAGCACGCTTGCCTTCTTGAGCGCCTCCTCGCCGGAGAACAGCATCCGACCCAGGAAGCCGCGCAGGAACGTCTCGTCCTGATCCTTGGAGTATTGACGCAGCCAGTCAACCAGGTTCATCTCGACGCCGTCGAAGTAAGCCGAGTTGTCCCTTGGGAAGTACGCTTGCGTCGTCGTCACGCCCCAGGTATACTCGCCCGCATCAGCTTCCAGCTCGCCCATGACGACCTGGAACAGCGTCGTCTTCGCCAGGCCGTTCGGGCCGACGAGCGCGATCTTGTCGCCTTTGTTGACGACGAAGCTGATGTTGCTGAGCACTTGATCGCCATCAACGCTCTTGCTGAGCTGGTCGACCGTCAGCAGCTGCTTGCCAGCCTCGCGCTCCGGCTTGAAGTTCAGGAACGGATACTTGCGGTTCGACGGGCGGATGTCCTCAAGCGTAATCTTGTCGAGCGTCTTCTTCCGCGACGTCGCTTGCTTGGACTTCGAGGCGTTGGCGCTGAAGCGCTGGATGAACGCCTGCAGCTCCTTGATCTTCTCTTCCTTCTTTTTGTTCTGCTCGCGCGTCAGCTTGAGCGCCAGCTGGCTGGACTCGTACCAGAAGTCGTAGTTGCCCATATAGAGCTGGATCTTGCCGAAGTCGATATCCGCGATCTGCGTACATACCTTGTTGAGGAAGTGACGGTCATGGGATACGACGATAACGGTGCCTTCGTAGTCGAGCAGGAAGTTCTCCAGCCAACGGATCGACTCCAGGTTCAAGTGGTTCGTCGGCTCGTCAAGCAGCAGGATCTGCGGGTTGCCGAACAGCGCCTGCGCCAGCAGGACTCTGACCTTCTCGTTGCCCTCGAGCTCCTTCATCTGCTTGTCGTGAAGCTCGGTCGGGATGCCCAAACCGTTCAACATGCCGGCAGCTTCCGATTCGGCTTCCCAGCCGTTCAGCTCCGCGAACTCCGCCTCCAGCTCGCCCGCGCGCATGCCGTCTTCGTCGGAGAAGTCGGCCTTCGCATAGAGCGCGTCTTTCTCCTTCATGACTTCATAGAGCCGGGCGTGGCCCATGATGACCGTCTCCAGCACCTGATACTCGTCATATTCGTAATGGTTCTGCTTCAGCACGGCCATCCGCTCGCCCGGCGTAATATGCACCTCGCCGCTGTTGGCTTCCATCTCGCCAGAGAGGATCTTCAGGAACGTCGATTTGCCCGCTCCGTTGGCCCCGATCAGACCGTAGCAGTTGCCTGGGGTAAACTTGATCGTAACATCTTCAAAAAGCGGACGCTTGCCGTAACGCAGCGTCACGCCGCTGGTGCTAATCATCTCATCCCGTCCTTTTGTATCATTGTAGCGTTCATCCGTCCATTATAGCACATTCTGTTGCAAAGGGGGCCAGATTCAAGGGATTCGTCAACGAATACGACGGAATATCATGCTTGCCAAAGACTGGCCAAGTGCTTAACATAGACGGCAGGGCGTTACTGCCGAGCCTGTTTGCACGAGGCTGCGGAGCCGCTTGCCTAACCAGCTGACTTTGGGACAAAAAGGGAGAGATGAAGGATGGAGAAGCAGACGACGATTTTATTTACGGGGGATTCGATTACAGACTGTGGACGCGGGCGCGAGGAGGGGCAGGATCGCTTCCTGGGGCAAGGCTATCCCAATCTGATCGCCAGCAAGCTGGGCAATCTGTACGCCGAGCAGCGTCCGGTATTCCTCAATCGAGGGATCAGCGGCAACCGGGTATCCGACCTGTATGCACGCTGGAATGAAGACGCTATCAGCCTGAAGCCCGACCTCATCAGCATCTTGATCGGCATCAACGATATCTGGCGGATCATGCGCGGACTGCCGAGCGGCGTCACCGACCGCTTCGAGCGGCTCTATCGCCATCTGCTCGAGGAGACGCGCGAGGTGCTGCCGGATGCGGCGCTTGTGCTGTGCGAGCCGTTCGCGCTGCCGGCCTCGGCGACCGAGGAAGGCTGGGAGAGCTGGCAGTCCAGGCTGCGCGATTACAGCCAGACGCTGCAAGGACTGGCCTCGCAGTACGGCGCCGTGTTCGTGCCGCTGCAAGCTTCGTTCGACCGGGCAGCCGAGCGTACCGATGCTGCATACTGGCTATGGGACGGTGTCCACCCAACAGCGGCTGGCCACGACCTGATCGCCGAGGAGTGGCTGATCGCGGTCAACAAGAGCGAACTGGACGTCTTCTTCAAGCGCTAGGGTGTGTTTGCATACTCGGAGGGTAGCAGATTGGGTTGAATTTTCGTTCCATGCCAGGAACTTTTGTGCAGTCGTTACCTACGGGTACGGCAAGCAAAAGTGACGCCGCAGGGGGCGGAAAGGC
>NZ_BFBX01000060.1:50461-50680 GCF_003851045.1 Paenibacillus sp. 598K | reverse complement strand
AGGTACTGCAGAATCCGATGCGTGGGGAAGATGGCATTCATCGCTTTGGCTTGACCAAGAGACCGAAGCGCTTGATTAAACCGTATTGATTCAAGGAAAGCAAGGATGACTTTACTGCCTGCAAAATTTGTTGCGTTTCTCATAGAAAATTCCGTTTTCAACGACATGATTTTTGTGGTAGACTTCACCTTAAGGGTGCTCCTCTCTTGGTTGGTGATG
>NZ_BFBX01000060.1:35149-50126 GCF_003851045.1 Paenibacillus sp. 598K | reverse complement strand
CACTTTCGTAATTCAGGATAAAACGATATGTCATGTTTTTTCACAAAATATTATCTGATTGAACTTTGGTAATACAAATCGCCCAGGGACCACCTCACATGAGGCAATTCCGGGGCGATTAATGCATTCTTATAAGAAATATCGCAGATTCGCCACGTTGCAGCCCTCCCCTACTCCCCCCGCTTGGAGCCTACATACGCCGTGGCTTCCATCTCGATGAGGTACGGGCCGAGGCTGCTGGAGACGGTCATCCGGGCCGGGTAAGGCGGCTTGAGCATGGAGGCGTACACCTCGTTGTATACTGGCTGGTCGTCCAGCGAGGCCAGGTGCGTGGTGATGCGCACGATATGGTCGAGGGTCAAGCCAGCCTCCTGGAGGATCGCCTCGATATTGCGGATGCATTGGGCCGTCTGCTCGCGGATGCCGTCCAGCGGCTCCAGCGTCGCCGGGTTCACCCCGACCTGTCCCGCCACGTAGATCATATCGCCCGCCTGGACGGCATGGGAGAACGGCAACGGGAATTTCGGCGCTTTGTCGGATGTATAGATGGTCGTCATTTGCGTTCCTCCTTGTATAGTTCAGACTGGCTAAGGCGATAGACGCTCTCCGATTCGCTAACCATCGGAGCGGTCTTCAGATGCCAGGACGTCGCCTCCTGATAACGGTGCCCCAGCGCCAGCAGCGTCTCCTCGCCGAGGAGCGGTCCCGCCAGCTGTACACCGATCGGCAGTCCCGTCGATCCGTCTGTCCCCGCAGGGATCGTCATGGAGGGCAGACCGGTGTTGGTGAACGGCCCGTTGAACATCGGATTGCCCGTCTTGTAGCCTGCCAGAGGCAGCGTCGGCGTCGCCGGCGTGAGCAGCGCATCCACCTCGCGTAACAGCTCCATCATCTCGCGCCGGAACACCGTGCGCACGCGCTGCGCGCGCAGGTAGTCCGCCGCGCTCAGCTCCAGCCCCAGCTCCAGCTGCTCGCGCATCGCCGGGCCGTAGCGCTCCGGCTGCTCACGGTAGCTGTCCATATGATAAGCCGCACCCTCCGCCCGCATCGTCATCTTGTGGGCCGCCACCGCTTCGTCGATGCAGTCCGGCAGCTGGATCGCCTTGAACTGCACGCCCAGCGCCCGCAGCACGCCCTCCGCCGCCGCTGCCGCTTGGCCGATGGATGCGACCTCGGGCCGGAAGAAGCCATCGGGATCGGGCAAACCGACCACCATCCCCTTCACATCTCTGCGCATCGCCGAGGTGTAGGACGGCACGGCTCCCGTCAACGTCGAGGGATCGCGCTCGTCCGCGCCTGTCAACGCCTCCAGCACGATCGCGTTATCCTCAGCGGTCCGCGTGAACGCCCCGATATGATCCAGCGTCCAGCTCGCGGTGAACACGCCGTATCGGCTGATCCGACCGAATGTCGGCTTCATGCACGTCAAGCCGTTGTAAGCGGCTGGCCGGATCAGCGAGCCGAACGTCTGCGTGCCGAGCGTGAAGAGCGCCATGCCCGCCGCTACCGCAGCCGCCGACCCCGAGCTGGAGCCGCCGGGGGTGTGCGACAGCAGCCACGGGTTGCGCGTCGGCGGCTCGCCGCCCTGGTACGCATACTCCGTCGTCGTCGTCTTGCCCAGCAGGATCGCTCCGGCCCGCTTCAATCGCTCGACGACGGCCGCGTCATAATCCGGCACGTAATCGCCGTTCACCCGGGAGCCGCCCGAGGTGCGCATGCCCGCCGTGCAGATGATATCCTTGACACCGAACGGGATGCCGTGCAGGGGGCTCAGCAGCCCGCCCTTCATCTGCAACCGCTCGGCCTCTTTAGCCGCGCGCAGCGCGCCTTCGGCATCGACCGTCACCCAGGCCTGGACCTGCGGCTCCAGCGCTTCGATCCGCCGCAGGCAGTCCATCGTCAGCTCCACGGGAGACAGCCGCCGGGCGGCGATCAGCCTGCCCGCCTCGAATATCGTCAGCAGTTGTCCCGAGATCGCGATCATCGCCTCGCCTCCTCGCCGTTCGCAGCATTGGGAGCCACATGCTCGGAGAGCGGGAAAGCCCGGAGCAGGCGCAGCTCCCTCTCATAAGCCGCGCGCTCCTCCTCCGTCACATGTCCGTCTTTGTATCTTTCCCTCTCTAGCGCCAGGAATTGCTCATAGTTCATCTCAGATTCCGTCGTCGCCATGGCGCCGTCGCTCCTTTCTCGTTAGGGCATGAAGCTCGCGTCCACCATATCGGCGTAAGACACGTCCTTGTCCAGATTGCCGATGAAGCGTTGCATATCGATTGCGGCTTGGAACGCACTCTCCGTCAAGGTGCCGTCCTGCGGATACACGTTGCTGTCGATCATCCGCTGCACCGCGTTTTCCACGACTTCTGCCTCCAGGTTCGGGAATTCCTTCTTGGCGATCTCCTTCGTGCCCTCCGGGTCGGCGTGGATGTAATCCAGCGCTGCCTCCAGCGACTTCACCATGCGGCGCACAAGGTCCGGCTGTTCCTTGATCACCTTGTCCGAGGTGTTCAGCGTAGCGAAGGCAAAGTCGGGATAGTCCTTCGTGAAGTCGTAGACGATCTGCAGCCCTTGCACCAGACCTTGATCGAGCTGCGGCTCGTAGACGACCGCGATATCCGCCTTGCCCGCCAGCAGCGTGCCGAGCTCCGAGCCGTTCTGCACCTCGGTAATGGTGACGTCCTTGTCCAGATCGATGCCGTTGTCCGCGAACAGCTTGCGCAGCAGACTGTTGGAGCTGGTCGGGGCGATGCCCGTCACGATCGTCTTGCCCACGAAATCCTGCGGCGTCTCGATCGTCGTCCCCTCATGCGCCACCGCCCATACCGGAGCGCTGCCGGAGAGGATGCTGATCGATTTGGCCTCGCCGCCCTTCGCCTTGGCGAAGGAGACATGCTCGGGTCCGTGGAAGGAGAACGTCGATTCGCCGGACAACACCGATGCCAGCGCGGCCGGGCCGCTGCCTGCTGCCGTAATCGTGGAGACCTCGATGTTGTTCTCTTCGAGGAAGCCTTGGTCCTTCGCCACATACAGCGGCAGGTACAGCAGATTATGATACACCTCCGATACCGCGATGACATCGGTTTTGGCTGGCGGCGTTTCCGTCGCCCCCGCATTCCCTCCATTGCTCCCTGGCGTCGTCTCCGTTGCGCCCGTATTGCCGCACGCCGCCAACACCAGCGAACCGATCAGCGCGATCCCCGTCATCTTCACAGCTTGGCTCCATCTCATCCTCATCCGCTCCATTCTCTATAGTTGTATGATTAAACCGATGGACTCTTCGAGCCCTTGCCTTCGCTCCATGGCAGCAGACGCGACTCCAGCATGCTGACGCAAGCGTACAATACCGCCGCGACGATCATGAGCGTGAAGACCCCTACCCACACGGCGGGCAGATTGAACAGATTGCCCTCGACGAAGATCATATGTCCGAGCCCCTTGTCCGAGGAGATGAACTCCCCGCCGACCACCGACACCAGCGCCAGGCCGATATTGATGCGGAACGCCGAGATGATCCACGGCAGCGACGACGGCACGATGATTTTGGCAAAAATCTGCAGCTTGCTGGCTCCAAAGGACTTCATCAGATTGACCTGCGAATCGTCGATCTGATGCGTCGCCTGATAGGCCGAGAGCAGCGCGACGATAAACGTCGACACGGCTGCGAGCACGATCTTGGAGAAGATACCGGAGCCGAACCAGATGATGATCATCGGCGCCAGCGCGATCTTGGGCACCCCGTTCAGCGCGACGACGAAAGGGTCGACGATACGAGACACGGTCCTGGAAAACCAGAGCAGCAAGCCCGCGAGCGAGCCGACCGCGCTGCCGATCGCAAAGCCCGTCACCGTCGCCCGCACCGTTGCGTAAGCATCCTCCATCAGTTGGCCCGACGACAGCATCGATACCGCCATCTTGGCGATCGCGCTCGGCGAGCCGAGCAGGAACGCATTGACGGCGCCGCCGCGCACCAGCGCTTCCCATATCCCGAGCACGGCCCCGATAATCGCCAGCCGCCATAGCGCGATCGTCAGCCATTCCTTGAGGGCCGCCGCTTGCCGCTTGCGGACGAACTCGCTCTTCCGCTGTGCCGCCACATGCGCCGCAGTGACGCCCGTGCCAGCGTTGCCTGTCGTAGTGGTATTTGCCATTAGCCTACCCTCCCCATCTGGATGTCGAGCTCCGACCATATGTCCTCGAAAAATCCCTTGAACCTCGCATCGCTGCGCGCCTTCATCGCCGATCCGTAGTGAGCGGACAAGCCGATGTCGTACGTCTGCTTGACGTAGGTCGGACGCTTGCTCATGACGAAGATGCGGTCGGAGACGGATATCGCTTCCTCGATATCATGCGTGATGAGCACGCCCGTCTTGCCTTCGTCGCGCAGGATCGACAGGATCTCGTCCTCCAGTACGAGACGCGTCTGGTAGTCCAGCGCCGAGAACGGTTCGTCCAGCAGGATAATATCTGGCTGCGTCACGAGCGTACGGATGAGAGCGACCCGCTGTCTCATGCCGCCGGACAACGTGGACGGATACGCCCCCGCGAACGCCTCCAGATGGTACCGCTGCAGGTAGCTCATCGCGATGTCGCGCCGCTCTTTTTTGCTGATGCCCTTCACCTCGAGCCCGAGCGTGACGTTGTCCAAGATAGAGCGCCACGGGAGCAGCAGATCCCGCTGCATCATGTAACCGACATGGCCGGTCGATTGCCCGATATCCTCGCCTCCTACAGTGATGCTCCCCGACGAAGGCTGGAGCAGCCCCGCGATAATATTGAAAATCGTGCTCTTGCCGCAGCCGCTCGGCCCGACAATGCTGACGAATTCACGCTCCCGAATGTCCATCGTAATGCCGTTCAGCACGGCGATCTCTTGCCCTTCGGCATTCACGAACGACTTGGTCACATTGGATACGCTGATTGCACTTGTTGTCAACATCCTCATCCCCTTTCCTGCTTCATTTTCATTCATGTCAGGAAATATAACATTTCTTATATCGTTATCTTAAACGCTGCTCGCCCTGCTGTCATTAGCGCATTCGTATAGAAAAACAAAATGATTTTAGCTTTTTCGTACAAAAGCATCCGATCGCAGCACGTCCTCCATCGCAAAAGCGACCCGATAGCCAAAGGCGATCTGCGCATCCTTCAGCTTGCGGCCGAGCAGCCGCTCGGCTTTCTCCAGCCGATAGACGACGGTATTGCGGTGCACGAACAGCGCCTTGGCCGTGTCGATCAGATTGCAATGGTTGTCGTAATAAGCGCGAAGCGTGCGAAGCATATCGTTCTGCTCCTGATCCCCCTTGCCCAGCAGCGCCTTAAACGCTTCGTGGTAGAAACGGTCCAGCTCCTCGTAGGGCAGCATACGGAGCAATCGGCCGATGTCCATGCTGCGATACACGGACACGAACCGCCTGCGGTTCATCCCCATGCCGCTCTGCAGGGCGCGGACCGCTTCCTTGTAGGACAGTCCCAGATCGAGCGCCGCTCCGAAGGGACTGCCGATGCCGATGGAGTAGCTGAGCCCTGCGCTTCGATGGATGTCCGCTACCATCGCCTCCAGCTTCCCTACGATCGCATGCTCGTTCCAGTCTCCCTGCCCTTCGAACAGCAGCAAGCCAAACATATCGTTTTTGGCGAACATGACGAACTCGGCATCCAGCCTGGCGAATCCCCGCTTCAGTATAGGATAGTGTCTGTCGCGCTCCGCGCTGACACGTTCGGCGTTGGTGCCCGTCCGGGCAGACGACTCCGCATCCTCCCGAGCTACGATCAACAGCGCGCGGCGGTCCGGCTTCAGGCCGTACTTGGCGCCGCGGTACATCGCCTCCTGCTCCGTGCCGACGAAGCCTTCGATCAGGTCGGAGAAGAAGTCGTTTTTGTACCGGCGGGAGCGTTCCTTGACGGCATGTCGCTTCGTCAGCTCGAGGCCGATGACATGGGCCGCTTGCTCGAGTGCCAGCAGCTGCGGTCCCTGGAGCGGGTAAATGGAGGGGAAGGCGAGCAAATATCCTTCCTCGCGGTAGGTGAAGATCGGGAGGCATTCCAGCTGCCTATAGCGAGGGTCCCCGATACCGGGAATGCACAGCGAGGTCGATGCCTCCGGCAGACTCTGCTGGCTAAGCGCCAGCGAGACCTGCTCCGGTACGATCGCAAGCTCCGGGGAGCGGAGCGCTTCAGACAGGGCAAGCGGGGCGCATTTGGCGTCCAGCAGCAGCACCGGAGCGCCCAGGATGGACGATAGCTTGTCAATGATCCCGGCGAGTCCGTCTCCTCGCATCATGTGATCTGCGAATTGTTTATGGATGGTCAGCGCGTAGTGGAGCTCCTGGTTTTTGTTCTCCAGCAGCACGCCGATCGACTCTCTGAAAATATCGCCCAGCGTCGATTCGATCATCGACAGCTCGAGGATAGGGAATCCGAGGCGATCGGCCTCCTCAAGCGCCGCAGGGGGGATGACGAGCGAGAAGCGTTGAGTTTTGATGGCAAGACCCGCACAGCCCTTCTCGTGCATGCCGCGTATGACGTCGATCAGTCGCTCGGGGCTGTCCTTGAGCAGGTACCCGTTGGTGAGCAGCAGATCGCCGCGTCTCAGGAAGACGACGATATCCGGCGAATCCATAATGTTGACCGACAGCACCTCGCGCGTCTCGCTCCCTTGCGCTCCCGCTAAGATGTGAGCTTTGGACATGATCGTCTCTCTGATCAACTCATGCAGCAGCATAACAACAACACCCCTCTCCACTTATGTTATAAAATCTAACATCAATGAAGAGGGGTGTAAAGGTCAAAATTTGTATGAAAGCGCCAAAGCCGCTATTTTTCTTGTACGAGACACACAACTACGCTGCGCCATTACGATGCGTCCTCTACTCCAACACGAGCTCCGCCACGCAGCAGGCCGGCAGGCTGAGGGAGAAGCTGTTGCCTTGCACGTCGATGTCCGGCAGGGTGCGGATCTCGACCTGCGGCGCTTCACCAAAGGCATTGTGGCTGTTCATGTCGCCGCTGATGCTGCGCACGCCAGCCTTCGTAAAGGCGCGTCCGGCCAGCGTCACCTGCGCCTCCTGCGCGGCATCGGCCGACAGGTTGACGAGGGTGACATGCACCTTGCCGTCGGCCCGCTCCGAGGCGCTAATATGCAGCGTCGGCACCTGTGCCTCCTCGGTGCCCGTCAGGTCCTGCTGGACATAGCTCTCGATGAGCGTCGCGTCCTGATGGCCCTTGTACAGCTCGAACACATGATACGTCGGCGTCAGCACCATCTGCTCGCCCTCGGTCAGGATGACCGCCTGCAGCACATTGACCATCTGCGCCAGATTGGCCATCCGCACGCGGTCGCTGTGGCGGTTGAAGATGTTCAGCGAGACGCCAGCGACGACCGCATCGCGCATCGTGTTCTGCTGGAACAGGAACGCCGGGTTAGTGCCCGCCTCCGCTTCATGCCAGGTGCCCCACTCGTCGAGCATGATCGCTACGCGGCGTTCGGGATCGTACTTGTCCATCACATGCTTGTGCCGGACGATCAGCTCGTCGATGAAGAGCGCCCGCCGCAGCGTGCGATAGTAGTTGGCCTGATCGAAGCCCACCGCTGGCGTCTTGCGCTCCCACTTGTACTCGTCCGTGCTGTAATAGCCCGGCATCGTATAGTAGTGGAGCGACAGGCCGTCCATCCGCTTGCCCGCCATCCGCATCAGCGTCTCTGTCCACTCATAGTCCGCGCCGTCCGCGCCGCAAGCCACCCGGAACAGCTTGCGCTCCCCGTAGTTGCGGATGTACGTCTCGAATTGCTTGTACACATCGGCATAGAATTCCGGACGCATGTTGCCGCCGCAGCCCCAGTTCTCATTGCCGATGCCGATGAACTCGATGTCCCATGGCGCGTCCCGACCGTTCTGCCGCCGCCAGTCCGCCATCGGCGACTCCCCGGCGAACGTCATGTACTCGATCCACTCGCTCGCTTCGCGCGGCGTGCCGGAGCCGACGTTGGCGGCGATATACGGCGCGCAGCCGATCTGCTCGCACAGGTCGAGGAATTCGTGCGTGCCAAAGGAATTGTCCTCGACGACGCCGCCCCAGCCGGCGTTGACCATCCGCTTGCGATCCGCGCCGACGCCATCCTTCCAGTTGTAATACTCGGCGAAGCAACCGCCCGGCCATCGCAAGGTCGGCACCTGGATCTGCCGCAGCGCGGCCGCGACGTCGTTGCGGATGCCGCGCGTATTCGGGATCGGGCTGTCCTCCCCTACGAAGATGCCGTTATAGATGCCGTTGCCCAGATGCTCTGCGAAATGTCCGTACAGGTTTTTATTGATCTGCTCATACTTTCGGCCTGCATTAATGAACACGAATGCCACAAGTCCCGCCTCCACTTGTTCGATATAATAGAACTTCGTTCTTAATTATAACGCTTACAGAAGGGGAGGGCTAGCCCATGGCAAAGCGCTCGACAAAAATTGTTATTCCTTCAACGAAAGCAAACTGTCTACAATAAAATCAAGCTGTTTGTCCAGTGAAAAGATATCATTGTAATACGATAAGCCAAAGCTGATCTCGATCAGACGTCCTTCCTTGACGGCCGGTATGTTGTTCCATATCGCGTGATCGGACAGGTCGAACATGCCTTCATAGGAAGAACGAAACACGATATCCCCGATATAACTTTCCAGCGTCTCAAACGATATATCCAGACCATTAGCTCCCGTCGCTGCGTCGATTTCCTGCTGCAAGATGTCGGGCGCCTTCATCCCCAGATATTCATAAATGATTTGCGAGCCGCGTCCGTAATCCTTGCTTGCCACGACGCCCATCGAGCCTTTTCCTCCCTCGACGATCGTCACCGTTTTGTCCAGCAACCCGGCCTCTGCCAGTCGTTGCTTGCCATCCTCCACCTTCAGGTAGAAAGCCTCCAGCAAAGCAGAGACTTGGCTTTCTTTGCCGAGCGCTTCCCCGACTTGCCTGATCCGCTCCTCTAACGGGGCGTCGAAATAGTTCAGCAACACCGTCGGAGCGATGTCTTTAAGGATCTGATAGGTTTCTTCCGAAGGAACGATGATCAGATCGGGGTTCAGCTCAAGGATAACCTCCCGGTTCGGCTCAAACCATTCGCCCAGCTTGGGAACATCGGCGAGATCCTGCTCAAAGGCCGCCCCTTGGTAGACGCCCGACACGCCTGCCGGCGTCACGTCAAATGCCAATACGTCGCCAAGCATATATAACACCACAACTCGCTGCGGGTTCGTCGGCACCTCGATGTTGCCTTTAACGGTCTCTAGCATTCGGGTCGCCGGTTCCTGATCGCCAGCGGGCGTCTCGGTTGCTTCGACTTGCTCTCCAGACGCTGCCGGCGTCGCCTTATCCCTCGTCCCGGCGTCGCCTGACGAGCAAGCCGCGACCAGCATCATCATACATAACAAACTGAGCATGAAAACCTTCCTACGTGCAACTGAAACCATGATGATGAAGCTCCTCTCAACCTACAAAAGTATTGGTAACGATAATCGTTATCAATACTTTAGCATAGCTGTTTTTCAGCAACAATGTCGCATCTGGACATGAACAGCCGCCAATCCGGACCTCATCTCGCAAAAGCGAGCAGTCTGTCGACGATATAGCTTAATTGGCGATCGAGCGAGAACAGATCGTTGAAATACGACAAGCCGAAGCTAATATCCAGCACGCGCCCTTCCCTCACCGATGGCAGTCGATTCCACTCCTCGCGGGCGGACAGATCCGGCATCCCTGGATAACTCGAACGGAATATAAAATCGCCCGCATAGGCCTCAAGCTGGTCAAACGAAGCATGCACGCCTCTCGCCTGTGTCGCCTGTTCGATCATCTGTTGCAGCTTGGCCGGCGCCTTCATGCCCAGGTACTCATAAACAATTTGCGATCCACGTCCAAACGACTTGCTCGCAATTACCCCAACTCCGTTGTCGCCCCCCTCGACGATCGTTACCGTCTTGTCCAGCAGTCCCGCCTGCCGCAGCTTGTTTTTGCTGCTCTCCAGCTTCTCCTGAAAATAATCCATTCGCCTCCCAAAATCGATCGAGGGGCCCAGCCACTCGCTCAGCCTGCTCATTCGCTCCGCAAGCGACCATTCATAATCGACATATATAACTGGCGCAAGTCCGCGCAAGCTCTCGAAGAGGCGGTGCGAGGGCGCAATAATCAGGTCGGGCTGCAAGTCGCGAATTTTCAGAAGATCAGGCTCATGCCACACCCCCAGCGACACAGCGTCGTTCAAGCGCGGACGAAGGCCGGAGCCTTCGTAAACATCAGACACGCCTACCGGCGTCACATCAAATGAAAGCACATCGCCCAGCAAGTATAGCGCCACGATTCGCTTCGGACGACAAGGCGCATGACGAATCGCCCTCCTGCGAGCCTGCGGGAAATCCACATAGGCGGCACTCTCTCCGCGGTAACGATTGGGAGGAAGGCCCGTGTGCTTTTTAAACCTTTTGGAGAACGAATAGCTATCCGCATACCCGATGCCGTGGGCGATCTCCTCGATCGTCGCGTCCGTCGCCTGCAGCAGCTGCTTGGCATAGTCCATGCGCAGTCGCAGGATATAATCGATCGGACTGAGTCCGGTTCTGCTCTTGAACAGGCGCGCCAGATGGCGCGTGCTGCTGCCTGTCTGGGAGGACAATTGCTCGAGCGAGATCGACTCCAGGAAATGTCCCTGCAAATAATGCAGCGTCTCGACGATTACATCCGGTTGAACGTCCGATGAGTCCTGCTCCCCCAGTTGCAACAGTTCCTGAATGAATGCATTGAAGTAGCCTCTTAACTGCAGTGGCCGAATCGGACCCGCCTGCTGCCAGCATCCATGCATAGCGGCAAACAGCCGCATCACGGCAAGCGGACGTCGGGTGGAGGCGGCATACTGCATGCGGGTAGGGTCCATGTCCAACCCCGCCTCCTCCACAGGCGCGAGCGCCCGATACGCCACTGCATAGCAGACAAAGCCTTTGTCCAGCGCGGTTAGCTGCAGCGCGTTTCCACTGCCGCCATGCAGCACACAGAATCGCTCGATTCGCTGTATTCGATCGTCCAGTTTTGTTTCTGCGGAGCCCTTGAGACCGAATATAAACACGCTGTGCGTCAATTGGGACAAGCTGAGCCGCTCCCCTGCAAGCAGTTCAATATGTTGAACGTCGACAATGTCAACAAACGTCCGATTCCAAAATTCATGCTGTTCATGCCAGCGCAAATCAACCACTCCTTTGGTTGCCGGACCAATGTTCATAAGAAAACCTCTCTAAGGATAATTAATGATTTTGATAATCAATATCAATTAAGTTTAAAACAAGTATACCACGATTATTGTTTTCTTTCCTAACAAATCAACCCCAAACGGGGAGGCGGAAAACGCCTGCTACCTGTTTGGGGTTGATCATTTTTAAATCGTCTTGTACACCTCCTGCGAGCTGCGCAGCAATGCGCCGTTTGCCAGGAGACGCTCCTGGAGCTGGCCGACGTCCAAGGCGTGAGGCATGATGTCTTACTCGATTGCCAGACCAGCAGCCGTTCCGGCGGCCTGGCCTGTTGCCATGCAGCTGGGCGTCAAGCGTGTGGTCGCCAATGCCTCATGTGAGGTAGAGATGCAGCGACCAGCTACCAGCAGATTAACGACACGTTTGGGAACGAGGCAGCGGTAGGGAATATCATAGGCGCCGTCACCCTGCACCCACGCGGCCTGTACGCCTTTGCCTGATGGATCGTGGATGTCAATCGGGTAGCCGCTGCGGGCGATACAATCGTCAAAAGCCCGGCCCTCGACGACATCGGAGACCTGCAGCGTATACTACCCCTCGATGCGACGGCTATCCCGAACCCCAATCTGGGCACCTACCGAAGAGAGGGAGGCTCCTTCAAAGCCTGGCAAATTACGCTTCATGAAATCCGCAACCATAAGCACCTGCTTTCTGCCCTGGACTTCACCTTCGGAGTACCGGAAGCTGTAGTTGGGCAAAGCGTGATATTTCAGGCTGCCCCTAACAAAATATCCTGCCGATGATTACAAAGATGGAAAGTTGACCACCCCTGATCTATTTGTCATACATTTCAAATTACAGCACATCATATATTTCTCCTTCCAGAAATGAATTTGAACTTGATACACCCACGCAAATAAGGCTGCGTGGGTGTACTCACTAACTCGAGTTAGGATTGTTGTCGGGTTGATAGAATTTTGCAGGACCGAAAGCCCCTTGAGACACCCCACTTCGTAGTATTCTAAACATCTTAAACATCCATTGTACGGATATTCCTGATGGTACCTTACCGGTAAAATTGTAGCTGTAAACATCGCCGGATTTAGTTATAACCCCTCCATCAGTCCACCCGACGTTGTACGATAGTACCTTCTGACTTTAGATTGCTGTGGCAGTATCAAGGCACGGTGACGACCGGGGATTGGAACGCCACAGACGTTTGGGAATTCTGCAACCAGCGTTGTTAGCATGGAGAAATACATTATTGAATAATTTCAACTAACTTAGGAAAGAGAACTCAATCTCTGAAACTTTTTTCCAGTTCCATCGTCTATATTCTAACCAAAAGATAGGAGAGGAAATAATGTTTAAAACCAAAGGTCTGTTCTTAAGTCTCATTGTTCTTGTAGTTTTGATAAGTTCGGTGATACTTGCGAGATGGAGTCCTTGGCTGAATGAATCTTATATTGAAACAATTGCTGTACAAAAATTTGAACTTATTAATGCTGATGTCCAAGATGGCTGTGGGTTTAATTGTGAAAATTGTGGCTTTAAAGGTATGGAGGCTGTGCCATTCGGCAGAAAAATATGGATAGAATATAACTGTGGTGGTCCGTATGATAGTGAAAATCCCCCTCCTAACATTACAACAACCGGAATGGTATCCTTTTTAGGTAAAGTGAACTTTAATGGTTTCGAGTGAAATATTAAACAAGCTGACTCGCCTGAGGGCGGAGTCAGCTTGTTTATAATACTAAATTCTAACTATAATTAATGCCGTTTTGATGGAAAGAGAATTTTGCATTCACATCACTGACATGGAATCCGGCGAGCTGCTTCACGGCGGGCTGGAGTTGCCGGTGAACGGTGTCCGCGTGCTGAAGCGGCGGGATCACTAACCGCTCTTGCTCTGTCGCTGCCCACACCTAGAGACAAGTTATCTCTTCTGTGGCCCCTGCGATTGGGTAAGCTTGGCGGACAGTGCAACCAAATCATCGCCCTTCAACGCCCCCTCGACGAGTGCGGGCAGCAGGTCCGGCGTGCAGGCAAAGGAAGGCGTGCCATCCCGCGCGAACTGTCGCGCCAGCCGCTCGTCATAGTAGGGCTGCCCCTGGTCCGACAGCGCCAGCAGACACATCGTTTGCACGCCCGCCTCCCGCAGCTCCCGCATGCGGCGGATCAGGCGGCCCTGGTTGCCGCCCTCCATCAGGTCGGAGATGAGGATGAACAGCGTCTTCTTCGGCTCCGTGATGAATTGCTCGCAGTACTGCACGGACTTGTTGATGTCGGTGCCGCCGCCGAGCTGGATGCCGAACAGCATATCGACCGGATCGTTGGCGCATTGCTCGGTCAGATCCACGACCTGTGTATCGAATGCGACGACACGCGTGTCTAGCGCCGGCATGCTGGCGAAGATCGCAGCGACCACCGACGCCCAGATGACCGAGTCGGCCATCGAGCCGCTCTGGTCGATATCGACGATGACGGTCCATTCCCGACTGCGGCGAGCCCGGTCATAGTAGTAGATGCGCTCCGGGATGAGCTGCTGGCGGCTCGCATCGTAGTTTTGCAGATTGCGGCGGATCGTCCGGCCCCAGTCGATGCCGGTCAGGGAGGGCAGCGGCGAATGGCGACGCCGGTTCAGCGCACCCGTGACGGCGCGACGCAGCTCCTGCTCCAGCCGCTTTTGCAGCTCCTCGACGACTGCCTGCACCAGCTGCCTCGCGGTATCCTTCGTCTTCTCGGGGATCTGTCCCTTGAGCGACAGCAGTGTCCCGACCAGGCCGATATCCGGCTTGACGGAGGCGAGCAGCTCCGGCTCGAACAGCAGCTGCTTCCAGCCCTTGCGCTCCATCGCGTCCGCCTGGATGATCGAGACGATCTCCTCGGGGAAAAGCGACCGCACATCGCCGAGCCACTTGGCCAGGCGCGGCGCTGATGGTCCGTTACCGCCCCTGCCGCTTCTCGTGGAGCCGCCCTCCGTACCCTCGGTCGTCTTGTCGTAGATTGCCGCCAGCGCCTCGTCCATGATCGCCTCCTCCGGCGTCAGGCCAAAGGCGGCTCCGCCCTGCTGATTGAGCTGCTCCTCCGCATCCTTGCCCAGCACCAGCCGCCAGCGCGCCCACAGCTCCTTATCGACGTTAGCGCTCATGATCAGAAGTCCTCAAAGTCAAATTCATTCAGCTCCTCGATCTGCTTTTGTTCCTGCTCGTTCAACTCGCCGCCCAGCAGCTCGGATGCCTGTTGGCCGCCGACGCCCCATAGCTCGCCCAACACCTCGGCCACCATCGCCTTCTCCCTCGGAGAGAAGACGCTGAAGGCGCGGCGCAGGAACACGAGCGCCCGCGCGAACTGCTCCTGCTCCAGCGCAGCCAGATAATCGTTGAGCTGCTCCCACAGCGCCGTCCGCGAGACGAGCGCGTAGCGATTGCGCTGCGCCAGCCCTTCGAACCAGCCCGCCCCCAGATCGGCCGGGGTGCCCGGCGAGAGTCGCCGAGACACCTCCCGCTCGCACGCGGCGGCGCTCAGCACGCCCCGCTCCATCAGGATCGCGCAGGCCAGTCCGGACAGGCGCGGATTGCGATCATCGCGCGAGGATAGCTCGGCGAGGCTGTCCAGCCATAGCGACTCATCCAACTGCTCGCTATGCTCCTGCGCAGCGGCGTGCAGCTGACCGATCGCCTCGGTCATCGCCGTCGCTGCCTCGTCATTGCAGCCGCTCGCCCCGACTAGATAGAGGCTCGCCCGGGAGAACAGCCGCT
>NZ_BFBX01000060.1:34289-35070 GCF_003851045.1 Paenibacillus sp. 598K | reverse complement strand
CCGGGAGAACAGCCGCTCCAGCAGCGGCAGCAGCGACGACGTGTCGATCCGGCGCACGTCGCCGTAAGCGATAATCTGCGAGAGCTCGGATACGGCAGCGGCGAGCTGCACGACATCGCGGCTATCTGCCGCGAGATGGTCGAGCGCCGTCCGGCTGGCCTGGAGCTGCGCAGCCAGCCCGCACAGGCAGGCGACGCGGATCAGCCTCGCTGCCTCGGCGATCGTCGTCGAGGCGGCGAGCCGCTCGCTGAGCGTCCGGGCGGCAGCCGTCTCGACCGTCTCGCCCATCAGACTGGCCTCGACCGTCTCGATCTCCGCCTCTGGCGTCCACTGGAGCACCCAATGCTCGGCCCAGCTCGCGTCCTGCTGTACGCTCGCCCGCAGCTTCGCCAGCGAGATGCCGATCAGAGCGAGCCGGTGCAGCAGGAAGGAGCGATGCAGATCGAGGAAGGCCGCCTCCTCGGTCTTGACCCGGCGATTCTCGCGCAGATCAAGCGGCAGATCCTGGGCGACCGCTGTCCGATACTTCTCCAGCTTCAGCCGCTTCAGCTGCCGGTTCAGATCGTCCTGCACCGGCGTCTGGCTGACGCCCTCGGCCAGTGTGCCGATGCCCGTGCCGATATCGAGCTGGGCCAGCGCCTCGGCGACGACAGCCAGCTCGCCGCGGCCGAGCAGCGTCTTGGCGGCGTCGCGCAGATCGACATGCGCCGGCTGGCTGCCGCCATGGAGCGCCGCCAGACTCTCGGCCATCCGCACCGCCTCGATCACCTCGGCCGTCGAG
>NZ_BFBX01000060.1:20895-34152 GCF_003851045.1 Paenibacillus sp. 598K | reverse complement strand
CGATCACCTCGGCCGTCGAGCGGAACGTCCCGCTCTCCCGCAGCCTAGACGCCACTCCGGCCAGATAGCTGTACGGCAGCTGCTGGAGCTGCCCGCGCTGCATCGCCTGCCACATCGCCTCGTAGTAGCCGGGCACGTGATTGCCCGCGCCGTAGCCCGACAGCGACGACAGTCGGTAGTACGAAAAAGGCATCAGCGTCCGCCGCGCGGCGACCTGCGGCAGGCGCGCCAGCTCGTCGTCGGTCATCGCCCCCTCGGTCGTCTCCAGCGCATCCGCATGGTAGGCGCCGCAGACGACGAAGATCCGTCCAGGCTCGTGACCGGCGTCCAGCGCAGCCAGGATGGCGCGCTTCATATAGCTCTCTCGCACCGCATTATGGGCGAATGCGCGCGCCGAGCGGCGGCGCTCGCCATCGACCGTCAGCTCGCGCAGCGAGCTGGAGAACGCCCGGATCGCCAGCCGGTACGCATCCGGCGACAGGTTGTGCTCGTAGTGACGCTCCCAGTACGTATCGTAATCCGGCTCGCCCGCAGCGGCGGCGATCCGCGCATACAGCCCGGCCTCGCCCTCCTCGGGGGCGCCATCGTCTGGGGAAGACGTCGGATCGGACGCAGGAGCAGCCGAGGGAGCAGCCCCAGAAGCGTCCGCACCGGCGGCCGGAGACGTAGCGCCTGTGGCGGGCACGCCGCCGCCAGCGCCGTCATCAGCCACGTCGGCAGACGGACCCGTCGACTGCGGCTCATCCTGGACACCGTCGGCGCCGAGCGCAGTCTCGCTGGCTCCCGCACCAGGCCGCTCCGCCTCCGTATAGCCAGCATCCGGTGTATGGACGTCAGCCCGCGGCTCGCCGGACGGCCTGCCTTCCGTCGCTGCACCATCCCCTGACGCGCCGCCCCCTTCCGCCTCGTCAGGCGCAGTCGACCGCCCCTGCTCCGCCTGGCGTTCCGCTTCGCGATCCAGCGCCAGCGTCACGCCAGACGGCAGATCGATGAAGGCCGCCTCTGCGCCGTGCCGGTCCGCCCACTGGAGCGCCGCATATTCGGGCGAATACGAGGCGAACGGCCACAGCACCGTCCGCACCGGCACCTGCTCGGTATAAGCGAGGATGGCCACAGGCGGCTGCGTGTCGCGACGCACCAGATGACGGATCTCATCGGTCGCGTCGGACGGCCCCTCCACGAGTACGATGGTCGGCTGGACCCGATCCAGCTCGCGCAGCAGATGCCATGCGCCGCCCGGCGACAGATGCCGGATGCCGAAGACCTGGATGCCTGCGGCAGCGGCGCTGCTCATGAATTAAGCTCCTGACAGGCGTTGTACAGTCCTCGCCACGCTTCGCCGCGCTTCTTCATGATGTTGGTGAGATACTCCTGCCAGACGAGCCGATCCTTGTCGTCGTCCTTGACGACAGCGCCCTGCAGGCCTGCCGCGAGGTCAGCGTCGCGCAGCTCGCCGTCGCCGAAGCTGGCTGCGAGCGCCATGCTGCCGGTGAGCAGCGAGATCGCCTCCGCCGTCGAGATCGCGCCCCCTGGCGACTTGATCTTCTCCTTTTGATCCAGCGACATGCCGCTGCGCAGCTCGCGGAAGATGGTGACGACCTTGCGCAGCGCCTCCTCGCCCGGCACCGCCGCCTGCAGATCGTACTGCGCCGCGATCTCGCCGACGCGCTTGCGGACGATCTCGATCTCCGTCTCCAGATCGGACGGCGCTGGCAGGACGATGATGTTGAAGCGCCGTTTGAGCGCCGCCGACATGTCATTGACCCCGCGATCGCGCGTATTGGCCGTGGCGATGATGGAGAAGCCTTTGCGAGCGTTCATCTCTCGGCCCAGCTCGGCGATCGAGATCGTCTTCTCGGAGAGGATGGAGATGAGCGCATCCTGCACCTCCGAGGCGCAGCGCGAGATCTCCTCGAACCGCGCGATCCCGCCCGCCTCCATCGCCCGCATGATCGGACTCTTGACCAGCGCCTCCGGCGTCGGTCCGTTCGCCAGCAGCATCGCATAGTTCCACGAATACCGCACCTGCTCCTCGGTCGTGCCCGCAGTCCCTTGTACGACCAGCCCGGAATTTCCGTAGATAGCCGCGGTCAGATTTTCCGACAGCCACGACTTGGCGGTGCCCGGCTCGCCGATCAACAGCAGCGCCCGGTCCGTCACCAGCGTCGCGATCGCCATCTCGACGAGCCGCTTGTTGCCAATATACTTGGGCGTGATCTTCACGCCGCCGGCCTCCCCGCCGGTGATGAAGGTCAGCACGGACTGCGGCGACATCTGCCAGCCTGCCGGCACCTTGCCGGTATCGGCTGCCTTCAGCGCCTCCAGCTCGTGGCGATACAGCAGCTCGGCTGGCTGGCGCAGCACCTCCTCCAAGCTCTGTTGGTCCATTGTCATTATGCTTGCACCTCGCTCATAGATTCGATGATGATCTGCAGCTGCTGCGCCGCCTCATGACCGGCCTGCTGCCGCAAGGCCTCCAGGCGCTCACGGTAGTCGGCAGGCAGCTTCTTCAGCTCGTAGAACACGCTATTGTTCAGGTGGTAACGCAGACGCTTGCGCTTCTCCAACCCGCGCAGCATCGCTTCCCGACTAATCGCCGGGTCGGCCCCGCAGCGTCGCAGACCTTCCCATACGACGACGAAGTCGTCCTGGAAGTCCTTGAAGGCCTTCTCCATCTCTCCCAGCAGGAAGGTCTCGGCGATCTGCACAGCCTCTATCTCCTCAGGGGTGCGAGCGTAGGTCTTGGAGACGAGCATCGCGACCAGCTTCGTCGCCTTGCGGGCGAGCGCCCACGGCAGCCAGCGCCGATCGTAACGGGCGACCATCTCCGACTCCGACAGCATCTTCGTCACGTACTCGTAGCCCGGAGCCCCTTCCCAGGTGCGCTCGACCTCCTGCCAGTTGGACCGGGCCAGCTCATTCTCCATCAGATCGACCAATTCGTCCTTATAGGCGCCACGATCGTAGCTGGCAAAGGCGTCGTACACCTCAGCCGGCGACAACAGCGCGCCAGCCATCTCATACGCGTGGTAGAGATAGCTGGCATGCACCTTCTCGAGTCGGCGCAGCTTGGCGAGCAGCTCCGGCGAAGGAGAAGCGCCGGCAGCTTGAGCAGCCTCATGCAGCAGATTTTCCAGATTCAGCTTGTGCAGCTGCGGCCCCGCATCGAGCAGCCGGTGTACGAGCGCCCGCTTCTCCTCCGAATCCTTGCCATACATCGCCCGCCAGTACAAGGGCAGCCGCTGCTGCAGCGCAGCGGCCTGCTTGGACGCATCGCCGCTCTTCAGCTTGCCGTCTGCGGTCAACGCCTCCTCCAGCAGCGCCAGGGCATCACGGGCGAGCTGCGGCGCGAGCGGGTGCTGCTCGGCAAAGTACAGCGCATCCGCCGCCAGGCTCGCATCGGCCTCACTCATCGCCTCGTACAGCCTGCGACTCGCCTGCTCGCTGCCGCTCTCGGCGAGCGCAACGTAGGCGACGGCGCGGATCGCCTTTTTGCCGTCTTCGATCCAGCGGAGCAGCGCCTCCTCATACTCCGGCCGTCCCGCCAGCATCGGGATGGCCGCTTCCCGCACCGCCGCCGAGCCGCCATCGGCGGCCGCATATACCTCGGCCCACTCCTCGGCGGTCTCCGCCAGCTTGGCCAGCACCTCGACCGCCCGGGCATCGCCCTTGCCGCCGGATGGATCGAAGTGCTCCCGCAGTAGCGGCAGGATGGCGCGGCCGTAGGCAGGCAGGATGACGTCGCAGGCATAATCGGCGAGCTCGGCATACGGGTCTTTCAAGGCGCGAATCGCCGGCTGGACGAGCCGCAGATCGCGGAACAGGCCATCCTCGAACGCCTGGACGACGATCTCATGACGCCCGCCGCCCGTCGTCCCCAGCGCGTCGATCACCTCGGATAGACGTCGGTAAGACTGATCCGTCGGCAGTTGCACCGGCAGGCTGTCCAGCTCCCTCAGTTCGCCCTCCGGCGCATAACCGCCCTGCGTATGCAGCACCGAGCTGAGCAGCAGCGTCAGCTCCTGCAGCTGCGCGGCGGACGCGCGATCCTCCCCGGCCGTCGGCTCCGTCAGCGCCTGGGCGGCTTCGCCGAGCCGCTTGAAGACCGGCGCCTTCTCTCCGGCCTGGAGCAGACCGGGCACGAGGCGCTTGAGGCGGAAGTCGCCCGCCGCCAGATCGCTCCCGGCGATATACAGTCGCGACACCTCGGTATAGAGCTCCTTTAATAAGACGACGCTCATAGTCGTAGACCTCCTGTATGATCATAATGCAACCTATATTCAATCTGAGAGTAACGCGCGTGTCTCTCAGCTACCACAGACGAGTGATGCGCGACGCATGGATCACGGCCAGCGGCTGCGCCTCCAGACGCTGCCGCTCCGGCACATGGCGGAACATCAGCACGAGCACCGCATCCTGAAGTTCGGAGACAGGCAGCAGACGCAGCAGCTGCGTCGTCGGCTGCCAGCCCGGAATATCGGCCAGCTGCAGCTTGCCCCCTGCTCCATCGACCAACACCGGCTGCCCGTCCGCCGTCGCCAGCACGGAGGCGACATGCAGCAGCAACACCGGACTCTTGTTGCCGAGCGGGTCCTTCAGCTCGCCGCGCACCTTTTTGACCGCCTCGGCGACCGATGTCTCCGCCGACTGGCGGGCCAGCTGCAGCTCGCGCGAGCCCGCCGGCGACGATGCCGTCTGCTCCATGCGGACCCGGCGATTCCACGTACCCGGGTATACATACAGCTCGCCTGCCCGGACGAGCCGGTCGTTGCTGTCCTCGGCCCGGATATGCTTGGCGGCCTTGTAGGGGCGATAGTTCAATGTGCGGTGCACCTCGCCGCTGCCCAGCTCCACCCAGTAGCCGACATCGACATACTCTGCCCGCGCCGGGTCGTCATAGCTCGCGAAGGCCAGCTGGAGCAGCTCTCGCTCGGTGCGGACGAGCCCATGCGCCTGCAGCTCCGACAGCTGCCAGGCGTGGCCGAGCCATTCCTCGATTGCCGTCTCCACATCCGGTTGCAGCTCAGGGTCCTGCAGCTTGGCCTCGAGATAGGGACGGCCTTTGCGGATCAGGGCGTGGATGCGCAGCAGCTGCTCGACCGCCGAGCTGTAGAGCTGCTCCTGCGCATCGGGCTGCTTGGACGCTCGCTCGAGCGCCAGCGCCAGACCGCGCAGCTCATTTTGCGCGCCGGGCAGATAGCTGTTGCCGAGCGACTTGACGCCCTCTCGGAGCTGGGTGACGACGCGCTTGTCGGCCGTCCCGAGACCGCTGCGGATGAGCGACTGCGTCAGCTTCTCCAGCAGCTCGAGCCCTTCGAGTTGGGCCTGGATCTTCTTGACCCAGGCCGCCTTGTTCACCTTCTTGGGCTTGGCTGGCGCCTCTACGCCTACGGCCGTCTCCTCCTGCGCAGCTTTGCGAGCGGAGCGCTTCTCGGCCTTCTCGCGCTTGGCCTCCAGCTCGGCAGGCACCTCGGCGACCGTGAACTCGGCGCCCCCCGCATAAGCATACAGCAGCGCCAGTCCGTGCTTGCACGGGAACTGACGACTCGGGCAGTTGCAGCGGACGAGCGGCGTTTCGCCATCCTTGAAGTCCGCTGAGCAGCTGTAGGCCGAAGCCCCGCTGCCCGCGCATTCGCCGAACAGCAGCGTCTCATCCTCCGACTTATGTAGCTTGGTCAGCTTGTTTTTTTTCACCAGATCGCGGCCGTTCTTGGCAGCAGCGCTGTTAGGCGCCAGCGAATCGACGATGGATTCGGTCAATGCGTTCATCACTCTACTCCTCTCTACTCAAGCGAAGCGTTGGTCCTGCATCTTTCTAGGTCATATTATACCAAGTACCCGCAACCGCGTCGCTCGTACCATAGCCCTAAATAGAGAACATACGATCCCCTAATATCGCCATCCTCCCCGCTTGGAGCGACCCAACATGCGCCAACAGCCCTACAACTCGCGAAAGGCGAGTCGTAGGGCTGTAAAAATGGGTATAGGCAGAGCTGGTGTGCGTGGCGGCGGGACCGCAGGCGCGAGAGGACAAAAACGCCAGTGCGTCGAGCAGGGCGCGTTTGCCCAAATCGCATTGCGGGGCGCTTATCTCACGGCACCGGCACCTTCACTGTTGCGTGGCGCTTCGCTCGCTGTGCTCTATCGTTCACTGTTGCTTGTCCTCATGCTGCCCGCTGTTCCTTTGCGTCAGTGATCTTGCGTTGAGACAATGGTTCGTATGCTGCCCGGCGCTGCTAGCCCTTCAGCATATGGAATACTTGCTCAACGTCCTTGTCGCCGCGGCCCGACAGGTTGATGATGACGAGCTGGTCGCGCGTCATCGACGGGGCCAGCTTCTTGGCGTAGGCGACCGCGTGCGCGCTCTCCAGCGCCGGGATGATACCCTCGGTGCGGGACAGCTCCTGGAACGCCGCCAGCACTTCTTCGTTGGTGACCGTCGCATACTCGGCGCGGCCTGTCACCTTCAGATGGCTATGCTCCGGTCCGATGCCGGGATAGTCGAGCCCTGCCGCGATCGAATACGTCTTGCGCGGCTCTCCATGCTCGTCCAGCAGCACCAGGCATTTGAAGCCGTGGATTGTGCCCGGGACACCCTCGGAGAGCGTAGGCGCCTGATCCGGCTCGACGCCGATCAGCCGGACACTCGGCTCGTCGAGATAGTGCGCGAAAGCGCCAATCGCGTTGCTGCCGCCGCCCGCGCAAGCGATGACGGCATCCGGCAGACGGCCTTCCTTCTCGACGATCTGGCGCTTCGACTCCTCGCTGATGACGGACTGGAAGTGCTTGACCATCGTGGGGAACGGATGCGGTCCGACCGCAGAGCCGAGCAAGTAAAACGTGTTTTTGTAGTTTTGGACCAGATCGCCGAGCGCCTCGTCCACGGCATCCTTCAAGCGGCCCTGGCCCTTATCGACCGGGACGACCGTGGCGCCCAGCAACTCCATGCGGAACACGTTAAGCGCCTGACGGCGCGTGTCCTCCGCCCCCATGTAGATGACGCACTCCATGTTGAACATCGCGCAGGCAGTCGCTGTAGCGACGCCGTGCTGGCCGGCACCCGTCTCGGCGATGATTCGCTTCGCGCCCATCCGCTTGGCGAGCAGGATCTGGCCGATCGCGTTGTTAATCTTATGCGCGCCTGTATGGTTGAGGTCTTCGCGCTTCAGGTAGATCTTGGGTCCGCCCCAAGCGTCCGTCAGCCGCTCCGCGTATGTCAGCGGGCTCTGCCGCCCCACATAATCGCGCAGGTAATAAGCCAGCTCCTCCTGGAACTCCGGGTCTTCCTTGAACTTGTTGAACTGTGCAGTCAGGTAGTCCATGACCTCCTGCAGCTCAGGCGGCACGAAGCTGCCTCCGAACTCTCCGAAATACCCTTCCCGATTCAAGCTCTGTTCCTCCATCCGCAAGCGCCTCCAATAGTAGATAATAAGATGCCAATGCTATTATTCTAGCACGAAAACTGGGGTCCCGTGGCGAAGATTTCTGGACCCAGGGCGAAGCGCTTAGATGGCTAGAGATATCCTCGATCCTGAAACCTGTGAGTTAGGGACTTGCCCCGAAAAAATTAGTTGCAATAACCTCCTATATCCGATAAGATGAACAACAGAATTAGTTGCAATAGCATGCTATCTTCGCCAATTGTTCCACGTGGAGCTATTTTGGCAGGCCGGCAAGCGCAAGCAGAGGAGCAGATTATGATGGAGAATGAAAAGGAACCCCTGGCGTCGCAGCCGTATGCCAACGGCAGTTCGTCATGCGAACAATCGCCACCGTCGGCGGGCAAGTACGTGTCCGGGATCTATCGGCATCTGCAGATCCTGATCGCTGAGGAGATGAAGCCCTACCGGATCGGCAGCGGACAATACATCTTCCTGACGACGATCTCCGACCATGAGGGCATCACGCAAAAGGGGCTTAGCGAGGCGCTGCTCATCGACAAGACGACGACGGCCAAGGCGATCAACAAGCTGGAGGCGGAGGGCTACGTTAAGCGGGTAGCGTCCCTGGCGGATCAGCGATGCAATCAGCTATACCTGACAGAGGCTGGCCACGCTGTGATACCGTATGTGCGCGAGCGGCTGCGGTCGCTCGTCGGGGTGAGCCGCAAAGGTATGACCGATGACGAGTACGAGATGCTGATCTCGCTGTTGCAGCGCATGCTGAGCAATGTGTGCGAGGAGTTGCATCGCAGAGGAGGAGCTGACGAACGATGAACAAAAGTACGACGCAAGCAAAACCGACCCTGAACGGGAAATCGGAACCAAGCAAGCAGCCAGGTAATGCCATCGTCTATCTGCTCGGCTGTCTGCTGCTGTTCTCCGTCATGAATGTTACGGTATTTAATGTGGCGCTGCCCGAAATCTCAGGCGATCTGGAGATTGCGCCGGGACTGGCCGGCTGGGTCATGACCGGCTACTCGATGATCTATGCGATCGGCTCGCTGATGTACGGCAAGCTGGCTGACCTGTTCCCGCTGAAACGACTGATGACGATCGGCATCCTGCTGTTCGCCGCAGGCTCGATCCTCGGCTTCCTGTCCGAAGGCTATGGATGGCTGCTCGCCGGTCGACTGCTGCAGTCGGCAGGGGCCTCTTCGATCCCGGCGCTGGCGATGCTCATCCCGGCTCGCTACTTCCCGCCGGAGCGGCGCGGCGCCGTGCTCGGGCTGATCGCCTCCTTTATCGCCCTGTCCGCTGGCATCGGGCCGATCATCGGCGGCTTCGTCACAGGCGCGCTGCATTGGAAATATCTATTCCTGCTGTCGCTAGGCACGCTGCTCGTGCTGCCTTTCCTGCGCCGCGCCTTGCCGGACGAACAGCGTCAGCCCGGGACGATCGATACGATCGGCGCAGGTCTGCTCGCTGCCGCGGTAGCGACGCTGATGTTGACCATTACGAGCTTGGGCAGCGTACAGAGCGCTATCTGCGGCGCGAGCTTCGTCATCCTGATCCTCTTGTTCCTAATGCGCAGCCGTCGCGTGCGCGATCCGTTCATCGCACTATCGCTGTTCACCGAGGGACCGTATCGCATCGCCATCATGGCGATGGTCCTCTCCTCGATGACCGGCTTTAGCCTGATGCTGCTCATGCCGCTCATGCTGGAATCGATGTTCCACTTGGACGCGGCGCAGATCGGCTTGGTGCTGTTCCCGTCAGCGATGGCGGCAGGATTCATGGGTCGAATTGGCGGCCGCTGGACCGACCGGTTCGGCAGCATCCCGATCCTGCTGATGGCGGCCCTGTTGATGATTAGCGGTTTCGTGCTGCTCGCTTCGCTGTCCTGGGCTGGCGGATGGATCGTGGCGGCCGCGCTTATCCTGCCCAACATCGGCTTTGTCTTCATCCAGTCCGCGATGTCCAAGCTCGTCTCGCTGCTGTTGCCCAAGGAGCGTCTTGGTTCGGGGATGGGGGTATTCAGCATGACGAACTTCCTCTCCGGCGCGATCGGCGGGGCGCTCACGACGACCGCCGTCGGCTGGGGCGTGCCGTTCCCGGCGATCCTGCTGGCGATGGCCTGCCTGCTCGTGCTGCAGATGTTTGTCATCCAGTTCATCCTGCGAGATCGGGTCGGCTCCAAGCTGTTCGTCGCTACAGATCGATAGGTCGGCTGCACAGATCCAAGACCGCCAAGGACCAGAGCAACAATGTCGTTTTTGTCGCGGTTGGTGCTCTTATCGTTGATTGAGGCTAACCATGCTTGCTCAACCACAAACCAAGGGCTTGGTCCACATGCGGACCAAGCCCTTGGTTATTCTATGCTCGCAGATTGTTGCAGCACATCCTGTCCTATCGGTCCAGACAGGATCACGACCCGCTCGCTTCGCAGTGCTCCAGGCGATTGATCCTGCCCCAGTCCCACCCGCCATATCCGGGACCTTGCAGAGCCGGAGGAGTACGCTCAGTCCGACCATGTCGGGCACGCTCTTGCTTAACAGCAATAATGCCTCTATTTATGCTCCAAAGCGCGTCCAATCGAGATTTTAATGCAAAAGTGCAGTTGTTTTTGGGAAAAGTCATATCTTCAGGCAAATCCGCCTCATTTAAGTGCGCATTTGCATTTATTTACTTGTTTCCATCTTGTTTCGTCGCAAATAAATGTACTTTTGCATGTAATTATAGGGCAATCTACTAGTCCGCCAGCAAGCTATCGGCGATGAAGGTCAACTGGCCGTCCAGCGACATCGGATCGTTGTACGTATCCGATTCGGGGTCCAGTTGGAAGACATGATTATTTTTCACTGCTGGCAACGATGACCATAGCGGGTTGTCATAGACGAGAGCCGGATCGCTGTCATCTCCCGACCAGCGGCTCGTGAAGATGATGTCGCCCGCATACTCTGGCAGCACCTCCAGCGAGATCGAGGCAAAGCCGGTACCGCTATCGATCGCCTCGGCCTGTGGCTTTGGCGGAGCCTTCAGCTCGAACTCGCCATAGATGATCTCTCCGCCTCGACCGTAGTTGTGGCCGAACACATATACTCCGCCCGCGTAAGGATTAAGGATGGATACGGTACGATCGCCGACAGCTTGCTGTACCTGCGGCTTCAGCTCGTCGATCCGCGTCTCCCACTGCTCGATCCATGTCGTAGCAGCCTCTTCGCGATTGGTCAGCTTGCCCAACTCGCGCATCAGGTCCTTGAAGTGAAGCTCGCCATAGTTAATCTGCACGACTGGCGCAACCTTCTCTAATTGGTCGATACCATCTGTGCCTGCATAGACGAGGATCAGATCCGGCTTCAGCTCGACCAATTGCTCTACCGTTGGCAGTTGACCCAAGTCGGCTGTACCTTGAGCCGCAAGCTGGTCCTTAATATACTTGTTGTTCATCGCTCCGGTCAGTGCGCCGACGACCGGGGCGTCGAGCGCTACAAAATAGCCCGTCGTAAACGCCGTCAGGTCGACGATCCGCTCTGGATTGGCAGGCACCATCACTTCTCCGGCTGCCGACTGGTAAGCGACCATCGCCGGTTCAGCGTCCGCATTGGCGGCTGGCGTCTCCGCCTCCTCTGTAGACGGTGCAGTATTCGCTGTCCCCGCTCCCTTATTCGCACCACTCGATTCGCTTGTCTTATCCGACTGTCCACAGGCGCTTGCTACCAACAGTACCGCCAATGCCATGACCAGCCACATCCATCGTCCCGTTTGCTTCAACGTCAAGCCCACCTTTATTTAATAATAATGATAATCATTATCAAATAATATCACAAGTGAGTGTGCTATACAATGCTTCCTTGGGAGCCTAAGCGTATACACCCCGAATAGAGGGGCGCTTGCCAGCCTCCATTCCAGACTTTCCACGTAGAGATGACGCCTATGCTGGGCGTACCGCACAGAAGCCGCCCTCTTCCTGACGGAAGAGAGCGGCTTTATCGGCTATTCCTTTTTCTAGGACTGCCAGCTTCTAATGAGATCGGTCATGATGTCTACCGCCTGTTCGACCTGTCTCAGCTCCACCCACTCGTCGGACGTGTGAGCCTGTGCGATGCTCCCTGGGCCGAAGACGACGGTCGGTACGCCAACCCGGACCAGCTTGCTGGCATCGCTGCAATAAGGGGCTCCCAGCAGCTGCGCGCCTCCCGTATGCAGAGTCGCTCTGGCAGCGAGCTGATCCACCAGCGGGTGGTCCGAAGCCGTTTCCATGGCATAGTCCAGGATGAACGGCTCACGAACCACAAGCCGCAGTCCCGGTGTACGTGCCGAGAGCTCCAGCAGATCATCTCGAATCGACGTCCATACTGCCATCGGCTCTTCACCCGGAACCGTCCGGCGATCGATGGTAATTTGACAGCGGTCGGGGATGACATTGGGTGAGCGCCCGCCGTGAATTTGAGTGACCGAGCACACAGGGGACCCAACCATGGGATGTACAAGCTCTATTCGCAGACGAGCAGCCTCCTCATTCACATATCGGATGACAGCCGTCATCTGCTCTATTGCATTAATAGCATGCTCCGGCTCCGAGCTATGCCCCGCTACTCCCTCAACCTCGACATAGAAGCGAATGACGCCTTTGTGCGCGGTCACGATCTGCAGCTCCGTCGGTTCGCCGACGATGGCGGCGGCATAGGCCAACTCTCCTTGCTCGATTCGACGTGCAAGCTCGGCCACGCCTCGATAATTAACCTCCTCATCGACAACGGCAGCGACATGAACATTGACCGGCAGCGGCTCCCCGCTTGCATGCAGCTTCTCCACAACAGCGAGCATCGCCGCGAGCGAGCCCTTGGTGTCGCAAGCTCCTCGGCCATACAACCGGCCATCTCTGCATTCGCCAGCATAGGGCGGGATGGTCATACCCTCCGTCTGTACGGTATCCATATGCGCTTCGAGCAGCAGCGTAGGCAGATGATCTCCCTGATCGAGCCGCACGATCACATTGTCTCGTCCGGCCACAGCTTCCTGGACCTCGAAGGGCAATCCGAGCCGTTCGCAAAACGTCTGGACATACCGGCCGATGTCCGCCTCGCCCGTGCCTCCCGGCAGCGCCGGGTTAATGCTTGGAATCCGGACAAGCTCCTGCAACAGTTGAATAACCCGTCGATCCTGCATGACATTCCTCCCCGATTAATCGACGCAGCCTCGTGCATCGATGACTATCCATTCCGCCAACTTGCCTTGCCGGACGCCTGCTACCCGATCGCATAGATTCGGCAGTACACAGGCATGGTTAGGAATGATCTCTACCCGGTCGCCAACCTTGAGCTCCGCCTGATCTGGCGAGTAGCGCACGAACCCATGCTCTTCGTTAAGCGACTCGATGCGAAGACTTGGCTGTCCGACAAGGATACCGAAGCCTTCCCGATGATGTGCCTTGTCGCCGGTCAGCGTCTTCGTCCCCGCATCGATGGTCGCATAGCCCGGCAGAGGCGTGCTGACGACGGTGGCAATCACCCGCAGCGCGCAATCCTCTTCACGGGCCAGCCCCATGGCGACGCCTGATGCATCGAAGAACACATAGTTGCCTGCACGCACCTCTGTTACGCCGGTCAGCTCCTCGCAGAACAACCCCGATGGCGAGGAGCCGGTGCTGATAATCTCCGCCGACAATCCCGCCGCATGCAGACTCGCAGCCATCTCGCGCATACATTGGGCTTCGCGTTGAACAGCGGAGCGCAATCCCTGCTCGGAGGACTCTCGGTAGATGGTGCCGAAATACCCCATCAATCCGCACAGCTCCAGCCCCTGCAGGCGGGACACCAGACGCGCGAAGCTTATGGTGTCCTCTCCCGGCTGGCGCCCGCCCCGGTGCAGACCC
>NZ_BFBX01000060.1:11373-20626 GCF_003851045.1 Paenibacillus sp. 598K | reverse complement strand
GCTGGATGCCGCTGCTGCGCAATCGCTGGGCCATCGCGGCAATATTGGCTTCCATAGTATCCAGATCGATGATGACAGCCGGTGTACTCAGCTCGGCATAAGCTCCCCCAGCCATCTGCTACTCCACTTCTACGATCAGCTCAATCTCTACCGGCGTATTAAAAGGCAGCTCATTTGCCGAAATCGCCGAACGCGCATGCCGCCCTTTTTCCCCGAGTACATCAACCAGCAGGTCAGAGGCGCCATTAATAACATAGGGTTGCTCCACGAAGCCGTCCGCGCTGTTGACAAAAGCGAGCATCTTGACCATCCGCATAGACCGAAGTCCCGCGCTGATTCGCCCACTGCGCAATGCGAGACGGATCGCCTTCCCACAGCCGCTCACGGCCCCACTGATTGGCCGACGGCTTAGCCTTGCATGTGATGCGGATGACCGGGAACAGCGCCGTTGGCGATTCCGCCGGCAGACCATCGATATACAGCACCTCTCCATCCTGGCGGAATGCCAGCTCCTGACCTGTAGTCAACAGCGTGACGGCTTCGACCGGCGTCGCCAGATCGGCCAGCNNTCCGTGCAGCGGGCGTCACCTTGCAGGTCGGCTTTAACCGTCGTTTCGACCGTAACTTCCGCCGAGTCCGAGAGCTGGTGCAGGCGGGCGAGATCGGCCAGCCGCAGCTGCGGACGGCCGTCCCAGAACCGGATGATCAGATACAAGTGGTTTTCTCTCGTCGTCTGCCAGCCCCGAGTGATGAATTCCGTGACGGATCCGCCGTCTGTCCCGTAGACCGCCTCGCCGTGCACTTCGAGCCATCGGCCGATCTGCATCGCCCGCTCCACAAATTCTGGCGGCAGCTGCCCGTCAGCCATCGGCCCCACATTGAGCAGCAGGTTGCCGCCTCCTCCTGTAGGACCGCCGCCCTTCTGCACACAGTCGACGAGCATATCCAGCAGCACATCCGCAGGACGCCACCGCTCGCCGATCGAATGGCTCCAGAGCCGCCAGGTCGTCACCTGGCAAGACTCCCACAAGCGGCGGTCATCCGGCACGATCACATGCTCTGGCGTGCCGAAGTCGCCCAACGTATCCGAATCGCCGGCACCGACGCCGCCATCCGCCCGATACCCGTCATGCTGCTCGGAATAACCAAGCCGATTGTTGACCAGGATATGCGGCTGCAGCCGCCGCATCTCTTCGAGCAACTCTACGCTTCCGAGATCATCGGCATTGCGGGGCCAGACTCCGTCGAAGAAGAAATGATCGATCTGGCCATAGTTTGTCAGCAGCTCTTTGACCTGATTATGCAGGTAATTGCGCACCGTTTCCCAGCCCTCCGGATCCTTCTGAGGCCCGTCAAAGTAAGCCGGCAGCCGCCAGTCGATCCAGGAGTAATACAAGCCGACCCGCAGCCCTTCCGCGCGGAAGGCCTCGACGTACTCACGGACGAAATCCCGTCCCGCCGCCTGGCGGGCGCTGGAATAATCCGTATACGCGCTGTCCCACATGCAGAAGCCGTCATGATGGCGGGTGGTGAAGCAGGCGTACTTGAAGCCTGCGGCCTTGGCCGTCCTTGCCCACAGCCGGGCATCGAAGTGCTCGGGATTCCAATTGCAAGCCTGTTCGGCATATTCCTGATGATCAAGATGCTCGCGGAAGAGCACCTGCTCCCCTCGGCCGTAAGCGGCGTAAGGCCCCCAATGGATGAACAGGCCGTAGCGGCTGTCCGTAAACCACTGCCAGTAGTCTGGGATCTTCTGTTTTGCATCAGTCATCGTTTCCAGTCCCTTCTTGAGTTGGATGTGGCTTCGTGATCAACACCGGACCTAAGAGGCAGCATCCATATTGGCATCGTACGCTTCCTGATAAACCTGCAGATAACGGTCCAGATTCATATTAGCCAGGGTAGCCAGATAATTGTCCCACTCCGAATCAATATTCGCATTGCCTGTGATGAAGCGGGCGTTCATCTCGCTCACGTAATCATAGATCGTCTTCTGCAGATCGGCGATCTCCTCGGTCTGCTCTGTCGTGAAGAAGAGCGGCGGCATGACCATGCTTGCATCGACCCGGTACGGTTCATATTTCTCTTTGGTTTCATTGTAGAGGATCGTCCCTAGCGGGTTATCCGGATCAGCCGCTTCGCCCAGACGCAGCGAGTTTGGACGGTAGTTGGGCCCGGTCTGGGACCAGTGCTTGTTCTGAGTGACGCCAAAGCTGGATTTATCTTTGTATACCGCCTGCTCCCCATTCAGTCCGAGCACACCATCCTCCGCATACTCCCAGTCCACGCCCGGTTCGCCGAAGTTTAGACGCAGCGTCATCTCGCGGTCGTACAAGGCGTCTGCCAGACGAAAAGCCGCTTCCGGGTTGGATGCCGCCGATGTGATGACGAATTGGCCGCCGGCCACCTGATACGGATCATACTGAGTCAGTTGTACACCATCCGGTCCTGCGAGAGGCGGCACGGCGACATATTCCAGCCAGCGGCCGCTGCTGCCGTTGAGCTGGGAGACTGCGCTCATATTCGGGCCCGAAGCTGCGCCAAGGATCGGCGTGCCCGGGTTCTCGCCCAACTGTACGAGCTGGTTGGCGTCCTGGGTCAGCGCCTGCGGATCCATCAAGCCGTCCGCATACAGACCATGCAGGTATTTCAATCCTTCTTTCCAGCCGTCTTTGTTGTAGGGGACATCGACTTTCCCGCCCTCATTGATATACACCCGGGTATAAGGCGCATAGGTAAAGGAGTTCATCAGGAAATTCTCAACGCTTGTCGTCAACGTGGAGGAAGCATTAGCCATCGGCGCCCCGGAGAACGGAATTTCATCTGCCTGTCCGTTGCCGTTCGGATCCTTGGTCTTGAAGGCCATCAGCATGTTCCGGAACTCTTCCGTTGTCTTAGGCATTTCCAGTCCCAGCTCATCTAGCCACGGCTGATAGATCCACATCTTCTGACGCATCGAACAGTGGTAGCATTCGTTAGGCGCCGGCAGCGCATAGATGTTGCCGTCGGTCGTCGTTATCGCCGATTTAACCAGCGGGCTTTCCTCGAACATCTTCTTCGTATTGACGCCGTACTGCTCGATATAATCATTGAGCGGCAGGAAGATCCCTTGCTTACCATAGAGCACCTGCTGCTCCGGACTTACGTTCATGCTCATGATGACATCCGGCAGATCGCCGCCGGCGAGCGTCAGATTGAGCTTCTCGGCTACCGAGCTGGCGGGCACGATCTCCCATTCGATATGAACATTCGTCAATTCCTCCAGATAGGCGGTGAATTCATTGGTGCGGAAGTCCTCAACCGCCGCATTCGCACTGGTCATCACCCGGATTGTTGTCTTTTCTTCGGTAATCGGGAACTCGCCGGCTGCGCTGACCGTCTGAACACCGCCCCCTTGACCACTAGCAGCCTCATTGTCCTTATTACCGTTATTGCTGCAAGCCGCCAGCAGCCCTGTAGACACGGCCAGACAGAGCATTAAGGCCCATACAGATCTCTTCTTCATCTTGAATTCCTCCCCGGATTATCCTTTTAATGAACCGATCATGACGCCTTTAACAAAGTACTTCTGGACAAACGGATAGAGTATGAGCAGCGGCACCGACGCCACCACGATCAAGGAATACTTGAGCAGCACCCGCATCGCTTCCCGACGCGCCGCATCCTGAGGATCGCCGCCGAACATCGTGTTGTCCATATCGTTGCTGATGAGGATATCCTTCAGCACCAGTTGAAGAGGATAGAGCGACTGATCCTTCAGGTAGATCATCGCATTAAAATACTGGTTCCAGTTGGCAGCCGCATAATATAGCGTAATGACGGCAATGATCGGTCCCGACAACCGAATCACAATTTGCCAGACGAATTTGAAATCGCTGCAGCCATCAATCTGTGCGGCCTCCAGCATTTCATCCGGAATCGTCATCTGGAAGTACGTTCTGGCGATAATGACATTCCACACGGTGATGGCGCTTGGGATAATCATGGACCATACCGTATTGAGCATCCCCAGATCCTTGACAACAAGATAGGTGGGGATCAACCCGCCGGTGAACATGGTGGTGAAGATGAACAAAACCATAAACAAATTACGGCCGAAAAAATCTTTACGCGACAGCGGGTAAGCCGCCGCTATCGTCAGCACAATATTGACCAGCGTGCCAAGGACCGTATAGATGAACGAGTTTTTGATCCCTGTCCATACCTGACTATACTGGAAAACCGCGATATAGCCTTCTAGCGTCGGGCGTACCGGCCAGAGCCATACCTCGCCAGAGATGACCGCCGAAGAGTCGCTGAAAGAAGCACTGACTACATAAAGGAGCGGGTATAGCACACTTAGAAACAACAAGGTTACGAGGACGTAATTGACGATGGTGAATGTCCGGTCCTGCCAGGACTCATTGCGAAAACTGGTGTTCATCGCCTCTCCCCCCTCTACCACAAGCTAGCCTGATTCGTTTTTTGCGCAGCCTTGTTGACGATCAAGAGCAGAATCAGGTTGATAATGGACTTGAACAGTCCGATCGCCGTTGAATAGGAATAGTTGGCTACGGATGCGGACAAGCCGACTTTATACACATACGTATCAATGACCTCCGAAGCGGTCAGATTGATCGGATTTTGAAGCAAGAGCACTTTTTCGAAGCCCACATCGAGCATCTGGCCCGTGTTCAAAATAAGTAGAATGATCGCAATGGGCATAATGCCCGGCAGATCGATATGCCACATCCGCCGCAGCTTGCTGGCGCCGTCAACGACGGCTGCCTCGTGCTGAGCCGGATCGATGCCGGCAAGTGCCGCGATAAAGATGATACAGTTAAATCCGACATGCTGCCAGACATCTGACCAGACATAGATGGACTTGAACATCGAAGCATCACCAAGAAAGTTGATCGCCTGAAATCCAAGCGCCTGCAGCACCTTGTTAATGAGTCCGGTCCGCGGATCCAGCAGCTCCTTCACAATACCCACCATAACGACGATGGAAATGAAGTGCGGCGCGTAGGTAACCATCTGGATGCCCTTCTTATACAGCCCTTCCCGAAGGTAATTCAGTGAAAGCGCAAGCAGAATCGGGAACGGAAAGCCGGCTGCCAGATTATAAAAGCTCAGCAGTAGCGTGTTCTTCAGAATCCGCATAAAATCATAGGAATTCACGAACCGGATAAAATGCTTCCAGCCCACCCAGTCGCTGCCGGCAATGCCTTTGACGACGCTGTAGTCCTTGAAGGCAATCTGGGCACCGTACATCGGGTAGTACTTAAAAATCATCAAATAGAGAAACGGTACCGCCATAAAGACGTACAATTGCCAGCTCCGAACCAGCTTTCGAATCACGGGATGTCTGCTGGACGGCTGCGGAGCGCTTCTCTCCGCGCCAGGGACAGCCGTTTGATGATGTGCCGGCATACTCAAATCACCTCGCCCTTTCTTCGCAATTCTGCTTATCCGCCCCTCCTCTGCCCCAGGGTCATTCCCGCTCTTTGGACAGCGGCGGGAACGTCTGGTCATAGCATAACGAGGGGGACGGGACGCGTAAATTGGAAGGTGAACGAGGTGTTGGCAAAGGTTAAGAGGATGGAATTAACCGTTAATTAAAGCTGTGCAATGATTAAGATTGCATCTGCCAAGCCCTTACTGGACAAGGATTTGAATCAATCAGACTTGGTTGCCGGTCTCCAGGTTACGATACGCCGTGGCGCTTAATCCGGTTTCTCGTTTGAACGCCCGGCAGAAGGTGTTGGAAGAATAGTAGCCCGCTAACTCGGCAATCCGGTTGATCGGCTGCGACGTGCCAACGAGCAGCTCCTTGGCCCGTCGCATCCGCAGCTGTACCAGATAATCCGAGAAGTTCGCACCTGTTTGTTCTTTGAAAAACTGGGACAGATAGACCTTGGACATGCCCAACTCATCGGCCAGCTTGTCGAGGTTGAGATCCGGCTCTTTGTACCTCTTGTTGAGCGATTCAACCATTATGTCTACCAATTCGTAATTGCGACTTTTCTTGCGCTGGTCAAGCGTGTGACACAGCTCAGCAAATCGTTCCGCCAATGCCTTATACAACACATGCGGATCCGTGGTGCTCGTCAACTGTTGGAACAACGTGCGAACGGCTTCGGGCTGTTCAGCTTGCAGTTGATCATGAATCTTGACGAGACAGCCCGCAACCTCGCACAGGAACAACTGCTGCATGGAGAGCGGCAGATGGCGACGGATAAAATTCTCTTCCCGGATACCTTCGAGGAGTCTGGCTAGCTCGTCGCGTTCGCCGGCCTTGGTATAGTTCATTAACCGCACTTCGATTTCACCTGGGAAATAGTAGCCGCTTGATTCATAGGGCAGCTCCTCAAACCAAATGACTTTGCGGCTGCTGTGCATTTCTGTATGGAACAGGGCCTGACGGGCCTCCTCATACGAGCTGGACACTTCCATAAGAGAACCATACGTGCTGCCTAGAGCGACGGAGATTCTCTCGGACAGCACACCCTCCATCCGCTCATGCAGACGCTCGATAAGCGAGGCGATACGCGATTGAAAGCTCTCGGCGATACTCCCCCGATTGACAAGCAACAGCGCGATCCGATCCTCGGCTATATCATGATCGTAGCCTTCGTCTCCCAGCAGATCCCGGAGCGCTTCCTTGACGAGCACCCGCTCCAGATCGAGATGACGAAGCCGCTCTTCCCCTGCTTCCCGGCCGCCGCCCCGCAAGCGGATGATGCCGATGGCATAGCTTGTCCCGCGCAGGTCCACACGCTGATGACTCAGCAGCGTATTGATCTGCTGCAGTGTCACAAATTCACCTTTGAGCAGCCGCTCGAAGAAGGTGTCCCACACAAGGGGAGCCTGCTTTTCCATCTCTGATTCCAACTGGCGATTATTATCGATTAGCCCCGATACAGCTTGGTGTATAAAACCGTACACGTCGCCCGGCCGTTGAGCCTGACCGCTGACCCGTTCATTTAATGTTTTGATGATGCCGAGCAGCGGACGACTGTTGCGATAAGCGAGCCAGCCGGCGAGCAGCAGGCCGACGAAAAGGAACAAGCCAACCAGGCCAAAGGTAATCTTCTTGATATACAATACCTTCTCCAGCACCACATGGGGCGGTTGCGCGACCACATAGGACCAGCCTGTATCTGCCGATGTCGTGTAAGAGATCATCATGCCATCCGTTGCCTCTGAAGGCTTGAGAATCCCGCGTCTGGCCGGCAGCTCCGCCATCCCTTCCGGACCAGTCGCATCGTGGCTGATCGAGGAGATCACCCGTCCCTCTCTGTCTCTGATGGACGCCCATCCGCCCTGCGAGAGATCCACTCCCTGCAGCGAAGACAGAAGCTGCCTGTTATCCACCAGAATCGCGATCGCGCCATTTACCCGATTAGGGTAGCCCATGGACTGCATATACGTCATCATCGTTCTGGGCTTGCCCTGATAGGTCACTTGTCTCACCGGCTGAAATTCGCGATTATAGTAACGGTCGAATAGCTCCTCTCTCCATGCATCATAGTCTGTACCGTCGTAACGAAGCATTTGATTATAAAATCTTGGCATCTCGTACGTTGTTTTCGGAGAGAGGACAAGGCCGCTGTTCTTGAAGAAAAGGAAGTAGTCCACAATAAAATTGTTGGACACGTTGTAGGAATAGAGCCGCTGTTGCGTCTCTAACACGCGATACGTGTTGGCCCCCTCAAACGGCTTGTCGATACGCTGAAAGCCTGTAATCTGCGGATCGTTCATAATCTGAAAAGCAATGCTGTCAATCTCCGAAATTCGCCGGTCCAGCGTGTCCCGAACCTGATCGAGCAATTGCAGATTGGCGCTCGTCACCTCGTTCTCCACGACCTCATAGGTCCGGTCATAGAGCAAATAGCCCAACAATAGGGTAAGCAGCATAAAAAAGCAGTAAGGGATGATGAATCGGAAAAACCAGCGGTGCTGTCGCAAACGACGCAAATGTTTGAATGGATACCTTGTCACACATGCCCCTCCCAATTAACTTACTATAGATGTCGTTTATATGTTAAATTAAAATCAGAAAATTCGATTTTATGTTATTAATTATAACATCATTCTCAGATTGAGCGTAAAGAAGATGAACGATGTAGTATACATCCTACTAGAAAGCGCTAACAAATTCGAGTATTGTTTAAATTTTATAATCGCCAGAACGTAAAAAGCCTTCTCAACCGCCGCATCGACGGACGTGAAGGCTCTCTACCCGCAGCGCTGGGTCACGCTTCTCGGTTGGGCGCACCGCTTCAGAAGAACAAGTACCATACGACGAGGATCGAGACCACAACCCCTCCAATCCGCATCAGATGGAAATGCAGGGCCGGCGGCTCTTGGGCGCTCTGCCAGCCCTGGACGACTCGCCAGAGCAAACGGGGCTGCAGCGCGGCGGCAAGCGCCAACGCCAGCCAGAACGACAGGAAAATATACAGCACCATCATAAGACCATCGGGCGGAGCCGACATGGCATGAACCTCCCTGATTCGTATTAGTGCTCCTTCCTTGCGCCCCCAGCAGGCTCGTCTGTCTGTCGTCTGCGGAAGTCAGCCGGGGTAAAATCGGTTTCCTTTTTGAATACTTTGTAGAAGTATTTCGCATTGTCGTAGCCGACCAGTGCGGCGATCCGGTCGATGCGGTAGCGCGTGGTCGCGAGCAGCTCCTTGGCGCGCTCCATCCGCAGCCGCTTGAGATAGTCCTGGAAGGTCTCGCCGACACTCTCCTTGAACACCATGCTCAGATAGACGGGATGCAGATAAAATCGCTCGGCCACCTCCTCCAGCCGAATCGGCTGATCATAGCGCTGGTCGATATAATGCCGGATCTGGCCGATCTGGCCGGCCGCCGTCATCGTCCCGGCCAGCACCTGCTCCACTGTCTCGCGCACCAGCTCAGCTAACTGACCCATCAGCTCCGTCTCGCCCGTCGCCTGACGGATCGCCTCTACCCGGTCCGGGCGCTCGGGCGCGCGTTCCTCTCCCTCTACCATCGGCCGTCTGTCCTCAATGTCTGCGGCCAGCTCTGCGCAATACGCTCTCGCCTGGGCGAACGTCGCCCCCTCCGGCTGCCGGAGAGCGACGAACAGCGCCTCGCACAGGCTCGCCGCTTGCTGGAGTCGGCCCTGCTCGACCTCGCATAGCAGATCGTCGCGCCGACCCCAACGCCACTCGGCGGGACCCAGCCTCGCTCCGTCCAGCTCCAGCAGCCCGCTCTGCTGGCCGAACGGCCGCCGCTCCAGCAA
>NZ_BFBX01000060.1:7816-11264 GCF_003851045.1 Paenibacillus sp. 598K | reverse complement strand
TGCGGCGCGCAGCGCCTCCGGGCGGCCGCAGGCCCGACTCGCAGCGGCAAGAGCGCCGTCGCCAGCGCGCTCCGCTGCCGCGACCATGCGTCGCAGCCGGTCGAGCACGAGCTGCCCTGCCCCGCTCTGAGTACCGACGAGCAGCAGCCTCACCTCAGGGCGTTCGGGATGCGGCAGCCACAGCATGCCTGCGCCGTCCACGCCAAAGGGCGACGCAGCCGCTGCCGCGAGCACGCCGACGGCACGCGACTCTGCCTCCGTTCCGCTACCTACCCTGCCGCTATACGCCGTTTCGCTGCCGCCAACGTCGAAGGGCGCCTCCGCTGCCGCGAGCACACCCACGGCGAGCGACTCTGCGGCGAGCAGCGCCCGGATCGGCTCCGCGCCGTACTGCTCGGCGCGCAGCGGCGCCCGCTCATCGGCGCAGCTCCGGCACAACCAGGCCGCCAGCCGTTCGCCCTCGACGGCCAGCGCATGCGCATGCTCCGCTTCGCGCTGCGCCGTCTGTCTCTGCAGGAAGGCCAGCGCCTTGTCCAGCGAGGCCCGCAGCTCGCGGTTATCGAATGGCTTCAGGATATAATCGACGACATTGGCGCCGATCGCCTCCCGGGTATACTCGAAGTCCGAGTAGCCGCTGATGACGATCAGCGCCATCTGCGGCTGGCGCTCGGAGAGCTCGCGCAGCAGGGAGACGCCATCCATCGCCGGCATCCGCATATCGGTAAAGACGAGATCGGGCATCTCCCGCAGCGCCAGCTCCAGTCCCTCCTCGCCGTCCTCGGCCTCGCCTACCCAGGCGAGGGGCAGACCTAGCGAGGCGATCTTCTTGACGATGGCACGCCGGATCAATGTCTCGTCGTCGATTACGACATATCTGTACATCGATGACTCCCCCTTATTGCTCTTAGATGACTGACCGTAGGTGCTGCTCATGCCCTGACCGATTCGCTACCCCGGACTGCTCGCCGGGAGGCGGAGACGCAGGCCTGATCGGCTGCCTCCCTGCCATTGCTGCCCACACCCGGATGTACGTTAGCTAGGGTCGCTCGCAGGGAGGAGGAGACGGATGCGCGTCCCCAGTCCTTCGCCGTCGCTACGCGCCTCGACGCCGTGAGGCTCGCCATAGTATAGCGAGAGACGCGCATGGACATTATAGATGCCGATCGAGCGGGCATCGCCTGCTTGCGGGTCGAGTTGCTCGAAGGTCGGCGGCGCGCCCAGCATCTCGTGCAGGCGCGCCAGCTTCGGCGCGGCGATGCCGACGCCGTCATCGGCTACCTCGATCCAGGCGCCGCGCTCGTCCTCTCCTGCCGTGATGCGGACGATACCCTTGCCCTTCTTCGGCTCGAGACCGTGGAAGACGGCATTCTCCACGATCGGCTGCAGGAGCAGCTTCAGCATCCGTCGCTCCATCAGCTCATCCGGGATAGCGATCTCGGCGCGGATTCGCTCCCCGTAGCGATACGACTGGATGAGCATGTAGTCGGCGACATGCGCCAGTTCCTCCCGCAGCGTCACCTCGTCCCGACCCAGCTTGATGCTGTAGCGGAACATATTGCCGAGCGCCTTGGACACCTCGGCGACGCTGTCGACAGACTCCAGCTCGGCGATGCTGTTGATCGTCGCCAGCGTATTGAACAGGAAGTGCGAGTTGATCTGCGCCTCCAGCGCCTTCATCTTCGCCGACATGGCGATAAGCTGGCTGCTGTAGCGCTCGTGGATGAGCGTATCGATCTTGTCCAGCATGCTGGCGTACTGTCCGTACAGGATGCCGATCTCGTCGGTGCGGGCGGCATATGCCCCGATGTCGGCGGAGGGCGGCTGCGCCTTGTCGTAGTTTTTCATTAGCAGGGCGATCCGGCTGACTGGCTTGGAGAAGGCATTAGCGATCCAGAGCGAGAGTGCGATGGCAACGATCGCCCAGATGATCCCGAAGCCGATGGCGAACGTCTGCATCGAGCGGACCTGCTGCGCCACCGAGGCGAGCGAGACCGAGATGACCATCCGCCAGTCATACGCCGAGAAGGTGTCGTAGACGTACAGCCGGTCGCTTCGCTCATCGAGCCAGGAGCCGCTCGCCTGTCCCGCCGCCGGCATCATCGACGTCTCGTCGATGGCTTGCCCTTCCGCCGACACATTCGCCATCTCGTCGCTCTCTCGCCCATCTGCAGGCACGGCTGCCGCCTCGTCGCTTGCCGTGCCGTATAGCAAGCCGCCGCCGGCGCTCAGGACGCTGATCCGCTGGTCGTCGAGCACGCCGTTCCTCAGCTCCTCGAACAATCCCGAGCCGCAATTGATTAGCAGCACGCCGATCCGCTGCTTGGTCTTGGGATCGTAGAGGGTGCGCGAGAAGGTGATCGACGGATACTCCAACAGCAGGAACGGCTGCTGCGCCATCTCGCTGACGTAGAGCCCGCCCTGGCGCTCCAGCGTCCGCCGATACCAGTCTGATTCGGCATAGGCATAGCCCGGCCGCAGCTCCGAGCCCTTGGTGCTGGAGAAGACCGTGCCATCCTCGGCGAACAGGTACAAGCCTTCGATGTAGCCATGGCTGAGCAGCAGACTTTCCGTGCTGGCGCGGAATTCCCGCTCATGGCGCAGCCGGTCGTAGGGCGCCGCCCCGCCAGGAAGGGCGTACTGCCGGAGGAACGACAGCACGGGGTCCGCACCCGCCGTCTGCTGATAGGCGATATATTCGGAGACGCGGCCGATCTCCTCGAGCTGATTGGCCAGACGGATCATCGATCGCTCCAGGATGTTGGCTGAGACCTGCTCCACCTGATGCTCGACGAGCGTCGCATAGTTGCGGCTGGTGACGATGACGACCACAACGATCGGGATGAGCGAGAGCAGCAGCAGCGCTACCAGCAGGCGATTTTTGAGACCCCAGGCGAATTTCATCGGGCACTTCTCCATGTAAGCGTTTTTAAGTATAATTGTAGCATACTTTGTTCAAAAGGAGGGAGGGCGTTGGCGAATCGTCGCATCCTGCCGCTCATGGCTGCGTTGCTGCTCCTGACTGCCGGCTGCCGTGACAGCGCGTCCCCGGACGCCCCCGAATCTAGTCAAACGGTCATCCGTTATTTGCATATGGGCGTGGCGGGAGACGGAGAGGACAGCAACCCGTTCGTCATGCGCCAGCTCCCGCAGGCCGTAGCCGAGCGCTTCCCTGGCGTCACCCTGCGTCCCGAGATGCTCCCGGAGGACCCGTATACGAAGACGCTGCTCGTCCAGCTCGCCTCCGGCGAAGGACCGGACTTCTTCGAATGGTGGCCGATGCGCCAGCTCGAGGAGCTGGTCGCCGCCGGTTACCTGCAGGATCTGAGCGGCATGGACATCCTGGACCGCTTCACCCCGGAGGCGCTGGAGGGCTTCACGGTAGACGGCAAGGTGTACGGACTGCCCAAGGGGCTGAGCATCATGGGCACCTGGTACAACAAGACGTTGT
>NZ_BFBX01000060.1:7225-7688 GCF_003851045.1 Paenibacillus sp. 598K | reverse complement strand
TACAACAAGACGTTGTTCGAGCAGCACGGGATCGACGCCTTCCCGACCGACTGGCCGTCGTTCCTCGCCGTCTGCGAGCAGCTCAGGCAGGCCGGGATCACGCCGATCGTCATGCCGGACAACGACCGCTGGTTCGTCCAGTTCGGCCTCTATCAGCTGGCCGCTTCGCTCGTCTATGCCGAGCACCCGGACTTCGACACCGAGTTGATGGCAGGCGCTCGCACCTTCGCGGACTCGCCGTGGCGGGAGGCGCTGCTGCGGTACAAGACGCTCTACGACCACGGCTATATCGCCGCAGACTCGCTGAGCATCGGTGTCAATCAGGCGACGGCGCTGTTCAACGAAGGCCAGGCGGCGATGATGTTCAACGGCAACTGGGATTACACTCGAATGGTCGAAGATCCGGCAGCATCGTCGCCAGACGGCGACTTCGAGCGGGGCTTCCTGCCGCTGCCCGGCCACG
>NZ_BFBX01000060.1:6505-7122 GCF_003851045.1 Paenibacillus sp. 598K | reverse complement strand
GCCGCTGCCCGGCAACGACCCCGGCGAGCCGCTGCTCCTCTCCGTTGGCCCGGCAGGGGGCACCGTCATCAATGCCAATACGCGCCACCTCGAGGAGGTACTGGACATCCTCGCCTACCAGCTCGACCCGGCGTCGCCGCTCTACCGGCTCTACAAGCGCAACTATGACGTCTTCCCGATGGCCAAGGACGAGCGGCTCGGCATCCCCGAGCTCGACGGCTTCACGGAGCTGATGGCGGACCATGAGACGATCTACTTTAGCAACCAGGCCTGGCCGGTCGGCGTCGCCGACGTGCTGTGCCGCGGCTTCCAGGACTGGATCGCCGGACACGGCACCGTCGACGACATCCTCGCGGCGATGGACGAGCGTCTGGCGGCGCTTCGCTAGGGATGGCAGCGCGAGGGGCGGAGCAGACTACAAGCAAGCCGGGCGTGCTCTAATCTCTCGGACTGGGAGTTGCGAGCAACACCGGCTAAAGTCGCCTCGCCGGGAGAACGCGGGGGAGGTGGACAACGAGTGGAACACCACGCACCGGAGACGCCGGACTTAAGGGACTCCGGGCGAGAGGCGCCCCGCCGGGGGGGACGCCGTGCACGCCAAAGGAACATAGGTATCG
>NZ_BFBX01000060.1:0-6416 GCF_003851045.1 Paenibacillus sp. 598K | reverse complement strand
ACATAGGTATCGTTATTCGGTCGCCAATCCCGGTTTTGACCGATGTCAAGAACATAGGTATTCTTATTTGGCTCGAACACCCCGGTTTTGCGGCTTTTAGTCACACATAAGGATACACACGTTCCCTCAACCCTCAAAAAACACCGAAATAGGCGATATAAGGTTATAGATGTTCCTTAGCACATGCAAAGCTGGCGTCTCACCCTGTCAGCCTCTCCCCTCCCACTTCCGCCACCCCGCCTCTTTCTCCCGACCTATGCCACACAACAAACGTTAAGCGCTGCAAAAAGCCGCTCCCGCTCCGCGAGCCGGGCTCGCGTACGGAAACGACCTTTTGCAGACGCTGATTTCATATCATGTCGACGGTTTCATGTCGACGGCTACATGGCTACGTGGCTACATCGTTGTAATTTTGAAGACCACAGGAAGCGCGCTTTGCACTTCCTTTGTCGTCAGCACCAGCGCTTCGTCCGTCCGCGTCCAGACCGGTTTTTCATCAAAGCCCAGGATCTCGATCTCCTCGATCACGCCGTGAAAATGGTGTCCTTTCTCCTTCAGCGTGCGGATGCGCACTTCGCCGTTGTCCGGATACACCAGCACGGTCGCGTACAGCACATGGCCTTTGCTAGTGAAGCGGATGTCCTCCGATGTGAACAGCTTGGCTTTGCCGTCTGTGAACTGACCCTCCTCAACAGCCGTAGGGCCTTCCCCGCTGGTCCGCCAATAGGAGGTGCCATAGATTGCTTCGCCGTTGACCGAGAGCCACTCCCCGATCGCGAGCAAGATATCGCGGTCCTCCTCCGGGATGCTGCCATCCGCTCGCGGACCGATATTCAACAGCAAGTTGCCGTTTTTGCTGACGATATCGACCAGCCCCTGAATCAGCTCCAGCGGCGACTTATAGTCGTTGTTGATGGTATGGCACCAGGAATTGCGCGCGACTGCCGTATCGGTCTGCCAGTAGTATGGCTTCATCTCGGCGAACTGTCCGCGTTCGACATCCGGCACCGCGCTCCCGAAGGCAAAGGCATCGTGCTTGTAGTTAATAATGCCCTGGAAGCCCTGGCTTGCCGTTTTGTTATAATAGTAGGCAGCAAGTTGTTGAAGATAAGGCTTGAAGGCCGTATGGTGGATCCACCAGTCGAAATACAGCACCCTCGGCATATACTTGTCGACCAGCTCGCAGCAGCGGATCAGCCAATCCTCCAGAAATTCCTGATGCGGGGGCGACGCGTACAGATCCTGGTGATCCGGCTCCGGCATCGCTGGCCAATAGAAATCTCCGCATTGCATCGGCTCCTGAATGTCAGAGGGGAAAGCCTTGCCATGCGACATAAAAAACCAATGCTCGGCTCGGTGAGTGGACGCGCAGAGCACCAAACCTTGCTTCTCGTAGGCCGCCTTCATCTCGCCTAGCAGATCGCGCTTCGGTCCCATCCCCGCCGCGTTGTACACCGATACATCGCTTTTGTACATCTGGAAGCCGTCATGATGCTCTGCCACCGGCATCACATAGCGGGCTCCCGAGCGGCGGAACAGCTCCGCCCATTCGTCCGCATCGAATCGGTCTGCCGTAAACATTGGGATGAAGTCCTTGTAGCCAAATTCGGTATGCTTGCCGTAGGTTGCGATATGATGCGCATATTCCTTGCTATCCTTGATGTACATATTGCGGGAGTACCATTCGCTGGAAAATGCCGGTACGGAATAAAGCCCCCAGTGAATGAAAATGCCGAACTTGGCTTCCTTATACCATGCCGGAACTTCAAAATGACGCAAGGACTCCCAATTGTCCTCATACGGTCCTTGTGCGATGACGGCTTGAATGTGCTCCAAATAAGCCTGCTTATCCATTATGTATCCTCCGTCCTTTCATCAGTTGAGGCTGAACGATCGTTGCATCAACGCATATCGCGCTACACCGTCATTTTATCAGGCTGGCTCGGCGTCCGACATGGGGCCTATTAACTTTTACTTGTCAAAAACTAACCCGTTTCTCGCCCATGAACCCATAAAGAGCAGAGGTGTCGCATGAAATCCCGCTATTTGCTGAACTATTATTTGTCCAACCTGCAAGCGGAGCTATTCCTGGCTCATTGCTCGACGGTGCACGACGGCTGGCGCGATATCGACTATACCCCCGACTACAGCAAGCTGTATTTCTTCCTGGAGGGCAGCGGCTGGGTCCGCATCGGCGACCAGGAGTTTTACCCGAAGCCCGGACAATTTTTGCTGATGCCGGAGGGCGTATGTCAGTCCTACTCGTATATCGGAGGCCAAGGCTACCGCAAATTTTGGTGCCATTTCTCAGCGAAAGTGGGCGAGATCAACCTGTTCCAGTTAATCGATCTCCCGTTCCTGTGTACGCCCCGGGACCCGGCGACGACGACCAGGCTATTCGACGAGCTGGTACATTACACGAACAGCCACGCGCTTAATGCCGGACTGCTGGCCAAAGCAAGATTGCTGGAGCTGCTCTCCCATTTCGTCAGCGAGCACGACCAGGAAGCTCTTACGCTCAAACACGCCGCCCCTGTGCAGCGGCTCAACGACATCCTCGATTATATCCACCGCCATATCCACCGGGAGCTTACGATTGCAGAGCTGGCGGCGCACGCCTGTCTGCACCCCAATTATTTCATCCGGATGTTCAAAGCGCATATGGGGATGCCGCCGATCCAGTACATCGGCCGCAAAAAAATGGACAAGGCGAAGGAACTGCTCGCCCAATCCTCTTATCCCATTGCCGAAATCGGCGAGATGGTGGGCTTCCGGGATATGTATCACTTCTCCAAGCAATTCAAAAAAATTACCGGCCTGGCGCCCTCCGACTACCGCAAGCAGCGGCTGGGCCAGGCTTGAGGCTGCTCGAACCGGCGCTTCCCTGCACCGACGCTTCCTTGCACTGGCGTATACGGCCTTCCGCTTCGCCCGCTGCCGCCCCCTTAACCAAGTAGACCGCAATGCCTTAAAATAGTAGACTCCAACCCGCCTATAATGGTGGCTGTAAGCATGCAAGGGCTTACAGCCACTTTTTTTTGTATGCGACTGGTCCGTCAAAGACAGCGCGGCGGGCAAGCCGCCCAGGCACCAAGGTTACGCGCAAGAGGGGTTACCATCAGAGAGGAGGGTTCATGTACGATGAGCAACCGATTCACCAAGACGGCAGGCCGCCAGACCGCCACCTGGCTCCTATGCGCCGCGCTGGTCGCGCCGGGCAGCGCAGCCGTCGGCACGCTCTCGCCGCAGACAGCTGAGGCAAGCGGCAGCATCCAGGCCGAGCGGGTACGCGTCACGCCACAGCAGACGAACGAGGTGCTGCACAATCCCGGCATGGGCTGGGTGCTGATCGACAACGCGATCCCCGGCCATATCGACGTCGGACGCACCGGCACCTATCCCGAGATCGACAATGTCGCCGTGCTCACCCACTGGGGCGAGCTGGAGCCGACGGAGGGGCAATACGACTGGACGCTGCTCGACGAATCGATCGATTATTGGGCCGGTTTGGGTAAGCGCATTCACTTCCGCATCTCCACAGACGCGATGATGATCTCCGGCTACGGCTACGCCAAGAGCGTGCCGGAATGGCTGTTCCAGCAGTACGGCGTCCCGTATCAGGAGCGCTTCGATCAGGGCTACACGTTCAAGCTGCCGGACTATACCGATCCCGTCTTCATGCAGAAGCTGGAGACGTTCCTGACGGCGTTCGCCGACCGCTATCGCGACGATCCCCGGCTCGATATCGTCGATCTGCGCGGTTACGGCACCTGGGGGGAGTGGCATAGCGGCCACGACTTCGACAGCTACGCCGAGCGCATCTCGACGCTGCGGACGATCGTCGACAAGTGGTACGACGCCTGGGACGGCGACAAGATCCTCGCGCTCTCCAACTCGTACGAGTGGCGCAGCGAGATGACGCCTGCGGTGAACAATCCGACCTCTTACGAGGAGTATATGAGCTGGTCGGCCTTCGATCACGCCCTGACCAAGCCCCATCTGACCTTCCGCCGCGACGGCGCTGCCGGCGCGCTGCGCACGTATGACCGGCAGCTGCTGGAGTCGTTTTTCCGCAGCAATCGGTCGCTGCCGCTGATCGCCGAGTTCTTCGGCACCTACGGCTACTACGTGGGCAACGGCTCGGGCTACTCCCCGGACGCTGCGCTGGAGGAAGCGCTGGAGCTCCACCCCAACTACATTACGATCATGGGCCATGACGGCGACTTCGGCGCTGCTGACTTCTACGACGAGCGGCCCGATCTGGTCGACGAAGGCAATCGGCGGATGGGCTACCGGCTCGTGCTCAATCAGGCGGAGTTCCCTTCGGCGGTCGAGGCTGGCGGCACCTTGGAGCTGCAGCAGCTCTGGTCCAATCTCGGCGTCGGCCGCAGCTATGTCAACTACCCGCTCAAGGTGTACCTGACCGACAGCAGCGGCAATACCGTCTGGAGCGGCATCGACGAGCGCTTCGAGATGACCGGCTTCGTCGCCGGCGAGATGTACGAGACGTTCTCACGCTTCGAGCTGCCGGCCTCGCTGGCAGCAGGCGCCTACGACCTCCGGGTGGCGCTGGTCGACGAGCAGGGCGATCCGGCGATCCGGCTGGCGATCGCTGGCGAGGACGCGCACAAGCGCTACACGCTCGGCACGCTGACGGTAGCCGATGACGCAGTCGTGCCGCCGGTCGACGACACGATCCGCGAAGCGTTCGAGGGCGGCTCGTTCGCCTCCTCCGACTATGTCGGCGGCTATCAGAGCGTCGGCGTCGTCACGAGTCAGCCGGGCCAGGCGATCGGCGGCGCTTCCTCCGCCTACGGCAGCGCGGCGCAGACCGAGGACTGGACCGAGTTCCTGTATAGCGATACCGCCAAGCTCGCTCTGGAGCCATCGACCACCTACACCGTCTCGTTCCGCTACAAGGGGACAGAGGCGCCGGGCGAGGACGGCTTCTATTACTTCCTGGCTCGCACGGGCAGCGGCGGCTTCGCTCACGACAAGGGCTTCACGACGTGGCGCGACGAGTCCGGCCTCGTCCGTACCAAGACCGTGACGTTCACGACAGACGCCGGCTTCCAGGACTATTACCTGATCTGGGGCTTGCGGAATGGCGGCGCGCTTGCCATCGACGATATCGTCGTCACGGCGCACCCTGCCACCGTCTACGACTCCTTCGAGGGCGGCGCCTTCGCTGCCTCGCGCTATGTCGGCGGGTATCAGGGCGCAGGCGTCATCTCCGATCAGCCAGGCCAGACGATCGGCGGCGCATACTCCGCCTACGGCAGCGCCGCGCAGACACAGGACTGGACGGAGCTCCTGTGCAGCGACACCGCCAAGCTCAAGCTCGCGCCGGCGACCACCTACACCGTCTCCTTCCGTTACAAGGGGACCGCACAGCCCGGAGCGAACGGCTTCTACTACTTCCTGGCCCGTACGGGCAGCGGCGGCTTCGCCCACGACAAGGGCTTCACGACGTGGAGCGACGATACCGGCCAGGCGGGCGTCCAGACGGTGACGTTCACCACGGACGCCGGCTTCCAGGACTATTACCTGATCTGGGGTCTGCACTACGGCGGCGCGCTCGCCATCGACGATATCGTCGTCACGGCGCACCCGTAAGCCATCCAGCTTCCTGGCGAGCGGCGACATCGCGATAGACGACATCAGCGTCATTCCGTTGCAGCTCGACTGACCTATAGGGGCAGAATTGCCTATATCACGGACGGCATCGCATGCGAACGACGCCAGTGCCGTCCCGAGCACCACATCTCATCCACACGGAGGCATAGATCGATGACAATTACGACACGCACACGCCAAATGGCGGCCATCCTGGCCGCAGGCGCTCTGCTCCTCTCCAGCGCTTGTTCGACAGACAACAACGGCGGCAACGGCACGACGCCCGCAAACAGCGGCAATACCGGCAGCACGAACGGTCCGGCCGTAACCGAGCAGGATACAAGCCCGCTCGGCAAATACAATCCGCCGATCGAGGTATCGGTCGTCGGCACGACAGGCACCAATGTCCTGTTCGCCGAGGGCGAGAGCATCGACGACAACATTATGACGCAGAAGTATCTGGAGATCCTCGGCATCCAGTTCAAAAACGAGTGGGTATCCGACGCCTCGCAAGCCACGGAGAAGCTCAATCTGGCGATCAACACGAACAATATCCCGGATGTAACCAAGGTCGATCTGAATCAGCTGAGCCGGATGATCGATCAGGATCAACTGGCCGACCTGACCGAAGCCTACGAGACCTATGCCTCGCCGCTGCTGCGCAAGGCGCTCGAATACGGCGGCGGCTCGGGGTTCGCACCGGCGCGTAAGGACGGCAAAATCTACGGCTTGCCGGTGCCCAACGACTACTACGAAAACGTAGCGATCATGTATATCCGCAAGGACTGGCTCGACAAGCT